>NZ_CP019607.1:1801902-2402536 GCF_001998865.1 Tessaracoccus flavescens
CCCGTCCGTCTCCGCAGGAACCGAGCCGGCGACACGCGTGCATCCGGGAGCCATCCTGGCGGGGCGACGCGCAGGGGTGGATATCAGCGCTGCCACTCCCCAGTCGCTCGACGGCGTGCTGAGTAAGGAAGACCTGGTCGTGAGCGTCTGCGACAACGCAGGCCGGCAGCTCCCGGTTGACCACGTGCACTGGTCGCTACCTGACCCGGTGGCGGTCAACACCCGTGCAGCATTCGACGAGACTTGCGCCGAGCTCAACCAGCGAGTTCACGCCCTCGCCGACATCATCCAAGGAGAACCATGACCACCACCGAAGAACGCACCTGGGAGTCCCTCTGGCTCGACGAACGCCGCGCCCTCACCAACGCGGCCGAGCGCCTCGCGGCAGAGTTCGAACCACGTTCGGCCGCGAAACCATCGAACGCTTCCTCGCTGTCGATGCCGCATGAATACTGACCCCCAGGTGCCGAGCGAAAGTTGACCCCCTCGGTCAGAGTGAGGGAGTGATCAGCGTGGAGGATTGGGCCGAGATCAGACGGCTCCACAAGTCGGAGAAGATGGCGATCAAGGCGATCGCCCGCCAGTTGGGGGTGGCGCGGAACACGGTGCGGGCGGCGCTAGCATCGGATGGTCCCCCGAAGTATGAACGAGCTCCTGCGGGGTCGGTGGTGGATGCGTTCGAGCCACAGATCCGGGCGTTGCTGTCGAGGACGCCGACGATGCCGGCCACGGTGATCGCGGAGCGGATCGGGTGGACGCGGTCGGCATCGGTGCTGCGGGGCAAGGTCGCCGAGCTGCGGCCGTTGTTCGCGCCGCCGGACCCGGCCGACCGGACCGAGTACCAGCCTGGGGAGATCGTGCAGTGTGATCTGTGGTTCCCGCCCAGGATCGTGCGGGTCGCGCCAGATGTGTGGATGGCGCCGCCGGTGCTGACCATGGTGGCGGCGTGGTCGGGGTTCATCGCCGCGGTGCTGCTGCCGTCTCGGACCACGGGGGATCTGCTGGCGGGGATGTGGCAGCTTCTGTCTGGCAGCTTCGGTGGAGTGCCGAAGACGCTGGTGTGGGACAACGAGTCCGGTATCGGTCAGCATCGCCGCCTGACGGTGGCTGCGCGGGCGTTCGCTGGGACGTTGGGGACCCGCATCTTCCAGACCAGGCCCCGGGATCCGGAGGCCAAGGGGGTGGTGGAACGGGCCAACGGGTATCTGCAGACGTCGTTCCTCCCGGGTCGGGAGTTCGGGTCCCCGTCCGAGTTCAACACCCAACTCGCGGCTTGGCTGCCGCGGGCGAACCAGCGGCTGCTGCGCCGCACCGGCGCTGCTCCCGCGGCACGGTTGGCAGCCGAAGTGGCGGCGATGACCGCGCTGCCACCAGTGCCGCCTGCGGTCGGGTTCACCGACCGGATCAGGTTGGGGCGGGACTACTACGTGCGGGTGATGGGCAACGACTACTCCGTGGACCCGGCCGCCATCGGACGCTTCGTCGACATCACCTGCGATCTGGAGCACGTCACGGTCAGCTGCGCCGGGACCGTGGTGGCCGAGCATGGGCGGTGCTGGGACCTTCGGCGCACGATCACCGACCCAGCCCATGTCGCGGCCGCCAAGCAGCTGCGCGCAGCCTTCCAGTCCCGCAACACCCCGACCACCGGGAGGGTGGAGCCAAGCCATCAGGTCGGGATGCGGTCGCTGAGTGACTACGACGCACTGTTCAACCTGAACACTGCCACCGCGCTGTCGGTGAAGGAGGTGGCGTGATGACCACCGGCAAGGACGTCGCAGCCGAGATCGCGTTCCTGGCCCGGGAGTTGAAGACCCCGGTGATCACTGAGACCTTCACCTCCCTGGGTGACCAGGCACGGGAGGCCGGCTGGTCCCACGAGGAATACCTCGCCGCGGTCCTGGGCCGGCAGGTCGCCTCCCGCACCGCCAACGGCACCAGGATGAGGATTTCGGCAGCCCACTTCCCACAGGTCAAGACCATGCAGGACTTCGTCTTCGACCACATCCCCGCCACCACCCGCGACGTGGTCGCGCACCTGGCAACTGGCACCTTCATCGCGAAACGGGAGAACGTGGTCCTGCTGGGACCACCCGGGACCGGCAAAACCCACCTGGCGATCGCATTGGGCATCAAGGCCGCCGAAGCGTCCTACCCGGTGTTGTTCGACTCCGCGACCGGCTGGATCCACCGGCTGGCCCAAGCCCATGCCAAGGGCGGTCTCGAGCGAGAACTACGACGGCTGAACCGCTATCGACTGCTCATCATCGACGAAGTCGGATACCTGCCCCTGGACGCCGCCGCAGCAGCGTTGTTCTTCCAACTCGTCGCCTCCCGCTACGAGACCGGCTCGATCATCGTGACCTCGAACCTGCCCTTCAGCCGCTGGGGCGAGACCCTCGGCGACGACGTCGTCGCAGCCGCCACCATCGACCGGCTCGTCCACCACGCCCACGTCATCGGCCTGGACGGCGACTCCTACCGAACCCGCGCACACCGCGACACCATCAACCAGCAAACCAAGTAGCCAACCAACAAGAAACCCACCGAGAGGGGTCAATTTTCAATCAGCACAGGGGGGTCAGATTTGGCCCGGCGTTGACACTCGCAAGCTCCTACGATCAACTCGCAGCAACGGCAAAGGTCGTGCACTTCCTCCCCCTGCTCGCCGAGCGCTTCGCGCGGCAGCGACTCCAAGCGGTCGCCCGGCTCGACGATCACCACAACGACGGCAAAGCCGTCGTGCTGTTCCTCTGCACCCACAATGCCGGCCGTTCCCAGATGGCGCTCGGGTTCTTCGAAGCACTTGCAGGCGACACCGCCATCGCCTGGTCTGGGGGCTCCACACCGGCAGACAGCATCAACCCGATCGCCATCGGGGCAATGCAGGAGCGGGGGGTCGACATTTCGCGGGAGTTCCCCAAGCCCTGGACTGACGAGACGGTCAGGGCCGCTGACGTCGTCATCATCATGGGGTGTGGCGACGCCTGCCCAGTCTTCCCCGGAAAGCGCTACGAGAACTGGAACGTCGATGATCCCCATGCGATGAGCATCGACACCGTTCGACGCATCCGCGACGACATCGAACGCAGAGTCCGCACTCTCATTGCCGAGTTGGACTGATCGCAGCCACCGGGCCGCTCGGCAGGGCGGCTACTTTGTACGCCGCCGCAACGGGGCGGATCTGTACAAAGTGCTGAGCGTGAGGCTGCACAAACTAGGTCGCGACTCGACATCGCGAGGCCCACTCTCGGCTGGTCGTGGTGACTGTTGCAGCCCTGTTAAGAGGCTCTTCACAATGCAGGGTGTAGGTGGGGTTTGAATCCTCCGGTTTCGAGGAGGCTTCTGGCTATGGTATGTCGACCTCGGGGTTATGTTGACCGACGTCGTGGGGTGCCTGTTCCAGTGCGGGTTGGGGCCTGATCCGGTCAACATAACGATGAATGCTCGGGTCGGGGTTCGCTTGATCTGACCGGGCGATCGTTGGGATCGCCTGGCTTCGGGTCAGGAGGACCAAGATGGTGATTCATCGTGATCAGTGCCGCGCTGACGCGCGGGACGTGCTGGACGAGTTCGAAGCGTGGCTGCTGCGGGAACGGTCCACGCAAGAGGGCACCGCTGCTGCCTACACCGCCCGCGTCGCGGGGTTCGTGGAGTGGCTTCCCGCGCCGGTCGATCAGTCGCTGAAGACGCTGACTGCGGCGATGCTGACGCAGTGGGTGAACCTGGAAGCGGCACGCGGGCTGAAGGCATCGACCCTGAGCAAGCAGCTGGTGATGCTGCGCTCGTTCCTGCAGTTCTGCCACCGGTCAGGGCGGACCGGGCAGGACTTCTCCGGGGTCGTGCCTCACGCGGCGGCATGGCGGCTCTCGTCGATCCCTGACCCGGTCCCGTCCGGGACGATCGAGGCGTTGTTCGGCACTCTCGATCTGCGGTCGGCGAAGGGGATGCGCGACCGGGCGATCCTGATGTTGTTGACCGGTCTGGGCCTGCGGGCCTGCGAGATCGCCGGCCTGCGGCTGGGCGACATCGGTTGGCGCACCGGAACCCTGCGCATCCGTGGGAAGGGCGACAGGGTTGACGAGTTGCCGCTGCCCGAGGATGTCGGGCAGGCGTTGGAGGACTACGTGCTCCACGGCCGCGGAGGCCGGACTGCTGGCGAGGAAGTGTTCTGGACTGTGATCGACCCGGTCCAGCCGCTGACCGCGAACGGTGTCTGCGGGACAGTCCGGCAGATCTGCGTCAAGGCCGGGGTGGAGAAGTTCGGCCCGCACCGGCTGCGGCACACGTTCGCGACCGGGATGCTCGCCTCCGGGGCGACCCTGCAAGAGGTTCAAGGGCTGCTACGCCACGCTCACCTGCGCACGACCGCGATCTACACCAAGGTCGACAAGAACCGGCTGAGCGCACTGGTCACCGAGTGGCCGGCAACGGCATCGGGCAGGTGGTCACGATGAACGGCCTACGCGACCTCCTGGACGACTACCTGGCGACCCGGCGGGCACTCGGGTTCAAGCTGACCGCGCCGGGCAAGGCGCTGGACGGGTTCGTGGGCTGGATGGAAGAGGCTGGCGAGCCCACGATCCGTCGCGACCTGGTGATCGCCTGGGCGGCGCAGTTCTCTCGCGGCACGGTGCTGGAGCGGTTGAACTACGTCCGCCAGTTCGCCGAGCACGTCGCCTGGTTCGACCCCGCGACCGAGGTCCCGATCCTCGACGGGCGCCCCTATGGCGCTCATCGCCCTCGCCCGCTGATCTTCACCAGCGACCAGATCGACACGCTGCTCGCCGCGGCGGGGAGGCTGACCCCGCAGGTCCGGGCCGCGTCCTGGCAAACACTGCTCGGGCTGCTGACGGTGACCGGGATGCGGATCAGCGAGGCCCGGAACCTCAACGACGACGACATCACCACCGACGAGGACGCCGGTGATGGCAGCGGCTGGGCCAAGGTGACCGACACGAAGTTCGGCAAGTCCAGGCTCGTCCCGCTACACAAGTCCACGATGGACGCGATCCGCCGATACCAGCGGCTCCGGGATCGGACGTTCCCTACCCGGGCCACGACAGCGGTGTTCGTCGCCAGGCGGGGCACCCGGATCGCCCGCTCGACCGCGGGGAACACGTTCCGTGAGATCCGCGAGGCAGCCGGGCTGGCCGGCGGTCCGACCGGACCGGCGGCGAGGTTGCACGACTTCCGGCACACGTTCGCCACGACCACTCTGATCGAGCACATCCGTGTTGGTGGTGATGTCGATCAGATGATGCCGGTCCTGTCGGCGTTCCTCGGACACGTCGGCCCGGAAGCGACCTACTGGTATCTGTCGAACACCCCGGAACTGGCAGCGGCCCTCGTCGAGCGCATCCAAGCGAACGGGGCCGGCGATGAGTGACCTCGCGCCGCTGCTGCAACGGTTCTTCACCGACAAGCTCGACCGGCACCTGAACGCCAGCCCGCACACGAAAGCCGCCTACGCCGACACGTTCCGGCTCCTGCTGACCTACGCCCAGCAGGCCACCGGGATCGCCCCGTCGGCGTTGACCCTGGCCGATCTGGACGCGGACCTGATCGGCGGATTCCTCCAGCATCTGGAAACCGAGCGCGGGAACTCCGCCGCGACCCGCAACGCCCGCCGGGCCGCGCTGCGGTCGTTCTTCAGCTACGCCAGCTACCGGGCACCCGACGCGATCGCGACGATCAGCCAAGTCCTCGCGATCCCCGCGAAACGCACCAAGACCACCCTCGTGTCGTTCCTGACCGCTGCCGAGGCCGAAGCCCTCATCGCAGCCCCGGACACCGGCACCTGGTTGGGGCGCCGTGACCGGCTCCTGCTGCACCTGGGCATCCAAACCGGACTCCGCGTCAGCGAGCTGACCAGCCTGCGCGTCGACAGCATCCAGATCGGCCCGCACAGCCAGCTCGAATGCATCGGCAAGGGCCGCAAGCAACGCGTGATCCCACTCCAGAAGAACACCGTCCAACTCCTCAACGCCTGGTTCGGCGAGCTTCCACCCGTACCGGACGGGCCACTGTTCCCGACCCACGCCGGGACACCCCTGACCAGGGCCGCCGTTGGGAAGCTCGTTACCCGCCACGCCGCGACCGCGGCCGAGAGGTGTCCTTCGTTGACAGACAAGAACGTCACGCCGCACACGCTGCGGCACACTTGCGCAATGAGCCTGCTGCACGCCGGGATCGACACCGCGAGCATCGCGCTCTGGCTCGGGCACGCGAACATCCAGACCACGCAGATCTACCTCCACGCCGACCTCGAACTCAAACGACGAACCCTCGAACGCGTCCCCGCGCTCGACGAGCGGCCACCAGCCCGATACAAGGCATCCGACGCTCTCATCGCGTTCCTCAAGAACCGCTGACACTGCGATGGTTATGTTGACCGGCTCAGCCGTTCACGCCCGCCTGGCCACGGCGCTCACCGAGCCGGTCAACATAACCCACAGGCCGACATACCATCGCTTATGCGGAATTCCGCATAAGCGGTGTAGTGGGTCAGGTTCCTAAATCCCAAGGCGATCCCGCGGAGGTGTTCGAGGCGTCCGTTGATCGCTTCGGTTGGGCCGTTGCTGGTGCCTGGGCGGTCGAAGAAGGCGAGCACGTCGGCCGCCCGTCGGTGGAGGGTCCGGCCCAGGCTGACGAGCTCGACGAGGTCTCTCGGGACGCCGGTGCTGACCGAGTCGATCACGCCTTGAAGGAGGAACCGTCCAAGTTGCTTGTCGGGATTCCGGTAAGCCACGACGAGTCGTTGGTAGATACTCCATGTCGCGTAGACCTCGGTGTGCTGTTCGTCGGCGAACAGTGCCTCCAGTCGGGCGACTTGCTTGTCGGTGAGTAGATCGACGCCGGTGAGCAGGGTGCGGCGGGCGCGGTAGAGCGGGTCACCGGCGCGGCCAGCCCCGATGCCCGCAGGTGTCTTGCTGGACGCGCTGGCGGCAGCGGGTGAGCGCTTCGCCGGCGAGCCGGACGACGTGGAACGGGTCCATCACCGTGGTGGCGTTGCCGAGTTCCTCGACCGCCGCGGTCTTGTAGCCGGTGAATCCGTCCATCGCGACGACCTCGATCCCCTTGCGCCAGGCTCGGGGGCGGGCGGCGAGCCACGTCTTGAACACCTGTTTCGAGCGTCCCTCGACCATGTCCAACAAGCGCGCCGGACCGGTGCCGTCCCTGGTGGGGGTGAGGTCGATGATCACGGTGACGTATTTCTCACCACGGCGGGTATGGCGCCAGCAATGCTCGTCGACCCCGATCACCTTGACCCCGTCGAACCGGGCCAGGTCGCTGATGAGGACGCGCTGTCCTTCTGCCAGCACGGCGTCGTTGGCGGTGTTCCACGCGACGTCGAGACCGGCGGCGATCCTGGACATGCTCAGGTGTTGGACCACAAGTCCTTCCAGTCCCCAACGCAGCGCCGCGCGCGACAGCTTCGAACGCGGCTCGGCTGCGGCACTGGTGTCTTGACGCCACACCCGCCCGCACTCGATGCACCGATAGCGCCGGAGCCGCACGTGCAGCACGGTAGGGCGCCACCCCAGCGGGACATGCGACAAGAGTCGCACCACCGAGCCCCGGATGAGGCCCTGGCCGCCGCAGTCTCGGCACCAGTCGTCGGCGTCGACCGGGCGGCAGGCCAGGATCGCACGGTCGGGTTCGATGCGCTGGCCGGTGACTTCCAACCCGAGGCCGTCGAGACGGCAGAAACTAGTCAGATCAGGGCACGTGAAGGTAGCGTCGGACACGTCGAGGTCTTCCAGATGGGGAGCGTGAGAACTTCCATCTTCGGAGGGCCTCGACCCCTTCAGCCAGCCGCCACGCCGCAACCCCGAACAGCGCTACCTACACCCTCGATTGTGAAGAGCCTGTTAAGATGCCGCCCGAACGGGTAAGGAGTGCCCATGGGAGCAGTTGTCTGGTACGCCGACTGGCAGATGGAGTGCTGCGGTGAGCCGTTCGAACTGGGGGACCGGGTGACCTGGACCGTCGAGGAGGCCGACGACCGCGAATGGCTCCCGGCAGCGCTCGGCCCAGACCACGCAGCGACGGTCACCCATCTCGAGGAGCACCACGCGCAGGATGAGTCCCGACTCCTTACCCTGACCGGCTTCGTGACCAAGATCACCGGGGCCTGGTGCGCCTACGGGCCGCGACACGTCGGTGACGACACCAGTTACCCGACACCGGGCACCGAGCGGTTCGTCGACCTCTACGGATCCCACGACCTCGAGGGCCAGCCAGCGGCCGGCCAGTCCTTCAACGGCTGGCTCGTCGAGCTCGACACGGACGACTGAGCCGCCGACCGAGACGATTGACATCCGTCGAGCACGTCTCTACTGTTTCCCTGTCGTCGATTCGAAGGAGGTGCCTTGATGGATATCAACGTCGGCACCGGTGTCCTCGGTCGACTGCGCGCTCTCACAGCCTGATCGAAACGCGCCCCTGACGCCTTCCGCGTCCACCCCCTCCCAGACATTTTCGCGTCGACGACGCCGTCCCACTCAGGACTCTCCTCATGCATGCAGCACCTCGCGGGCGCTACGACTTTCCGCCTGCCATCACCGCCGACTCGCGCCCGGACGTCACCTCACCGAGCCGGTTCCTGTTCTGGCTGATCCGTTCCTACGGGTGGGTCGTGCCCGCCATGACGCTGTCCGCGGCCACGTGGCTCATCCCCGCCGCCTTCACGCCCTGGCTGCTTGGGCGCGCCATCGACACGGGCATCGAACACGGCATCGCAGGGGCGCTCGGCTGGGTGCTGGGGCTGCTCGGCGTCATCGTCATCGGAGTGATGGGCGGCATCGCCTTCCACACCTTCGCGGTGCGCATGTGGCTACTCGGCATCTACGGCATCCAGCGCAGGGTCTCGCGGCAGTCGGTCCACCTCGGCCACGTGCTGAACCGGCGCGTCCCGACCGGCGAGGTGCTGAGCGTCTCGTCGTCGGACAGCGACCAGTTCGGGGCGACCATCGAGTCGTTCGGCCACGCCATCGCGGCCGCGATCAGCTTCCTGCTCGCCTCGGTGCTCATGCTCACGACCTCGCCGACCCTCGGGATCGTCGTCCTCGTCGCCGTGCCGCTGCTGGTCGCGGCCTCGACGCCCGTGCTGCGCCCGCTCACAAGGGCGCAGGAGGCGGAGCGGACCGAGTCCTCGTCGCTGACCTCGCTTGCCACCGACATCGCCACCGGCCTGCGCATCCTGCGCGGAGTCGGCGGCGAGCGCACCTTCGCCGCGAACTACGAACGCCAGTCGCAGAAGGTGCGTCGCCTCGGTGTGCGCCTCGGCACCTGGCAGGCGGTCGTCGAGGCGATCAGCATCCTGCTGTCCGGGCTGCTGCTCGTGGCGCTGGTCTACCTGGGGTCGCTGCGACTCCTGGAGGGGACCCTCAGCGTCGGCGAGCTGATCAGCTTCTTCGGCTACGCCGTCTTCCTGATCTCGCCCATGCAGACCTTCTTCGACTTCGCGCAGAAGTGGGTCCAGGGCCTTGTCGCCGCAAGCAAGACGATGGCCCTCCTCGGCGCCGACGTGCCGTGGGCCCCAGCCAGTCAGACGCTGGGCGCCGCCCCCGTCCTGCACGACGAGGCCTCCGGGGTCTCGGTGCGCCCGGGCCGCATGCTCGGGGTGGTCTCGGCCGACCCCGACGCCTCGGCCGCGCTGGCCGACCGGCTCGGACGCTACCTCCCCGAGGCCGTCTCCGCGACCGCCGACGACGAGGACCTGTCGGGTCGCGCCAAGCGACGCGCCCGCAGGGAGCGGCTCGCCGACCGCAGGCGCCGTGCCGAGGAGGACGCCGAGGCCGCGGCACGGCCGTGGGGCGTCACGGCCGACGGCGTGGACTACTCCGTGCTCGACATCGAGGATCTGCGGGAACGCGTCGTCGTGTCGCACACGGGAGCCATGCTGTTCGCGGGCACGCTGCAAAGTGCGGTCGACCCGTGGGGAACCCACTCCAGGACGGACGCCGAGGAGGCGCTCCGGGTCGCCTCCGCCGAGGACATCTACGCGTCGCTTCCGGAGGGCTGGCAGGGGCGCATCGACGAGAAGGGTCGCGGCCTCTCCGGGGGCCAGCGGCAGCGGCTCATCCTGGCGCGCTCGCTGCTCCTCGACCCCGACGTCCTCGTGCTCGTGGAGCCCACCTCCGCGGTGGACGCCCACACCGAGGCACGCATCTCCGAGCGGCTGGCCGCCCACCGCGCCGGCCGCACCACCGTCGTGGTTACCGCCTCGCCCCTGCTGCTGCGCCGCTGCGACGAGATTGCGGTGCTCGTCGACGGCCGGGAGGTCGCCCGCGGCACCCACGACGAACTACACGACAATCCTGACTACCGCGGCGTCATCGCACGCGGGATGGAGGACTCGCCATGAGCGAACAACTGCTGAACCTCACCTCCGCCGACACGTGGCGCGAGGCCCCCGATGCGCCACGGATGCCCGAGGGGCTCGAGGTGCCGCGCGATGCCGGGCCAAGGCGTCGCCTCTCCGCGCTGCGACGCCGTCACGGGATCCGCGGTGCGACGGCACGAGCCGTCTACGCTGACGCCCGCGCGCCCAGGCAGGGCTTCCCGGTGGCGACCTCCGGACAGGCGGCCGGCTTCCTGCGCGACCTGCTGCACGGACGCAAGGGCCCGCTTGCGCTTGCGATCGTGCTGAACCTGGCCGGGGCCGGCGTCGGGTTGGTCGCCCCGCTCCTGCTCGGGCAGCTTGTCGACGAGGTCACCGCCGGCGCCCTCGACCGATCGAACGTGACCACGATGGCGGGTGTGATCACCGGCCTGATCGTGGCCCAGGCGGTGCTGACGTTCGGCGCCCGAAGGGCCTCGGCCGTGCTCGGCTACGACCTGCTCGCCGCCGCGCGCGAAGAGGTGGTGCGGATCGTGCTGCGCCTCCCTCTCGGTCACGTCGAGTCGTCCGGCTCGGGAGACCTGCTGACCCGGATCACCTCCGACGTCGGCAAGATGGCCACGGCCGCCCGCTGGGCGCTGCCCAACCTGATCGTCTCCGTGGTGCTGATCGGCGCGACGCTCACCGCCATGGTCGTGAACTCGTGGCTGCTCGCCCTCCCGATGCTCGGCACCGCGCTGATCATGACGTTCGGCGGGCGCTACTACCTGGCGAGGGCCACGGCCGGCTACATCACCGAGTCGGCGTCGTACTCCGTTATCAACTCGACCACCACGGAGACGGTGGAGGGCGCGAGGACGGTCGAGGCCCTTCGCCTCGGGCGGCAGAGGATCGCCCAGGTGGACGAGGACACGGAGGTCTCGGCGCAGGCTGAGCGCTACACCATGACGCTGCGCAACATGCTCTTCGCCATGGTCGACTCGTCCTTCCAGCTGCCTCTGGTCGGGGTCGTGCTGCTCGGCATCTGGGGACACTCCCAGGGATGGGTCAGCATCGGCCAGATCACGACGGCGGCGCTGTACGTCTCGCAGTTGCAGGGCCCCCTCGACCGGGTGATCGCGGTGCTCGACCACCTGCAGCTCGGGATCGTGGCCACCGCCCGTCTGATCGGTGTCGCCCAGCTGGACGACGACCGGACCCCCGGCGAGGCGCAGCCCGACGGCGTGAAACTCACCGGAAGCGACCTGCGGTTCGGCTACCGGGAGGGCATCGACGTCCTGCACGGCGTCGACGTCGATCTGCGTCCGGGGGAGCGCCTCGCCATCGTCGGCCCCTCGGGGTCGGGCAAGTCGACCCTCGGCCGACTGGTGGCGGGGATCAACCGCCCGCGGGTCGGCGACGTCACCGTCGGCGGCGTGGACGTGATGGACCTGCCGCTCGACCGGCTGCGCACCGAGGTGGCGCTCGTCACGCAGGAGCACCACGTGTTCGTCGGCACCGTCCGCGACAACGTCGTCCTCGCCCGCGAGACCAGCGCCTCCGACGCCGAGGTGCAGCAGGCGCTGGCCACGGTCGGCGCCTGGGGCTGGGTGTCGAAGCTGAACGGAGGGCTGAACGCGCAGCTCGGCCATGGGAAGACGTCACTCACGCCCGCCCAGGCCCAGCAGGTCGCGCTCGCCCGGCTGATCATCGCCGACCCGCACACCCTCGTCCTCGACGAGGCGACGTCGCTGATCGACCCGTCCTCGGCCCGCAACCTCGAGGGTGCGATGGCCGCGCTGCTGGACGGGCGTGCCGTCATCGCCATCGCCCACCGGCTGCACACCGCCCACGACGCGGACCGGATCGCGGTCGTCGACGACGGGCGCATCGTCGAGCTGGGGGCGCACAACGAGCTCCTCGAACTCGACGGTCAGTACGCCCACCTGTGGCGCACCTGGCGCGACTGAGCCCCGCGTGACCCTCCCCTGAGGGTCGCGCGGGTCTCCCGGCCCGACTGTCCGGGACACGAGCCGGTGGAGAGCACCGAGGTGTTGATCCCCTTCCTGGAGGCTGAGGGCTTCGACGTCAGGGTCGAGGGGGACACGGCCGTCTACGCCGACGCCGACTACATGCGTGGCGTCGACCTCGTGGTCCAGGTCAACACCATGACCACCATCGAGAAGGCGGAGCTCGAGGGCCTGATCGACGCGGTGAAGGCGGGCACCGGGCTGGCGGGGTGGCATCGCCGACAGCTACCGCAACGAGGCCGACTACCTGCACCTGATCGGCGGCCAGTTCGCCTCCACGCGGGCATCGAACCGTCGCTGCGCACCGGCGAACAGAGCGACAACTACCTGACCTACACCATCGAGCTCACTGACCTCGCAAGAACGCACCCGATCCTCGAGGGCATCGACGACTTCGAGTTGACCACCGAGCAGTACTGGGTGCTCAACGACGAGTACAACGACGTTCTCACCACCACGACGCAGGAGGTGCGGCCCTGGACGCCTGGAACCGTCACGTCACGGCGCCGGCCATCTGGACAAGGCAGTGGGGGAAGGGCCGCGTCTTCGTCTCGGCGCCCGGCCACGAACTGTGGCATCCCAACCCGTTCTTCTACTACCAGCCAGGAGGTGGACCCCTGTTCGACATGGGCCCTACTACCTGAGCAGCCTCGTCACCTTCTTCGGGCCGGCCGAGCTGGTCAGCGGCGCCTCGTCCCGCTCGCAGCGTCGACGCACGGCCGCGACAGGGCCGCGGGCGCTGAGCCCGATCGACGTCGGCGTCGACACCCACGTCACGGCGCTGCTCACGCATGCCTCAGGAGTGATCTCGACGGTGACCATGTCGTTCGAGGTCTGGGCCACGAGGGTGCCGCTGTTCGAGGTGTACGGAACCGGCGGGACGATCGCGGTCGCCGATCCGAACACGCTCGACGGCGTCACCAGCGTCGCCACCGCGGGCGAGCGCGAGTTCACCGAGGTGCGGCCGCTGGCCGGGCAGACGGGACGCTCGGCTACCACGTGCTCGAGGTGATGGAGGCCATCGCCGCGGCGGCCGGCGAGCGGCGCACGGTCGAGATCGAGTCGACGTGCGAGCGCCCGGAGCCGGTCGCGCTGAACTGAGAAGAGGCCGGTCCCTCCGGACCGACCTCTCCACCTCAGACTGACAAGTCAGTCCTTCGAGATCTCCTTGACGACCTAGCCCGTCTCGGCGGCGGCCAGGTCGCGAGCCACGTGGGCCTGGAGATGACGCCGACGAGGACCTCGCCGTCGACCACCGGTACGCGTCGGATCTGGTGGCGAGAGAGGGTCTCGGCGACGACGTCGGCCGAGTCGTCCTGGTTCACCGTCACCACGTTGCCGGTGGCGATCTCGCCCACCGTCGCGGTGTTGACGTCCAGCCCGGCCGCCATCCCCGACACGACGATGTCGCGGTCGGTGATGATGCCGACGAGGGAGTCGCCGTCGGCTACGGGCATCGAGCCGATCCCCAGTTCGGCGAGGCTGCGGGCAGCGTCGACGAGGGTCGCGCCAGCGGCAAGCGTCTGCGCGGGTGACGTCATCAGGCCCTTGGCGGTGGTCATCGTGTCCTCCGTGTGGTTGGTGTGTCCCTGAGCCCAACACATCTGGGCCGCTCCCGTGCCAGGAACGCCAAGTGCGGGGTCGGTCGAGGGGCGCTGCACCCGGCTCGGGTTACGCTCGGCCGACCCACGAAAGGAAGGCAGCCATGCCCTGGAGAATCGTCGTCGTCGCGGCCGCGATGCTGCTCGTCGGCTGCACCCCGTCGTCCCAGACTCCTCCGCCGACGCAGAGCGCCCCGACCAAGGCGGCGTCTCCCGATCCGGAACGTCTCGCCTACCTCGCCGAGGAGTGCGGGGCCACCTGGACGGAGCCTTCGGCCGACAACTCCTTCACCGCTGACGTCTCCGCGGCGTCAGAGGGGGAGGGCATGAGGCTCAGCGTCGAGGTCGATGTGTCGCTCGACTCGTCCCACGGCAGACACGAGGCGCACCTCAGGTGGTTGCAGGGATATGTGGGCGACGCGGACGACACTGTCGTGGGCATGGTCACCACCAACACGGCGGACGAGACGACGTCGAACTCCGCGACCGTCGAGATCACGCTGGGCGCCTGTCCGGGAGGCGGGCTCGACCTCGGCGATCCACTCGCGGACGGCACCTATGCGCTGCGGCTCTACGGGATCATCGACCCCACCGACCATGCCCACGCCCAGGCCGAGAACTGGGTGGCGGAACCACTCACCGTCACCGTCGCGGACGGCACGGCGCGGCTGGGTTGAACCGATGCCGTCAGGGCAGGCAGAGGCAGAACGGATGCCCGACCGGATCGAGGAAGACCCGGAAGCTGGTCCCCGGCTGGGTGGCAGCCTTCGTCGCGCCCAGCTCGAGCACTGCGGGCTCAGCGACGTCCAGGTCGTCGACGGTGACGTCGAGGTGCATCTGCTGAGGCCGGCCCTGGCCGGGCCAGTCGGGCGCGACGTAGTCGTCGACCTTCTGGAACTGGATGGCGTCACCGTAGTCGGCGCGGATAGAAGCCCAGTCGTCATCGTCCAGGGTCACCTCCCAGTCGAGCAGGGCCCCGTAAAAGCGGGCGAGGGCGGCCGGATCGGGGCAGTCGATGGCGACGATGGGAAAACGTGCGATTGCCATGCCCACACGCTACGACGTCGACCGAGGTCACACGCCCGTTCAGGGATCACCTGATCGGAGCGGATCACACGCTGTGGATGGCTCCCGAAATCCACCCGGCGTGTCGCGCGCGCCGAGTTGCCGGGCCGTCTTGTGCTGCGGGGCTGGTCGGAGACACGATGTCACTGAACCCACCTCCTGTGTGGTCGGTGCCTGATACCACGGCCGCGTCGGTTCGCACGCCGTCGCCTCGCGGCCCGGCGGGTGGCCGGTCGCCGCGCAGGGGCCCAACTCCGTCCTCTTGGTCACAGACTCGGGCGAGATCAGCACCCTTGCGGTGCTGCCCTCCGTCGAGGTGGTGCTGACAGCTAGGCTGGCGGTCAGGTTCGGCCTGCCCGCGTGCGCAGTCGGCGACACCTTCCGCATGGAGCCCGTGCCCACCGGAGTCGCGGGCGGACACGGAGGCCCCGTCTACGTCAGCGCAAGCCCGGCGGGTACCGGCGAGGAATCGATGGTGTGGCGGATCGACGTCGAGACGCGGGAGGTGACGCGGCTGCCCGTCCGTCGACCCGTGCGCTGAACCGCGCGTCACCCGCGGGTGACGACTGCGCCTGTCCCACCCGCGGGCGATGCCGGAGGCGGTAACGTACGACGATCAGCGGCCGTTCTGACAAGGCCGGTCAGCCTCACAGGGGGTCGTCGTGCCGAACAGGGTCAAGAGTGGTCTGGGTCTGGTCTTCGCGCTGGTGCTCGGCGCGGGACTGATGCTGCTGGCCATCCGCGTGGTGCCGAGCATGGTCGCTCTGAGCCACGAGTCCGAGAGCCGCAACACCCAGGTGATCGAGTCGGTCACCAAGAAGCAGGAGGTGGTCCTGCTCAGCCTCGGCATCCAGGGGATCGCGGAGCGCAGCGGCAGGAGCAGCTTCCTCGGCTTCGACATCCCGGGCAGCGAGCGCGCCGCGTTCATGCAGTACACGTTCAACGCGAAGGTCGGGCTGAACGGTGAGGACGTGCGGATCGTCGAGACCGGCGAGGGCGCCTACCGGGTCACCATCCCGACCTTCATCTTCATCGGCCACGACGACGTGACCTTCAGGCTGGTCGCGGAGGACAACGGCGTGCTGAGCTTCGTCACGCCCGAGGTGGACACGGTGGAGATGGTCAACAGCATCCTCGACGACGAGGCGCAGGACAAGTACGTCGACTCCAACCTCGAGACGCTCAAAGAACAGGCCGAGACCTTCTACGGCGGCATCATCCACGGCATCGACCCCGAGGCGCAGGTCGTCTACGACTTCGTCGGCGGGCGCTGAACCGCCGTGTCGCGCGTGCTGGTGACGGGCATGTCGGGGGCGGGGAAGACGACCCTGCTCGCCGAGCTGGCCGGTCGCGGACACCACACCGTCGACACCGACTACGACGGATGGGTGCTCCCAGACGGGACCTGGGACGAGGACCGGATGGGGCGGCTGCTCGCCGAACCGGCCGACGTCGTGGTGTCCGGGACGGTCGAGAACCAGGGCCGGTTCTACGACCGGTTCGAGCATGTCGTGCTGCTCACCGCGCCGCTGGAGGTGCTCCTTGAGCGGGTGACGTCGCGCACGACCAATCCCTACGGCTCAGCGGAGGGCGACCGTGCCCTGATCGAGCAACACGTCACGACGGTCGAGCCGCTGCTTCGGCAGACGGCGACGGCGGTGCTGGACGGTCGGCTCCCTGTGAGCGAGCTCGCCGACACCGTGGAAGAACTGCTCGCGCGAGACCTCCCGTGACCGATCGCGGCCTCGACGCCGAGGGGTTCATCCGACGCGAAGGCTCACCGTCGCGGGTACAGCCCCAGTTCGCGGAACTGGTGGCCGACTACGTCGCAGGATGCCGAGGCTCGCTCGGCGACCGGCTCGACGGCGTCTACCTGTACGGCAGCATCCCGCGCGGCGCGGCGAGGGTCGCCGTCTCCGACCTCGACGGCCAGGTGCTGTTCACCTCCGACCCCACCGACGACGATCTCCTCGCCCTGCGCGACCTGGAGCGGCGCCTGGCGGCTGCGCACCCCGTCGTGTCGGGGGTGGAGATCCTTGCCCATCGCCACAGCGACCTGACCACGCCCGAGCAGCGCCATGACGGTGGCTTCCATCTCCGTGTCCTCTGCACACCCTTCTGGGGAACCGACCGCGGCGCGGAGGTGCCGCGGCACCGGCCCGATATCGACCTCGCCCGCGGCGTGCAGGGCAACTGGCGCGCAGCGCTGGAGCGGTTCCGCTCCCGCGCCGCCGAACCCGGTGCGGATGCCAGGGCCCTGACCCGTTCCATCGGCCGCCGCCTCACGAGGATGGCCTTCACCTGGGTGATGCCCACATGGGGTGGCTGGACGAGTGATCCCGCCGTCATGGCCGGGGCCGTTGCCCAGGTCGAACCCGGCTGGTCGGTCCCGATGGCCGAGGCCGTCGAACTCGGCTGGGAGGGGCGCGCCGACCTGGCGTCGGCCCTTCGCGTGCTCGACGACTGGGGCGGCCGCCTGACCGAGGCCGGGGAGGCCCTCGGAGCCTGAACGGCTGTAGCGTTCACCACCATGAGCTCCGACTATGACGACTTCGCCGCCGAGTACGACGCGGAGAACGCAGCCAACCTGCTCAACGACCACTACGAGCGCCCCGCAATGCTGCGGCTCGCCGGAGACGTCACCGGACGGCGCATCCTCGACGCCGGATGCGGCTCCGGGCCGCTATCCGTGGCGCTGATCGAGCGCGGCGCCGTCGTGTCGGGTTTCGACGGCAGCCCCGCGATGGTCGACCTCGCCCGCAGACGACTCGGGCCCGACGTCGACCTGTGCGTCGCCGACCTCGGCGAACCGCTGCCCTACGCGGACGACTCCTTCGACGACGTGATCGCCTCGCTCGTGCTGCACTATCTGCGCGACTGGTCAGGCGCGCTCGCCGAGCTGCGACGGATCCTGCTGCCCGGCGGGCGTTTGCTGCTGTCGGTGAACCATCCGCTTGTCCAGCCGCTCAGCACTGGCGGCGGTTACTTCGGCGTCTCCGAGTTCCCGATCGAGGCCACCATCGCAGGTCGGGAGGTGACGCTCATGACGACGCACCGCCCGCTCCACGCCATGGTCGACGCGTTCCACGAGGCGGGCTTCCTGATCGAGGACATCGCCGAGCCGCCCATCGCGGACGACACCCCGGAGGAGCTCGTCCCCAACGGGACACGACGGTTCGTGTCCTTCATCTTCTTCGTGCTCCGCAACCCGGAGTAGTCCCCGGCTGCAAAGAGTGGAGGGATGATCGACCAGCAGCAACTCTGGGATGACGAGGCCGCCGCCGAGTACGACTCACCGGGCGAGGGGATGTTCGCCGATGACGTGCTCGGCCCGACTGTCGCCGCGCTCGCCGAGCTCGCCGACGGTGGGAGCGCCGTCGAGTTCGCAGTCGGCACCGGGCGCGTCGCGATCCCGCTGATCGCCGCCGGCGTGCCCGTCTCGGGGATCGAGCTGTCGCACGCGATGATCAGGCGGCTGAGGGAGAAGGTGGACGAGGCGACGCTTCCGGTCGTCCAGGGAGACATGACGTCAACCCTGGTCGGCGACGGTCACAGCCTCGCGTTCCTCGTGTTCAACACGATCTCCAACTTGCTCCCCCAGGCCGAACAGGTCGAGCTTCCGCAACGCGGCCCGGCACCTGCGGCAGGGTGGACGGTTCGTGGTCGAACTGTGGGTGCCGCAACTGCGGTCGCTGCCTCCGGGCCACGAGGCCACGGTCGAGGTGAGCGAGCCCGGCTATCTGCTGGTCGACACCTACGACACGCTCAACCAGCACGTCGTCTCGCACCACTTCCGGTTCGACACCGGCCTCGCGGAGCACGAGGCGAACCTCGGGCGCACGCCGCACCGCTACATCTGGCCGAGCGAACTCGACCTGATGGGTCAGCTCGCGGGGTTCGAGCTCGAGTCACGCTGGGCCGACTGGGACCGCAGCCCGTTCACCGCCGGGTCGCGCAGCCACGTGTCGGTCTACAGGCTCGGGTGAGGAGCATGCTGACCTTCCAGCCCCCACGGGTGCCAGGTTCGAGCAGGCCGGATTCACCGTCGACGGACACCTGGACGGCAGCCGTGACGGCTACCGGCAGGCCGTGATGCGCCGCTCGTTCTAGCTACACCAGCTCGGCCACCGGCCCCTCGTGCACCGCGAGGTAGATGCGGTTGCGCAGCTCGTTGGCCTGGTCCGCGGTGAGCGTGCGGTCGATCGGCCGCAACAGGATCCGCAGCAGCAGGTTCACCTGCCCTTCCACCGTCGCGAGCCGGGCCCGGGCCGCGGGCGGCAGGTCGCGGTGGGCCGTACGGCTGAGCACCTCGACCGACTCGACCACGTCCGCGTCCTCGCCCAGCGCCGAACGGATCCGGTCGCCGATCGTCTCCTCGTCCTGAGTCTCGTCGACCACGACCGAGATGTCGCGACGCGACTGCGGCAGCGGTGAGACGTGGCGCCAGGGCTCGAGGTCGAGCAGTTGGTCGGCGATCCTCGGATCCTTCGCGCGCAGGTACCGGATGTCGGGGATCGCCTTGCGCAGCATCAGCGCCCGCTCCAACCCCATGCCGAGCGCGAGCCCCGACCAGCGCGCCGGGTCGAGCCCCGAGCCGGACAGCACGCCTGGATGGATCAGGCCGCATTCGGCGAGCTCCAGCCACTGTCCGTTGTGTCGCACATCGATCTGCCGACCGCCGACGGTGTAGGGATGCTCGACCTCCGACACCCGCCACTCGGCTCCAGGAAGGACGGCCTCGACGAGCAGCGCGATCATCTCGAGCAGATCGGTCGCGGCTGTGGCGGGGGTGCTGCGGATCCGCCACAGGTCGACCTGGTGCGGCTCGCCGACGTGCGACCGGTCGACGACGTCGCGGCGGTAGGCCAGGCCTGGCACGACGATCAGCTCGTCCACGTCGTCGGACCGGCGATAGGCCTCGAGCGCGGTCGGAAGCTCGGCGCTGGTGTGGCTGCGCAGCATCACGGTCGGGCTGAGGTAGCGGGTGTAGCGGCGGGCGCGGGTGACGTCGTCGGGGGCGTAGCCGAGCCGGTCGTAGTTCTCCCGGACGGGAACGATCGGCGAGGACCGGACGGTACGGATGCTCGCTCCCCAGGCGGTGCTCAGGGCCTCGACGACGTGGTCGAGGAGCAGTTGGATGGCGTGCGGACCCTGCCGCGGGTCGGTCAGGTCGCGCAGGGCGAGGGCGCGTGCGATGGCGGCGCGGTCGAGGTAGGTGGGGTGTGACATGTCGATCTCCGAGGTGTGCTGGCGTGGATGGGAGGAGTGCTTCCCCCGGCCGTGCCTGCGGAGACCGATGAGCTACTGGCGCGCGTCGAGAACCCCGCGGCCGTTACCCGGCCGGGGGTGCAGAAATCGCTGCTGCCTGTGCATGGCCTCAGGGTACGCCTCCACGCCTGGCTGCGAAACCCTCCGGCGGGTCACTAGGCTGGCGTCCGTGAGCAACGTGAGCACCGGCCGGAGGTGGCGCAGGATGCTCGTCGCGCCCATCGCGGCCCTCTTCGGAACCTCGTGCGCCCTGCCCGGGCTGCTGGATCTCAATGGTCACGATGGGTTGGGCGGTACTGTGGACGGGCCGCCGAGCAGGATCACGATCGTGCCCGACGACTACCACGTGCCGTATGCGGGCACGGCCGAGGACGGTCGACTCTTCTTCCTGAGCGACGAGCTGTTCTCCCAGGATGCGGCCTACATCGGCCTGTTCCTCTGGCACCCGGATGGAACTTTCGACGAGGTTCGCGTCGAGGTCGTCGGGCGCTCCGGCGAGGTCCCTTCCGGGCAGGCGGTTCCTGCCGACGCGGATGATGCGCTCAGGGAGGTGCTCGACGTCGTGGGTGACTACACCCTCGAGCCGATCACCGTCGAGCCTTTCCTCCAGGAGGTGGATGGCGTCGAGTTCGGTTGGCGGACGGGTCAGTACGAGGACGGGACCCAGTACGTCAACGTCGAGCCCGGCGACTTCATCGCCTATTACGCGCCCTGGGACGGGCTCGAGTACGACACCTGAGGTTCAACCGCCGATCCGGTAGCGGGTGCGGACGGCGTCGCCGTCGGTGGCGACGTCGACGAGGACCAGCCGCAACGGTGTCTCGCGGCGGTCAGTTCCGGGCCGTCGAACATCGTCGGGGCACCGGCGCCGCCGACCAGGCCAGGGAGGGTCACCACGTCGATGTACTGGACGAGGCCCTGCCGGAGGAGCGACGCGTTCAGCGTGCCGCCCGAGTCGGCGACCACGCGCTTGATGCCCGACTCGCCGAGTGAGCGCAGGCCCTCCCTCAGGTCGACCCGCTCGTCGCCCACCACGAAGTAGCCGACCTCCAGGTCGCGCAGACGCTGCAGGTAGCCGGCGGGGGTCGATCGGCAGACCAGCACGTGCAGGATGCGCCGACCGTCACCGGTGTACTGCCAGTCGACCCGGCCCCTGCCGTCGGCAACCACGAACCAGCGCTGCGCCATGTGGGGGGAGGTGGTCGCGGTAGAGCTCGTCGTCCGGAAGCGACGGGGCGGGCCAGTCGGGTGCGATGGCGTCGATGTCCACGAGTGAGCCGCTGCCCTCGAGGATCGCGCCGGCGTCGAGCCGGTCCTGCCGGTCGGCGAACGGGGCGGACTCCGCGATGACACCCCAGCGCGCCCAGACGGCCGGGTCAAGCAGCCGCTGATGCCTGCCGAGCGAGATCCGTCCGTCCACGCTGGAGGTGGTGGTGAGGATGACCTCCGGAAGCTCTGCGCTCATTGTCCGAAACTAGCCGGTTCCCCCGACGCTCGGATCACCGGGTGCGGGTGGGTCACTCGTTGTCGCCTCCGGTGGAGACGGCGGCCTGCACCTGTGACTGGTCGACGGCGTCGCCCGCGTCGGGCCACACCCAGTCGCGCACCTCCGGGATGTCGTCTCCGTGCTGCCGGGCGTAGGCGCGGGCGTCGAGCCGCTTGTCGACCATCTCCTGGCGCAGGCCGGCGTACCGCGCGCCGAGGCCGGGGGTCCGGTCGATCACGTCGATGACCAGATGGAACCGGTCGAGGTCGTTGAGCATCACCATGTCGAACGGCGTCGTGGTGGTGCCCTCCTCCTTGTAGCCGCGCACGTGGAGGTTCGAGTGCCCCGTGCGTCGGTAGGTGAGCCGGTGGATCAGCCACGGATAGCCGTGGTAGGCGAAGATGATCGGCTTGTCGTCGGTGAAGATCGTGTCGAAGTCGCGGTGCGAAAGGCCGTGCGGATGTTCGTCCTCGTCCTGGAGGCGCATCAGGTCGACGATGTTGACCACCCGGACGCGCAGCTCCGGGATGCGGCGGCGCAGGATCTCGGCCGCGGCGAGGACCTCGATGGTCGGGATGTCGCCCGCGCAGGCCAGGACCACGTCGGGCTCGGTCCCCTCCTCCTCCGTGCCGGCCCAGTCCCAGATGCCCAGGCCGCGTGTGCAGTGCTTGACCGCCTCGTCCATCGTCAGCCAGTTCGGGTTCGGCTGCTTGCCTGCGACGACCACGTTCACGTACTGCCTACTGCGCAGGCAGTGGTCGAACGTCGAGAGCAGAGTGTTCGCGTCCGGGGGCAGGTAGACGCGCACGACGTCGGCCTTCTTATTCACGACGTGGTCGATGAAGCCAGGGTCCTGGTGTGAGAAGCCGTTGTGGTCCTGCCGCCACACGTGCGAGCTGAGCAGGTAGTTCAGGCTCGCGATCGGGCGGCGCCACTCCAGATGGTTGGTCACCTTCAGCCACTTGGCGTGCTGGTTGACCATCGAGTCGACGATGTGGATGAACGCCTCGTACGACGACATGAGCCCATGCCTGCCGGTCAGCAGATAGCCCTCGAGCCAGCCTTGGCACTGGTGCTCACTGAGCACCTCGACGACCTGGCCGACGCGCGCCAAGTGCTGGTCGACGTCGGGCGACTCGTACTCGGCCACCCACTGCTTGTCCGTCACGTCGTAGACCGACTGGAGACGGTTCGACGCCGTCTCGTCCGGGCCGAAGATGCGGAAGTTCGTCGGGTTGTCCTTGACCACGTCGCGCAGCCATCCGCCGAGCACCTTCGTCGCCTCGTCGATGCTCGCCCCAGGGGCAGGCACCTCGACGGCGTAGTCGCGGAAGTCGGGCAGCCGCAGGGCCTTGCGGATGATGCCCCCGTTGGCCTCGGGCCGCTCGCCGAGCCTCAGGCCCACCGGTGGGGTGGTGGCGTCCAGTTCAGCGACAGGGGCACCGTTCTCGTCGAACAGGTCGCCCACCTCGTACGACTCCAGCCAGGTCGCAAGGTCCTGCAGGTGCCCGTCGGTGTCGCGGGCGCTGGCCAGCGGCACCTGATGGCTGCGCCAGCTTCCCTCGGTCTTGTTGCCGTCGATCTCCTTCGGACCGGTCCAGCCCTTCGGCGTGCGCAGCACGATCATCGGCCATGCCGGGCGCTCGGCGGCGTCGGCGCCCTGTTCGGCCGCCACCGTGCGGATCTCGGCGATCTCGTCCATCACCTGATCGAGCAGTTCGGCGAAACGCCGGTGGAAGGCCTCGGGCTCCTCGTCGTCGAAGCCAGCCGTGAAGATGTGCGGATGGTGGCCGTAGCCCTTCATGAGGGCGACCAGTTCCTCCTCGGGGATGCGCGCCAACACCGTCGGGTTGGCGATCTTGAAGCCGTTGAGGTGCAGCACCGGCAGGACGACGCCGTCGGTGACGGGGTTGAGGAACTTGTTCGAATGCCAGGACGTGGCGAGCGGGCCGGTCTCGGCCTCCCCGTCGCCCACGACCGCGAACACGAGCAGGTCGGGGTTGTCGAAGGCGGCGCCATAGGCGTGCGACAGCGCGTAGCCGAGTTCGCCTCCCTCGTGGATCGACCCCGGCACCTCGGGCGCCACGTGCGACGGGATGCCGCCCGGGAACGAGAACTGCTTGAAGAGGCGCTGCAGGCCTGCCTCGTCGCGGGTGACCGCCGGGTAGACGTCGCTCCAGGTGCCGTCGAGGTAGCTGTTGGCGACGAGCCCCGGGCCCCCGTGGCCGGGGCCTGTGATGTAGAGCGCCGGTTGGCTGCGCTCGGCGATGATGCGATTGAGATGCGCGTACAGGAAGTTCAGGCCCGGTGTGGTTCCCCAGTGGCCGAGCAGGCGTGGCTTGACGTCGTCGCGTTCAAGGGGTCGGCGCAGCAGCGGGTTGTCGAGCAGGTAGATCTGTCCGACCGACAGGTAGTTGGCCGCGCGCCAGCGTGCGTGGATCCGGTCGAGGTCCTCGCTGGAGAGTTCGGGGGCGCCTGCGTCGGCGCGGGTCTGCCAGGTCAGGTTCATGGAAGGCTCCTTCGTCACCTCCATCCAAACACCCGTGCCTGACCGATGTGTGGCTTTCGGAATAGAGCCGGTTCGTGCCACCTCGGCCGGGTCAGGAACAGCAGGTCTGACCGATCTGGCCTGCCCCGCGAGCCGGTCCGACAGGTCAGCGCCCAGGAGGTCTAGCGTCGCTCAGGACGACACCTGGAAGGACGCGCGGATGCGACGCATCAAGGCCCTGTTACTGACCCTGATCACCCTGGGGGCGCTCGCCTGGGCTCCTCCGACCGCGAGCGCAGACGTGGACGTCTACGTCACTCCGGGCAACCACAACGTCAACGGCCGACAGTGGCGCACCACCTGCGAGAAGTACTCAGCCACCGACCGCTGCCGCACCGAGATCTGGGCGACCGTGATCGTGAAGAAGGACGGCGGCGGGTACGCCGTCACCAACGGCTGGCAGTTCAACAACCTCACCTACGCCGCCAGCGACTACACCCTGTGGATCGAGAACCCGCTCGCCACCCCGAGCGAGAGCTGGACGCAGGCCGGGAGGCAGTGGCGCACCGAATGCTTCACGTCGCTGACCGGACGAGGCTGCCGCTCCTGGATCAAGGCGACCGTCATCGAGACGTACACCAACGACGCGGGTAACTCTGCCTACCGCCAGGTCGACAAGTGGATCCTGAACAACATGGTCCGGTTCACCACCTCACCGATCGCGCCGTTCACCGTCGCCTCGTCGCTCACCTGCGTCAACAGCGCGGGCGGCCGCACCATCTCGATCGACGCCGTCGACCCCGACCGCAAGGGCTTCAGCCTCGCGTTCATCCTGGAGGACGAGAAGACCTCGCCCATGCAGCGTTACACCGGCACCCAGAAGGTGTCGTACCTCGACAAGGGCGCCACGTGCGCCGACGAGTGGTCGGGCGTCCAGTTCGGCTGAGCAGAACGCCCGACCGAGCGTCACAGACCGACCGAGGTCGCTCCATGCTCGGCCTGCTCGGAGGTGAACCCCTCGAACTCGAGCTGGTCGATCAGGCCTGAGCGGGAGAAGGCCGAGTAGTCCATGTAGGAGGCCGCCTTCTTGGCTGCCTGCGCCATCCAGTCGGCATCGACCGTGGCGACCCCGTGCGCGGCCTCCTCGGGAGTGAAGCCCTCGAACTCCAGTTGCTTGGCGAGCCCCGACTCGGAGAAGGCAGAGTACTCGAGGTAGTCCTCGGCCTTCGCCGCTGCCTGAGCCATCCAGTCGACCGTTACGGTGTCGACGGCGAACGTCGCGTCCTCGGTGCTGAAGCCCTCGAACTCGAGCTGGTCGATCAGACCGGTCCGGGAGAAGGCGGAGAACTCCAGGTAGGTCTCGGCCTTCCGCACGGCCTGGCTCTGCGACGTCGTGGCGTCGGCCGCGGCGTCGTCAGGGGTCGCCTGCTCGCTGGGGACCACCGCCTCGGCACTCGCCGGGGTGCTCGACTCGGAGGCCGGCTCCGAGGCGGCGACCTCCTCGACCACGGGCGTCGGTACAGCGGTCGGCTTCGTCGACGGAGCCGCCGTCGGCTTGTCGTTGACCACGTTCTGCTCGGCGGGGGTGCCCGAAGGAGACGCCGACTTTGCCGGTGCCGCCGCATCGTCGGAACCGCCGCTGAGAGCAGCGCCGAACCCGGCGACCACGAGCAGCGCGGCCGGGATGATCACCCGCTTCCTCGCGAACCACGGCCGGGCGGGCTTCGGGGCGCTCTGGCCGCCCACGAGGCCCTGCTGCTGCCACTGGGCGCCCTGCGCCGCCTGTGCTGGCGCCACGTGGTTCGTCCACTGGCGTCCGTCCCAGTACCGCTGGGATCCGTCGGGCTGGGGATACCAGCCCGCTGGGTGCTGCTGATTCATGCCGTCTCACTAAGGCTTGAAGGGGTACAGAGGGCACCGGTTCTCCAGTCGCGTCATCGTCCCTGGTGCGGGTGCCTGGGAATCACGGTACGGACAGCTACCGACATACATGATGGTAGGCGTCTTGGGGAGTCGTGACCCTGCCTCTGACTGGTGCCCTGCTGGGCTACCGACAAATTGATCCGTCCGGCTCTCCAAGGCATGGGTGACGACCGCCCGGCCATGACCTAATACGAGCCTGATCACGAGTCCGGTGTATGTCCTGTCTGACCAGACGGCCGTCACTCGACCCATCCCAGCGTTCAGGAGTAGGCCATGACCATCATGACAAATCCCGGCGACCATGTCGCCGGCATCGATTCACACAAGGACACCATCCACATCGCGGTGATCACCGCCACCGGCATCGAGGTCGCCGACCACGAGTTCGACACCACCACCGCGGGATACCGTCAGGCAGTGGCCTGGCTGGTCGCTCACGGCCCGATCACCGCTGTCGGCGTGGAAGGAACCTCCAGCTACGGGGTCGGGATCACCGCCACCTTGCGCCGCAACGGGATCGGTGTCGTCGAGGTCAACCGCACCCGCCCCGCCGAACGGCGCAAACAAGGCAAGACCGACCGGCTCGATGCCTACCGCGCTGCCCGGGCAGTCCTGTCCGGTGAGGCCACCACCGCCCCCAAGCACGACACCATCGAGCCCTTACGGGCGCTGGTGATCACCCGCCGCAGCGCGAACAAGGCCCTTCAGGCCTGCTGGCGTCAGATCAACAGTGTCCTGGTCAACGCCAGCCCCCGACTCCGCGACAAATACCGTGAACTGGGCCGCGACAAGCTTGTCGACCAGTTGGCCAGCACCCGCCCCGACCAGATCAAAGACCTCCACGACGCCACCAGCCTGCGTGCCCTGCGTAGCCTCGCCCGACGTCACCAGTTCCTCCGCGCAGAGCTCGATGACCTCGATACGCAACTCGACGAGCACACCACCGCCCGCAACCCAGGCCTGCGCGCTATCCACGGTATCGGCCCGGCACTGGCAGCGATCTTGCTGATCACCGCCGGTGACAACCCCGACCGGCTACGCAGCCAAGCATCCTTCGCTGCCCTCTGCGGCACCAGCCCCATCCCCGTCTCCTCCGGCAAAACCCAACGCCACCGCCTCTCCCGCGGAGGCGACCGGCAAGCCAACTGGGCACTGCACCAAGCGATCAAAGTCCGCATGTCCCAGGACCAACGTACCCGCGACTACCGCGACCGCCACCTCGCCACTGGCAAGACACTCGCAGCCGTCTACCGCAGCCTCAAACGCGCCCTCGTCAGAGAAGTCTTCAAAGCCCTCACGGGCCACTGCGAGATCCCCAACTACACCGACCTCAGACCAGCCCGACAAGCCAAGAACCTCACCCTCACCAACGCCGCCGAAGCCTGCCACACCTGGCCAGCACGCATCTCCGAAATAGAACTCGGCAAACGCCGAGACGACAACCTCGCCCACCGCTACCGCGAATGGCTCACCGCCGCTTGACACCACATAGGAGCATCAGTTTCGGTGCCCATGGCCCCGACTGGTGTTGAATCGGCCCCATGCGCATCACCATGACGACCCCCGCACCGGACGACGTGGTGTCACTTGCCGAGACGCTGGACGGCTGGCAGCTCGACGGTGGCCCTCTCCAACTGCACCCGGGTGACCTCGGCTGGTTCTCGATGCGCGGGATCGAGGCGACGGCGTCCGCGATGCGCGTCTGGCTGCGTGAAGGCCGACCGGTGGCCATCGGCCTGCTCGACGGCGACGATCTGCTCCGGCTCGGGATCGCGCCCCCGGCGCTCGACGACGGCGAGCTGGCGGCCGCGATCGCCAGGTCCGTTGCCGATCCGTCGCGCGGTGTCCTCCCTGCCGGCGTCGTCAGCGTCGAGGCACGGGGCGCCGACGCGCTCGCCGCGTGCCTCATCGGTGCGGGATGGGGCACGGGAGATCCCTGGGTCCCTCTCCACCGTGACCTGAGCGACCCTGTCGAGGCGACGCCGCTGCGGGTCGAGGTGGTCGAGGGCGATCTTGTGGAGCCCTGGTCCGAGGTCCACTTCTCGGCGTTCCGAGGTGGCGAGTTCACCGATGCGGTGCGCGGACGGATGGTGCATAACTGGCAGACGATGGCCGCCGGGCCGCTCTACGACCGTGCGCGCAGCCTCCTCGGCCGCGACGAGGCAGGCACGCCCGTCGCGGCCGCCGCCGTGTGGTCCGCAGGGCACGGCAGGCCAGGCCTGATCGAGCCCCTGGCCGTGCGCCGTGGCCAGCAGGGAAAGGGATTCGGCAGAGCGATGACACTCGCCTGCGCGTCTGTGCTGCGCGACCTCGGAGCCTCGAGTGCCACCGTCTGCGCCGAGGCGTCGAACCCGGCAGCAGTCGCGACCTACGCCTCGGCAGGCTTCACAGCCGCGCCGGAGGTGCCGGATCTCCGGCGCCACGCCTGACGGGCTGCTCGACGCCGAGACGACGCTGCCTGCGTGCAGCGGAGGGGTCTGCGTCGCTGGAAACAGCGTTGGCCGTTATCAGCCGAGAAGGGGCCGAAATGGGTCCTCCGGGGCGGGTGGAAGCAGGAAATTCCCCGCCCAGAGTCAACCTCCGTCGAAAACTCTGACCGCAAATGCCCTCCGAGCGCCTATACTCGCAGCGTCGGGTGCCCCCCGAGCGCACACCCGGTGCGCGGTCGGGTAGCCGGCACGAAGGAAAGCAAGAAACATGTCCACTGGCACCGTCAAATGGTTCAACTCCGACAAGGGCTACGGATTCATCGCTCCCGATGACGGTAGCGCCGATCTGTTCGCCCACTTCAGCGCGATTCAGGGCTCCGGCCGTCGCGATCTCACCGAAGGCCAGAAGGTCGAATTCGACACTGAGGCCGGGCAGAAGGGTCCTCAGGCGACGAACATTCGCGCCCTCTGATCTTGACTGACTGAACGAGGGGCGGGCCCATGCCCGCCCCTCGTCTTTTTTTCCGGGACCTCCCGGAAGGCGAGATGCAGGGCCCGGGTTGGTGGCACCCCGTAGGCTTCGAACAGGAATCGGCGATCCGCCTTTGCCGTGAGCGGGGCCGAAGGCCCTCGACAGACAGGGCCACCGACATGACCACCTCGCCGACACTCGACGCCAGGCCGTCCCCGTACGCGGACGCGACCACCTTCCCGCCGCTGATCAGGGCCTACACAGACCTGGCGCACGAGGTCCGGGAGTCCAACCTGCTGCGGCGTGCCCGCTGGTTCTACGTCCTGATCGG
Organism: Tessaracoccus flavescens; assembly: GCF_001998865.1. Taxonomy (NCBI): domain Bacteria; kingdom Bacillati; phylum Actinomycetota; class Actinomycetes; order Propionibacteriales; family Propionibacteriaceae; genus Tessaracoccus; species Tessaracoccus flavescens. The sequence continues at coordinate 1,831,323 of NZ_CP019607.1, forward strand.
CGTCGCGCTGCTGCTCGGCCTCGGTGGTGCTGTCACCGGCTTCGTCCTCCTTGGCGCGAGCTGGTTCCAACTGCTGATCGCCGCAGCGCTCGGCATCCTCTTCACCCAGGTCGCGTTCATCGCCCACGAGGCCGGTCACAAGCAGGTGCTCGGCTCCGCCCCCGCCAATGACCGCCTCGCCCGGATCCTCGCGGGCACCATCGGGATGAGCTTCTCCTGGTGGGATTCCAAGCACACCAGGCACCACTCCAACCCCAACCGGGTGTCGAAGGATCCCGATGTCGCCGTCGACACCATCTCCTTCGTCGAGGAGGACGCCGCACAGGCCCGCGGGCTGCGCAGATGGATCACCAGGCGACAGGGCTGGCTGTTCTTTCCGCTGCTCACGCTGGAGGGGATCAACCTGCACGTCCAGAGCCTGCGCTACCTGTTCTCGCGGGGGAAGGTGAAGTCGCGTTGGCTGGAGATCACGCTGCTCTCGGCCCGCTTCTCCCTGATCCTCGTCCCGGTCTTCCTGTTCCTCCCGGTCGGCATGGCCTTCGCCTTCATAGGGGTGCAGCTCGCCGTGTTCGGGGTCTACATGGGGGCCTCCTTCGCGCCCAACCACAAGGGCATGCCGGTCATCGCGCCCGAGGCGAAGCTCGACTTCTTCTCCAAGCAGGTCCGGACCTCGCGCAACATCCGCGGCGGTTGGTGGGCCACGACGCTGATGGGTGGGCTGAACTATCAGATCGAGCATCACCTGTTCCCCAACATGCCGCGACCCCATCTCGCAAAGGCCAGGCGCCTCGTCCGCCAACATTGCCGCTCGCTGGATGTGCCCTACACCGAGACCTCGCTGTTCAGGTCGTACGGGATCGTGATCGCCTACCTGAACCGGGTCGGCCTTGCGGCCCGCGACCCGTTCGAGTGCCCCGTCACCGCCCAGCTGCGCAGGGCGTGACGAAAGCGCCACATATCTCGACGTCGAGATATGGCGTGGGGTCATGGACGCCTGGGACCCTGGCACGTACCTGAGCTACTCCGACGAGCGTGGCCGACCCTTCTTCGACCTGGTCGCTCGCGTGTCTGCCCGATGGCCGGGCACCGTCGTCGACCTCGGCTGCGGACCGGGAAACCTGACGCTGACGCTCGCAGAGCGCTGGCTCACCGCCCGGATCCAGGGGGTCGACTCCAGCGAGGCCATGATCCGGGCCGCCCGCGGGACCGACTGGGTGCGCTTCGCGGTCGGCGGCATCGAGGAGTGGGCCGCAGGGACTGACCGGGCCGACGTCGTCGTGGCCAACGCCTCCCTGCAGTGGGTCCCTGGACACCTCGAGCTCCTCGGTGCGCTCAAGGAGCGGGTGGCCGAGGGCGGCTGGTTGGCCTTCCAGGTCCTCGGGAACTTCGACGAGCCGAGCCATGCGATCCGGCGGGAACTCGCCGCGCTTCCCGAGTACGCCGCGCATGTCAACGGGGTCGCCGTCCCCTCCTCGCACGATCCACGGGACTACCACCGGGTTCTCGCCTCTGACGGCTGGCGGGTCGACGCCTGGGAGACGACCTACCTGCACGAACTCACCGGCGTGGATCCCGTCTTCGCGTGGGTCAGCGGCACCGGAGCGCGGCCGACCCCGTCCATGATTGCGGCCGCGTCAGGAGGGGTGAGCGGGCGCCAGTTGGTCACGTCGGGGTTTCCCATCGGTCAAGGCTAGGACGTTCTCCGCAGTCAGGGCTGAACCGCCTCCATGTAAGGCTAGGGGATCCGACGGACCATTGAGCAGGAGTGCAGACTTGCGTTTCGACGAAGCCCTATCCACCTGGCTCGACGACCCGAGCCGTGAGAACACTGCGACGCTGAGGACAGCGATCCAGGGCGCGCCCAACTACGTGACCTCCCCGGACTTCGAGCCGGCCGCGACGGCCGTCCAGACCGGCGACTACCGCAAGGCATTCGACGCGTTGATGGGCCTGATGCCCGCGGTCTTCCTCTCACCGCTTGCGCACAGCCTCCTGGCCAGGACGCTGCTCGGACTCGGGCAGGAGGACGACGCCTCCCGCGAGAAGGCGTTCGCACGGGCATCGCTCGTGACCATCGTCGACTCAGGAGATGGGTCGCTCGCCCGGCCGTGGATCGTGCTTCGGATCACAGACGAGTACGACGTGCTCGCATCGCTGGGCGAGAAGAGCAGCATGCAGGTGCCGCTCGAGGACGGCGGCCGACTGATCGACGCCATCACCACGAGGACCGGCAACACCTACCACTTCGAGCTCTGGCGACGGGGCGAGCGGGTGAAGGGGAGCGCCGCGTGAGCGGGGTGGCGACGTGGGTCGGGAGCCCCGATGGGCGGTATGAGGCTGAGCTGCTCGATGGCCGCCTCGTCCGGCTGAGGCTGCCCGGGGACCTGGTGGATCCTTCCAGGTCGGCCCAGCTGGAGGCAGAGCTCGTCTCGCTCCTGAACGAGGCGTCCAGTCGACATCTTGACGACCTGCTCGCTGACCGCGAGGAGAAGGACGACGTGCGGTACGCCGCGGAACGCATCGCCCGAGAGGCCCTCACGGAGGCGGCGCGGCTTCTCGGTGAGGCCGAGCCCGAGCCGTCTCCGGCGCCCGAGCTGCCGGAGGCCGAGGGAGTCGGAGTCGCGTGGCGAGACGGGTCCATCGCGGCGATCCGGATCGGGCACGGCCTTCTCACCGGGGGCGGCGCGCGTCTCGCGCAGGCCGTCATGGACGCTGTGAACGCTGGCCCCCCGCCCGAGGACCTCGAGGTCGAGGCCGACCTGTCCCAACTTGACCCCGAGACGGTGCGCGCGGAGTTGCAGCGCGTCGTCGCCGAGTACGAGCGAAGAGGAGCACGACGGTGACGAATCAGTTCGATCCGACGGCGTGGAACACCGGCGCCGACCTGTTGGACGCGGCGCGTGAGGCCTGGGAGACGAGCAGCTTTCAGGCTGTACAGTCCCAGCCCGTCTCGGGGAACGGGAGCGTCCCCGTGGATGCTCTCCTCGCCAAGAAGACGGCCGAGCTGAAGCTCAAGTGGTACGACCTCATCGGCGAGGTCGGCGTCGCGATGGGAAGCGACGTCTCCAAGATGCGCGCGACCGCAGCCAACTACGCGGCATCGGAGGAGCAGGCGGTCGCCGCGAACGAGAGATTCTGGGAGTGACATGAACTTCGTGATCTACTGGATGACCGGTGTCCGCAAGCCAGAGGTGAAGCCGGCCGAGATGCAGGCACTCTCCGACCTGTTCGAGGTGGTGAGATCGGCGGCCGTGACGGCCGACCAGCAGGTGCAGGGGGCCGTCGCCGTGACCCTCGCCTCGAACCAGGGAAACGCGACCGACGCGTTCAACGCCCACGCGACCGGGTCCGACTCCGCCAAGACGCAGCTGCTGAGGATCGCGGACGCGGCGAGCGCGACCAGGGACGCCCACAAGGCGGCGGGCACCCTCATCGAGTCGACCGTCACCAGCATGGACGCCGTCGCGACGATCGCCGCCCAGGACGTCATCAAGGCCCAGGCACTGCCCCTCGGCATCGGTGCGCCGATGGTGAAGCAGATCATCGCCAGGGCGAAAGCCGACCTCACCAAGATCAACGCCGCGGCCGCCGTGGCTGCGGTCGGCATCTACGCGGGGCTGGGGCTTCCCGACCCGATGTACCTCAGCCAGGACGACACACGGGGCTCGATTCCGCAGGAGATCGCCGACGTCTGGGCCGAGATGACCCCGGCCGAACGGAAGGAGTTCTACGAGGCAGTGGCCGAGGACGTCACGTCCGACTGGCCGCCGGACAAGGAGCGACCCGAGGTCCTCTTCTACTCCAACGCTGAGCCGCTGCCACCGGGTGCCGTCCGTCCGCCCGATCCCAAGGACGACTGGTCGGGCAACTACGGCGTGGCCACCGACGGGAAGATCTACATCAACTACGACATCATGGCCAGCGACGACACACCCGTGCAGCTGCACACCGTCGTGCACGAGATCCAACACGTCAACCAGGCCCATCTGCGAGACCAGTACGACGCGATGGTGGCCGCGGATCCGGACGTCATCGACGACATCCGTGCAGGACGCCGACCCGACCCGTTCATCGCCGAGGGCACCACGGTGGACGAGGTGGAGCGCTGGAAGACCCGGTACGAGGGAGGCGGCAGTCCGTACTACACCCACCAGCCGGTTGAGATCGACGCCCGCCGCTCCGGCACCGAGTACGTCGACTCCCTGACGCCCGAGCAGATCGAGGAGCTGCTCGAGTGAGGTTCCGCCGCCGGACCGTGCTTCTCGGTGGGATTCTTGGTGTTGTCGCGTGTACGCCGTCCGACCCAGGCTCGCCCAGCGTGGGGCCGTCGAGCACGGAACCGGAACCGAGCGCGGTGCCGAGTAAGAGTCCTCAAGGAGGAGACATGGGAGACCTCGCAACGCGGGCCGCGGGCGAACTGTTCGACCCCCAGGCCGAGCTGCTGGTCAACGACGGAAGGGTCGGTGCCGTCGGCAGCGGCGAGTTCGTCCTCTGGGACGCGAGCTCCGGCAACATCTCCGCGCGGGTGAAGGCCGAGGTCGGCGAGGTCGCCGCGCTCTGGGCGTGGGGAGGCGACCGGCTCGCGCTGCGCAGGCCGGGGGCGACCGCGGTCGCGATCCTGGACGAGCAGGGGGCCGAGGTGGAGACCGTCGAGTTCGACCCCCAGGTGAGCGCATTGGCCGTCAGTGCCGGGGGAGAGCGGATCATTGCGGCGCTGCCCGGAACCGTACGGCTGGTCGAACTCGGCCGCGACCAGTTCGTGGATCTGCCGGTCGAGGGTCTCGCGCCGGAAGGGCGGGTCACCGTCGCGTTCCTGGACGACGGGCGCAGCGTCATCGGCTCAGCGCAGGACCAGTGCCCTCCCCAGCTGTGGGAGGGAGACGAGCTCGACTGGAGCGCGGACGCGCCTGCCGACTACTGGCACCTGCGTCCCATCTCCTCTGGCTTCGTGACGGTCGAGGCGGAGGGGGATTCGTTCGCAGTCGTCGTCCGCGATCCCGACTTCATCGAGACGGCCCGGCACCCGCTCGGCTTCCGACCGACCGCGCTGCGGGCCTCGGACACGCACGCCGTCCTGACGATCGGAGACGGGCGCGCCTCGGATCGTCGGTCTGCGGTCGTCGTCCGCCTCGCCGACGGCGCAACCGTCCGCACCGACCCAGGGGAGGGAAGGGTGGTCAGCGTGAACCTGGTCGGCAGCGAGGTCCTCACCCTGACGGCGACCACCGGTGTCGCGGCCTTCGACGCGGACACCGGCAAGCAGTTGCGCGCCTTCGCCCTGCCCGACTGAATCGGAGCCTGGAGGGGCGTCCTGGCCGGCTGAGCCGCCAGGATGGTGGCATGGCCGCCGCTCTCGACCTGTTCACCGCGCGACGCGATCGTGCACGGCTCCGATGTCGTCATCGACCGACCCCGTGGCTCGGCGCATCCACGGTTCCCCGCCGTCATCTACCGCTCGACTACGGGTTCCTTGAGAGCACCAGCAGCGGCGACGGACAAGCCATCGATGTTTCGTCGGCACCGCTGTCGGGGCCGGCGTGTGCGGGGTCGCGGTGATCGCCGATCCGCCCAAGCGTGACTCGGAGATCACGATGCTGCTGGACTGCGCACCCGGTGAGGTTGAGGTCGCGCGGGCCTTTCTCCTCGACCTCAAGGTGGGGGTCGCGTTGCTGCCCAGGCCTACCTCGACTTCCTGAGCGATTCGAGGAACTGGCGCCCGCCTTCGGCGTCGACGTCCCTGCCGGTCAGCAGCCTCACCAACGCGGGAAGGCCGTCGTAGGCGAGGTCCGGATCGTCCGGGTTGAGGATCCGGTCGATCCACTGGTCGCGCGAGCGCAGCACGGCGGCGGTGAGGGAGCCAGTGGGGGCGTACGCCTCGAAGCCGTGGACGCCGCCAGGCAGGACGTGGAGCTCGCAGTCTCCGCCGTCGCGCCAGATGCCCGTGGCGAAGTCGACGTCCTCGTCGCGGAACGGATCGGCGCTGCCGACTGAGATGTGGATCGGCGGAAGGCCGCCCAGCCAGGTCGCGCGGGCGGGCGCGTCGTAGGGGGAGACGTCGTCGGTTCCGCGGGCGGCGCCGAGCAGGGCCGTCCAGCCGAACTCGTTGCTCTGCGCGCACCAGCCGGAGGCGACGTCGTACTGGCGGATGGAGGTGGAGTCGTTGCGGTCGTCGAGCATGGGGCACTCGAGCAGCACGCCCGCCGCCTGTGGGGCCTTGCGGTCACGGGCCAGGAGCGCGACCCCCGCCGCGAGGCAGCCTCCCGCGCTGCTTCCGGCCAGGATGAAGCGTTGAGGATCGAAGCCGAGGTCGGCGGCGTGCTCGAACGCCCAGGCGTAGGCCGCGTAGCAGTCCTCGACGGGGATCGGTGCCGGATTCTCGGGGGCGAGCCGGTATTCGGGGGTGACGAGCGTTCCTCCGTGCTTGAGGATCTGCTCGAGGTAGGGGCGGACGCCGGAGAAGCGGTTGCCGGTGATCATGCCTCCGCCGTGGATCCACATGATCGCCGGCCCGACGCCTGCCCCGATGCGGAAGACGCTCAGGGTGACCTCGGCGCCGTCGGCCGTGGGGACGGTCGCCTCGGTGTGGGTCAGTCCGTCGAGCCCGTCCAAGGCCGCCTCGGCGCTGTCTGCGAGGCCGGCGCGCATCGCTGGCAGCTGCTCGGCCGTCACCGGGTTCGGCGGGAGCGCATCCTCGACGACGGCGACGACGCGGTCGAGTGGGGGACGCGGCGTCTCGCCCCGCTCGTCGCGGCCCCGCTCGGCCTGGCGCATCGGGGGAAGGCCATGGGTGATGCTCACTGATTCTCCTGGGAGTTGGACTGACGGGCGAGTTCGCGTGCCACCTCACGACCCGCATGGCTGATGGCGTCGAGGTCGCCGACGACAACCAGCCGGTCGGTGGCGCGGGACAACCCGACGTAGATGCGCTCTTTGAAACGCTCGCGGGTCCCGTCTTCGTTGACGCACAGGACGACGGCCCGTCGTTCGAGGCCCTTGAAGCCCAGCACGTGGCCGTAGAAGAGGTCGTCCTCATGGAAGGTCGCCCAGTAGCCGGCCTGGTCGTAGCGGTCCTGGAGGCTCTTCTGCTCGGGGTGCCGCGCGCCGGTGGTCAGCAGCGCGATGCTTCCCGGCTCCCAACCCTCGTCGAGGAGGGCCTCGACCTGGTCGTCCGCGGCCTCGAGGGCGTCGTCCGGGCTCGCCTGGACGTGTTTGACCTCCGGGCCCTCGCCGCCCTGGAGCCGCATCCTGGAGGGGGCGAGGGGCCGGAAGACCTCGGCGATCTGCCTGGTGTTGCGCAGGTTGTGGTCGAGCATCAGCGGCACGAGCGGCACCGGCGGGTTGCCGAAGCGCTGGAAGAGTCGCTGGTTCTCGTCGGAGTAGAGGTAGAGGCCGCCGTCGTGCTGGTCGTGGAGGGCGGCGATGAGGGGGTGCCACCAGGATTCGGCGAAGTCCTGCGCCTCGTCGACGACGAAGGAGTCGAAGCGTTGTCCGGGCGGCAGTTCGGCGGCCTGCTCGGCCATCAGGCCGGGGAGGCGTTCCTCCCAGAAGGCGGAGTCGTCGCGCGAACCGGAGGCGATGCCCCAACTGTTGGCGAGGGCCTCGAAGGTTCCGACGAACGCGGGTCGCTGCTTGTACGGCCAGGCCGCGACCTCGCGTTTGAAGTGGCCGGCCAGGCCGACGGAGTAGCAGAGCAGGGCGACGCGTTGGGGTCTGCGGCCGTCGCGGCCCTGGGTGAGTTGGCGGGCCTGGGTCAGCGCGAGGACGGTCTTGCCGCTGCCGGCGCCGCCGCGGATCTCGACGCGGTTGAGCAGGCGGGTGACGCTGAGGATGAGGCCCTGCTCCTGGGTGAGGTGGTCGGCGCGTTCCTGGCGCTCGTCCGATGCGTCCTCCACGCTGCGGGCGGCGTGCACGGAGCGTCCGGTGAGGATCTCGACCAGCAGTTCGCAGTCGTCCTCGGACGGCGCTGGGCGATGGGTCTCGAAGCCGAGCGGGATGTCGGCGAGGCGTTCAGCGAGGGCTGCCTGGTCGTGTTTGTCGTGCACCATCCAGCGCGGGCAGTCGGGCAGGTCGAAGTCGTCGCCCAGCGTCGTGAACGGCGCGACGACGGAGTGGGCGTAGCGGATCCGGCCGCGCGAGCTCTGCGCCCAGCGCGGGTCGCTCTCGACGTAGCTCTGGATCGCGTAGCGCGTCTCGCGGGCCTGACCGACGGGGTCGATCGGTTCGTCGCGGCCGTCGCGCCACATGTACCACTGGCCCTCGCGGACGCTCAGGCCTGCACCCTTGACCTCGACGATGAGGACGCCGACGTCCGGCATGACGACGACGAGGTCGGCCTCGTGGTCCTTCGCCGAGTCGGTGAGCCGGTAGTTCGCGATCAGGGTGTCCTGGGGGCGGAGGGCGTCGCGCAGGCGGGCCCAGACGGCGCGCTCCGAGTCGGTCGGGAACTTCGGCTCGGCCGGTACCAGTCGCGGTGGCATGGCCCAACGCTAGTGGTCGGCGTGTGGTTGCGGGGAGGGTGAGGAGCAGTCTGTCCCCGTGGTCGACAGGACATCTTTCGCCCCCACACCGCAGCGTGGGGAGGCAGGGGGTGCCCGGGCCTCGAAAGCCAACTGGCCAATGTGGACCGGCGGATCCGTCGGACTTCGCCGCCGTGCGACCAACCCGCCCGGCTCAGCGAGCCGCCGCCATGTCGGCCCGCCGCTTTGCCTGCGAAGTTTGGCGCTCGTTCGTAGGGTGAAGGTGACCACTCAACTTTGGAGGAAGCATGTCTGTCAGCAGCAAGGCCACCACCACTTGGCGCGGTTCCCTCTTCGAGGGATCGGGCGAGGTCGCCTTCGACTCGTCCCACATCGGGACGTTCCCGATCAACTGGAAGGCCCGCAGCGAGGGCTCCGAGTCGACCACCACCCCTGAGGAGCTGATCGCGGCCGCGCACGCGTCGTGCTTCTCGATGGCGCTTTCCAAGGCGCTTGCCGACAACGGCACCCCGGCCGAGAAGCTCGAGACGACGGCATCGGTCGGCTTCAAGCCCGGCGTCGGCATCACCGGAAGCCACCTGACCCTCCACGCCGACGTCCCCGGGCTCAGCGACGAGGCGTTCCAGGAACTGGCAGCTGGGGCCAAGGCAAACTGCCCAGTGTCGCAGGCACTCGCCGGCATCGAGATCACCCTCGACGCGAAGCTGTCCTGACCCTCAACGCCTGACGGCCAGCACTCGGAAGGGTGCTGGCCGTCACTGGCTTGAGATGTGCTCGTGGGCTTCGGTCTTAGCGGATGGACCAGTTGCCATCGGCCATGAGTTCGATAATGGAGGGGCCGGCCAAGAATGGGCGGCTCGCCGAGTAGGCACCAATCTCGTTGACCAGGCCTCGGTAGTCTTCCGCCGTCTCTTGGGACACGATGAAGTTGCTCTCGCCATCGTGAGTGAGGGTAAAACTCCTGGCCGGACCGTAGTACCAGAGGATGTCGCTCCCCCTGCCACTCAAGCCTGATGCGGTCAGGGTGGGTGCGGCTGAGAGTGGCTTGACGACGAGCGTCCAGTGCCCGTCGGCCTCAACGTCAAGTTTGGTGGTGTCATCGTCATAGATTCCGACTGCGCCGGCACCACGCGTGGTGCCGATCTCGTTGATCACGTAATCCGTCACGCGGTTTCCACTGTCTAGTCCGTGAACCATGAAGTTACTCTCGCCACGATGTGTTCCGATCACGTAGAGCTCCGTGGCTCCCCTCGGCAGGGTGATCGTCTTCGGGCCCGTTCCGCTGTACGTCGCGTATACGTCGTTCGTGAACCGGACCATGTTATTGAATTGCCAGCCCTCCTGCTGCACGTACGTCGTGCCAGACGAGGATGCCTTTGCGGAGATCGCCGTTCCCCAGATGTACGAGCGGCACCCGTTGCGGCCTGTCGTCGGAGTATCGCATTGCGTGTACCACCTGCGACCGTCAGCGCTGGTCCACTCCGCGGTTTTTCCCAGGTTGTTGTTCGACCACTGGGTTCGTGGCGAAGCCTTGTAGGTGAGATTGTTGAACACCCACCCGTTGGTGCTGACGTAGCGGCCGTTCTTCAGGGAGATCTGGGTGGCGTAGATGTCGGTTCGGCAGCGGGTCACCGTCGAGGAGTACCTTTCGCATGCGGTGTTCCACTGGCGGCCGTTGACGTTGTGTTTGCCAGGCGTGATGTAGACGTCAATGTCTGCGTTGGCGGGCTGTGCCAGAAATGCCACAGCAGAGAGCGCGACCATGGCAGCAGAGGCTGCCACTCCAAGGAGTCGACGGGGTTTCATGCACGGAGCATAGGACAGCGCTCAGACCTTTCTCACGAATTGTCGCTCAGAAAGCCATGCGCAAATAGCTGGTTGAGGAGTGAAGCTCTGCTCCACCGCGGGCACCGGCTACACCTACGTCACCCGGAAGAACCGGCGGAACTCGCCGGACCGGCTGGCGCTTTCCAAGTACGACCCCGTCGTGCGCAGGCACGTCGAGTTCAAGGAGGCCCGCTGATGGCGAGCAAGGCGAAGATCGCGGCCAACCAGCGGCGCAAGGGCATCGTCGCGCGCTATGCGGCCCGGCGTGCGGAACTCAAGGAGCAGGTGCGCACCGGCACACCCGAGCAGCGGGAGGCCGCCCGGCGCGGGCTAAGCGCGCTTCCCCGCGATGCCAGCCCGGTGCGGGTCCGGAACCGGGACGCGATCGACGGTCGGCCGCGTGGCTACCTCCGCAAGGCAGGCGTGTCGAGGGTCCGCTTCCGCAAGCTCGCGCACGCAGGAGAACTGCCCGGGATCACCAAGTCGTCCTGGTGAGCCAGAGCCAGGACGTCATCTGGTCGCGGCGAGCAGCGCCCGGCGGAGCAGGGCCGGGTCGCCGAGGCGGTGGCGGAGCGTGCGTTCCAAGCCGCTGACCGGGTAGAGATTCTGTGGGGCCCGCGGGTCCTTGAACGGCTCGCTCGCGTACCTGGGCAGGACGGCCTGCGAGAGGTGGGCCAGTGCCGCGGCCTCCTCCTTGGACAGGTCGGCGGAGCATTCGACGCGGACGATGCCCGCCCACGGCGAGCCAGAGGCTCCGGGCAGCCGCAGGTACCAGGAGTAGCGCTCCCAGGTGGTCTCCAGCAGGAAGACGGGGGTGCGTTCGCCCGCCTGGAGTTGGCCGACGACGCGATTCAGTTCGGACGGCAGGTAGGCCGACTGGTGCGACTTGATCACGCCGATCGCGCGCGGCACCTTCGCCCGCCCGTGCAGGGGGCCGTCGATCACCAGCAGATCGTCCGCGTCGTCCGGGGAGACGGCGCGCGCATTGGCGGCGCAGATGATCTCCAACTCGGCCAGCTTCTGCTGGAGCGCGAGCGACAAGACGTCGAAGACCTGCCGGTTCGGATCGGGCTTGGCGTGCACGGCGCTCCAGGACCCGAGCCGGGTGGAGATGTTGTCGGCGTCGTCGGAGGTCGTGAGCATGGCCCTGCGCACCTCCGCGATCTCGACGGTCGCGCCCTTAGTCGTCGAGCGCACGACTCCCGCGGCGTACGAGGCGCACAGGCCCGGCTCGGCGTCTCCGCCCAGCTCGGGGCTGATCCATAGGCGCGCCTCGATCCGGCGCACCCCGTCGACGAAAAGGATCGTCGGAGGCGCCTTCACGCCGTTCGGTGCGATCGGTGACCACCTCTCGGCCGGGCGCTCCACCGTCGGGTCGAGCTGGTTGACCGACTCCGCGAGTTCCTCGACCTCCTCCAGGCTGGAGCCGTAGCTCGGTGCCCAGCCATCCACCATGAAGTGCATCAGCCCTCCCGCACGACGGTGGACGTCCGGGAGGTGCGGCTGACCGTGAACCTGGTGGGGATCCGCTCCGCCAGACCTTGGACGTGGGTGACCACGCCGACCAGCCGGTCGCCCTGGGCGAGCCGCTCGAGGGTCAGCGCGACCACTTCGAGACTGTCCGGGTCGAGCGATCCGAAGCCCTCATCGAGGAAGATCGAGTCGAGCTTTGCCGCGTTCGACGACATCGACGACAGTTCCGCCGACAGTGCGAGCGCGAGGGCGAGGCTCGCCTGGAACGTCTCGCCGCCCGAAAGGGTCCGGACGGAGCGCCGCGCCTCGGCGTCGGTGTGGTCGATCACATGGAACTCGCCCTTGTCGTGCGAGAGCGTGAACTGCCCACCCGAGAGCTCGAGCAACGAGGACGAGGCCGCCTCCACCAGGACGTCGAGCGCCGCCCCGGCGAGCCAGCGCTGGAACTTCTTCGCGCTCAGGTGATCGGCGAGCATCGACGCGACCTGACGGCGCTGCTCGGCCTCCGCGCGCTGTTCGTGAAGCCCCGCCAGCCGCTCAAGGTCACGGGTGATCGCCGCGTGCCGGTCCCGTGCCCGCGCCGACTCGGTGGCCACGGCTACCGCGGCCTGCGACGCGGACGACACCTCGAGTCCGCCGTCGAGGGCAGCCCCGGTCAGCGCCTGTTCGGCAGAGATGACAGCCGCGGCGGCCTCGGTGGCGGCCGTCTCGGCCTTCGCCAGCGTCTCGTCTGCGGAGGACCTCGCGGTCGCCGCCCACTTGGCCAGCGCCGCCCAGGCCGCGGGCAGATCCGACGTGTCGACGGCGGGGGCGCCGAGCGGGACCAGCGGCTCGCGCGTCTCCCGGAGCTGGGCGTCTGCCGTCGCGAGTTCGTCGCGCAGCGCCCGCTCGGCGGCGACCGCCGCGTCGCGCGCCCGCCCGGCCGCTCGCAGCCCGTCCAGGGCCGTCCGCTCCGCGCGCTCGAGCCCGCTGAGGATCTCCAGCGACGCGCCGACCTCCGCGGCATCCGGCGCCCCGTCCAGAAGCTGGGTCAACTGCTCCGAGCGTTCGTGCGCGCGAGACAGTGCTGCCTCCGCGCGCAGCAACGCGGACCTCGCCGCGTCGGCCGCAGCGGTGACGCGCGTGCGCTCGGCCGCGGCATCGCTCAGGGCCTTGTCTGCCGCGGATCGTGCTGCGGCAGTCGTCTCGCGGGTGGAGGTCGCCTCGGGAAGCGCGACGGTGTCCAGGTCGGCGAGCGCGGTCGACGCCCACGCAGTGAGCTCGTGCCATGACTCCTGGAGCGAGCCGGCTTCGGCGACCGGGGCACCGTAGGCCAGGACCGAGCCGCGCGCCTCGCGCAGGGCGGTGAGGGCGTCGCGGCGTTCCGCCTCGAGGGCCGAGGCCTGAGTGACGGCGGAGGAGTGGGCCGCGCGAGCCTCGGCCCGGGCCGCAGCCGCGGTCTCCGCGACGTCCCGCGCCTTGGCGATCTTCGCGAGCGCGCCGACCGCCGCCTCGCGCAACTGGGCCGGGTCGCCGCCGTCGGGTACCAGCGTTGAGAGCTGCGCCCTCGCATCGGCGAGGGCTCTCGCCTGGGCTGCGACCTCGGCCTCTGCGCGGGTCACGGCCTCCCGGGCGCTGCGCGCCGCGAGCTCGGCCTGGCGGAGCCTTCCGTCGGCTGCATCGGCCTCTGCCGCGTCGATCGGAGCGGGGAGGGTGGCGACGGTGGTCGTGCAGACCGGGCACTCGTGCCCGACCTCGAGGCTCGCGCGCAGCCCGGCCGCGGTGACGAGCAGGCGGGCCGCCTCGGCGTGAGCGCGCGCGGCGGTCACGTCGGCCTCGGAGGTCTGGGCCATGACGTGGGCGTCACCGAGAGCGGTCGCGGCGGTCGCCGAGCGACGCGTCAGATCCTCGATCCTCGCCTGGAGTGTGACGGCGCTCTCGAGCCGCGAGGCGTGTGCCGACAGCTCGGCAGGGTCGCCCGTTGCGCGGAGTGCGGCGCGGGCCGCGTCCTCTGCCGCCTCGGCCTCGGCGAGCGCGTCTGCCGCCGCGCCGACCGCGCTGCTGGCCCCGTCCAGCCGTTGCGCCAGATCGTCGAGCCCCTCCGGAGCCATGAGGGACGCGATGGCTTCGCGCCGGGCGATCAGGGCGGTCAGCGCGGCGTCGGCCGCCTCGACCTCGCGTGCCGCGGCTGCCTGGGCCGAGAACGCGGTCGACCACGCGGCCTCCGCGGAGAGCCTCGCCTCGTCGGCCAGCGTGACGCCCGATGCCGTCCGTTCAACGTCCGATTCGAGCGCCGGCAGCGAGCCGACGAGGGTGCCGAGCTCGGCCCACTGGTCGCGCATCCGCTCGAGCAGGCTGCGGTTGCCGCCGGCCTCGAGCGCCTCACGGGCCGCGCTGTAAGCCGCCTCGGCCTCCGCGGCGGCGACGCGTCGGCGTTCGGCCTCGTCTCGGACGGTGGCCGAGCGTTCAGCGAGGTCGTTGATGCCTTCGGGGATCTGCACCGCCTCGAGCCTGCGCACGTTTGCCGCTGCGGCTGTCGCGGACTCGCCGGCCCTACGGGCGCCGTCACGGGCACCGTCGACCTTGGCCCGGAGGCTCTCGATGCGCTCCGACAACAGACGTAGCTCCTCGACGCGGGCCGCGGCCTCGTCTGCGGACTCCTTCGTCGTGCCGCCCAGGTCGCCGATCCGGGCGCCGATGGCGACCAGTTCCGAGTCGGCGGCACTGCGCCGGGCGCCTGCCGCCCGCATCACGATGTCGTACTGATGGGCGCCCAGCAACTTAAGCAGGATGACCTGGCGTTCGCCCACCGTCGCGTTGAGGAACTCGGCGAACCGCCCCTGGGGCAGGACGACGGCCTTCGTGAAGTCGTCGAACGACAGGCCGAGCAGTTCCTCGACAGCCGGTGTGACGTCTCGCACCTCGGAGGCGAGGACGTCGACCTCGTCGCTCGTCGCGCTCGGCTTCAACGGGTCGTCGAAGCGCTCCAGAACGGCGGACTTCTGCTGGATGTTCTGCCCCACGCGTCGCACCTCGCGGGCGACCTGGAAGCGCTGATCTCCGACGTCGAAGACGAGCCGCACGGTCGCCTTCGTCGTCGTGGGGGCGAGCGCGTACTGCACCGAGTTGGCGCGACCCCACCGCGGCGCTGAGCCGTACAGCGCGAACACCATGGCGTCGATCACCGTCGACTTGCCCGCTCCCGTCGGGCCGACGAGCGCGAAGTAGTCGGCGCCGTCGAAGTCGACCGTCGTCTGGGAGCGGAAGGACGCGAACCCGTCCATCTCGAGCCGGACCGGGCGCATCAGTTCACCCCCGTCGTCTCGTCGAGCAGGTCGGAGAACAGCGCTGTCAGGCGCGGATCTTCGATGCCCACCTCATCGCAGTAGGCCGCGAAGAGGTCGCGCGGCGAGCGCGTGGTGTGCTGGGCTGTGTGGCGCTGCTCCGTCTGGGCAAAGTCGGGGTGGATCCGCACCTCCAAGGCGTTGGGTAGGGCGTCGAGCACCTCGTCGCGCAGGCCGGCCCGGGTGCGTTCCTCGACGATGACCCGCAGGTAGTCGTCTCCGTAGTCGGCGGAGGCGGCCTTCAGCAGTTCGACGGTGCCGGAGACGGTGCGCAGGCGCCGCCCGGCGGTGATCGGGATGTCGGTGACCTTGGCCGGTGTCGTCGGGGAGACCTCGACGAGGCAGACGACCGAGGTGTTCTCCTGTTCGCCGAAGTCGACGGCGAGCGGCGCACCCGAGTAGTGCACGGGGGCGGGGGCTGGGATCTGCTGGCGGCGATGGAGGTGGCCCAGCGCCACGTAGTGGGAGTTGATCGGGAACGACTGAGCGGAGACGTGGTACTCGAAGATCGACTGGGCCTCGCGCTCGCCACCACCCATCACCCCGCCGGTGCAGGTCAGGTGGGCCATCACGATGTTGACGGTGTCGGCCCGGAACGACTCGGCGAGCGCCGCGATGATGTCTCGGACGGACTGCTCATAGCGCCCGGCGTTCTCCGACGGGGTGCCGGTGACGATCTCCTCGGAGCCGACGATGTGGCGCCGGGAGACGAACGGGAGCAGGGCGACAACGGCCTCCTCGCCGGTCGAGCGGGCGGTGAATCGGTGCACGCCGCCCTCCTGGGCGGCGCGGACCTGACCCGTGTACTCGATGCCGGCGGCGGCCATCAGTTGGCGCAGCGCCTCGAAGCTGCGGGCATGGTCGTGGTTGCCCGCGATGACGACGACCTCGATGCCGGAGGTGGCCAGCTTCAGCAGGGCGGAGTTGACCAGCCGCTGCGCGTCGGCGCTGGGAGCGGCAGTGTCGTACAGGTCGCCCGCGATGAGGATCGCGTCGACCTCCTCGCGGAGGGCAACGTCGATGATCTCGGCCAGGACCGCGCGCTGTTCGTCGAGCCGGTTGCGGCCCTTGAGCGTCTTGCCGACGTGCCAGTCAGCGGTGTGCAGGAACTTCACGAGGCTCCTCAGAAGGGTGCCGGGTCGGCGTCTCGGGCCATGCGCGACATGATGCACGACGCGCCCGCCGACTCCGGGGCGGTCTCGGACTGGCGGGTCGCCCACGCCGGGAACGGGAACTCGACGGCGAGCGGGACGGGAAGCTCAGGCTGGGAGACGAACATCGCCCCTGGCTTCGCGAGGGTCGCGCGTTGGCGCTGCGAGGCGGGCAGGAAGCCGTACTCGGGGCGTCCGGCCTCTGCCGGGTCGAGCCTGCCGACGATCCGGATCGACGAGTTCGACACGATCCGGCGCTCCACCTCGGAGGCCGTCTGCTGGGCGCCGATCAGGATGATGCCCAGCGAGCGGCCGCGCTCGGCGATGTCGAGCAGCACCTCTTTGATGGGCGAGTTCCCCTCGCGCGGGGCGTGCTTGTTGAGCTCGTCCAGCATGGTGAACAGCAGCCCACCTGCGCCTGCGCGTTCCTTCGCCTCGGTCTCGGAGCGCAGCACCACGCCGACGACGAACCGCTGGGCGCGGTCGGGCAGGTTGTGCAGGTCGACGACGGTGACCCGGCTGTTCGCCGTCGACACCTGTCGCTTGTCCGCCCCGCCCGCAAGGTCGCCCCGGATGATTGGGCCGAGTGGCTTCAGGGAGGAGCGCAGCCGGCGGATGAAGGCGTTGACCGAGCCGGCCGTCGTGGCTGCGCCCGCCCAGTCGGCCTTCGTCGCGTCGTCCTGCAGCCGGTCGGCGATGAACTCGACCAGTTCCGCGTAGGTGCGGATCTGGGTGCCGCCGATCGACACGGCCCCGTCGGTGCCTGCTGCCTTCGCCTCGCGCCGCAGCTGGGCTGCGACCTGATGGATGACGAGCGTGTACTGGTTGCGGTCGTCCTCGGCGTCGGCGAAGACGTAGGGGAGCAGTTCCTTCTGGCAGAACTCGGCGAGCGTCCACCAGAAGGCGTCGACCCCACTGGTGCGGCCCGAGACGTGCGGTCGACCGGTCTGGTCGCCCGGCGTCGGTGGCGCGAAGAAGCGGACCGAGTCGAACGGGACGGCGGGGAGCCCGAGGCGGGCGTATTGCGCGCGCATCGTGTCGTCGAGCTTGACGTTCGGCTTGTCCAGGAACATCAGGTCCTCGCCCTTGACGGCGAAGATGAGGGCCTTCGCGGCGAGGGAGCGGTCGCCGAGTACGCCCGAGGAGAAGATCGAGTGGAGCAGGAACAGCGCGAAGCTGGTCTTGGTCGCCACCCCGGAGATGCCCGAGATCGACACGTGGGCGCCGCGGGTGCCGTCGAGGAAGTCGAGGTTGACGAACACAGGCTCCCCGTCGCGGCCGAGCCCGACGACGACCTTCTTGTCCATCGAGTCGAAGTAGAGGGCGCGGTCGCGGACGGCTCCGGTCGCGCGGCGTGCCGGGATGCCTGGCATGGGCGGCACGTAGACCTCCGGGTCGACCCGCGTCGTGGTCACCTCGGCCACCTCCTGGGTGTTGGCCGGGAGCACGCCGTCGGCGATCAGGAACGCGTCGGAGCCGAAGCTCGCACCCTCGTGACGGGCGACGACCTGGGTGACGACCCCCGACGTGCGCACCGGACCGACGCCGGGGACCTCCCGCTCGGTGGTGACGACGTCGTCGAGCTGCAGGTACGCATCCGGCCCGACGGCCACGCTGAACTTGAGGGGCGTCGAGTCGCTTGTGCCGGCAACGAGGCCGACCGAGTCGTCGTGGAGTGTCATGTGCCCTTCCGCGTCGGTGATGTGGCCACCGTAGCGCCGTCCACCGACAGACGGTGAAGCAGCCGGGCGGTCTCACCAGATGTCTGGCTCAGGAGGAGATGACCTGCTCGGGCCGCCGGTAGGTGATCTCGCCCTCGTACTCCGCCACTGTCGAGTCGAGCATCACGTCGAGATCGCCACCGTGGTTCGCCTGTGCCATGCGGCGGGCCGTCTCGGCGAGGATGCGACCGTTGATGAGCACAACCGGGTACTGGTCGTCGATGATCTCGATCTGGGCCTGCTTGGAGAAGGATCCGGTCGTCACGTAGACCCCGATCCAACCTCGCCGCAGCCGCGCGACCAGGCGGGCAACCTGTTCCGGCGAGATGGAGGAGTTCGGCTTGATGCACTTCGCCTGGCCGAGCACGACGACGGGGGTGCTCGCGGAGAGCGAACCCATGTCGATGCGACCGACGAAGTCCACGCCACCATCTCCCGACGGACGCGACAGCCAGCCCTGTTTGTAGCGCGCGCCCGACTCGCGGAGCACCTCCGCCGCGACGCGGGAGGCCAGGAGTTCGAACGCATGCTTGCGTCCGTCGTAGAAGCGGTACAGCTTGGCGAGCACATTGGCCTCGGCGGTCCCCGGGAGTGGTTGCTGGTCCGCGGATGTCTTCACCGGACTGGTGTGGACCCGTCGCCGGATCCCAGGGATCGCGACCCTTCCCTTGGCGATCCAGTCCTTCCATCGTTGCGGAGCATGCTTGAGTGACTCCTCTGCAGAGAGCAACGGATCGCGTCGGTCATCGAGCCAGCGGAGGTCGATTCCGTCCACTGTCAGGTCGGATACGACCGCGAGGTCAAGCGCGATGTTCGGGAAGCTCTTGCCGGTCGCCGGGTCGCGCTGCACGACGTGTTCCAGGCGCTCGATGATCGCGGCACCGCAGAACTCGACGTGTCCCTTTTGGATCTGCCGTCCGCCGCGGTGAACCGAGACCGATCGGAACAGGAGCAACGGTGGCGCGAGCAGCCGTTCCTCACGAGTGGTCCCTGCGTGGAGCCGCATGGCGTCCAGCAGCATGGCGTTGCCCCGCGTTGCTCCGGGCGCGCCCGTCGTTGTCGGCTTGTGGTCTCCGAAGTAGCGGACGTGCCCGTGGTCGAGGTCGAACTCGTCGTGCCAGGGGTTGGTCTCGTGGCCGGCCTTCCACGGGCTGGAACGGATGGCGATCAGGGATCGTCGCGGACCATCGCTCGCGACCGTGAGGGCAGGCGCGTTGATTCCAGCCTCGAGCATCACCTTGCGAATGTTCAGATGATCGGGGCTCATCAACCAGTGGTAGTTGGGGTAGCCGTCAAGCATCTGGTCGCTCTGGTTGGCGCCTTGGGCGTAGCGAAGCTCGTCGTGAACGAGGACGTAGCGCGGTCCTCCGAGCACGGGAGGCTGGCTCGGCCACAGCTCGTCGAACTCGTCGCCCACCGACCCTCCTTTGAAGCCTGTGCGTCGTGGTTGCAGGACCAGGGTAAGGCTCCGGAGGCGTATGTGGCAGGTGGGGCCGGAGCAGCCGGGTTCCTGATCAAGGATGCCGAGCCGGACGAGATCATCCGGGCCGTCCGCGCCGCACACCACGGGGGATCACTGCTGTCGCCCAGCGTCACGACCCGGGTGATCGGCACCTTCGCACGCCCCGGTGGGACGGCGCGCGTCGAGTCGAGACACCCTCGCCTCGACGACCTGACCGAGCGGGAACGCGAGGTCCTCGCCCTGATCGCGGAGGGACTGAACAACGACGAACTGGCCGCCCGCCTGGTGATCAGTAAGGCGACGGCGCGCACCCACGTCGGCAACATCCTCAGCAAGCTCGGGGCCCGCGACCGGGCCCAGCTTGTGGTGATCGCCTACCGTTCAGGCATCGTGTAGCCGCAGGCCGTCGTGGGTGAGGGGCGTGCACAGATCTACGGTGAGCGCGGTTCGTGCCGATGGTGGCGCCGGTCGCGTTCCTCGTAGGTTTGTGCCCGCGAACCGGCTGGTGATGGCCGACGGTGCTGGCGGCGGGTGCCTGCTGGGCGCGGCCCTCACGTGGGATGGGCCGTGGGTGAGAGACGTGCACAGATCTACGGTGAGCGCGGTTCGTGCCAATGGTGGCGCCGGTCGCGTTCCTCGTAGGTTTGTGCCCGCGAACCGGCTGGTGATGGCCGACGGTGCTGGCGCCGGGTGCGTGCTGGGCGCGGCCCTTCACGTGGGGTGGGTCATGGGCGGGAGACGTGCACAGATCTACCGTGAGCGCGGTTCGTGCCGATGGTGGCACCGATCGCGCTCCTCGTAGGTTTGTGCCCGGCACACGTGCTGCTGGGTGCGAAGGTCACTCGAAGATCACCATGTTGTTGAAGATCCAGCGGTCCTCGCTGCGGTGTCCGGACCCGGCGGCGACGACCACCGTCGTCCTCGTATAGGTGCGGCAGCCGTTACGCCCCGTCGCGGCGGTGTCGCACTCCGTCCGCCATGGCCTTCCGCCACTGGTCCAGGTGACGCTGACACCGACCTTTCCCTTTGCCGCGAGCGGGTTGCCCGCCCACAGACGGCGAGGCGAGGGGGCGTAGGTGAGGTTGTTGAACATCCAGCCGTCGCGCGTCACGTAGCGACCGCCGTCGCGCTGGGTCTGGCTGGCCCAGATCTCGGTGCGGCACCGCTTCGTCTGCGAGTACTTCTCGCACACGGTGCGCCACAGGCGGCCATTGATGTTGTGGGTGCCAGGGGTGAGGTAGACGTTGACGTTCGACTTGGGAACCGTCCGGGAGGCGAGCCATTCGGCCCCCGTCCGGTAGGTCGGCCCGGCGTCCTTGGGATCGGCGTAGAAGTTGGTGGTGGCGAAGAGCCAGTCGCTGTTGTCTGCGTAGGCGAAGCCGATGGCGATGGTGGTGTAGTTGCGGTTGAGCAGGTTGGTCCTGTGCCCAGACGAGTCCATCCAGCGACCGACCAGGTCTGCGGCCGTCTCGCCCCGGAACCCTCCGATCACATTCTCGGCCCAGTTGCTACCGCCGCGCCGGATGTCGTCGGCGTCGTTGTGCCAGATGGTGCCGTTGTCCGCCGCCGCCATCGTGTTGGTGAACGGCTGCGTCACGCGCAGCGAGATCGTCGGGCTGAAAACGAGCGCTGGCAGCCCGTGCTCGCGCCGCTGACGGTTGTGCTCGTCGAACAGGTCGGCGATCATCTGCGCGTTCTCCGACTGCACCCGGGCGGGAGCCCCGACGGCGTGCGCAGGCGACAGCATCAGGAAGGTGAGGAGGGATGCGATCGCGACGAGTACCCCCATACCCGCCATCGGTCGCCGGATCTGGGTGGTACCCATGTGCGTGCGCCTTCGGGGATGTCCGCACCCAACCTTTGGGCTGCGGACGTCTGCGGCCGCGGCATCGGCCGCGGTCTTTTCAGGTCCCCAAGGCGCCGCCTGCAGACCGCCCTGGACGAGCGGGCGACACCCGATGGCGGAAAAATAGCGCCCCAGAACCGCCCGCGCAACAGGTCCTGTCAGGCCAGGGGATGAACCGCGCGGGAGTGAGTGACTGGCCACCTGGACATCACGGAGGCAGGTGGCATCGACGTCGCGGAGTTGGAGCGTCACTGGCCGACCGGTCGGGCCTGGGCCGCTCACGCCGAACGCGCCGACAGCGGTGACGTCACCTTCCTCGTCGCCTGGGATGGTGGCGCACCCGTCGGCGCGGGGCTTGTCCGGCCACTGTGCAGGTCTACACCGCGGCCCTGGTGGCGCACCCGTCGGCGCGGGGCTTGTCCAGTGGGATGGGTGCGTCGGAGCCAAGGCGCGTCCGTCTTCCCGTCTGTGACTGAACGCAACCACCTCCACGCGCGTGAACAGCACAGGGCTCGCGGAGTCGGGAGCCGGCTGATTAGGAGCGGCGAGCGACGTGCAGCCCCGCGCGAAGGGGCTGTCGGGCCCGATGAACGGGTACACAGGACGAACCGGGGCCCACCCAGATCGGCGACTGAAAATGGAACTCGACGGCGAACGTCTGACTAGGGGTTTTAGGTCCAGCTCGGGCGGGTGGTCCGGCCGTTCTGGCCCGGGCATACCTTTGCCTCAAACACTCCCGAAAGGCCGGTCATGTTCACACTTCGACCCGCAGGCGTCGCGCTCGTAGGCTTCAGCTCGGCCCTGGTCCTCTTCATCGCGGGAGTCAACGTGTGGGGCTCCGAGTTGGCGCTCACGTGGCCGATCCTGCCGATCGCCGCCGGTGCGGGGATCGCCATCATCACGATCGACAAGCTGCGAGGCGAGCAGTAGCTACCACTCCGACGTCGCGTCGCGAGCGAGGATCAGCTCTCGTCAGTGCAGGCAGCGTGAGTCGTGACCAGTCGACGTCGACAATCCGGCGGCTCGGAGGCTCTATCTGCGCCTGGGCTACCGCCCGACGGGAGTGCTGAACGAATGCACCTATCGCTATCTGGGCCCGGACTGCAGGGAGCTGATCGCGTCGGAGACCTCCGAGATCCTGGTCAAGGAACTTCCCACCCGTCCAAGGGCATCGCGACCGTGGCCGACCGGGGCAGGGACCGCTAATCTAAGTTTCGAGCGTAAGCGTTGCGACTGGATCGAGCTTGGAGGCCCACGTGGCGACGAAGTCCCCGCAAACCGTCGCGGCGACACTGCCCGGCTACGCCGGAGGACGGCGCCATTCAGTGGCTGCTGGTTCCCTCACGCTGTTCACCGACTTCGACGTCGCCGCCTACACCCACGCCGCCCGCGGCCGGATCCCCGTCGACAAGACGTTGGTCGGAGAGCTGGCCGACGACCTGCGCGCCGACCTCGGCTTCCTCTGGCGCCTCGACAGCGCCGCCCTCTCCGAGACCCGAGCGCTGCTTGCCAGCTGGACCGGCAACGAGGGGCGGGTGACGGCGTTCGTCGCAACCTGGGCGTACGAGCGGCTGTGGCTCGCCCATGCGGTGCGTGACCTGCTGACCGCCGACGGTTCTGCGCTCCCCGAGCCGCTCCGCAGGGTCGACCTCCGCGCCAAGGCCCGCGGCTGGTACGTCGAGCGCGCACTGCCGATGATCGTTCCCGTCTGGACCTCGATCGTCGGCGAGAGCGTCACGGCCGGGCAGCTTGCCAGGCTCGCCGTCCAGGAGGCCTCGCTACAGGCCGCCTACGCCGCGCTGCTACCACGGCTGGACGGTGAGGCGCGCCGGGTCGTCGAGGTGATCGTTGAGCGGCGCGACGAGATGATCCGCTTCTTCCGCATGGAGTCCTCGGCCCGCATCTCGCGCTCCCCGCAGGAGGCGAGGATGGCGCGCTGGCACCTCGGCGAAGGCTGGCGGCCGTTCCGCGTCGTCGGCGTCGCCGATCCCGACGAGCGGCGCGCCCTCTCCTCGATTTTCCGATCCGGGGATCACCGCGCAAGACTTGACGAGGCCGACGCCGACCTGCGGCGCCTGCTGCTCGAACGCCCCACCGGATTCTGGGGTGCGGGCGCACCCACCCCCGGGCTGCTGTCGAGAAAGGAACGCCGTGGCGTTCGACCTTGAGAAGTACGCGGAGACCTCCGACCGCGTCCGGTGGGAGGACCTCGACCTCGATCTCTTCGAGGAACAACCCCTTGACGCGGAGACGCTGCGGTCGCTGCGCTACATGTGCGACGTCGAGTACCACACCTCGTGCTACCTGCGGGACCTGCTCGTCACCCGCTCGCATCGAGAGGACGAGGCAAGAGGGTTCATGACGACGTGGAACCGCGAGGAGTTCTGGCACGGCGAGGCGCTGTCGGCCGTCCTGAACCGCCACGGCATCGTCGTCGACTACGACGAACTCAAGGCAAAGCGGATCAAGCTGGGGTGGCAGCTCGCGCTCGGCCCGGTGAAGCAGGCGACCGGCTCCAACCTCGTCGGAGACGACTTCATCGCCGTGCACATGACCTGGGGCGCCGCGAACGAGCTCTCCGCCGTCGCCGCCTATCGACGCCTCGCCGCCATGAACGACCACCCCGTCCTCTCGCCCCTGCTCGAGCGGATCGCCAAGCAGGAGACCCGACACGTCGCGTTCTACACGACCCAGGGCCGCGCCAAGCTCGAGGAGTCCACGCGAGCGCAGAAGATCGTGCGGTGGGTGATGTCGAAGGTGTGGCGGCCGGTCGGCTCCGGGATCATGGACGACGCCGGGATCAGGCACGTGATGAATCACCTGTTCACCGGCCAGGGCGGCGAGCTGGACAAGCTCGACCAGCGCGTCCAGCGCTTCCCCGGCCTCGACGGCATCACGATCTTCCGCACCGCATTCGAGAAGATGGGCATCGTCCTGTGAGGGTGACCCCCGGTCGTTGATAGTCTCACGCGTCGAAATGTTGCCCTGAACCAGGCGGCCGACCCACCGGAGCGGGGCACGTGCGACACGACACCCGACGACGCCCAGGCGCCGCCGACCAGACGAGGAGCCACATGCAGCATCATCCGAAGTTCTACATAAAGCAGCGCATCACCATGATGGTCAACCGCTACGAGATCCGGGCCGCCAACCCCGACGGCAGCGAGGGTGCGCTCATTGCGCTCGCCCAGCAGAAGCGGATGGCGCTGAAGGAACAGGTCACCTTCTACGCGGACGAGGCGAAGACGCAGCCGCTGTTCTCCTTCAAGGCGCGCAAGGTGATGGACCTGAACTCGGGCTACGACATCACCGACCCTGATGGCAAGCCGATCGCGTTCTTCAAGAAGGACTTCGGCGCCTCGCTGCTCCGCTCGACCTTCCTCCTGGAGGGCCCGGGCTACGAGGGGAAGGGCCAGGAGGAGAACCAGGTCGTCGCGATCCTGCGCCGCTTCGTCGACTTGCCGTTCCTGCCGATCCACTTCGTCTACCACGACAACCAGGGCAACCAGCTGCTGCGCATCGAGCGTCAGTTCGCACTGCGCGACCGCTACACCGTCACCGTCCCGGACCCGAGGATCGACTACCGCGTCGCAGCTGCGCTCGGCGTCGCCATGGACGCCCTGATGGGTCGCTGAGTTTCCAGCCGTCGCCTGTCGGTCACGCACGAGCGGGCCGACGGACGACGACGGGCGTTCGCGACGCCGGATCAGGCAGGCAGGACCAGCCCAGGCAGGTCGTCCATCCGCGTGAACACCGCAGCGACGCCGAGTCCCAACAGCGCCTCCCCGGCGAGGTAGGTCGGGCCCTCGCCCGCGAAACCGAACACCGTCGAGCCCGCGGCGATGCCCGCCGCGACACCCGAGGCCGAGTCCTCCACGACCGGCCGCCGTCGCCGGATCGATGCCGAGCGTCCTCGCGGCGGCCAGGTAGACGTCAGGGGCGGGCTTGCTGCGCTCCCGTTCCATCCCGCTGAACACGTTGTCGCCGAACACGTCCGTCAGCCCGGCCATGGCCAGCTGCATCTCGATCTTTCCGCGGTCGGCGCCGGAGACGCAGGCGACGGGGAGACGCTCCGCGACCGTGCGGACCGCCTCGACCGCGCCCGGGACGGATTGCAGCCGTTCCCTCAGGGCGACGTCACGCCTGGCGCGGAAGGCGAGGATCCAGTCCTGGTCGATCCGGTGCCCCGTGTGGCGTAGATGACCTTCCACTCCTCGATGAACGAGCGGCCGACGAAGCGTCTGATCGCCTCCTCGTCCGAGATGTCCCAGCCGAGCTCCTGCAGCATCTCGCGCAGGACGGCGTTGGCGATCGGTTCGGAGTCGACCAGGACGCCGTCGCAGTCGAACAGGACGGCCGAGAAACGCGGAGTTGACACGGCTTGCACCTTAGCCGCTCAGACGCCGGTCGCGTTCAGCCGGCCAGGCCCGCCCTGCGGAGCTCGCGCGTCGTCGCATAGCGGGCGTTGAACGACGCGCCCGCCGAGCCGCGCACCACGATCCGGGGGAGGCCCGCCTGCGGCCGGGTCGGGATGGCGGTGCTCACCAAGCTCATCGCCGACGGGAACGAGGTCACGTCGACGCCCCACCCACGCGGCACGACCAGAGTGAGCCCGCCCAGCCACGACGAGGTCAGCGTCATGTCGATCACGGGACTCAGGGGACGCGCCTGCAGGAAGTCAAGCAGCACCGAACCTTGGGAGGCGACGACCTCGATGAACGGTGGGACGTCCCACTCCCCGCGGATCTGCCGCGTCTTCCACCAGTGCTCGCCCTCGAACAGCAGGGGGGTGTCCCAGCTCATGCCCGGAGCGCTGCTGACCGGCAGCAGATCGGAGACCGTCGCCTCGAGCGCTGCACCTGGCAGCAGGTCGTAGAGGACGCTCGCCAGGTCGTCGCGGGTGCTGGCCCTGAGCACGGCGTCGCTGCGTGCCTCCAGTTCCTCGAACCGGAGCCGCTCGTCTGCTGCCGCGTCGCGCAGCGCGGCGAGCGCGCGGTCGCGTTGGGCCGGGGTGATCCGGACGTGGCCGTCGGGCAGGGCGATGTCATCGGTCGGCATCTGACAGATCCTAGGCCGGAACGGGGTCGACAAGGCCCGATGCCGACGGCGTCCGGCCGGTTTCCTTCCGTGACATGGCGGATGAAAACATGGTGCCCATGTCTGACGGCCGCTCCACTCCCGAGGTCCGGGAACTCAACCTCATCCTCGATCTCGGGCTGAGGATCGGCGAGGTGCTGCTGTCCTCGGGCGGTGGTGCCGCGGACGTCACCGCGTCGATGCAGGTGGTGGCCCAGCACCTGGGTGTGCAGCGTCCCGAGGTCGACGTGACCTTCACCCAGCTGTCGATGAGCTACTCCTACGACCCCGAGGAGATGCCGATCACGCTGGTGCGGCGGGTCAAGCAGCGCGACATCGACTACGAGGACCTCACCCGGGTCAACCAGCTCGTTATCGACATCATGGCCGATCGGGTCGACCTGGCCGAGGCGCGCAGCCAGATGGCCTCGATCGTCTCGACCCCGCACTCGCTTCCACGCTGGGCGGTCACCGTCGCCAACGGCGCGATGTGTGGCGCCGTCGCCGTCTTCCTCGGCGGCGGCCCGATCGTCACCGCGATCGCGTTCGTCGCCGCCATGGTGATCGACCGGGTCCTCCTGCTGTTGTCGCGCCTGCGGCTTCCGGGCTTCTACGTGCAGGTCGCAGGCGGCACCATCGCGACGCTGTTCGCCGTCGCCGCGGCCGCGTCGGGGCTCAACGTCGACCCGAGCCTCGTCGTGACGGCCAACATCATCATGCTGCTGGCGGGGATCGGGTTCATGGGTGCGCTTCAGGACGCGCTGACCGGCTTCTACGTCACAGCCGCCGCCCGCATGATGGAGGCGCTGCTGGCCACGGCGGGCATCATCGCGGGGGTCAGCGGCGGGTTGGCCTTCGCCGGGCTGTTCGGCCTCGAGATCGGCTATCTCGAGCCTGGCCGTGCCGGCTGGGAGGAGATGCCGGTTCTTGCGCTGGGCGCCGCCGCCTGTGCCGCGGCCTTCGCCGTCGCCGTCTACGCACCGTGGAGGGTCGTCGTGCCGATCGCGGTGATCGCGCTCGTCGCTGCCTGCCTCGACCGCCTCATCGCGAACTTCGGGCTCGGGCGCCCCTGGGGTGCCGGTGCAGCCGCGCTGGGCATCGGCCTTGTCGCCTACGCCGTCGCCGGCCGGGTGAAGGTGCCGCCGCTGGTGATCGTCGTGCCTGCGATCGTGCCGTTGCTGCCCGGCCTGTCGATCTACCGGGGGCTCTCCCTGCTGACGCAGGGCACCGAGGCAAGCTCCGCGGCGGGCATGCTGGCGATGATGACGGCAGCCTCTGTCGCGATCGCCCTTGCCGCAGGGGTGATCCTCGGCGAATGGGTCGCGCAGCCGCTCAAGCGCGAGGCGCGACGTCTCGAGACCCGCCTCGCCGGCCCCCGCCTCGTCGGTCCCTTCCGCGCCCGGGGGCGTCGCAAGACCTGACAGGCGCTCCGTCGCGGGTGAGGGAAATGAGCACTTTTCCGGCTCTTGTTACCGATGTGTGGGTCGGGGGTGAGGGACACGCCGCTTCTGGCTAGGTTCTTGTTTGTCTAAGAACAGGACCTGAAAGCGAGAAGCGGCGTGCTTGGTTCCAGGGTATGTGCCCGGCTGGTTGGTGTCGAGAACACGGTCGTCGAAGCGATGGACTTCGATGAGGTATCGGGAGATCTGGTGGTGCGGGTCAGGCCGTTCAAGCGGTGCATGAACCGGTGCGGGATATGCGGGAGCCGGAGCCCTCGGTTCGACAGGGGCCGGGGACGTCGTCGGTGGCGCAGCCTGGACGCGGGAACTACTCGGGTGTTCCTTGAGGCCGACGCTCCGCGGGTGTCGTGTCCTGCCCACGGGGTGGTCGTCGCGCAGGTTCCGTGGGCTCGTCATGGAGCCGGTCACACCTGCGAGTTCGACGCGCAGGTCGCCTGGCTGGTCACGCAGTGCTCGAAACGTGGTGTCAGTGAGTTGATGCGGATTGCCTGGCACTCGGTTGGAGCGATCATTGAGAGGGTCTGGGAAGACACCGCGTCAACGTTTGACCGGTTCGCTGACCTGACCAGGATCGGTGTCGATGAGATCAGCTACAAACGCGGCCACA
Organism: Tessaracoccus flavescens; assembly: GCF_001998865.1. Taxonomy (NCBI): domain Bacteria; kingdom Bacillati; phylum Actinomycetota; class Actinomycetes; order Propionibacteriales; family Propionibacteriaceae; genus Tessaracoccus; species Tessaracoccus flavescens. The sequence continues at coordinate 1,859,746 of NZ_CP019607.1, forward strand.
AGTACCTCACCGTGGTGGTCAACCACGACACCGGGCGCCTGGTCTGGGCCGCTCCTGGACGTGACAAAGCGACGCTGAACCAGTTCTTCGACGAGCTCGCCGCGTCCGGAGAGAGCTTGTCAAGTTGTTTGTGTAAGTGGTGGTCTCCGGGGGTGGTTTAGAGGTAGGGGTTGATGCGGTCGGGGTAAGCGATGGCGAGTTGGGCCAGGGCCTGTTTCCAGTTCGTGGTGATTTGTCCTTCGACGAGGCGTCCCTCGGCGACGCGTTTCTCGCCTCGGCCTCGGCCGCGTTCCTTGGCCCGGTCACGTGCCCTCTTGTCCTCGATGTTGCAGATCGCCAGCCAGAGGAGTTTGACCGCGGCATCGTCGGAGGGGAAGTGGCCCCGGTTCTTGGTGACCTTGCGCAGTTGGTAGTTCAACGACTCGATCGCGTTGGTGGTGTAGATCACGCGACGCAGCATCGGCGGGAACGCCAGGAACGGCACGAACTTCGTCCAGGCATCCTCGAACACGCGGATCGAGTGGGGATTCGCCTTCCCAAGCTCCGAGGCCGCGAACGCGTCCAGAGCGGCTCTGGCGGCGTCCGCGTCGACGGCCTGGTAGATCGGCTTCAACGCCGCCGCCATGGCCTTGCGGTCCTTGTAGGACACGAACCGCATCGCCGCGCGGATCAGGTGGACCACGCAGGTCTGGACCGTCGATTCGGGCCAGGTGGCCTCGACCGCTTCGGGGAACCCGCTGAGCCCATCGACACACACGATCAGCACGTCCTTGACGCCCCGGTTCGCGAGCTGCGCGCAGACCCCGGCCCAGAAACGGGCACCCTCGGTGGCCTGGATCCAGATCCCCAACACGTGCTTGATGCCGTCCATGTCGACCCCGACAGCGATATGGGCGGCCTTGTTCCGGACATGGGCCCCGTCGCGGATCTTCACCATGATCGCGTCGAGGTAGATCACCGGATAGAACGAGTCCAACGGGCGCTGCTGCCAGGCCAGGACCTCATCGGCGACCTCGTCAGTGATCTTGGAGATCGTCTCCCGGCTGATCTCAGTGCCGACCGTGGAGACCAGATGATGCTCGATATCGCGAACCGTCATCCCGCCCGCATAAAGGGACACGATCATGTCATCCAACCCGCCGACCCGGCGGGAGCCCTTCGGGACCAGCATCGGGGTGAAGGTCCCGTCACGGTCCCTGGGGATCGCCAGATCCACGTCACCGACGCTGGTGGCCACCGTCTTGGCTGAGGAGCCGTTACGTGAGTTCGGGAACGCCGCCGCATCGGGATCGCCCTTGTCGTATCCGAGGTGCTCGCTCAGTTCGGCCTGGAGTCCGCGTTCAAGGCCGGCCTTGATCAACTGCTGGATCAGGCCATCCCTGCCATCGAACTGGACCTCGCCGACATCGATACGGGCATAGAGATCATCCAACGCTCCAGAGGCCTCCAACGCCTCCACGCCCGCCCTCTGAGCACGGCGCCGTTCATCACGAGACTGCTTATCAATCATGGACATCAGTGTGTCTGCTTCCTAATCAGGAGCCACCCCTTACACAAACCATCTGACACCCTCTCCGGAGACGCTGCTGGCCAGGACCGGGTCGCGATGATCAGCCACGTGAGCGCTGACGGGGCGAACTGGATCAAATCAGTGATCCGGAACCGCTGCCCCAGGGCGGTGCTGTGTGCTGACCCGTTCCATGTCGTGAAATGGGTCACCGAGGCCCTCGACACGGTCCGCAGACAGGCCTGGAGCGCAGCGACCGGACGCCGCCGTCACGACCCTGAAACAGGGCAGCAGCCCCGCTCTGTCGGGCAGGCTCAACGCCTTCAGCATTCCCGGTTCTCGATCTGGAAGAACCCGGAGAACCTCACTGCTAACCAGCAGGTCCAACTCGACTGGATACGAACGTCTCACCCCACCCTGTTTCGGGCCTACCTGCTGAAAGAAGCCATGCGCACCTTGTTCAAACTCTCCCCCCAGGAAGCCCCGGCAGCGTTCGATCACTGGATCAGTTGGGCCCGCCGCTCACGCATCCCCGCGTTCGTCGACCTACAACGCCGGATCATGAAACACCGCGACGAGATCCTCGCCTCGATCACCCACGGTCTATCCAACGGACTGATCGAATCAGTCAACACCAAGATCCGACTGATCACCCGAATCGCGTTCGGCTTCCACGGACCCGAACCCCTCATCGCCCTCGCGATGCTGAACCTCGCAGGCCCCAAACCCAGCCTCCCAGGCCGCCCACGACCCACACATCCATGAATAGAGCCACTTTTCCGGACTCGATGCGGATCTGGGGCAGTGTGAACGCTGCCATGATCAACGAACCCGGACAAGTGCTCAAGTCTCCCTCCCGGCCACCGCTCAGGCGACGGTGAACGTCGCCCGGAGCAGACGCATCCGGTCGGACGACGGGCCCACCCGGAGCTCGAAGTCGCCAGGCTCGACGATCCGGTTTCCCCTCGCGTCGACGATGGTGCAGTCGGCGACCGGAACCTCCAGCTCGACCAGCCGCGACTCGCCGGGCGCCAGCTCCACCTGGCGGTAGGCCTTCAGCTCCTGGTCGGCCCAGCTGGCCGACGTGACGGTGTCGCTCACGTAGACCTGGACCGTCTCCAGCGCGGGGCGAGCACCGGAGTTGGTCACCCGCACGGTCGCCCGCACCACGTCGGACGGCGTGAGCTCGGCCTGCTCGATGCGCAGGTCCGAGTAGTCGACGCTCGTGTAGCTCAGCCCGTGCCCAAACGGCCACGCGGGTGCCTGGGTGAGGTCGGCGTAGCGGTCGCCGTGCTGGCCGCGAATCTGGTTGTAGTAGGTGGGCTGCTGGCCGACGTGCCGCGCGAACGACACGGGGAGCCGACCGCTCGGCTCCACGAGCCCGAGCGCGATCTCGGCCACCGCCTGACCGCCCTTCATGCCGGGGGAGGCAGCCCAGATGATCGCCGAGGCGCCCATCGCCGACGGCGGCAGCACAAGCGGCTTCGAGGCGAGCAGCACGACGACGAGCGGCTTGCCTGTCGCGGCCAGGGCGTCGAGCAGCGCGATCTGGCCGCCGACCAGCTCGAGGGTCGCCGTCGAACGACCCTCGCCGACCAGCTCGATCTGGTCCCCGAGGACCGCCACGACGTAGTCGGCCGCCTCGGCCTGGGCGAGCGCCTCCGCGATCAGGTCCTCGTCCGGCGCGCAGGGACGCACGACGGGGTGGCGCGGCTGACCGTCGGGGAAGAACGGGCCATCGGGGTGTTCCTCCAGCGTGACGATGTCGGCGCCGCGGGCGTGGGTGACCTGCCAGCCCTCTGGAACGTGGCGACGGAACCCGTCGACGACGGTGGTGATCATGTCGCGGGGATGGCCGTCGGGCAGCCAGCCTGCCTGGCCTGAGCTGCCTGCCCAGTCACCGAGCTGCGTCTGGGCGTCGTCGGCGAGTGGCCCGACCACGGCGACGGTCCGGACGGGGGCATCCTGAGCGTCGCCGTGGCCAAGTGGAAGGACGCCGTCGTTCTCGAGCAGGACGATCGCCCGACGGGTCAGTTCGACGTTGACGGCCTCGTGCTCGGGGGTGGCGATCTCGGTGGCGATCCGCTCTGCGTCGGGGCGGCGCGCGTTCTCGAACAGGCCGAGCTCGAACTTCACCCGCAGGATCCGGCCGACGGCGCGGTCGAGGTCGGACTCCTGCAGCAGTCCCGACTCGATCGCGTCGAGCGCACCCTGGAAGAAGCCGGGGGTGGTCATCACCATGTCGTTGCCTGCCTTGACGGCGGCGGCGGCCGCATGGGGGTAGTCCGGCTGGATCTGCTGCTCCCAGACCATCCGGCCGACGTTGTCCCAGTCGGTGATCAGCATGCCGCCGTAGCCCCACTCACCGCGGAGCACGTCGGTCAGCAGCCAGTCGTTGAGCGTGATCGGCACGCCGTCGGTGGTCTGGTAGCCGAGCATGAAGGTGCCGCATCCCTCGCGGGCGACCCGCTCGAACGGGGGAAGGAACCAGGAGCGCAGCTTCCGGTGGGAGAGGTCGGCCTCGCTGGCGTCGCGGCCGCCCTGCGTCTCGGAGTAGCCGGCGAAGTGTTTGGCCGTCGCGAGGATCGCCCGCTCATCGGTGAGCCCGTCGCCCTGGTAGCCGCGCACCATCGCCGAGGCGAGTTCGCCGATCAGGAACGGATCCTCGCCGAACGTCTCGTCCACCCGTCCCCAGCGCAGGTCGCGAGTGATGCAGAGCACGGGGGAGAAGGTCCAGTGGATGCCGGTCGCCGCCACCTCGACGGCGGTCACGCGGGCTGCCCGCTCGATGAGGGCGGGATCCCAGGACGCGGCCATGCCGAGCTGGGTGGGGAAGATCGTCGCGCCCTCCCAGAACGAGTGCCCGTGGATGCAGTCCTCGCCGACGAGCAGCGGGATCCGCAGCCTGGTCTGGTCGGTCAGTTCGTGGGCCCTCAGCACCCGCTCGGGTGAGGTGTGCAGGATCGACCCGACGTGGCGTTCGAGCACGAGCTGCTCGAGGTCGTCGCGGGCGTCGAGCTGCATCATCTGCCCGACCTTCTCCTCCCGGGTCATCCGGGCAAGCAGGTCGGCCACACGCTCGGTGACTGGGAGGGTGGCGTCGAGGTAGCTATCGACGTGCTGGGTGGTCACTTCTGTTCTTCCTTCTTCAAGGCCACGGGGCGGACCGCCGTGACTGCAGAGTTGGCATTGACGCCCTGCTTGCGCAGTGCCCGTGCACGTTCACCCGCCGAACGCAGGCGGGGGTTGACGTACTCGTCGATGCCGAAGTTGATGAGCGAGAGCGCGACGCCGATGGCGGCGATGCACAGGCCCGGGGGCAGGTACCACCACCACTGGTTCTGCCGGAACGCGCCCTGCGCGGCGGCCCAGTTGAGGATGGTGCCCCAGTTGTAGGTGGTCACCGGGATGACGCCGATGTACGAGAGCGTGGTGAGGCTCAGGATGGCCGCGGTGACGGTGCCGACGAAGCTGGCCGCGATCAGGGCCATCAGGTTCGGCAGCATCTCGACGGCGATGATCCGACGCAGCGGCTCGCCGTTGGCCCGCGCGGCCTGGACGAAGTCGCGGTTGCGCAGCGACATTGTCTGGGCACGCAGGACGCGCGCGCCCCATGCCCAGCCGATGATGCCGAGCACCGCGGCGACGACCCACAGCGGCGGGTCCTCGAACATGGTGGCCACGATGATGATCAGGGGCAGCCCCGGGATCACGAGGAACACATTGGTCAGGGCCGAGAGGGCCTCGCTCTTCCAACCGCTGATGTATCCGGAGATGACACCGACGGTGATCGCGATGACGGTGGCGATCGCGGCGGCGAGGAAGCCGACCACGATCACGCCACGGGTGCCGAAGATCACCTGGCTGAACACGTCTTCACCGAGGTGGGTGGTGCCGAGCCAGTGTTCGGCCGAAGGCGGCTGCAGCCTGGCCTTCGGGTCGACCGCGGTGGGAGAGGCGGGCGCGATGACGTCGGCGAAGATCGCCACGAGGATGAAGACGCCGAGGATCACAAGGCCGGCGATGGACTTGCCGTTGCGGAACATGGCGAACGCGGAGCCGAGCTTCGTGAGGAAGCCCTGCTCGTCGGGGGTGTCGCGGGGTGGAGCGACGACGGGGTTCTCGAGGGCAGCGGGAGTTGTCATGGCTCAGGCCTCCGTCTGGCGCGTGCGCGGGTCGAGGAACGCGTAGGCGACGTCGGCGAAAATGTTGGCGACCAGCACCGAGATCGTGATCACCAGGAACACGCCCTGCATCAGCGCGTAGTCCTTTCCGTTCGTCGCGTCGAGCAGCAACTTGCCGATGCCCGGATAGCTGAAGACCATCTCCATCACGATCGTTCCGCCGACGATGAAGCCGAGCGAGAGCGCGAAGCTCTGGATCTGGGGGAGCACCGCGTTGCGGGCGGCGTACCTCCACAGCACCCGCCGGTCGGGCATGCCCTTGGCCTGCGCGACGGTGATGTAGTCCTCGTCGAGGACGGTCAGCATCATGTTGCGCATGCCGAGCATCCAGCCGCCGAGTGAGGCGATCACGATGGTCAGGGCGGGCAGGGTGCCGTGCCGGATCACCTGCCCGATGAACTCGAGCGAGAGCTCAGGGCTCATGCCGACGCCGTAGGCCTTGCCGATCGGGAACCACTTGAGGTTCACCGAGAACACGGCGATCGCGAGCAGTCCGAGCCAGAAGTAGGGGATGGTGCTCAGGAAAGTGGTGATGGGGATCATCACGTCGAGGCGGCTGCCCCGGCGCCATCCGATGAGCGCGCCACCCACGGTGCCGAGGGTGAACGAGACGATGGTGGCGAAGCCGACGAGACCCACCGTCCACGGAAGGGCCCCCGCGATGACCTCCCCGACCGGGCGCAGGCCGTGCAGGAGCGAGACGCCGAGGTCCCCGCGCAGCAGGTGCGACCAGTAGTCGAGGTACTGCTGGGACAGAGTCCGGTCGGTGTCGAGGCCGAGCAGGGCGCGCAGCGCGTCCGCAGCCTCAGGAGAGACATTGCGGTTGCGGGAGAGGTAGGCGTCGACGGCGTCGCCCTTCATCATCCGGGGCAGGAAGAAGTTGATCGTGATCGCGGCCCACAGGGTGAACAGATAGAAGAGGGCGCGGCTGCCGAGGAAGCGCCACGGGATGCGCGAGCGGCCCTTCACGGCCTTCGTCGCGGTGGTGCCGACCTCGAGCGCATCTGGCTGTGGATCGGTCAACGTTGGCTGGACGGCGCTCATCGCGCTCCTCCGTTCTTGGCCAGGGCGGCGAAGTGCGCCTCCGGGTCTGGCGAGGCGGCGCGCAGTTCGCGGGTATAGGGGTCCTGGGGGTTGAGGATGACGTCGTCGGCCGGGCCGTGCTCCACGATCCTGCCCTGGTTGAGCACGATGATCTCGTCACTGAAGTGGCGGGCCGTCGCGAGGTCGTGGGTGATGTAGAGCACGCCGAGCGCCTCTTCGCGCTGCAGGTCGGCGAGCAGGTTGAGCACTCCGAGCCGGATTGACACGTCGAGCATGGAGACGGGCTCGTCGGCGACGAGCAGCTTCGGCCGTGAGGCAAGGGCCCGCGCGATGGCGACCCGCTGGCGCTGGCCCCCCGAGAGCTCGTGCGGTCGGCGGTCGATCACGGTCTTCGGGTCGAGCCGCACGCGCTCGAGCAGACGGCGCACTTCGGCGTCGGTCTCGGCCTTCGGCACCACGTTGTGCAGCCGGAGCGGCCGTTCGATGTGGTAGCGGATCGAGTGGTACGGGTTCAGCGAGGCGAATGGGTCTTGGAAGACCATGCGGAGCTGATGCCGGTAGGCGCGCAGTTCCCGTCCGCGTCGGGGGATGGGGGAGCCGTTGAGCAGCACCTCGCCGGAGGTGGCCCGTTCGAGCTGGGTGAGGATCTTCGCGATCGTCGACTTGCCGCTGCCGGACTGGCCGACAAGGCCGATGGTCTGCCCGGAGGAAAGCGTGAAGCTCACGTCGTCGAGCGCCTTGAGCGTTCCCGCGCCGCGCACGTTGTAGATCTTGGTGACATTGACGAACTCGAGAGTGCTCATCGCACCAGCACCCCCTTCTCGCCGGTCAGCCGGGGGAACGAGGACAGCAGCGTCCGGGTGTACTCGTCACGCGGGTCGTTCCAGATCCGTTCGGCCGTGGCCAGCTCGACGATCTCGCCGTCCTTCATGATCGCGATCCGGTCGCTGATCTCGAGCAGCAGGGGCAGATCGTGGGTGATGAAGATGACGGAGAAGCCGAACTGGCGCCGCAGCTGGGAGATCTGGCGCAGGATCTCGCGCTGCACGAGGACGTCGAGGGCGGTGGTCGGCTCGTCCATGACCATCAGCTGCGGCCGCAGCGCCAGCGCCATGGCGATCATGACGCGCTGCCGCATTCCTCCCGACAGTTCGTGGGGATAGGAGCGGATCCGCTGCTCGCCGACCTTGACCAGCTCAAGCAGTTCCTTGACCTCGGCAAGACGCTGCCTGCGGTTCATCTCGGGCCGGTGCACCTCGAACACGTCCTCGAGCTGCCTGCCGATCTGGACGACCGGGTTCAGCGCATTCATGGCGCCCTGGAAGACCATCGAGATCTTGTCCCAGCGGAACCGGCGCATCTCCTCGGCGTCGAGGGAGTTCACGTCGATCGCCTCGCCGGAGGCGTCGTTGAACAGGACCGAGCCGCTCGTGATGACGGCCGGGGGCTTCAGCAGGCGCTGGATGCCGTAGGCGAGGGTGGTCTTGCCGCAGCCGCTCTCGCCAGCGAGGCCGAGAATCTCGCCGCGGTGCAGGTCGAGGCTGACGTTCTTGACCGCCTCGACGGGCGGGTCGACGTCGTAGACGACGGAGAAGTCTTGTACGGACAGGAGCGTTTCACTCATCACACGGGTGTCGCTTTCGTGCAGCGGATGCACCGGGGGTGGACGCACGCAGGCGCATCTACCCCCGGGTACGTGTTCCGTTGGGGACTAGGCCGTTGCCAGCTTGGTGAGAACGAGGACGATGCCCGGCTGCGTCGGGTCACCCGAGGCGTACTGGTCCTCCTCGGACGGCCAGCCGACGTAGTTGCGGGTGTTGAACTCGCCGAGCAGCGGGTGGGCGCCGAGCGGGATCGCGGGCACGTTCTCGACGAACCCGGTCTGCATTGTCTTGAGGGCCTCCTTGCGCTCATCTTCATTGGCGGCGTTGGCGTAGGTGTTGAGCGCCTCGGTCACGGCCGGGTCGTCGAAGCGACCGAAGTTGAACTGGGCCTTGTTGTCGACGATCCACTTGGGATCCATCGTCGAGGTGTAGAGGCCGTAGGCGTTGCCCGTGTCCTCGAGCCAGTGGATGATCGCCTGGAAGCTGCCCTCCTGGCGCGCGGCGTCCCAGCCACCCCAGTCGGGCTGGTCGACCTTGACCTCGATGCCGAGGGCCGACTTCAGTTCCTCAGCGAGCAGCGCCTGCTCGGTGTTCCAGTCGCTCCAACCAGCGGGGACGGAGATGGAGAAGGACACCGCCTCGCCATCGGGATCGATGAGCTTCTCGTCCTTCCAGGTGTAGCCGGCGTCGGTCAGGATCTGCTTGGCCTTGTCGACATCGACGGAGTAGTTCTTGTCCGCGTACTCGGGGAGGATCTCGTCCTTGAGCAGGTCGCCGAGGCCGGTCACGTTCCAGATCGCCTCTGAGGCGCCCTCACGGGCGATGTCGACGTAGGCGTTGCGGTCGATCGTCCAGGCGAGCGCCTCGCGCAGCGCCTTGTTGTTGAACGGCTTGGTCTGCAGGTTCATGAAGAGCGTGCCCGCGCCGGCGGTGGGGGACACGAGGAACTTGTTGTTCTCATCGGCGGCCAGGTAGCTGTCCTGGATCTGGGGCAGGAAGGCCTGCGCCCAGTCGGCCTCGCCGGAGACGAGCGCCGTCGTCAGGGCGGCGTTGTCGCCGTAGGAGACGTAGTTGAGCTCGGGGACGGCCAGCTCGCCGCCCCAGTACTCGGGGTTGGCGGTGAGGGTGACCGACTCGGTCGACCAGTTCGACAGGACGTAGGGGCCGGTGCCGACGGCCTGGCCCTCTTCGGTCAGCGGGTCGGTGTTCGGGTCGGCGATGTTCTCCCAGATGTGCTTTGGCACGATCGGGTGGTGCAGCACGCGGGCCTGGGAGGTGAACTTGGAGTTGCCGAAGGTGATCACGACCTTGTCGCCGTCGGCCTTGACCTCCTTGATGTTGTGGGCCGAGGTGTCGTTCAGCTTTCCGGTGCGGACCATGTCGAAGCTGAAGATCACGTCGTCGGCGGTGAAGTCGGTGCCGTCGCTCCACTTGACGCCCTTGCGCGGGACGACGGTGAGCTGCGTGTAGTCCTCGTTCCACTCGACCGACTCGGCGAGCCACGGGGTGGTGCCGAGATCGCCCGTCGGGTTGACGAGGGCGAGCGGCTCGAAGATGACCTTGCCGTAGGCGTACTTGGAGGCCGACGAGTCGCCCAGGTAGGGGTTGTGGGACTCCGTCGTGATCGCGCCGTCAGGCTTGGCGATGGTCAGGGCCGCCGTGCCGACACCGCCACCGGCGGTCTCTCCACCGCTGGCATTCGAGGTCGGCTGGTTGCTTGGGGCGGGATCCTCTCCGGTCCCACACCCGGCCAGGGTGAATACCGCCGCTGTCGCGACGGCGATCAGGTCTTCAGCTTCATTGCTGCTCCTACGTTGAGGCCCGGGTCGCTTGTGACGGGCCGCCGATCTTGTCGCACTGTTCTGGTGAAGGTGCTGGGGCTATTCTTACTGGCGAGTAAGTAAGTAGCAACCCCCTGGGCGAGAATCGTTGCCGTTTCGTGATGCAGTAAGCTCGCCAGCGCCGTCAAGGCGTGGTCAAGGGGTACCGGTGCGAAGAGGCAGAGTGTACGCATGAGGAAGAAGACTGGGGCGAGGCCCGAGACGCTCGTGCGGCGAAACGAGATCCTCCGGGCCGCAACCGACGTGTTCGGCAGCAAGGGTTCGGTCAACGGAACCCTCGCCGAGATCGCCGACCAGGTGGGCATGACGCACGCGGGCATCCTGCACCACTTCGGCTCGAAGACCCAACTGCTGCTCGAGGTGCTGACCTACCGCGACAAGACCGACGTCGAGCACTTCACCGAGCAGCACATCCCCGGCGGCATCGACCTGTTCCGGCACCTCGTCAACACGGCCATCGCCAACGCGGAAAGAGCCGGCATCGTCCAGGCCTTCGTCGTCCTCTCCGGAGAGTCGGTGACGGCCGAGCACCCCGCTCGCGACTACTTCGCCCATCGCTACGCGACGCTCCGCGAGGAGATCGTCGAGGCCTTCACACAGGTGTGTGAGGAGCGTGGGATCACGGACCCGGGCCCCGTCAGGCACGCCGCCGCGAGCATCCTCGCCGTCATGGACGGCCTGCAGGTGCAGTGGCTGCACGATCCTTCCGCGGTCGACCTTGCGGAGTCGACGCGCTTCGCCATCGAGGCGATCGTCTCCGCGACGCTGCACCCCGCGGCGAGCGACCTGGCCGAGTGAGTCAGACGGGGTCCGCGCGGCGCCGCAGGAGCTCGATCTCGGCCAGGTTCTGCGTCAGGTCTGCTGCCCGCAGGAACTCTGCGCGTGCCTCGTCGCGCCTGCCGAGCCGGGCGGGGAAATCCGCCCTGACGGCCAGCTCGTAGTGGTCCTGGGCGTCGGTGTCGGTCTCGGTGACGGCGCTCACTGAAATTCCCCAGTTCTGCTCATCGAAATTCCTCACCCTGGGTCGCTCCGCCGCATGAGGCGGGCCCTCCCCGAGACTGGTGGTCTCTGACCACACACCACCTCGAGGAAGGCCCTTGTTCTTATGCTCTCAGAAAGGAGCAGCGTGGATATCCACGCTCTGAAACGGCAGGGGATGACGATCAGCGAGATCGCCCGCCGCACCAACCATGACCGCAAGACGATCCGCGCGTACTTGAACGGGGACCGGGTCCCGGGGCGGCGGCAACGCGCCGTGCCGGACTCGTTCGAGGCGTTCGTCGACTACGTGAGCGCGCGCCTATCGGAGGACCCGCATTTGTGGGCGGCGACGTTGCTCGACGAGCTGCGCCCGCTGGGCTACGCGGGGTCGTATCCGACGTTGACCCGACAGATCCGTGACCGCGGGCTGCGGCCGGCCTGCGCCGCCTGCGCGCACGTCACGAAGCGTCCGAACGCGGTCATCGAGCATCCGCCGGGTGAGGAGACCCAGTTCGACTGGCTCGAGCTGCCCGATGCGCCCACGCACTGGGGGTTCCCGACGAAGAAGGCGTTCCTGCTGGTCGGCTCGCTGGCCCACTCGGGGGTTTGGCGGGCGGTGCTCGCCCCGTCGATGGATCTGCCGCACCTGTTGGCCGCGATGAGCACCTTGCTGCGTCTGCTGGGTGGGCTCACTCGCGTGTGGCGCTTCGATCGGATGCGCACCGTGCTGGACCCGGTCACGGGGGATCTGACGGCGATGTTCGCCGGGTTCGCGAAGCACCACGGCGTCCAGGTGGTCGCCTGCCGGCCCCGCTCCGGCAACCGCAAGGGCGTGGTCGAGAAGAATAACCACACCGCCGCGCAACGCTGGTGGCGGACTCTGCCCGACGAACTCACCCTCGAGCAGGCCCAGGCCGGTGTCGAGGCGTTCGCCCGCCGACAAGACCAGCGACGCCGGGAAGACGTGTCCGGGTGGAGCACCGCGAAGGCGATGTTCGCCGCCGAACGGCTCCGAGCGTTGCCACCGACGGTGTTCCCGGTGATCCTCACCGAGGAACGCACCGCCACCCGGCAGGCGCTGATCGACTGGCGCGGCAACCGGTATTCCGTCCCACCCGAACTCGCTGCCGGGAAGGTCGTCGTCCATCACCGCCACGGCAGCGACACCATCGACATCGCCACCCTCTCCGGCGCGGTCCTCGCCCGACACCGAGTCGCCGAACCGGGCCTGGGGGTCACGATCCGCGACACCGGACACGTCACCGCCCTCGAAACGATCGCCCTCGCCTCGGCACCGCCGGGACGCTCCCACCGCCGCAAGGAACGCATCCCACCCGGCGCCACCGCCCTGCGCGCCGCCGCCGTGCTCACCGGCGCCGCGGAACCGCTCTCGACCGTGATCAGCCTGGCCGCCTACGAGCAGGCCGCGAAGAACAGGAACACCCTCCCATGACCACCACCACGAACACCGCCGCCAGCGTCTACCAACAGCTGCGCAACCACCTCACCGACCTGAAACTCGCCGACGCCGCCGACGCCCTCCCGAAGGTGCTCGACCAAGCCCAAACCGAGGGCTGGAGCCTCACCCACACCCTCGAGCACCTACTGCGCATCGAGGTCACCGCCACCGAAGCCCGACGCCTCGCCGGCCGGTTCCGTTTCGCGAACCTCCCCACCGGCGCCACCCTCGACGACTTCGACCTCGACCACGCCTCCGGCATCGACCGAAACCTGCTCACCGAACTCGGCACCTGCCGCTACCTCGACACCGCCACCAACATCCTCCTCATCGGCTCACCCGGCGTCGGGAAGACCCACATCGCCACCGGCCTCGGGCACGCCGCCGTCACCGCCGGCTACCGCGTCTACTTCACCTCCGCCGCCGACCTCGCCGCCCGCTGCCACCGCGCCGCGATCGAAGGCAAGTGGTCCACCATGATGCGTTTCTTCGCCGGTCCGACCCTGCTCATCATCGACGAGCTTGGCTACCTCCCGCTGCCCGGCGAGGCCGCCTCAGCCTTGTTCCAGGTCATCAACCAGCGCTACCTGAAGACCTCGATCGTGATCACCACGAACCGGCCGGTCGGAGCCTGGGGCGAGATCCTCGGCGACACCACCGTCGCCGCCGCCATGCTCGACCGGCTCCTCCACCGCTCCGTCGTCATCACCCTCGACGGCCCCTCCTACCGACTCCGCAACCACCACGCCGCAGCCGACGAACTACGCCGCGCCACAACCGGCACCAACCTGCGCTAACCTAACCCCGCGACCTGAGGAACTTCGACGAGCAACTCTGGGGAAATTCGCTGAGCACCGTCATCGGCGAGCGCCGCCTCAGGACCGTGCAGGTGTCCGACCGCGACGATCCTCGCCCTGCGCGCCGCGTCGCTCGGCTCGGCCGCGATCAACTGGTCGTAGAGGGTCAGGATCTGGGCCCAGTCGGTGTCCTCGTCGCGCTCGGCATCGCAGTGCACGGCCTGGATCGCAGCCTGATACTGGAACGGCCCCGGACGGTTGGCGGCCAGCAGCGCGCGGACAAGATCGTGCCCCTCGGCGATCATCGTCGCGTCCCAGAGGCTGCGGTCCTGCTCGGGAAGCGGGACGAGTCGACCGCCCTGTCCGATCCGCGCCGGTCGGCGGGCCTGGAGGAGCGGCAGCAGCGCGAGCAGGCCGGTCGCCTCGAGATGGTCCGGGACGTGCCGCACCACCACCCGGGCGAGACGCAGAGCCTCCTGGCTGAGGTCGAAGCGGCTGAGCTCGCCTGCCGTCGTGACGTAGCCCTCGTTGTAGATCGCGTAGATCACGGTCAGCACCACGTCGATCCGGTCGCGGACCCGCTCCGGCGCCGGAAGCCCGATCCGGGCGTCGCGGCGGGGATCGCGGGATTCGACATCGTGCAGGCAATATTCTGAAGAATTCCTCGGGCCGGCCGGATCAGAAGAACCAGGCGCCCCTGGTGTAGGCGACGACGCCTACGGTGGCGAGCGCCGTCATGGTCAGCACGGTGTAGGTGTGGGCCCGCTCCCGCTTGCCCACGAGCGCGGCGATCATGAACGCGAACGGGAAGAACGCCAGCGCGAGTCGTGGGGTGCTGTAGTACCAGGCGTTGCTCAGCCCGATGATCAGGGTCGCGCCGATGTAGACGGCGTAGCCGAGGTAGCCGCGCCACATCACCCACACCATCAGCGCCAGCGAGAGGGCCGCGAAGACGATCTCCACCCGCCACGTGAACACGATGTTGGCCCCGTAGTCGCCGGCCCAGGTGTTCCACGTTGTGAGGAACCCGTCTGTAAAGCCCGTGAAGTCGCGACCCCAACCCTCCTTCTGCACCTGCATGAAGATCCAGAACGAGCCGCGTTCGCGCTGCAGGTAGAGCCCGTAGATCCAGAACGGCAGCGAGGCCGCCACCATGGCGACGACGGCCGAGGCGAGCCGCCTCCAGTGCGGCCAGGCCCGACGGGCAAGCTCGACCGCGACCCCGAGCAGCACGAAGAGGCCGACCGTACGGGTGCCCACGGCGATCGCCGTGAACAGCGCGGCAGGCCAGGCCCGCCCCCTCTGTGCGTAGTAGAAGGCGGGGACCGCGCCGGCCAGGAACAACGCCTCGGAGTAGGGCGCGACAAGGAAGACCCCGGTCGGGAACAGCAACAGGTAGACGATGGAGCGGTCGCCGTCGAACCCGTGCAGCTGGGCGAGTCGGTAGAGGTACGCCGAGGCGACGAACGTGCTGACGAACGAGACCAGGATTCCCGCGTGCAGCGGCTCGATGCCTGGGGCGGAGACGACCCGGACGGCGAGGGGGAAAAAGGGGAAGAAGGCGGGCGCGTTGCCGCCCACCACCTCGGGGCCGTAGCCCGACTCCGCGATGGACAGGAAATGCAGCGCGTCCCAGCGCGCCCAAGCATCCCAGCCGAACTTCGGCTTCACCTGGTCGGTGGTCATCAACCACTCGATGCAGTAGGCGGCAAGCACCAAGGCGAACCTGGACACGAACGTCGCGATGGCCGCCGCGATCAGAGGCGCCCGCCAGCGCCCGAGGAACGACTTCCCGGCAGGGACCGGGGCCGGACGCGCCGGCGCCGGGCGAGGCGCCACGGCGTGCAGTTCGCCGCCGAGCGGATCCGACCAGACGGAGCCGAACCGGTCGCGCTCGGGGTGCAGCACGTCCCACAGCACGCGGGCCAGGAGGTAGATCTCGACGGCGGCCCGCGCCAGGATGGCGAGCCAGTACAGCCAGTAGTGGCCCGACTGGGTGCTGGTGAGCGCGCCGTCGAGCCAGCCCCAGAGCGCGAACGCGTAGAGGAGCTGGGTGATCGTCACCGCGACCAGCTCGGCCCGGTACGGCCGCGCGATAACCACCGCGAACAGCACCCACAGGCCGGTCTGCGGCGTGAACGCCGGGGCAACGACGATCACCGCGAGCACGACGAGCGCGATCAGCGCGCCGACCCGCGGCCGTCTGCCCGTGACGCGCAGGAGGCCGAAGAGGCAGCCGAGCCCGACGATCAGCGCCGAGAATCCCAGCGACCCGGCGTGCGGCTGGTCGAAACCCCACAGCTTCGCCAGGTACCAGAGCGAGCCGAACCCGGGAGAGGCGCCGGCCTGCGACCGGTAGAAGTCCCAGAGCCTTCCGAAATCCTTGAGGATCAACGGGAGTTGGACGACCACGAACACGGCGAGCCAGACCAGGCCGAACCGGAGCGCGCGCAGCGTGCCTCCGCGGAGTCCGATCGCGACTACGAGGCCGATGCTGACCGCGATCGGCATCGTGCCCGTGCACGACGCGATTGCCAGCACGATGGCGGCGAGGAGGCTGCGTCGGGTCGAGAACAGGGCGAGGCCGACCCCTGCGAGGGCGAGCGGGATCAGTTCCCAGCTGATCAGCCCGACGCTCAGCACGATGGGCGAGAGTGCGATCAGGAAGGCGTCAGAGGACCATCCCCACGGATTCGCGAGCCGAGGTCGCTGGCCTGCGGTGCGCGCGGCGCCGGAGGGACGCCGTCCGAAGATGGCGACCGCGAAGATCAGGGTGAGGAAGCAGACGAACAGCCCCACCGCGGTGAGGGAGTAGAACGTGAGGCTCGCCTCGACCTGGGCCTCCGGGGTCGCGCTGCGGGTGACGGGCGCGCCGAGCACCGAGGAGGTGACCCGAGAGGTGAACCAGATGATCACCGCGAGCAGCGGCGGATAGGTCAGCTCGTCCGCGGTGGTGGGGACGTTGCCCGTCCCTATCGACTGGGCGAGGAAGTTCGTCTGGATGTCGCTGTAGCAGGCGTACAGGAAGCGGTCGAACGTGCCGGGAACCGGTTGTACGCAGGGGACGCTGCGGAGGAAGAGCACCAGGAACAGCAGGCTGCCCCCGAGCAGGGCGGCGCTCAGCGGCGAGACGGAGCGGCGCAGCATCGAGTTCACGCCGTCACGCTAGCCGAAGCAGGTGGTCGCAGCGGCGCCGATCACGTCCCGTGTGCCGGGTAGAGGCCCTCCAAGAGTTCCTCCAGTTCGGTGATGGAGCCGTCCTCCGGGTCGTCGATCAGCGCCATTCCTCGCTCGAGTGCCGACCGGACATGGCACGCCACCTCGTCCGGGGTGAGGTCGCAGGCGGTCGGATCGACCTCGACGGTGGCGAGGGAGCCGATCAGATAGTGCAGATGCACGGGACCGTCGTCGATCGTCGTGACGCCCTCGAGGCAGGGAGCGGCGGCGCAAGGCTCAAGGTCGCGAAGCGCGTCGTCGGTGTAGGCGCGTAGCCGCTCGAGGAGCGCATCGCGGTGCGGATCGGACGGTTGATCCGGGTGCGGCGCGAGCACATCGGAGGCGATCGCCTCGTCGTGCGCGGTGCGGATGGCGTCGGCGAGCCGCGGGAGGGCTTCGGGGTCGAGCAGGCAGGCGTCGACGCGGACGCTCTCCACCCGGTCGTCGCGAATCCGGATCGAGACCCTCCGCGGGCCCGGCCGCTCGACGAGACCCTCGGCGTCGATCAGCATGGTGCCTCCGTCCGGTGCTCGTAGCGGTCGCCCCCGAAGAGACCCTGGCTTGCAGTTCTACACCGTAGCCGGCTCATCCGGGGCGGAAACGGCATGACGCCCCGACCAGGGGTCGGGGCGTCGGCGTGTCGCTCGCTCAGCTGTTGACCACGCGGACCGCGGCCTTGAGCGGCATGGAGTTCACGGAGGTGACCCGGACGCCGGTGCGCGGGTTGGCCGCGTCGACGATCTGGCCGCCACCGATGTAGATGCCGACGTGGCTGATGGGCGAGTAGTAGAAGACCAGGTCACCAGGCTTCAGGGCGCTGGTGGAGACCTTCTTGCCTGCCGAGACCTGGCTGCCGGAGGTGCGGGGCAGCGTGATGCCGATCTGCTTGTAGGCGTAGCTCGTGAGGCCGGAGCAGTCGAAGGAGCTCGGGCCCGCCGAGGCGTGACGGTAGCTGCTGCCGACCTTGCTGAGGGCGGCAGTGACGACCTTGTCGGCCTTCGAGTTCTCGACCGGCATGTTGGGGATGTCGGGGGAGGAGGCCGGGATCTTGGTGACGGCGGGAACCGACGAGCTGGAGAACTGCACCATGTTGTTGAAGACCCACTTGGTGCTCTGCCTGAACTTGCCGGAGGCCGACTCGACGACGCTGGTCAGGGAGTAGGAACGGCAGCCGTTCTTGCCGGTGGCTGCGGTGTCGCACTCGGTCTTCCACTTGCGTCCGTCGTTTGCGGTCCAGGAACCCGTCTTCCCCAACGGGTTCTTGGACCAGGAGCTGCGGGCGGAAGGAAGGTAGGTCATGTTGTTGAAGACCCAGCCGTTGGTGGCGACGTAGCTGCCGCCGACCTTCGCGACCTTTGTACCCCAGATGTCGGTGGTGCAGCGCACGACGGTGGTGGAGTACTTCTCACAGTCGGTCTGCCAGTAGCGGCCGTTGACCAGGTGGTCACCGGGCTGCGTGTAGACGGTGGTCGCATTGGTCTGCGCCTTCGCCTCTCCCAGGGGGACAATGCCGAGGACCACGCCCAGGAGGGCGGTGACCAGCACGATGGTGGTGCGTTTCAACATGAGGTTGCCTGTTCCTTGTGAGTCGTGGGCTGAAGAAACCTAACACCGCAACCTGAGAAATCCAAAGCATTGTCTCAGGATTGATGCGGTTTGCACGGTAAATGCTGTGGTGATGGCGTGTCGGAGGGCCCGGTTGTCTCAGGAAACACTCAGGAAGTTCAGGGTGCCCGGGAGTTGGCACCGGTCGGCGTCGAGGCCGTAAAAGTCCTTGTCAGGGGCGAACCGATCACATCTGCGTCGCAAGCCGGTGCTGGCGGGGAGTGTCCTGGCGGGCGGCTCGACCCCGCGCCGATGCCATGCCCTGGGCGAAATCATGAAAGAAAGCGAGACGGGCGGCCTCGGCCGCCCGTCTCATGGGTTGTGTCTCGGTGTCAGCGACCGCGACGGCGCTGCGCGCTGAAGCCCGCCACGCCTTTGTTGCTGCCTGAGGAGGCGGCGCCGGAGCGGCCTCGGCCTCCGGAGCGTGCCCCGGACTCCTGCCTCGGCCTGCGGGTTCCTCCGTCGCGCGGGGTGCCGCTGCGGGCGCCGTCGCGAGGACCCGAGTCGCGACCGCCGCCGCGAGGGGCTCCGTCGCGCGGGCTGTCCTTCGCCGGGCCACGGCGGGGGCGACGAGCCCCGCCGCGCTGCTTCGGCTGCTGCGCCTCCTGCTGGGGCCGGTTGGGGTGCGCCGCCGCATCGGCCTGCTCGGGGCTCAGGTAGACCCTTTCGCCCGGGGCGAGGTCGACGATCAGCTGGTCGCCCGCCCTCGTCGACGCGATGGTCGGCGAGATCTTGGCCGCGCGCATCAGCGAGCGGACCTCTCCGGTCTGGTCGGGGGTGGCCAGCGTCAGCACGGTGCCCGCCTTGCCCGCGCGGGCGGTTCGGCCGGAGCGGTGCAGGTAGGCCTTGTGCTCCGCGGGCGGGTCGGCATGGACGACGAGCTCGACGTCGTCGACGTGGATGCCGCGGGCGGCGATGTCGGTGGCGACGAGGGTCTGGACGGCGCCGGAGTGGAAGGCGTCGAGGTTACGGGTGCGGGCGTTCTGCGCGAGGTTGCCGTGCAGATCGACCGCGGGAACGCCCAGCTGGACGAGCTGACGCGCGAGCTTCTTGGCGCCGTGCTTGGTGCGGGTGAACATGATCGTCTTGCCCGGGGCGGCGGCGAGGTCGGCCAGGATCCGTATCCGGTCGGCCTTGTCGACCTTGAGTACGTGGTGGTCCATCTTGGCGACGGGCGACTGGGCCGAGTCGGCCTCGTGGGTCACGGGATTGTGCAGGTACGCCTTGACGAGCACTCCGACACCCTGGTCGAGGGTGGCCGAGAACAGCATCCGCTGACCGGTCTGGGGCGTCTTGTCGAGAATGCGGCGGACCATGGGCAGGAAGCCCATGTCTGCCATGTGGTCGGCCTCGTCGATGATCGTGATGGTGACCGCGGACAGGTCGACCGCGCCCTGGCCCATCAGGTCCAGCAGGCGGCCGGGGCACGCGACGAGCACGTCGACGCCCTTGGCAAGAGCGCGGACCTGGGGGTTCTGGTTCACGCCGCCGAAGACGGTGACGTGGCTGAGCCCGGCCGTCTTGGCGAGCGGGATCAGCGACTCCTCGATCTGCGAGGCGAGCTCACGGGTCGGGGCGAGGATGAGGGAGCGGGCCTTCTTCGGCGGGGCCTGGCGACCGCCTGCGAGGCGCGCGACGAGGGGGAGCAGGAAGGCGAAGGTCTTTCCCGAGCCGGTGCGGCCGCGGCCGAGGACGTCACGTCCGGCCAGCGAGTCGGGGAGGGTGGCCTCCTGGATGGGCGTCGGGGTGGTGATGCCACGCGCCTGGAGGGCGGTGACGAGGGAGGTGGGCACGCCGAGGCGCGCGAAATTCGAAGACAAAGGGTTCCTCTGGTCGGTGTCTTGCGCTCTGCGCCGTTGGCATTCAACCCCGGAGTGGGTCGTCGGGCGCGGGCTGGCGGAGCCTCCAACTGAGCTGGGACCGGCTCCGATCACCGGGGATCCGCTGCAAGACTGGGCGGACCACAGGCCCCATTCTAGTGTGAACGTTCAACTAGCCGTTAATCGTGGCTTGTCGCCGTGCAGGAGCGACGGGCTCCCAGCCGCCTCGGGTGGGGGTGTGATGAGCACTTTTCCGGGTGCGTTCTGGATTGGAACGCTCAAGAGGGCGTTGGTGCGCAACGAGTCCGGAAAAGTGCTCAAGGTGCCACCTGACAACGGTTTGTCAGCGCACGGCGCGACCGGCCGCGAGGTCGAAGAGGTGGGGGAGGACGTCGCCGGAGCGCAGCCCGCTGTGCTCGTGGATGCTGGTGACATACGTCTTGACGTCGGGCAGCAGCGCGGCCGTCTCCATCGAGTACTCGACCGGGACGTACAGGTCGTTGTAGTAGACGGCGGCTGCACCCTTCGCGCCGGAGGCCTCGAGGGCGGCCTCGTCGTAGAGACGGGGCCACTCGACGGCGGCGATCCGGTCCACGACGTCGGCCCAAGGCTGGAATGCGGGAACGGTCTCGGCCCACTCCCGCCGAACGTGTTCGCCCGTCAGCAGCGTCGGGTCCTGCTTGAAGTCGTCGGGCTCGACGCGCTCGGCCGCCCAGTTCGTGGCATGGCCGTCTGCGTAGCAGGACTCGTGGATGACGTAGTAGAGCGGGTTCCTGCCGCCGAACGGGAGCGCGTCGGCGAGGTCGTAGCGGAAGGCGTTGGTGGCAGGATCCTTGGCGAGCAGCGCCCACAGGCTCTGCCAGCCGTCGTCGGAGCCGAGCAGCGAGCCGAGCGACCGGATCCGCGACACGGAGACGACCTCACCCGAGGGCAGCACGATGTCGCCCGCGGCCGCCAGGTCGACGAGCCGGCGCACAGCGTCGCGCTGCTCGGGGAAGCGGCGATAGTACGCCTTCGAGGCCGCGCGGAGCTTGTCGTAGGAGAGGGCGTAGGCCTCGTCCGGGGTGTGGCCGACGGCGCTGAGTCCCCCGGTGAAGAAGACGGTGTCGAGCGAGTCGGCATGCGTGCTCAGGTAGCTCAGCGTGGTGAAGCCGCCGAACGACTGGCCGAGCGTGCTCCAGGTCTTCGCGCCGAGATGCTCCCGCAGCGCCTCGGCGTCGCGCACGATCGAGTCGGCGCGCAGGTGCGTGAGCCGCTCGACGAGCTCGTCGGTTCCCCGCTCGAGATCGGCGTCCCCGATCGGCGTCGACCTTCCGGTTCCCCGCTGATCGAGGAGGACGACGCGGTACCGCTCGAGCGCGGTGTCGAGCCACGACGGGGAAGACGGGCTGTGTAACGGTGTCGGAGCCTCGTGGCCCGGGCCTCCCTGCAGGAAGGTGATATAGGGGAGCTTCTCGCCGCCCTCGCGGGTGACGACCGCCGCGTGCACGTCGATGGTGCGCCCGTCATCGGGATTTTCCCAGTCAAGGGGAACGGTGAGGGTGTGGTCCTCGATGGCCAGATCCTGCATGCGTCGGCTGCTCACGGGTCGAGCCTAGCTGGCGCTGCGATCCGCACCGGTGCGGGCTCCGCGCAGGTCGGGAGACGGCCCGGACGGGCGGAGGCGCGCGCCCGCGCGGGAGCATCCTTGGCCGGAGCGTCGCGACCCCGACCATCTGGCAGGAGAGGGGCGTGGGGGAAGCGTCGACAGTGGCAAGGTGGAGCCATGACCGATGCTGAGAAATCACCCTGGTTCGACCTTGAGACCTACGTCACGACGCCGCGGCTGACGGGACTCGTGCTGAGCCATGACGGCACGACCCTGATGGCCGCCGTGCAGGGTCCCGACGCGGACAAGACCGCCTACACGACCTCCCTCTGGAGCGTCGACCCGCGCGGCGAGCGCCGGGCCGTCCGCAAGACCCGTTCCGTCAAGGGAGAGGCCGCGGCCGCCTTCCTGCGCGACGGATCGCTCGTGTTCACCTCCAAGCGCGACATCCCCACCGAGGGCGACGACGCCCCCAAGGACTCCACCAGCGCTCTGTGGTGCCTGCCTGGTGACGGCGGCGAGGCCTATGTGCTCGCCCGCCGCGACGGCGGCTGGGGAACGGTGCTCACCAACGCCGACACCGACGACGTGATCCTCGGCGTGCTGATGCACGACGGCGTCGATGACGACGAGGCCGATGCAGCCAAGCGCGAGACCAGGTCGAAGAAGAAGGTCAGCGCGATCCTCCATGACGGCTACCCGGTGCGCTACTGGGACCACGACCTGGGCGCCGAGCACCTGCGTCTTCGCCGAGCCACCGTCTCGGGTGAGGGCGACGACCACCGTCTCGAAGACCTCAAGGACCTGACCGGAGACGTCGGCGACGCGATCGAGGCGGTCACCGTCTCGCGCAACGGGGCCACCCTCGTCGCCGCCTGGGAGGAGCACCTTCCCCAGGGCATCACCGTCGGAAGGCTGGCGCGGATCGACCCGGCCACCGGCGAGCGCACCGTGATCGCGACCGCGGAGGATGCCGAGTTCGGCGGAGCCGTGGTCAGCGACGACGGCCGCTACGTCCTCGCGGTGCGCCATCGCATCTCCTCGCCGACGCAATCTGTTGACTCCAAGCTGTGGCTGATCGACCTCGAGACCGGCGAGGGCCGCGTCGTGGCCGACGACTGGGACCGCTGGGGCCACCCCGTCGCGATCTCGCCCGACAACACGACGGGCTATGTCGTGGCCGACGAGGACGGCGCCGCCCCCGTCTTCTCCGTCGACCTCGGCAGCGGAGAGGTGCGTCGGCTCACCCAGGAGGGAGCCCACTCGTCCGTGCTGCGTAGCCCCGACGGCGCGACGCTCTACGCGCTGCGCTCCTCGTACGCGAACCCCGGCGACATCGTCGCCATCGATGTCGCGTCGGCGACCAGCCGCGTGCTGCCCTCGCCCGTGTCCTACCCGGAGCTGCCTGGCCGGGTCGAACGCGTCGAGACGCAGGCCTCCGACGGCACCCGCGTCCCCGGCTGGCTGATCCTGCCGGAGGGCGCCTCCGAGGCGGACCCGGCGCCGCTGACGCTGTGGGTGCACGGCGGTCCGCTCGGCTCGTGGAATGCGTGGTCGTGGCGCTGGTGCCCGTGGCTGCTCGTTTCCCGCGGCCAGGCCGTCCTGCTTCCCGACCCGGCGCTGTCGACCGGCTACGGCCTCGACTACATCCAGCGGGGCTGGGGCCAGTGGGGGGCCGAGCCCTACACCGACATCATGGCGCTCACCGACGCCGTCGAGGCGCGCGGCGACATCCGCGACGACGCCTCGGTGATGATGGGCGGCTCCTTCGGCGGGTACATGGCCAACTGGATCGCCACCCACACCGACCGCTTCGCGGGCATCGTGTCCCACGCGTCGCTGTGGAACCTGACCAGCTTCGGCCCGACCACCGACGCCGCCTGGTACTGGAAGCGCGAGCTCAGCCCCGAGATGCTGGAGGCCAACTCCCCGCACACCTTGGCGGAGGAGATCGTCACCCCGATGCTCGTCATCCACGGCGACAAGGACTACCGCGTCCCGATCGGTGAGGGGCTGGCCCTCTGGTGGGCGCTCAACGAGCACTACGACGGTGACCTCGACAAGTTCCCGCACAGGTTCCTCTACTTCCCCGACGAGAACCACTGGATCCTCACCCCGCAGCATGCGATCGTCTGGTACGAGACGGTGCTGGCCTTCGCCGACGGCGTGCGCGCCGGTGAGCCGATGCGCCGCCCGGAACTGCTCTGATCCGCACCGTCACGTCGTGACGCAGCACGCAGCGGCCGCCCAGCAGGGATACTGCAGGGCGGCCGCTTCGGGTCTGTCAGGCGGCGGTCAGGCCTCGATCTCGCGGACCTCCAGGTAGCCGCCCTGCTCGTTGATCGGGTTGCGCTGCGCAACGGCCAGCGCCTCGTCCATCGAGTCGATCTCGATCACGTAGACGCCGACGAGGGACGACTTCGGCTCTGCATCGGCCGCGTGGTCGTGGGTGTTGCCGAGCGTGACGGTGGCGTCCGGGTCGACGACGGCGCAGGCGAACCTGAGGATCCCCTCGGTGGTGATCTGCTGGCCGTAGGCGTCGTGCGCCTCGACGTCCTTGCCCTCGTCGCGCGTGGGGTCGGGCGCGGTGGGGCCGTACATCGAGATGAGGTACTTGGGCATGTGCGTCTCCTTGTCGAGTCGTCTGCAGTGGACGACTCCAGTCTTGCCGCAGTCGGCGCCGCGCGCAGGCGGCGGGAAAGATCCGCCAGGCACGCGCTGCGCAGCACCCCGAGTGTGGCTCCGGTTCGGGCTGACGCGAGCTTCGGCTTCGGCGAGAATGGCGGCGTGGCCGGTGGGGCCGCGGTCAAGGAGGACCAGTTGGACATCGACGCCGCCGTCGTGATCGTCGGGGCGGGGCTCGCCGGACTCGTCGCCGCAACCGAGGCCTGCGCCGGGGGCCGCAACCGCGTGCTGATCCTCGATCAGGAGAACGAACACAACCTGGGCGGACAGGCGTTCTGGTCGCTCGGCGGGATCTTCCTGGTCGACAGCCCCGAGCAGCGGCGGATGGGGATCCGAGATTCGCCCGAGTTGGCCTGGCAGGACTGGCAGGGCTCAGCGCAGTTCGACCGGCTCGACGACGAGGACAGCTGGGCTTCGCGCTGGGCGCGGGCCTACGTCGAGTGGGCGGCCGACGGGAAGCGCGCGTACCTGCGCTCCCGCGGCTGGCATGCGGTGCCGTTCGTCGGCTGGGCCGAACGCGGTGCCGGATCCGCCCTGGGCCACGGCAACTCCGTGCCCCGCTTCCACATCACCTGGGGCACGGGTCCGCGGATCGTCGAGCTGTTCGCCGATGCCGTCGAGGAGGACAGGCGCGCCGGCCATCTCGAGCTGCGGTTCCGGCACCGGGTGGATGAGCTGATCGTGGAGGACGGCGCCGTCGTCGGGGTGCGCGGGTCGGTGCTCGCCCCGGACGACTCGCCCCGCGGGGTGTCATCGTCGCGCGAGGTGGTCGACGGTTTCGAGCTCAGGGCGGGCAGCGTCGTGGTCACCTCCGGAGGAATCGGCCACAATCACGAGCTGATGCGGCGCAACTGGCCCACAGACCGGGTCGGGCCGGCGCCGTCGCACCTGATCAGCGGCGTCCCCGCCCACGTCGACGGCAGGATGTTGGAGATCACCGAACGGGCGGGCGGGCGCATCGTCAACCGCGACCGGATGTGGGCCTACACCGAGGGCGTGCACAACTGGGACCCCGTCTGGCCCCACCATGGGACCCCGTCTGGCCCCACCATGCGATCCGGATTCTGCCCGGACCGTCGTCGATGTGGTTCGACGCCAACGACGAGCGTCTGCGCGGCATGTCCGGGGTGCCCGGCGCCGACTCGATCGGAGCCATGACGCAGATTCTCGCCACCGGGCACGACTACTCGTGGTTCGTGCTGACGCAGTCGATCATCGAGAAGGAGTTCGCGCTCTCGGGCTCGGAACAGAACCCCGACCTCACGGGGCGCGACGTCGGCTACCTGGTGCGGACGCGGCTCGCGAAGGGCGCGCCCGGCCCGGTCGAGGCGTTCAAGGAGCACGGCGTCGACTTCGTGGTCGCCGACACGCTGCCAGAACTCGTCGCGAAGATGAACGAGATCAGCCGCGGCCCGGAGCTCGACGCCTCGGCGATCGAGGCGCAGATCGTCGCACGCGACCGCGAGCTGGACAACCCCTTCTCGAAGGACATCCAGGCGATGGTGATCCACAACGCCAGGAAGTCGGCCACTGACAAGCTGATCCGGGTCGCCAGGCCGCACCGGATCCTCGACCCGGCACACGGCCCGCTGATCGGGGTCCGGCTCAACATCTTGTCGCGCAAGACCCTGGGTGGGCTGCAGACCAACCTCGACTCGCAGGTGCTCGGCGCAGACGGCGAGCCGGTCCCTGGGCTGTATGCCGCGGGCGAGGTCGCCGGCTTCGGGGGCGGGGGAGTGCACGGCTACAACGCGCTCGAGGGCACGTTCCTTGGCGGATGCATCTTCTCCGGTCGGGCCGCGGGCCTGGCGCTCTCCGGCCGCCGTCCCTAGCCGCCGGGCGACGGTGGCGTAGATTGACGCCATGCTCCTGCTCGACGCCTGGCTCCCCGACGGGGTCGGACTCGAGACGATCGCGCTGCTCGTGCTCGCCGCCTTCGCGGCGGGCTGGATCGACGCAGTGGTCGGCGGCGGGGGTCTGATCCAGCTGCCTGCGCTCCTGCTGGTTCCCCAGCTCGCGCCCGTCCAGGCTCTTGCCACCAACAAGCTCGCCTCCATCGCGGGCACCGCGACGAGCAGTCTCACCTATTACCGACGGGTCAAACCCGACCTCAGGACCGCGCTCCCCATGGCGGGACTCGCGCTGGCGGGCAGCTTCGGCGGGGCCGCCGTCGCGACGGTGCTGCCGACCGAGGTGTTCAAGCCGATCATCGTGGTCGCCCTCGCCGCGGTCGCGGTGTTCGTCGCCGTCCGCCCCAAGCTCGGCGCTGCGACATCGCTGCGCTTCACAGGCAGACGCCACCTCGTCGTGGCCTGCGCCCTCGGCATCGTGATCGGCTTCTACGACGGCATGCTCGGCCCGGGAACGGGCACGTTCCTCGTCATCGCGTTGGTGAGCGTCGTGGGCTACGACTTCATCGCCTCCAGCGCGAAGGCGAAGATCGTGAACTTCGCGACCAACCTGGGCGCGCTCGCGCTGTTCGTCCCAACCGGCGCCGTGGTCTGGGGGCTCGGACTCTGCCTCGCGGCGGCGAACGTTGCGGGCAGCTATCTGGGATCGCGGACGGCGATCGCCAAGGGCACCGGCTTCGTGCGCGTGGTGTTCCTCGTCGTGGCCGGGGCGTTGATCGTCAAGCTCGGCCACGACGTGTGGGTCGAGACCCTCTCGCCGTTGCTCAGCCCACGGGAGTGACGACCTCGGCGACGTTGACCCGCGCCCGCTCCTCTTCGGTCTCGCCGTCGAACATGACGGCCTCGTCCCCGATCACCTTGTAGAAGTGGAGTCCCTTGTCGGTGAGGAAGTACCAGATGACCGAACCGTCGCCCGAGGGTGAGCCCGCGGTGATCCGGTCGAGGTCCTGGCCGGAGGCCTCGCACAGCGCCTCGATGAGCTGGACGTAGTCGGGCTGCGGCATGTTGTCGAGGGCCTCCTCGCGCTCGGCGCGGTCGGGCAGCGCGGCGAAGACCTGCTCGATCGCCTCGCCCAGCTCCGCCTCGGGCAGCACGACCAGATCCGGGCGGCTGCGCAGGAACGCCGAGTTGCGCAGCACGAGGTCGTCCTCGGCGTCGTCGAAGCCCTCTGCCGCTGCGTCGAGTCGATCCCTTGTCTCGTTCTCGCCGAACAGCTCGCTCTCGAAGAACTCCTGCAGCTCGTCCTCGCTCAACGCGTCGACGGCGGCGCGGGCCTGCGCGAACACGGCCGCGTGCCGGGGAGCCTCCATCGCCTCGAGGCCCGCCGCGACCGCGTCGACCACGAGCGGCGACCAGCCGCTGTTGAAGACGAACTGTGCGAAGCCGCCATTGGCGACCTGCGCCTGGTAGAAGTCGGTGTAGTAGCTGACCAGCGCGTCCTGGACCAGCTCGTCCGGGGCGAGCAGTTCGGCGAGCGCGTTGACCACCTCGATGTTGGTCAGGATGACGTCATAGGGATCGTCAGAGGCGATCGACTCGGACGAGACGAGCAGCGGGGCAAGGGGCTCGGACATTAGGCTTCTCCTCTAATCAGGTGGGGCAAGCCTACCGGGGCAGCCTCTCGCCAAGAGGGTGGTCGTGCCTTACCCGCTCCCGCCAGGATTCCTGCGATCCGGTGTCGATTCCTGCTCCGTCCGCCCGTCATGGAGGTACAGCGGCGAGGATGAAGCCCTGCCGCGCAACGAGAGGAACCGCCATGAAGTTCGTCGTTCTCCTTGTCGACTACGTCGATGACGTCAACTGGAACGACCTCAGCGAGGAGGAGCAGGCAACGTGGATGCTTGAGCACCAGCGCTTCGACGAAGCCGTCGGGTCCCGCGAGGGGTGCCGGATCGTCGCGGGCGAAGCGCTGGCCGACGACCCCTTCGTCTTCGCCAAGCGGGACGGCCTGCCGGCGGTGACCGAGGGGCCGTTCGCGGAGGGCACCGAGCTGATCGGCGGGTTCTACCTGATCGAGGCCCCCGACCGGGACACGCTTGTCGAGCTGCTCGCGGTGCTGCCCGCGTACGTGATGGAGATCCGGTCCGTTGACACCAGCGTCGGGTGACGCTCGACCCCGAGGCGTGGCGCCGTGAGTGGGGCAGGTTGCTCGTCCTGCTCACGCGTCGCCATCGCGACGTCGACCTCGCGGAGGAGGCGCTCGCGGAGGCCTACGCTGCGGCGGCGGAACGCTGGCCGGTTGACGGGGAACCGACGAACCCGGCCGCCTGGCTGTTCACCGCGGCGAACCGCAGAGCGATCGACCTGCGCAGGCGGGAGTCGACGCGCCGCGCCGCCCTCGGGCGCCTCGCCGAACCACCTCCCACGGGGTCGGAGCAGGCGCAGGACCCGGAGCTGCGGCTGCTCCTGCTCGCCTGTCAGCCGGGGCTCAGCCCCCATGCCCAGGCCAGCCTCGCGCTGCGGCTGGCCCTCGGCCTCCCCACTTCGAGCATCGCCCGCCTCTTCCTCGAACAGGAGGCCACGACGGCCGCACGGCTCACCCGTGCCAAACGGCGGCTGGCCGCCGGGCTGCCCGACCTGGACGAGCCCGACCGGGTAGAGCTGCGCCGCCGAGCCGGGTTGGCCGTCGAGGTTCTCCACCTCACCTTCACCGCCGGCTACGCCCCCGCTGACGGCGACCTGGTCGTCCGGGCCGACCTGGCAGGGGAGGCGATCCGACTCGCGCGCCTGCTCGCCCGGCTGCCCCGGGCCGACCGCCCCGAGACGCTGCAACCCCTGCTCGCGCTGATGCTGCTGCAGCACTCGCGCCGCGACGCCCGCACCGACCCGGAAGGACGGCTCGTCCTGCTGGAGGATCAGGACAGGGGGCGCTGGCGGCAGGACGAGATCGACGAGGGGCTTCGGCTGCTGGCCGACCTGGCCCCGTCGACCGGGCGGGCGGAGGAGTTCCGACTCCAGGCGCTGATCGCCTCCGAACACGCCAGCGCACCCCATCCCGACGCGACCGACTGGCCGGGGATCGCGCGGCACTACGCCCACTTGGAGGCGCTGACCCGCTCGCCGGTGGTCAGGCTGAACCGGGCGGTCGCCGTCGCCTGGGCCGACGGCGCCGGCGCGGGCCTCGCGCTGCTCGAAGGGCTCGAGGCGGCGCTGCCCACGTCCCACCGCGTGCCCGCCGTCCGCGCAGAACTGCTGATCCGCGCCGGTCGGCGCGACGATGCGGTCGAGGCCTACCGTCGCGCGATCGACCTGTGTGGGAACGAGGCGGAGCTACGCCACCTCCGGGCGAGGCTCAAGCACGCCGAACGGGTTCGCCCGCCGGCGTGAACCGGGTCCGCCGTAGCGCGTGGTACCTCACTGTCAAGTCCCCGCGAAATGGTAGGCCTTACCTCAGATATTTTTCCCCGCGAAAACAAGGGTTAGCTGGCCCGGGTTTTGAGGCCGGCGGGGTCGGGTGCCTTCCATGCGATGTGTTGTTCGAGACGGGCTGTCTTTCGGCCTGCGAGTCGGGTGAGCTCCTGTTGGATCTCGGTGATGCGTCGTTGCATTGCGACGGGTTTGAGGGTGGCCTTGT
Organism: Tessaracoccus flavescens; assembly: GCF_001998865.1. Classification (NCBI taxonomy): domain Bacteria; kingdom Bacillati; phylum Actinomycetota; class Actinomycetes; order Propionibacteriales; family Propionibacteriaceae; genus Tessaracoccus; species Tessaracoccus flavescens. The sequence goes on from NZ_CP019607.1 coordinate 1,889,561, forward strand.
AGGCGGCTAGTTCTGTTTCCTGGGCGGGGTTGAGGACCCCGGCGGCCAGGAGCCTCTGGTAGGGGGAGCGTGGCTTGTCGTAGAGGCGTTTGCGGCGCCCTACGGTGTCGGTGGCCCAGCCTTCGGGTTTCTTCGTGGGGGTGAAGAAGTTGAGCCGGTCGTTGACCAGCGGCCATAGCTGGTTGAGTAACGCGAGTTCGGTGGCGGTGTCGTAGCGGTGGTAGAAGCCGTAGCGGCGCACGAGGTGGTTGTTCTTCGATTCGATGGTGGCTTGATCGTTTTTCTTGTAAGGCCGCGACCGGGTGAAGAACACCTCTCGTTGGCCGGCCCAGCCGATCAGGTCGTGGTTGATGAACTCCGAGCCGTTGTCACAATCGATCCCGGTGACCGCGAACGGGACCTGGGCGATGAAGTGGTCGAACGCGGTCCGGATGTGGAGGTGGGCGTTGTTGCGGATGGAGTAGGTGAAGCTCCAGCCGGTGTGCATGTCGGTGAAGTTCACGCTGCGGGCGAACTCGCCCTTCAGCGTGGGGCCGCAGTGGGCCACGGTGTCGACTTCGAAGAACCCGGGTTCGGCTTCGACCTCGTCACCGGCTTTACGCACGGTGATCGAGTTTCGTAGCAGGCTGCCGGGCTTGGTGGCGGTCTTTCCTCGGATCGGGTCCTTCGCCCGCGCCGGTGCGAGGTACCGGTCGATCGTGGCCGCCGACATCGATTCCAGCTCGGCCCTGACCTCGGCGCTGTAACGGTCCTGGCTAGGCACCAGTTCGCCTTCGGCTTCCATCGCATCGATCAGATCGCTCATGGATGCGGCGAGGTACTGCCCGCAGCTGCCCCCCGAGGCCGCCCATACCCGCTGCAGGATCAGCCTGGCGTCGTAGGAGTACTTACACGCCTTGGTCTTGCGCCGATCGATCACCGCGACCGTCGCGGTGGCCCGTCCCGGGGCCTGTTTCAACCGGGCCACCAACTGCTGGCGGGCATGGTCACGGTTCCAGCCGGTGATCTCGACCACGTGGTCGAGGATCTGGGACTTGCCCTTCTTCGGGGCCGCGGCATAGGCCTTGGCGTACTTCTTCGTGATCTCGACTCGGGCTGCCATCGACAGCTTCTCTCCAACCTCCACACCCCATCGTGGCCGGTCACTGTTTCCCGGGGAAAAGTATGTGAGGTACGGCCCCTTCGTTCGCGGGGACTATGTATGAGTGTCGTCGTAGCGTTGTTCCATGACCGAACCAGCAGATAACCTGCGCCCACGGGCCGCGCTGCACCTGATCTGGACCGTGCCGCTCGCCGTCGCGGTCACCTTCGGGGCCATGTTCTGGATGACGCTCAACTGGTGTGGGGTCAGCGGCTGTTCGGGCGGCGGGTTCGGCCGCATCTCCGATCCCTCACTCGGTGGGGTGCTCCTGGGCTCGCTCCTGATGGCCGCCGCCTGGTTCGCGGCCATCGGCGCCGTCCCCTGGCACCGCAGCCGGGCCGTCCGGTTCGGGGTCGCCGCGGCGGTCGCGATCGTGCTGACGGTGATCGCCACGCTCGCCGCGACCGCCGTCTTCGCCCGCTGAGCGACGTTCCTCAGCCGCAGCGAGGCGCCTAGGCTTGTGCCCTGCGCAACGGAAGGAAGAGCCATGGCCGAGTCGACGGTGCCCGAGATCCTCGAGGAACTGAGGTCCCTCGCGGAACCGAAGATCCTGGAGGTCAACGCCCGCCACGGCGACGACCATGCCGTGAACCTGACGAAGCTCAGGGCCGTCGCGAAGCGGTTGGGCATGGACACCGCACTGGCCCGCGAGCTCTGGGCGACCGACGTCACGGAGGCGAGGCTGCTCGCCACCCTGATCGGCCGCCCGAAGGAGTTCGAACGCGACGAGCTGGACGCGATGCTGCGCTCATCGCGGACGCCGAAGGTGCATGACTGGCTGGTCAACTACGTCGTCAAGAAGTCAAGGCACGCGGAGGACCTCCGCACGGCCTGGCTCGAGGACGCGGATCCGGTGGTCGCGAGCGCCGGCTGGGCCCTGACTTCGGAGCGCGTGGCGAAGAAGCCCGAGGGGCTGGACCTCGAGGCCCTGCTCGACACGATCGAGGCGGAATTGAAGGACGCCCCGGAGCGCCTGCAGTGGGCGATGAACATGACGCTTGCCTACATCGGCATCCACGCGCCCGCGCTGCGGGACCGCGCGGTGGCCATCGGCGAGCGGCTCGAGGTGCTGAAGGACTATCCGACGCCGCCGAACTGCACCTCACCCTTCGCGCCGACCTGGATCGCCGAGATGGTGCGCCGCCAGGAGGCAGGCGCCTGACCTGTGGAAGTGCTGAGGCGTCAGAACAGGCCGACGATGGACCCGTCCGGGAGCACATCGATCGACTCGGCTGATGGCCGGGCCGGGAGTCCGGGCATCGTCATGATCGACCCGCACACCATGACCACGAACTCCGCGCCCGCGCTCAACCTCACCTCGCGGACGTCGACGATGTGGCCCTCGGGTGCGCCCCTCAGTTTCGGGTCGGTCGAGAACGAGTACTGCGTCTTCGCGACGCAGACCGGAAGCTCCCCGAAGCCCTCGTCCTCGAGTTGGCGCAGGGTGCGTCGGATGGCGGCGCTCGCGTTGATGTCCTTCGCCCGGTAGACCTTCGAGGCGACGTCGCGCAGCTTATCCCATAGGGACCCGTCGAGTGGGTAGGCGTAGGTCGGCTCAGCGGGATCGTCGGAGGCCACCTCCAGCACCGCGCGGGCGAGGTCCTCGGCTCCGGCGCCACCCTCGGCGAAGTGGCGCGCCTCGACGGCGCGCACCCCCATCGCGGCGGCGGCCTCGAGGATTGTGTCGACCTCGTCGGGCGCATCCTCGGCCCGGTGGTTGATCGCGACGACGACCTTCTGGCCGAAGACCTCGCGCAGCGTCTCGACGTGCCGCTCGAGGTTGACGAGGCCCCGTCGGACGGCGGTGACGTCGGGCGCCGTCAGGTCGGCCACCTCGACGCCGCCGTGGTACTTCATGGCCCGCACCGTCGTCACTACCACCGACACCGCCGGCCGTAGCCCGTAGCGGCGGCAGACGATGTCGAAGTACTTCTCCGCGCCGAGATCGGCGCCGAAACCGGCTTCCGTGACCACCCAGTCGGCCAGGCCGAGCGCGGCCTGCGTCGCGATGACGGTGTTGGTGCCGTGGGCGATGTTGGCGAACGGTCCTCCGTGCACGAACGCGGGCGTGTGCTCCATCGTCTGGACGAGGTTCGGGGCGAGCGCGTCGCGCAGCAGCGCGGCCATCGCCCCGTGCGCCTTGAGGTTGCGGGCAAGGACGGGGCGCTTGTCGTAGGTTCGCCCGATCACGATGTTGCCGAGCCGGTCGCGCAGGTCGGCCAGCGAGGTGGCGAGGCAGAACACGGCCATCACCTCGCTCGCCGGGACGATGTCGAAGCCGGCTTCGCGGGGCAGGCCGTTGTTGATCCCGCCGAGCCCCGTCACGATGTCGCGCAGCGTCCGGTCGTTGACGTCGAGGACGCGGCGCCAGGTCACCCGTCGTGGATCGATGCCGAGCGCGTTGCCGTGGAAGATGTGGTTGTCGATCATCGCGGCCAGCAGGTTGTTGGCGGCCGCGATCGCGGGGAAGTCGCCGGTGAAATGGAGGTTGATGTCCTCCATCGGGATCACTTGGGCATAGCCGCCGCCCGCGGCACCGCCCTTCATCCCGAACACCGGTCCGAGGGCAGGCTCGCGCAGGCACAGCATCGCCTTCTCGCCCAGCCGGGTCAAGGCGTCGCCAAGGCCGACGGTGGTGGTCGTCTTGCCCTCACCGGCAGGCGTCGGCGAGACGGCGGTCACCAGCACTAGTCGGCCCTCGCGTCGGTACGGTCGCGCCTCAAGGACGTTGAGTGGGATCTTCGCCTTGAACCGGCCGTATGGCTCGATCTGCTCGGCGCAGATGCCGAGGCGCTCGGCGATGGTCGAGATGGGAAGTGGGATCGCCTGTTGTGCGATCTCCATGTTGTTCAGTGTCAACGCTGGCACCTTCTCAAACGGGGTGGCTTCACTATGGCAGCAGCCGTCTTCGGAGTACAAACGGCGCCGACCCGGTTGAGCGGCCGCTGTGGAGTGGTTCCATGGTGCCCATGATCAGGATCGCCGGGCCCGGGGACTTCGCCGCCCACCTCCCGCATTGAGCAGGCGGCCGACCGGTTGCTCGTCGGGTCGCTCAAGCCGGCGTCGTGGCCGCCCGCAGCCACCGCTGAGCAGCGCGCCGGCGCGCCCGGGTTCACGCTCGTGGCGGAGGTCGACGGCCAGATCATCGGTTTCGCCCAGCTGCTGGAGGTCGACGGCGCCGCCCACCTCGAACAGGTGTCGGTGCTGCCGGAGCATGGCCGACGCGGGGTCGGGCGTGCGCTCGTGGAGGCGGCCGTGGCAGAGGCGCGTCGGCGTGGTCACCGTGCGGTGACGCTCCGCACGTTCGCAGAGGTGGCGTTCAACGCCCCGTTCTACGCGACGTGCGGCTTCGCCGAGAGCACGCCGTCGACCCCCTTCGAACGCGGCCTGGTGGAGACGGAGCACCGGCTCGGACTCACGGGTGTCGGTAGGCGGATCCAGATGACCCGACGGTTGGACGATTGAGCAGAACAGGCCCCACGCGGTCGGTGACTCAACCTTTCGTGCACGCGACCCGCTCGGTGCTCTAAAGCAGCAGCTCGCCGCCGTCGACGACCACGCGTCCGCCTGCCACGACCACGTCGCGACGTGGACCCCTCAGCAGCGCGTCCTGGACGTTCTCGGCCTCGACGAGCACGACGTCGGCGATCCGGCCCGGCTGCAGGCCGTGGCCGTCGCGATGCACGAAGGGGGCGGCTAGCCCGGTGGCCAGATCGACGGTGCGGCGCAGGTCCTCGTCGGTCCTCAGGCCGTGCAGCCGGGCGAAGCCGAGCGCGATCTACAGCATCGCCAAGCACGCGGCCGAGGCGACCGCCTGATCACCACAGCGGCGGGTCGGACGCGAGGCGGCTGAGGGACAAGACGTCCACCAGACCGCCGTGCGTCCGGGCCGCCTGCCTCAGCGTCCCCTCGATCTGGAAGCCGGAGCGCAGCGCGACGGCGAGAGAGGGGAGGTTGCGGGTCGCGACGTGCACCTCGACCCGCTGCAGGCCCTGCCGGAACGACCAGTCCGTCATCGCCATCAGGGCCGTGGTCATCAGCCCCTTGCCGCGCCCCCAGGGCGCCAGCCAGTAGCCGGCCTCGGTCGAACCGACGGCCCAGTCGGTGTTCTTGAGCCCGATCACCCCGCTCAATCGTCCGCCCGACTCGATCGCGCGTTCGATGCCCTTCCCGGAGGCCAGCTGCCGGGTGGCGTAGTCGACGGCGAACTCACGGGCGTCGTCGAGGGTGTAGGGGATCGGGATGGGCAGCCACTCGCGCAGCGCCTCGTCGTTGCACGCCGCGGTGAGGTCGCCGAGGTCTGCTTCCCGGATCGGACGGAGCCGTCCGCGATCGAGCTGGATCACGTCGTCGGAGAACTGCCGCATGCCACGAGCCTAGCCCGGTCCTCCGGCGTCCAGTCGGCCACCGCCGGTGGAGTGGACGACTGCGCTCTGGCCTGGGCGCGCGCCGGTTAGCCGACCCCGATCCGGGGGCGGCGCCGGTGCGGGCGGACCATGAACCATGAAGATCAACGAGGCCGCAGCCGAGTTCCTCGCCTGCAGGCGGATCGCGGTGACCGGGGTGTCGAGGACGCCCGGCAGCCACGGTGCAAATGTCGTCTACGACCGGCTGCTCGAGCGTGGGTTCGAGGCGATCGCGATCAACCCCAACGCGGACGAGATCGCGGGCCGTCCGGCCTATCCGGACCTCAGGTCGGTCCCCGACGGCGTCGAGGCCGTCGTGATCGGCACCGCGCCGCAGCGGGCGCTCGACACGATGCGCGAGGCCGTCGAGCTCGGCATCGGCAGGGTCTGGATGCACCGCTCGATCGACGGTGGCAGCGTCGACGACGAGGCGGTCGCCTACGGGCGCGAGCACGGCGTCGTGGTGATCGACGGCGGCTGTCCGCTCATGTTCGGCCCGGCGGCCGACGGCGCGCACAAGGCCATGTGCGCAGTGCTGAAGCTCATGGGTCGGGCGCCGCGGACCGTCAGCTGAGTTCCTCGTCGGGAACCCAGACCATGACGTCACCGGGGGAGCAGCCCAGTACCCGGCAGATGGCATCGAGCGTGGTGAAGCGGACCGCCTTCGCGCGACCGTTCTTCAGCACGGCCACGTTGGCGGGAGACAGCCCGATCGCCTCGGCGAAGTCGCCGACCGACATGCCCCGCTCGGCGAGCAGGACGTCGAGCTGGACCTTGATGGCCACCTCAGACCACCTCGGCCAGTTCGTCGTGGAGGGTGACGGCCCGGCGCAGGAGGCTGCGCAGCACGAACACCAGCAGTGCGATCCCCACGCCGGCTCCCGCTCCCGCGAGGCCGAGCAGGTACAGCCCGACGTCGACCATGTCACCGGCCTCCGGGCCGAGATCGGCGACCGGTGTGACGGCGACGCCGACCAGCAGGACGAGGCTCAGCGCGGCCCCGACCAGGAGCGCGCCGATGATGACGTCGACCCAGACGAAGGCACGGCGGCTGAAGATGCCCTCTCCCTTGGAGAGCTGCGCGAGGACGGCCGTCGCCACGAGGATCACCTCCACGCACACGAGGCCGAGGATCGTCACCGTCAACAGCAGCCCGTGGAGCGCCGCGACGAACGGATCGAGCCGAGCCTCGTCGGCGAGGGCCTGGGGGAGAACGACGATCTGGAAGAACAGGCAGGCGAGCACCGCGAGGGCGATCCCAACCTGGAGGACGGAGGCAATGACCTTGTTCATGGGGACGACGATGCCCGAGCGGCCTATCGATAATCAAGAGATTTCTAGCGAATATCGAGAGGTGGGGACCGAGGTCGTACCCGCCCCGCCACCTGCCGACCCCGTGGCACGAGGAGTGCGTCGGCCTGGGTAACATAAGCGCTGACCCGTGACCAGGGCTAGCCGTAGCGATGGTGCCGCGGTGAGTGGTTCTTCGTAAATTCGACCCGCGCCGTCCATAGGCCCCCGAACAGGCTCAGCAGTACCGGTCGCCAGAATCGACCGCTCGCGGTGCCGGAAAACCGACTCCTGTTTCCGGCAAGATCGTCCGCGCGCGGCGCGGCATGAGCGAGTATTGGTTGGCCCGGTCGAGAGCTTCGTCTGACCGCGCGGCTGTCGGTACTGGCTGCTGGAGGGTAGCCCTTCCCGAGGCTCCGTGCGTGGTTAGGGCCGGAGGGCGGCGCGGACAAATTGCAGCAGCGTTTCCAAGGGCGCGGGCGGCTCGCCGATCATACGGCGGTAGATGATGCTGCCCGCTACGGCGTCGAAGATTGCCTCCGGTTCCGCGGTCGGCGCGAAGCGGCCCTCGGCGATGCCGCGCCGGAGCAGGGAGACCGCCTGGTCACGAATCGGATCGATGATGCGGCGGCGGTATTCGGCCCCGAGCTCCGGCTGCTGCAGCAGGTCGATGCCGATGCTGGGGAGGCTCCATCCGACGGGGTTGTTCACCAATGAGGCGTAGGACATCCGCAGGAGCGCCGCGAGGTCGGCTTCGACGTCGTCTGATGTCGGCACGAGACGCGGGCCGAGGGCAGCCTCTACGACGTCGAGCACCAGGAGCATGAGGGACGGCCAGCGCCGGTAGATCGTGCTCTTCGCCACCGTGGACGCCCGGGCCACGTCGTCGATGCGCAGGCCGGAGTATCCGCGCTCCATGAGGAGGGCCAACGTGGCGTCGCGGACCCGTGTGTCGACCTCGGGGTCGCGCGGGCGACCTGTCAGCGGCGGCGCTGAACGCTCTCGCATGTGCCCTCCTATTGTCACCCGTCACGTTTAACGCTATCTTGAGTATCGTATCAACGATACCGACGGTTTCGAAAGTAGAAGGGTGGGTCGCGTGACGAAGGCGACGTGGGTCAGCGCGGGACTGTTCTTAGCGTGGGCAGTTCATGACGCAGAGGAACTGGTCACCGCTGCGGCCAGCTCGCGCGAGCTTGTCCGTCGTGCGCCGACCTGGCTGCCGCTCCCGGCGGATCTGCGCCGTGACGGCTTCTCCCAGCACCACATGAACGTGGCCATCGCTGTGATGGCTGGCTTCATGGGGATTGCTGCGCTCGACGGCGCCCGTAGCGGGGGGCGGTCATGGTTCTTTCAGACGGTGCTGCGCGGCTTCGGATGGCACGGTATCGGGCACCTGGCCGCTGCGGCGCTCTCAGGGAAATACGTCACGGGCGCGGCAACAACCCCGCTGGTGGTTATCCCGTATTGGCTCTGGGCTCGCCACGAGCTCGCCCGCGATGGGGTCCCTCTGCGCCCGGTCGACTCGGGACCCTTACTCATCGTGCCGGTCCTCATCGCGGCCCACGCGATCACGCGTGCCATCACGGGTCGTACGCCGTGACCAGCGACAGCTGGGCGGTGCAGTTCCACCGGTACGGCGACCCGGACGTCCTGATCCGCGACACCGTGCCGGCCGAGCATGCCGGGGTGGGCCAGGTGAGAGTCCGGGTCGCGGCCGTCGGGGTCAACCGGATAGACCTCGTGGTTCGGGCGGGCATTCTCCGGACGCAGGGCTTCGGGTTCCCGAAGGGCACTGGATTTGACGTCGTGGGGATCGTGGACGAGGTGGGTGCCGGCATCGGCGACACCGTGGTGGGGGCGGTCGTGTGGGGGTGCCTCGGGCTGGAGCCGCTACGGCGTCGGGGCACCCTTTCGGAGTTTGTGATCCTCACCTGTGAGCAGTACGCGGTCCTGCCGACCCGCGACCTCGACCCAGGGCTGGCGGCCCTCCCTCTCGCGGCATTGACCGCCCTGGCATGCCTGCGGGATTCGCTGCGTGTACTGCCCGGCGACCGGGTCCTGATCGTGGGGGCAGGCGGAGGCGTGGGCACCGCCGCTATCCAGATCGCGGGAATCCTCGGCGCCGTCCCGGTCGCCATCTGCGGTCAAAGCAACATGGCCCCGTGCCGCGACCTCGGTGCGCAGGAGGTGTACGACTACGCACAGACCCGGCCTTCGGATATCCCCGGGCAGTTCGCCGCCGTCCTGGACACTGCGGGCGTCGACACAACGGCATACCAGTCCGCCCTGGATCGCAGTGGGCGCATCGTGTGCACAGCCGCGGACGCGTGGCTGCGAATGTTGCCCGGGGCGCTCATGCGGGAACCTCGGATCCGGCTGCTGTCCGCGGGACCATCGCGGCGCGACCTTGCCTGGCTCGCGACTCAGGTGGGCGAAGGCCGGCTGCGGCCCGTCGTCGACCGCATGTACGGCATCGACGAGATCCGGCAGGCCCATCAAGACAGCTCTGGACCGCACGCCGCTGGACGACGGATCGTCGTCGTGGACTAAGATACTCCTGTCCTTCCTCCGCCTGGGTTTCGGGGAGGCTCGTGCACAGTTCTATGGTGAGCGAGGTTTGTGCCAATAGTGGCGCCGGTCGCGCTCCTTGAGATGTGTGCTCGGAAGGGGCGGGTGGGTCGTTCCTGTGGCCCGGCTCGGTTTCGTCTGTGCGCGCGTCTGCGGGCCGGGTTGGCTCGTGCACAGTTCTACGGTGAGCGCGGTTCGTGCCAATAGTGGCGCCGGTCGCGCTCCTTGTAGAGCTGTGCTCCGATCGGCCGCCCGCGGCTGCCAACGCGCGACACTCGGATCTCTACATGGCGTAGCATTCCTGCAGAGGAGGTGGGCCCATGGCGGGAAAACGGTCGCGCGAACCTGGTGAGCTCGAGTCGCAGGTGCTGCGGATCCTGCGCGGATTCGACGGCCCCGTCGGCGCCCGCGACATCCAGGCGCTCTTCGAGGAGCCCCGACCCGCCTACACCTCACTGCTGACCATCCTCGATCGGCTCAGGGTGAAGGGACTCGTCGCCCGCGAGGAACTGTCCCCGCGGAAAGTGCGCTTCAGCGCCCTCCAAACCTCGGAAGAGCACGCCTCCGACGCCATGCTCGGCGTCCTCGGTGAGGTCGACGACCGCCGCGCCGTCCTTCTGCGTTTCGCGGGCAACCTCGACGACGCCGACGTCGCCTTCCTGCGCGACGCCCTCGCGGCCAAGCGGAAGTGACGATGCTCCTCGCACTCGGATTCCTCGTCGGTGCGGTCGCGCTCGCGCTGGCCGCTCCGTCCCTGCTCGCGGGTGGTCGCTGGCAGGTGTTTCGTCCCCGCCTGGCGCTCGGGTTGTGGTTCAGCGCCTTCGGGGTGGGCGTTGCGATGGCCGGCGCGGCGTTCGTGACCTCGATCCTCGCCGCCATCGCAGCCGCGACCGAACCGTCGCACTCACTGGTCGCGACGGTGACGGCCTGGACCGGCGTGCTCGTCGTTGCCGCGGCCATTGGCCTCGCCTCAGGCGCGTCGGAGCCGCTGGTCGACTCCTACCGGCGCTCACTGCGCAGGCTGAACCCGGTCGCGACCTCCCGTCAGGACCGGTCCTCCTTCACCCTGGTGCGGTTCGAGTCGGAGCACCCGGTCGCGGTGGCCGTTCCGGGCCGTCGCCCCGAGATCCTCGTCTCCTCTGCGATGGAGGAGGCGCTGTCGACGGCCCAGTTGTGGGCGGTGCTCGCCCACGAGAACGCGCACCTGCGGGGCCGCCACGGCCTGCTCGTGCGGCTGGCCGAGCTGAACGCCGCGTGCCTTCCCCGGTTCATCCCCGCAGGTCGCGACCTGCGGAAGGCGACCATCATACTCGTCGAACTCGTCGCAGACGACGTCGCCGCCCGTCAGGCTGGTGCCGCCCAGTTGGCGGTTGCACTCGAGCGCCTGGCCGAGGCCAGTGGCGAGGCAGGCTTCCTCGTCCGGGCCGAGCGGTTGAGGGCCCTCCCGGGGTCGCAGCCGGCAGGCGTCGGACTGCCAGCGCCAGTGCAGATCTGAACGCGCGGTTGACCGGGTGAGCGAACCGATCTTCAAGCAGGCCAGAGATTCCGCCCGGCTTCGCAATGAGGTTCGGCACTACCGGGCGATGGAAACCGTCGCGCCGCCCTTCGGGTCGCCGCGCCTCCTTGCCTGGAGTGCCGACGGGCCCTCTCGGCGCAACGAGTTCGAATAAGTGCTCAAGGCGAGAGCCTGACCACGCGGTCGCCGGCCCGGTCATCAGCCCCGGGGACGCCGGGTGACGAAGGCCAGGAGTCCGGCGAGCAGGCCAAGGGAGCCGATGATGATGGCGGCGATGCCGATCGGCTCCCCGCTGGTCTGGACCCCGGTCGCCGCCTCGTGGTCGGCGTGCTCCGTCCCCGAGGTCGGTCCCGAGTCGTGGTCGGCGTGCGCAGGCTCCGAGGTCGATCCCGAGTCGTGGCCCTGGTGGATCTCCCCGGCGGAAGGGGTCGCCGCGTGGGCATGGTCGCCGTGGCCATCGGCCGCGGCCGCTGGGGACACGGCGAGGGAGGGTGCAGGGAGCTCGAGGTCGTGCGGGTCCTGTCCCTCCGCCGGGATCTCGATCCAGGCCGACCCGCCCTTCTCGCAGGTCTGGACGGTGGGGAAGTAGAGGGTCGTGTCGCCGGCATCGTCGGGCAGTTGCATCGACAGTTCGAAGGCGTCGCGTTCACCGTGCGGGAGCGGCGTCTTCGCGGTGTAGACGATCTGGGCGACCCGCTCGCTCAGCTCGTTGCCGTGCCGGTCGGTGATCGGAGCGTCGAGCTTCTTCATCACCTTCTCCACGTCGTAGAACGCATTGCGCGTCGGGGTGACGGAGTTGATCCCCTCGGGGATCTGGATCGCGATCGCGGTCGTCGACGACCCGTCACAGCCGTGTGGCACGCCGACCTTCACGACAGTGTAGGCGCCGGCGACCGCGGAGTCGGAGGTGGTGGTGATGTGGGCCTGGGCCAGCGCTGCGGGACCGGCGGCGAGGGCGAGAGCGCCCGCGAGGGTGCACAGGATCCGGGGTCGGGTGGGCATGTCGGGCTCCTCTGGAGGGGACGAAGGGTCAGAGATCGACGGAAGGGTCAGAAGATCATCAGCCAGCACATGGCGCCCATGCCGATGAGCATGACGACCATCACCAGTGAGTCGACGACGTGGCGGGTGAGGCCGCGTCGACGAAGTTCTGGGGCGGCATCGACCAGTTGGACGACGGCGGCGACGAACAGCAGGGCGGTCGCGACGATGCCGAGCACCGTCGCGGTCGTCCCCATCGTGTGCATGGCGTGCTCCCCGTGGCCGCCGTGCCCGGGCGGCATGACGGCCACCATCCACGTCATGGCGCCCATCATCAGGGCGTGCACCAGCTGGTGCCATGCAGGATGGCAGCCGAGTTGTTCCGGCTCGAACCGGCCGAGCCACTGGCCGAGGCCGACGGCGAGGAACCACAGCGTGGAGAAGGCGAAGATGATCAACTGGGCGAGCCACGGGAGCGAGTACCACCACGGCCACGCCATCGCCGCCATCACGAGCGCCATGAGCAGATGGAGGACGTCGCCGATCGTCTGCAGTGGACGCCGCCGGTCGGCGACCGCCCGCCAGGCGAGGTATCCGGCGATCGCGACGAAGACGACCGAGAAGACCCATTGCCAGACCGGGTTGGTGATCACTGCTGCCTCATCTCTACAAGATGTAGAAAACGTAACAGAGGCTGCGGGTCGATAACAACACATCCTGTAGAGTTACGGCGTCTAGTGAGAGGTGTGGCTGAGCGATGGCGACCACGGTCGAATCGAGGCGGCGGAGCTTGGCTCTGCAGGCCGTGTGCACCCTCGGGCTGGTGCTCGTGCTGGTGTTCCCCGCGGCGCTTGCCCTGTACGTCGGCGAGGTCCCGTACCAGGAGCTGATCCGCCCCTACCCGGGCGCAGGCGTCTCCGTCACCACCACCGTCCTGCAGAGCATCGCCGAGGTCTCCTCGGTGGTCAGCATCGGCGCGCTCGTTCACGTCCTGTTCCTGCGGCCGCTGTCGGGGCGAAAGGCCTTCCCCGTCCCGGCAGGCACCGACCTCTCCATCCTCCGGTGGGCGAGCGCGGCCTGGGCGCTCAGCACCTTCGCGCTCGTTCCCATGACGGCGCTCGACACCAGCGGGGTGTCGCTCGCGCAGCTGGGCCAGCCCGGTATGGCCGCCTATGTGATCGACGCGGCGAGCAACCTCTGGCCCACCATCATCCGTTTCGCCGGCGCCGCCATCGTCGCGCTGACGGCGCGGGTCGCCTCCCGCTGGACGACCCTGCTGATCGGCCTGTGGGCCGGTGGCATCGCCGTCCTGACGCCGATCGTCGTCGGTCAGGTGCTCGTCGGGCCCGATCACGACCTGGGTGGCGACATGGCCATGGTGCAGGCGGTCGTCGCGTACCCACTGTTCGGCGTGCTCGTCGTGCTCGGGCTGCGTGCCCTCATCGGCGACGACATCGCCAACGTCACCTGGCGCCGCTGGCTGCGGATGGCGGTCGTCGCCCTGCCGGTGATCGTCGTGTCGGACGCCGTCGTCACCTGGTTCAAGCTGGCCGGTGGCCCGCTGCTGTCGACCATCACCGGGTGGCTCATCCTCGCCCGCTGGGTCGCGCTGGCCATCGTCGCCGCCGCCACAGTCGCCGTCATCGTCTTGCGTCGCCGTCGACAGTTCGCGGCCGCGGAGTCGAGCCTGCTCGCCCTCGCCGCTCTCGGCGTGTTCATCTGGGTCGCCGTCACCGCTGCCATGTGGCGCGAGCCCCCGCCGCAGTACTTCGTCCCGACCAGCATCAACGAGATCTTCCTCGGGTTCGACACCCCCATCGCGCCGACGCTGTCCAACGTCTTCACCACATGGCGAACCAACCTGCTGTTCGTGACCCTCGCCGTCGTGGGGATCGCCGTCTACCTGTACGCGGTTCGGGTCGTTCGCCAGCGCGGAGACACGTGGTCGAACGGACGCACCGCCGCCTGGATCATCGGCTGGATCGTGGCCGCGGGAGTGACGAGCTCCGGGCTCGGGTTCTACTCGGCGCCGCACTTCGGCATCCACATGATCGTCCACATGAGCCTGTCGATGCTCGCCCCCGTGCTCCTGTCGCTCGGCGGCGTCCTGACGCTCCTGCTGCGCGCCTCCCGCGCCGGTGGACCCGTCGCGAGCCTGCACGAATGGATCAGCTGGGTCCTCGCCTGGCGCGTGTCCAAGGCGCTGTTCAACCCGCTCGTCGCGTTCGTGCTGTTCATCTCCTCGTACTACGGCCTGTACTTCACCGGCCTGTTCGAGCACCTGATGCGCTACCACTGGGGCCACCAGTTGATGAACGTCCACTTCCTCGTGGTGGGCTACATCTACTACTCGCTGATCATCGGCGTCGACCGCGGGCCGCGTCCGCTTCCGCACATCGCGAAGCTCGGCATGGCCATGGCCGCGATGCCCTTCCACGCCTTCTTCGGCGTCATCCTGATGAACGGCCGCACCGTGATCGCCGACAGCTACTACCGGATGCTCGACATCCCCTGGGCCGACCTCCCCGCCGCGCAGGAACTCGGCGGAGGCGTCGCCTGGGCGGGCGGCGAGATCCCCTCGCTGCTGGTCATCGTCGCCCTCGGCATCCAGTGGGCGCGCCAGGACAACAAGGAGGCCAGGCGCCGCGACCGACACATGGACTCCGGCCGCGACAACGAGTACGAGGAGTACAACGAGATGCTCAAGGCGCTTTCGGAGCGCTCGGCCGCGACCGGCCCCCGGACAGGCGACGACCGATGAGCCAGACCGAGACCCGCCCCGGGCTGATCGAACTCGAGATCAGCGGCATGACCTGCGCCGCCTGCGCGAACCGGATCGAGAAGAAGCTCCGCAAGCTCGACGGCGTCAGCGCCACGGTGAACTACGCCACCAACCGGGCCACGATCACCGGGCTCGACGACGTGTCGACCGCGATCTCCGAGGTCGAGAAGGCCGGCTACGGCGCCCACGAGCGGCAGGGTGACGACGACATGTGGTCCCAGCGGGCCACCGAGATGCACATCACCTCGCTGCGCCGCCGCCTGATCACTGCCGCCGCGCTCGCGATCCCGCTGATGGACATCACCATCGTGCTCGCGCTCTCGCCGCAGTGGCGCTTCCCCGGCTGGGAATGGGTGTGCCTGCTGCTCGCCCTTCCCATCGTCACGTGGTGCGCGTGGCCGTTCCACAAGGCGACGCTGCGCAACCTGCGCCACGGCTCCGTCTCCATGGACACCCTGGTCTCGCTCGGCATCGTCGCGTCCTTCGGCTGGGCCGTCGCCACCCTGATCTTCGGGCTCGGCGAGGCGAGCGACCACGGCTTCTGGCTCGGCTTCGGCGCCACGCCCGAGGGGGCGAACTCCGTCTACCTCGACGTCGCGGCGGGCATGACGACCTTCCAGCTGGCTGGCCGCTACTTCGAGGCGCGCTCGCGCCGCAAGGCGAGCGACGTGCTCGGCGCGCTCCACGCACTGGCCGCGACCGAGGTCAGGGTCGTGCGCGACGGCGTCGAGCAGGTCCTTCCCATCACGGCCCTCGGCGTAGGTGACACCTTCATCGTGCTTCCGGGCGAAACCATCGCCACCGACGGCGTCGTGGTCGGCGGGTCTGCGGCCGTCGACGCCTCGATGCTGACCGGCGAGCCCGTGCCCGTCTCCGTCGGTATCGGCGACGACGTCACCGGCGGCACCATCAGCACCGACGCGCGGCTCGAGGTCCGCGCGACCGCGGTCGGCGCGCACACCCAGCTCTCTCAGATGGCGGCGCTCACGGAGGATGCGCAGGCGCGCAAGTCGCAGGTCCAGCGCCTCGTCGACCGGGTGATCGCCTGGTTCGTCCCGACGATCATCGCGCTCGCCGCCGTCACGACCGTCGCCTGGGTGATCGCTGGCGCCCCGCTCCAGCAGGCCTACGGCACCGGCATCGCCGTGCTGATCATCGCCTGCCCCTGCGCGCTCGGGCTGGCCACCCCGACCGCCCTGATGGTCGGCATCGGCCGCGGCGCGAGCCTCGGCGTCCTGATCAAGGGCCACGACGCGCTCGAGGCGAGCGGCCAGATCACCACCGTCGTTCTGGACAAGACCGGCACCCTCACCACCGGGACCATGAACGTCTCCGAGGTCACCGCCGCCGATCCCGACGTGGTGCTGACCGCCGCGGCCGCCGTCGAGAAGGGCTCGGAACACGCGATCGCCCGGGCCATCGAGCGCGAGGCGGTCGAGCGTCGGCTCGTCGTTCCCGGCGCCGACGGGTTCGCCACGCTTCCCGGACTCGGCGCGAGCGCCGAGGTCGATGGGGTCGAGGTCGTGGTTGGTCAGCCGCAGCTGTTCGTCGACCGGGGCCTCGAGGCTCCTGCCTCTCTTCGTGAAGCGGTCGGCCGGGCGCGCGACCGCGGCGACAGCGTCTCCCTCGTGGCCGTCGGGGGAGAGATCGTCGGCTGCATCGCGATCAGCGACACCATCAAGCCCGACGCCAGGGAGGCGATCCAGGCGCTCAAGCTCCAAGGGCTGCGCACCGTCCTGCTCACCGGCGACTCGCGCCAGGCGGGGGAGCGGATCGCCAACGAGCTCGGCATGGACGACGTCATCGCCGAGGTGCTGCCTCAGGAGAAGGCCGAGGTGATCGAGAAGCTGCGCGCCGACGGCCAGTTCGTCGCGATGGTCGGCGACGGGATCAACGACTCGATCGCGCTCGCGACGGCCGACCTCGGGCTCGGCGTCGTCAACGGCACCGACATCGCGCTCCGCGCCGCCGACATCATCATCGTCCGCGACGACCTGATCGCCATCGCCGACGCCGTCGGCCTGTCCCGCAAGACGCTGAAGACGATCAAGACCAACCTGGTCTGGGCCTTCGCCTACAACATGGCGGCGGTCCCGGTCGCGGCCGCCGGGCTGCTCAATCCGCTGATCGCCGCCGCCGCCATGTCGCTGTCGAGCGTGCTGGTCGTCCAGAACTCGCTGCGGCTGTCGAACTACCGCAGCAAGCGGGTCGTCGCCCGCGACGACCACGAGGCCGACGAGCTCCTCGCCGCGGCCTGAGCGTCAGCGGCTGGAATAGCCGCCGTCGATCGGGAGATGTGCCCCTGTGATCATGCCCGCCTGGTCGCTCAGCAGGAACACGACGGGGCCTGCCACGTCTGCCTGGGTGGCCCACCTGCGCAGGGGCATCATGTCGAGGAAGGGTCCCCCGATCTCCGGGCGGCCCCAGTAGAACTCGGACATATCGGTCATCACGACGGTCGGGTCACACCCGCCACGGTGCGCGAAGCCGCGGGCGGTGACGAGGCCGGCGACCATGATCGGCAGGCCGAACCACATGATCGCCAGGGAGACGCCGACGGTCACCAGGGTGAACACGGCGACGAACGCGATGATGGCCAGGAACAGGGTGGGGAGGAGGTAGGTGGTGTCGCGCCCGACCTGCTGGATCAGGGTCGACTTCTCGGGCCGTCGCGCGGCCGGCCTCGGCTCTTGGACGGTGTAGGCGAACACAGGCTCAGTCTCGCCGTAGATCGCATAGATTGTCATGCCCCAGACGCTACGGATCGTGAAACTCCAGACCCATCCTGCTGCCCGGCCAACCCGATGTCGGGCCAGCCCCACCCCTGGCCGGTCGGAGATCTGGACCCGTCGTGCGTGGTGGCCCCTGGCCGGCGACTCACGTGGGCGGTGCCGTGCGATGGACACCTGGGCGCAATGACAGAAGAAACCGCGCGACGATGTGAGATCGTTCCCTCATTGGCATATGCTGGGGCCTCGAGCAACTTGGTCCACAGGAGTACGCCGTTGTCCTCGTCACATGCCGCGCCGAGAACTTCGGCCACCATCCCCGAACTCGTCGAGCGCGCCCGGGCCCTCGCGGAGCGCGGCTCGAGGACCATCCTGGGCATCGTCGGATCGCCCGGGGCCGGAAAGACGACGCTCTGCACCGCGATCGAGTCGGCCCTTGGCGACGACGTCGTCGTCGTCGGAATGGACGGCTTCCACCTCGACAATCCGATCCTGATCGAACGCGGTCGGCGGGAGGACAAGGGCGCGCCCGACACCTTCGACGTCGCCGGCTACGTCTCGCTCCTGCGTCGGCTCGGCGAGGCAACTGAGCCGATCACCTACGGGCCGCGCTTCGATCGTGAGATCGAGACCAGCATCGGCAGCGCCATCCCCGTGCCGCAGACGGTGCCGCTCGTCATCACCGAGGGGCTCTATCTGCTGCGTGAGGAAGAGGGCTGGGAGGAGGTGCGTGGCCTCGTCGACGAGATGTGGTACCTGGAACTGCCCGATGCCGTGCGTCAGGAAAGGCTGCTGCGCCGTCGCCTGGGCCACGGCGACAACGAGGAGCACGCGCGCGACTGGGTGATGCGTGTGGACCAGGCCAGCGCGGATCGCGTGGCGAAGACGAAACACCGGGCAGACCTCATCATCGAGGTCCTCGACAACCAGGAGCAGGCATGACCACACCCATCGACTCCCCAGCTGAGGTCGCGTCCGTGGGAGGTGGCACCATCGGAGACGCCGACTACCGGCGTCGCGAACGGGCCGAACTGCTGCGCTTCGCTGCCGCGTCCGTCCGTGAGGACGGCTTCGGCAACCTGGACGCGAAGGGGGTCCTCGAGGACACCCCGACCGAGCTCTACGTCACCTGTCGGATGACACACGTCTTCGCCCTCGCCTCGGTCATGGACGAGCCTCCGACCGAAGGCGGCCCAGGCCGGGCACGTCTGGTCGAGCTCGCCACCCACGGGATCGCGGCCCTGCGCGGCGGGGCGCTCCACGACGGCGTCAACGGCGGCTGGCACAGCGCCGCCTCGGGCCCGCGGGCGAAGAACGCCTACGGCCACGCCTTCGTCATGCTCGCGGCGAGCTCCGGCGTCGTCGCAGGCATCGAGGGTGCCGCCGAGCTGCTCGCAGAGGCGATCGAGGTGCAGACCGCCCGGTTCCTCCAGCCCGACACCGGCCTCGTCGTCGACGACTGGAACACCGACTGGTCGGAGCTCGACCCCTACCGCGGCGTCAACGCCAACATGCACACCGTCGAGGCCTACCTCGCCGTCGGTGACGCCACCGGCGACCCAGTGTGGCACGAGCGGGCCGCCCGCATCGCGGAGCAGGTCAGGGGCTGGGCAGCCGAGAACCAGTGGCGCATCCCCGAACACTTCGACGGCGACTGGAACCCCGACTTCGAATACAACCGCGACGAACCCGCGCACCCCTTCCGTCCCTACGGGGCCACCGTCGGGCACGGCCTGGAGTGGAGCCGGCTCTTCGTGTCGGTCGATCTAGGGCAGCCGACTCCGGGCCTGGTCGACGCCGGCGTCGCGCTCGCGGACCGCGCCGTCGAGGACGGGTGGGCGCGCGACGGGGCCGACGGCTTCGTCTACACCACGGACTGGAACGGTGAGCCGGTCACCCATGCCCGCATGCACTGGGTCCTCGCCGAGGCCATCGCCACTGGGGCGGTGCTGCGGCAGGTGACGGGTGAGCCGCGATTCAGCGAGCTCGTCCAGCGCTCCTGGGACTACGCCGACCGCCACCTGATCGACCGCGTCAACGGCTCCTGGCACCACGAACTGGACCGCGAGAACCGACCGTCGGGCGGGACCTGGTCGGGGAAGCTCGACGCGTACCACGCCTACCAGGCCGCGCTGATCCAGGACATCCCGCTCGCCACGTCGTTCGCCGCCGCGGTCAGGCTCGCCCGCGACCCCGAGGCGACCGCCTGAGACTTGGGTCGGCTCACAACTTGCTCGGCATTGCCTACCTGCTGGGGCGTGTGCTGGTCAGCTCCGCTCGAAGTGCTCGTGGCGGCGGATGCCCATGGCGACCAGTCGGGCGACCACCATCGCCACGTACAGCATGCCGGCGATCTGCTGGATCATCACGACGGAGCGGGCGACGGGGCGCACGGGGACGACGTCCGACAGGCCGGTCGACGTCATGGTCGTCGTGCTGAGGAAGAGCAGCTCTATCCAGCTGCGGTTCTCGCCAGGGGTCGCGGCGACGAACGACCCGGGAGCCGCGTAGTTGAGGATCGAGTAGGCATAGGCGAACGTCCAGACGGCGACCGTGAAGCAGGCCCCGACCGCGAACAGGTCGTCGGTGGTCACCTTGTCGTCGCGGAACATGTAGGCGATCAGGGAGATGGTCGTGTACGCGTAGAACAGCAGGTGGAAGATGTCGCTGATCATGTGCACGGGCTGGGTCCAGCCGGTGACGCCGTCCATCACGGTCAGCACAACGCTCGGCACGAGCAGCAGGATGCCGACCCAGGTGAACATCGGAGTGGCGTTGACGGCGCGGATGGCCATGACGAGCACCACGAGGCCCAGCAGGCTGAAGAGGCTCCGACCGAGCGTGCTGCGGTCGCTGTCGAGGAACGGGTAGATCAGGATGCTGAGCAGTTGGACGGCGAGCAGGGTCGCGTTGGGGTTGCGCCGCACCGCTCGCCAGAACGGATGCCGCACGATCGTCGTCTGATCCATGGGCGTCACAGTAATGCCGTGAGGGTGCGTTCGCGGGTGGTCGATGCCAGCGACCCGGCGACGGGAAGGAGGAGCGACCGCTCAACGACAAGGCGGTTCGCGCCAGATCGGTCACCCGTATCGGGCCCGCGCCAAGCCCGATGTCGTTCAGCGGGACGGTGCCGCCGTCGTTCCCCGAACGACCAGTCCGGGCGGGATGATCACCCGGGGCTGCGAAAGCCTGGTCGTGGAACGGATCTGCTCGACGACGAGACGGACGAGCTCTTCTCCCATCCGGTGGAAGTCCTGGTGGACGGTGGTAAGCGGCGTGGGGAGGAATGCGCTGACGTTCAGGTCGTCGAAGCGGACGACCGAGACGTCCTCAGGGACCCGGCGGCCTGCCTCGAAGAAGGCCCGGATGGCTCCTATCGCCATCTCGTCATTGGCGCAGAAGACGGAGGTGACGGTTGGGTCGGCTGCCAGCCGCCACCCAAGTTCATAGCCCGAGTCGGCGCTCCAGTCGCCGTGCAGTGCTTCCGGCGCCCGGATCCCCGCGCCTTCGAGCGTCCTGCGCCACCCCCCGGCGCGCGCCATGGCGGGATCCGAGTCGGCAGGACCCGCGATGTGGTGAACCGTCTGATGACCAAGAGAGAGAAGGTGCGCGGTGGCCTCGCAGCTGCCCTGGGCGTGGTCAGAGCTGACGGCGGGGTAGAGGGCCATTAGGCGCGAGTCGGCAAAGAGGGTGTCACGCCGGTCTGGACAAGCGTGCGACGCGGTGGTTCGCCGTCGGAGCTCGGAGGAGCGATGCTCGGCATCGGCACTCCGTGATGGGGTCGTCGTGGCGCCGCCTCGGCGCTGGCCGAGGAGCCGCACCCGCGATGGGTGGGTGCACGCTAGTCGGCCGTCTCCCGCTCGGTGTTGCTCGACAGGTGGATCGCGTACTGCACCCGGCGGGCGAGCTCGGGGTCGAGGTCGCGACCCGCGGCGCGGATCGAGCGGTTGAGCACGACGATGGCACGCTCCAGTTGAGGTCGTCGGCCCGCGACGGCGAGGGCGTGGATCTCCCGGACGCTGAGCAGGTCGCTCTCGGGGGACGCGAGCCTGCCGCGTCCGACGGCCCACAGGGCCATGTCGGTGTCGGAGTGTTCGATGGCACGGTCGGCAAGCACGCAGGCGGCGTCGACGATCATGGCGACCATGTCGGAACGCAGCGACTGCGCCCAGTGCCACTGGAACGCGAGCGACCCGAGGGGCTCGCCGCGCACCATCCGAAGCGCCGCCCGGAGGGCCGCGGAGGAGGCCATGTTCACGCCGCCGGCCAGCATCGCCTCGAACCTCTCCCAGTCGGAGGTCACCCTCTCATCCAGCTTGATGCGGCCGGAGTAGGCGTCGGGCAGGAATGGCGCCCCGTCGTCGGCATCGCCCAGCCAGGTGCGAAGACGGCTCATGTTGGAGCGGCGGGTGGTCTCCGCGACGAGGAGCTCGCTCACCATGACGGTGGGTGTCGCGCCTGGGTTGGAGAGCAGCCAGGCGCAGTACTCCATGCACTGGCTGACCGCCCGGGTGGGTCTGGTTCCGGCGGTGGCGAGCAGTTCGACCTCGCCGAGCAGCAGCAGCGTCGGATACTCGGGCTGGCTGGGTGGTTCGGGCATCGGGTGCTCCTCGGCGTTGGCCTCGACGCGAGGGAGGGGGAGGACGTTGGGCGGGAGGTCGTCGGTGTCGCGCCACCAGGGGGCGCGTTCCGTCTCCACCGATCCCGCGGTTCGGAAGAGCTCGATCAGGCCGCGGCGGGCCGGTGCGGTGACCAGTTGGGGGGTGAAGCGGCTAGCGCCCCATTGCGCGGACTCCTCATCGATGGAGATCGAGGCGGCCTGGAGGTGCGGAGGATCTGTGCATTGTGCGACGACGCTGACCCCGACCGCGCCGAGGCTCAGTGCATCACCGACCGCGTCGAGGTCGGTCGGCGTGAGGGATTGCGTGAAGACGAACACGATGGGGGACCAGACCGAGGCCAGGTCGTGATCGGCACGGAGCTGTTCGAGCGTCGAACTGCGCATCTCGACCCGACGCTGCGAGCACGTGCGCGAGAGCTCGGCGAGACCGGTGGCGCTCCCGTCGACGCTGCCGATCCGCGGGTCGTCGAGGGCATCGGCCCAGTCGGCTCCGTCGACGAGCACCAGTTGGACCCCCTCTGACCAAGGCGCGGAGGACAGCGAGGTGACCAGGCTCGAGACGGCGGCGCCTGCAGCGGGACCGTGGAAGACGGTGGCGCGCTCGGCCTCGAGGTCGATGGCGACAGGAACCTCCTCGGCATCCCAGCCGAGCACCACCGAGGTGGGCTGCTCCCGGGGTGACGGGTCGTCCGCCGAGTCCGAATGGCTGGCAAGCGCCCCCCAGAAGCGGGTGGTCTGTTCGGTGACGGGGATGCTGCGCCGGCCGAGAGCGCGAGCGAGGAGCTGGGTCCGGCGGCGGGTGGCCACCCCTGCGACGACCCCCGCCGCGAGCAGGGCGCCCATGGGGCCGAGCAGAGCGGAGAGGTCGGGGCCGGACTCATCGACCGAGCTTTCCGCCGTCGCGCGCTCGGGGTCGACCGTCTCGGGCGGTGGGCTGACCGGAGCTGACGTGGGGAGGGTCGGGACGGCGGCGGCCTCCGTGTGGACGGGCAGCGGCGTGCTCTCGGGCGCAGGAGTCTGTTCGGCCTCCCGGGCCGAGTCATCCGGCTCCGGTCGCGCCTGCTGAGTCTCGGGTGGCGTCTGGGGCACCAACTCGGGCGTTGGCAGGGCGAGTCGCTCCGCCTCGGTGGGCGTGAGGCTGGTCATCGCCGGGGGATCGGGCAGGCGCAGGACCCAGCCGACGTCGATCTGATCGGGGTCGGCGATCTGATCACGGTTGAGCTCGTAGATCTGGGGCCAGCGTTCGCCGTCGCCGAGCGTGCGCTCCGCGATCTGCCACAGGGAGTCGTCCCGCTGCACCACGACGACCGAATCGGCGGTTCCCGCGCTGGCGACCGCGGCCTCGTCGACCGGCAGACGCAGACGCTGCCCGGCCTCGATGCGCAGCGAGTCGTCGATGCCGGGGTTGAGTTCCACGATCTCGCGCCAACGGACGCCGTCGCCGAGTTCGCGCTCGGCCACACTCCACAGCTCGTCGCCGGCTTCGACCGTGTATGTGCGCGTCCTCGTCTCTGCGCTCGGGGCGTTCTCTGCTTCGGCGTGGCGGGTCGGGACGGGTGTGCCGAGATCGACCACCGGGGGAGGGGCGGCGTCGTCTGCGCTTGCGATTCCCGGGGACGCGACCGCGGCGAGCACCAGAGCGGCGATGGCCGGCCTGAACCAGCCCGTGCCCGGGAGCCTCAACCGGATGCGCTGCCGAGAAGCGACGGCGACGAACTCGAACACCACGGTCACTGCCACCACCAGCCAGGCCAGCCAGCCGATCACGCTCAGCAGGGCCAGCACCAGGCGGGAGTCACCGGCTGAGGTCAGAGCCCGCAGCCAGTCGACCTGCAGGAGGTGGCCAGGGTTACCCAGCGTCGCCAGCAGGTAAGGGACGCCGATGAGCAGGGCGGCGAGGACGACAAGGGCACCCAGTGCGCGCACCGCCCTCATGCTGCGCTCCTCACCCTCAGCATGCTCATGCTCAGGTGGGCAGGTTATCGGTGACGTACGCGGTGATCGCGGTGATGATGATCAGGGCGATCGCCGCGGCACCGGCGAGCAGGATCGCGTTCTCGGTGCTCTGGCTGAGCCCGCGCTCGTCGCGGCGCGGTGGCGCGCCGCGGGTGAGCTCGATGAGCAGTCCTAGCGTGCGGTGGATTCTCGACATGGTTCCTCCTGTGTGGTGATTGTCTGGCGGTGGGTTTCGGGTCTTGCGGTTATCCACAGATCTGGGTTCTCGGATGTGTCCACAGGCTCACCCCGTCCCCAACAGCGTGAGTAGGGCGGGCGTGAGGAGCGCGACACCGAGCAGCAGCGCGGGAAGAGTCATCCAGAGCGACATGGACTCGCTCGCCTCCTGCGCAGCCTCCCGCTGGCGGTTGAGGTGGGCGTCGCGCAGTTCGCGGACGCGGGCCTGTAGCACCTCCGCCAGCCCGGCGCCCTGCTCTTCGAGTTGCATCACGTCAGCGAAGTCGGAGAGTTCGGCGACGTTCCATTCGTCGGCGATGCGGCGCAGTTCGTCCCACGGCTGGCTCTGCTCCATGCGTGCCCGCTCAAGTCCGGAGGAGATGCGTCGGAAGAGCGGCGCGTCCGAGATGGAGGCCGCGTTGGCGGTTGCCTGGGCAGCCGACGCGTTGGCGAGGCGCTCCAGGACGACCAGGTCGAAGAAGGTGTGGATGCCGTCGATGGCGGCTCGCCGGTGCTGTTCGGCGCCGTTGCGCAGCCGTAGGTCGGCGATGAAGTAGCCCGCGAGGCCGCCGAGGAGGGCGAGACCGAAGGGAGCGAGCCCCGGCTGCCTGCCGAAGAGGAGTTGGGTGAGCGCCCACAGCGTCGGCAGCAGGAGGCCCGCGAGGGTCCAGACGAGCTTTTCGACGAAGAAGTCGCCGACGGTGCGCCCCTGCAGGTTGAGCAGCCGCTGCTGTGTCTGGGTGAGGGGCAGGCCGATGCCGCGATGCAGCCGGTGCCCGAGGCCTTCGAGCCCAGCTGGACGGGTGTCCGTCTCCACCTGCGCTGGCTGGCGTCGGTCGAGGGCGGCCATGGCGTCGGCAAGGCGCAACTGTGGCCGGCTCGTGCCTCGGATGATCAGGATCAGGCCGAGCCCGGCGACCATGCCGCAGGCAATGGCGATGCCCGTCATGTTCCGCTCCGGAGGAAACGAGGCGCCATCGGCGGAACGGTGCGGCGGCGCAGCATGACCAGACAGCCGAGGTAGGCGAAGGCCAGCGACAGGGCGATGAGCTGGCCGAGCGGGGTGGTGTAGGCGGCGAAGAAGGTGGGGTTGAGCAGCAGGGCGCCGAGCAGCACGGCGAGCGTGATCAGCGTGACCTGCCGCACGACGGCGCGAGGCTTGGCGCGTTCGGCGGCGATCTCGCGCAGCGCCCGCAGCCGGTCCTGGATGTTGTCGGAGAGCGCGGCCAGCGTCGCCCTACCTCCGGATCCGCCCCGCGAGGAGGCGATGGCCAGTGCCGCCACCACGGCATCAGCGTCGGCAGACTCCAGTTCGTCTGCCATGGCCCAGAGGCTGTCGCGCATCGTCCAGCGCTGGTCCAGCCGCATGCAGAGTCGTGCAACAGGCTCGCGCAGTGCTGGCGAAATCTGTCGTCGGGTGGCGAAGATCGCGTCTCGGATGGACTTGCCTGCCGACAGCGATGTGGAGATCAACCGCACCCACCGATCGAGCGCGGCGAGCGTGTCGATCTCGCGTTGTGGTGGGGCCGAGAGCAGCAGCGGGATCAGGATCAGGGTCGCCGGGACGAGCAGCAGGGCCAGCAACCAGCCGGAGATGACCGCGGCGAGGACGCCGACGGCCAGAGAGACGAGGATCCACGTTTTCCTCAGCCTTGGGAGGCTTTCCCACCAACTCCTCACTCTTGTCCACAGACCTGTGGATGAACCTGTGGACGGTGGACGCTCGGCGCGGATCAGCCCCGCCAGCAGGAGGAGGACCCCGAGCCCGATGGCGCAGCCTGCTGAGATCGCGAGAGTCAGGCCCATAGCGCCGCCCTGTCGAACTGGGCCAGCTCTGCCGACATCCCCGCCTCCGGTTGGAACAGTTCCGGCTGGGAGTCGGTGCCTGCCCGGTACACGAGGTGGGTGGTCGGTCTTCCCGCCTCCATCGAGCCGGTCAGCTGGCGAACCTCTGAGACGAACCGTCTGCGGGTCCCGCCCCGCCAGGCATCGTCCTGGAGGGTGACGTGGACCACGAAGTCCATGTGGTGGGCGATCTGACGCATGGCGTCCTCGATGCTCATCACGCGGCCCTGGGCGACGCGTCCGGCGAGCCGGTCGAGGGTCGAGGAGGCGGAGTGGGAGTGCGTCGTCGACAACGTGCCTGCGCCCGACTGCATCGCCTCGAACATCGCGCCGGCCTCGGCGCCGCGGACCTCGCCCACGACCAGGCGGGTCAGGTTCTGACGCAGAGCCTCCGGGATGAGGTCGGCGACGGTGTAGGTGCCGACGTCGCCCGCCGCCGTCTGCTCGCCCATGCCGATGCGTGCCTGCAGGGCGAGCACGTTGCGGCGGTTCTCGAGGAGATGGGTGAGCAGTTCGTAGTCGGTCTCGAGCGTGCCGAACCGTTCACTCGGATGGATGGCGGCGATCAGCGCGCGGAGCAGGGTCGTCTTGCCCGCACCCTGGTCTCCTGAGATCACGATCGACTTGCGGCCGAGCACCGCGGACTGCAGCAGCCGGGCGACCCGCTGGGGCAGCATTCCGTCCTCGGCAAGGTCGGCGAGCGTCACGTCGGTCAGGAGGTGCTGGCGGATGACGACGCTCGGCCGGTAGGAGAGACCGAAGCCGATCGCGTGCAGTCGGAAGCGGTCGCCCAGTGCGAGGGTCATCGTCGGATGCAGTTCGTCGAACGGGCGCGCAGGGGAGGCGGTCTCTCCGAGGAACCGGATCGCGTCGACCAGTTCGTCGTCGGTGTCGGCGATCGGTGCGTGCGGTTCGCGGTGCCCGTCTGTGTACTGGACCATCACGGAGTCACAGCCGTGGATCTCGATGTTCTCCGCCGTGGGGAGCTCGAAGAGTGGTTGCAGCCGGCCGTATCCGAAGATGGCGCTCTCGACGGCGTCGGCGTAGCGGCCTTCCAGTTCGAGCGGCCAGAGGGCCTCGCCCGTCTCGCCGAGGCTCTGGGCCCTTGCGTGGACGACGGAGCGGATGATCGCGCGGCCTTGGGCACGTCGGTCGGCCTCCGGCATGGGTTGCCCTCGTGATGACATCCACTCTGTGGAGGCCTTCGTGATCAGTTCGGCGGCCTCGCGCCGCAGGGAGACGACGACCTGCCAGTCGATCTGGGCAAGTAGCTGCGCGCGTTGGGCAGGGCGGCTCGTCGGCGGGCCGGTGGTCGGGTCGCGCACCACCCCGAGCTGACCGAGCACCCCGGCAAGCGAGGGCACCCCTCCGATGCTCATGCGGCACCCCCTGAGACGGACTCCGCGAGCTCGCGCGCCCGGCTCACGCGATCGGACAGCGCCTTCGCCTCAGACCGGAAGCGGCCCATGAAGCGCGAGTCGTGGAAGCGGCGCGGCTCGTCAATGCCGTCACTGAGCACCGATGCGGACTTCGGGTCCCAGCTCTGTTCGACCCATGCCGCGAGGCCGAACTGTGCGGAGATCTCGGCGCTCGAGTAGGGCTGCCCAGGCCCGATGATGGCCAGGGCCGCCGGACGTTGGGTGGGCATCGCCCGAAGTTGGTCCTCCAGCGTGGCCAGATGGATGCGCGCCGCGGCGAGCGAGCGGAGGGAGGAACGGACGCACAAGATGACGGCGTCGGCCACGCCGAGCAGGCCAAGGGGGAGCCCGTTCACGGAGATCCGGCCCGCGTCGACGAGCACGTCCACGCCGCGGTCGCCGAGCATTTCGAAGGCCTCGCCGAGGCTGGCCCACACATGCTCGAAGAGGCGCGAGGCTCCCGCGGAGGTGAACCCGGGGAGCAGGCGACGCTGCTGCTCGCCTTGTTGGATGAGGGGAAGCGTCTGTCGCCAGATCTCCGGGGCCAACAGGGTGCCCTCGCGGTGCAGGTGGGCCAGCGCCATCAGGCCACGCCCGCCGTGGTCCATGCCGCGCAGGTAACCGGCTTGGACGGCCTGCCCGGGGTCGCGGTCGCAGTCTGCGAGGAGGACATGGCGCGGCCAGGTGAGAGCCAGGCCAAGTGCCGTCGTCGTGACGCCCGGCGAGCCGGTTCCTGAGGTGAGCACGATGACGGCCATCAGGCACCGACCACCACGATTGCCACCTGGTCTGAGGCCGACAGCTTGGCCACGAGATCGGCGCTCTCGTCGGCCACCCGGACGTCGACCACGTAGGTGGCCCCATCGTCGAGGAGTCGTGGGGCGCTGGCGGTGACGGCCTCCACCGCGACGTCCTCGGCAGAGTCCTTGCCCCCGGTGGCCTCGGCCGCGTTCTGGGCTGGCGCCTCGAGTCCGACGATGCGCACCGTGGTGCCGAGCGGGATGTCCGTCGAGGGAAGCTTGCCGAGCGGAAGCCTCAGACCGACGAGGCTCTGACCACCTGGCAGCGGATCGTCGCCGACGTGTGCGTCGGATGGGAAGGCCCCACGGGGAAGGTCGGTGAGGGCCTGCTGGCCGACGAGGACATCGAACTTGTCTGAGCCGAGGGCATCGACGCCAAGGTCGCCGGGTACCTCCACGACCTTGAGATCGGACTGCTCGATCACCTCCCCGCGCCGCACATCGGCTGCCATCACGATCACGGCCCGATGGTCGGCGTTGAGGGTGTAGAGATACGCGGCCCCGAGACCGCCGAGGACGACGAGGAGCACGCCGAGGGCGATCAGCTTCGGGCTGCGCCTCGCCCGGAGTTGGACCGCGTCGGGGCGGGGCGCGGCAGGAGGCGTGGTGTCCGGCTTCGTCGGCCGCTGTGACGGCGTCTGCCGTTGTGGGCTGTGCATCATCGCCTCCCCTGCGTGTTCCGTCAGATTAGGCGCGGCATCGCCGCTTGTCAGGGGAGTAGGACTTCTTGTGGACAACTTCGACGGATAAAGCGCTTCAATGCCCGGCTCTGTGGATAATGTCCCGTGGGTTGACGCTCGTAATCGCGTTCATATGCTCCGCTCCCCGGTGTTTCCGAGTGAGCCAGGAGCTTGTTTGGACCGCCGCCACTTTGGGGCGGCTGCCCGTGGAGACTGCCATGGAGCTCGGGCAGGTCCGCGCCACTCTGCCAAGCGCGGATGATGAGGGGCGATAGCCCACATGGGGCAGCGACGCCGCTCGCTCCGCAGTTTCGGGGTGTCGCTTGAAGTTGGAACGTCGGTCGCCATTGGAACTCCGTGCTATTCGACCGCCGAACCGACCTCAACGGCAGGTGGGCGATGCCGAGGGTCAAGTCCTTTTGAGTGGTGTATCGAGGCTTTGTCGGGTTCCTCGTGGTCGGGTGGGTTGTCAGGCGGCGAGTGCCGCGTGGCCGGGGTCGTCGGTCATGGTGTCGCTGACCTGTAGGGCGGCTTGTTCAGCCGCGGCTTTCGCGGCTGCTTCGGCGAGCATCGTGTCGGTCGCGGTCAGAGATTCCAGGCTCATGTAGCGCCGTGATTCGGTCCATTCGTCGTGCTGCTCGGCCAGCACCGCGCCGACGAGTCTGATCACCGCGACTCGGCTGGGGAAGATGCCGACGACGTCGGTGCGTCTCCGGATCTCCTTGTTGAGCCGTTCGTTCGGGTTGTTCGACCAGATCTTCTTCCACACCTCCTTCGGGAACTTCGTGAACGTGAGCACCTCATCGCGGGCGCCCTCGAGGTGCTCGGCAGCGGCCGGCAGATGGGTGGCCAGGGTGTCGATCATGTGCTCGTACTGGGCGATCACCGCCTCGACGTCGGGCTGGGTGTAGACGCTGTGCAGCAGCGCTTTCACCGCGGGCCACTGCGACTTCGGGCACACCGCCATCAGGTTCGCCGCGTAGTGGGTGCGGCAGCGCTGCCACTGCGCCGTCCCGAACACCGCCCCGGCCGCTTCGACCAGCCCGGCATGGGCATCGGAGGTGATCAGCTCCACCCCCGACAGGCCGCGGGCAGCCAGATCACGGAAGAACCCGAGCCACCCCTCCCTGGTCTCCGCGGTGCCCAGTTGCAGGCCGAGGATCTCGCGGTAGCCGTCGTTGTTGATGCCGGTGGCGACCATGGCGGCGACCTTGACGACCCGGCCGTGTTCACGCACTTTGAGCACGAGCGCGTCGGCGGCGACAAACCGATACGGCCCAGCATCGAGCGGCCGGGTGCGGAACGCTTCGACCTGCGCATCCAGGTCTTTACTCATCTCTGAGACCTGCGATTTCGACAGGCCCGTGATGCCGAGTCTGCACCAGTTTGTCCATCCGGCGGGTGGAGACGCCGAGCAGGTAGCAGGTGGCGACCACCGTGGTCAGCGCTGCCTCGGCGCGGCGGCGCCGCTCCAGGAGCCAGTCGGGAAAGTAGGTGCCTTCGCGCAGTTTCGGGATCGCGACGTCGATGGTGCCGGCGCGGGTGTCCAGGTCCCGGTGCCGGTAGCCGTTACGCCGGTTGGTGCGCTCATCCGAGCGGGCGCCGTAGGCGGCGCCGCACACGCTGTCAGCCTCGGCCGACAGCAGGGCATTGATGAAGGTGGTGAGCATCTGACGCATCAAGTCCGGCGAGGCCTGGGTGAGCAGATCGGACAGAAACGCCTGGGGGTCGATATCGTGGGGAGCGGTCATCGCGGGTGTCCCTTTCGAGTGGGATGTGAGAGTTTCCTCGAAAGCCTCCCGCGGTGACCGCTTCTACTTCGCGGTCGACACGCCAACCGGAGTCAACGTGCTGCGGGATTCGTACACAGAGATGATGGATTCGGCTCCGGCGCCGGCGTGACCCGAAATTACACGGACGCCGTTCGCGGCTGTCTTTTTGTGGATCTGTCCGTCGACGCCGGGGTCGCTGCGGGCCGGGCGGGCACATGACTTGATAGGAGCCTGACCGGGAAGTCGTCTCACCTTTGTGCTGTCTGCACTTACCCGACCCGCGGTGACGTTCATCACCATTGGAAGGGAATCTCGTCAATGACGAGCATGACACTCGACCCGCCGCTGACCAACCCGTTGCCACCAGGCTCCGAGTTGGTCGCCGGGGTCGACACGCACAAGAACACGCATCAAGTCGCGATCCTCGATCTCGTGGGCCGACCTGTCGCGGACCGAGAGTTCCGTGCCGACGGTCGCGGTTACGCGCAGATCGTCGCGTTCCTCCACGCGCACGGTGATGTCGTCCGTATCGGGGTGGAGGGAACGGGGTCGTACGGGGCTGGCCTCGCACGCGCGCTGACCACGGCGGGGCTGACCGTCATCGAAGTCGCGCGACAGGACCGGCAAGCCCGCCGTCGTCGCGGCAAGTCCGACCCCCTCGACGCCCACCAGGCAGCGGTCGCTGTCCTCGCAGGAACGGACACCGCGATCCCAAAGTCTGGTGATGGCGCGGTCGAGTCGATGCGGATCCTCCTCGCAGAGCGGCGCTCGGCGGCCAAGGCCAGAGCGCAAGTGATGAACCAGATCCACGCGCTGCTGATCACCGCACCCGAGCTCGTGCGACAGGCGTTCCGCGCTCTCAGCGGGCAGCGTCTGGTGAACACGCTCGCCAAGACTCGGCCCGGAACAATCACGTCCCCCGATCCCGCGGTCGTCGCCCGGCAGACACTGCGACGGTTCGCGGTCCGACACCTCACGATGCAAGCCGAGATCGACCTGATAGAACAACAGTTGGAGATGCTCGTCCGGCAGGTCAACCCCACGCTGCTGTCCCTGAGCGGAGTCGGTCCTGTCACCGCAGCGACGCTCCTGGTCGCCGCGGGCGACAACCCCGAGCGGCTCGGAACCCGCGCCAGCTTCGCCGCTCTCGCCGGTGTCGCCCCGATCCCCGCCTCCTCCGGACAACGCACACGGCATCGACTCTCTCGCGGCGGGACCGGCACGCGAACGCCGCGCTGCACCGGATTGTGCTGTTGCGCATGCGGCATCGCGAGCCTCGGACGATGGCCTACTTCGAGAGGCGTCGTTCGGAGCAACTCACCGACCGTGACATCATGCGCTGCCTCAAACGACACGTCGCGAACGAGATCTATGCCGCTCTGCTCAATCCCGCCACCGACAATCCCGTCGGGCGCGAACTCCGAGCACGCCGACAAGCGAAAGGCATCCCGATCAGCGTTCTCGCCGCCACTCTCGGCGTCCCCTACCAGCGGCTCCGACGACTCGAGATCGGCACTCGCGCCGACCCTGAACTCGAGGCCCGAGCGACCGCCATCCTGGAGCAGATCAGCCCGCCACTGGCCGCTTGACAGCAATAGGAGCATCCACTCTGCCGGACGCAACTGATGCCGAGGGGGAGAACGAGCTGTCACAGGCGGAACTACAGTCGTGCGGTTTCACGTTCCCGCTTGTCTCAGCGATCCGTTAATCTGGAGTTGATGGATCTTCGCCCAGTGTCTTAGAGTCAGGAGGCGGCGTGGCCTCGACCTGCACCGAGTGGGATTGGTGGAAGGCATCCCCCGAGAGCCCCAACAGCAAACCGCTCAAGCTCTTCCGAAAACTGCCCGCGCGTGCCCAGGGTGCCTTGTTCCGGATGATGCAACGATGGATTTCGGGTGATCTCAGGCCCGACGGGGGAGACTGCAAGTCACTGGGTAACGGGGTCTACTACTTCCGTTACCGCGACGGGAACAACCAGTATCGCGTTTACTTCAAGATGGTGGGGACGACGGCTCTCGGGCTCCATGCGATCTACAAGAACAAGCAACGGATCCCGCAAGAGGTGATGGACGTCGTGATGGAACGGGCTAGCTCGGGAACTGCACGGACGTAGGAGTTCGCGGCGGGCTTCAAGCCCCACCCAACTGTTCGCTCAGGCTGGCTGGTCTTGGCCTAGAACAGCAGGTATCGTTAGAAACCGATAGCTCTCCCCCAGGCTGTCGTGAGGAGGAGGAGGCAAATGAACGACTTCATGCGTTCTATGGAGCGCCTGCTTGAAGAGGATGCTGAGTTCCGGGCTGGCTACGACGATGCTGTCGAGCGCGAGCGGATGATCGCGACGCTTGTCGAGTGGCGCGACAAGGCGGGCATGAGTCAGAAGCAGGTCGCCAAGGCTATGGGTGTCGGGCAGTCGACCATCTCCCAATTTGAGGGCTCCACCGACCCGCGCCTGTCCACCGTGCAGCGGTACGCGCGTGCTGTGGGCGCTAAGGCGCACTTCCTCGTTGGGTCTACCCCCAGCCCTGCCCAGGCGAACTGGCACGTTACGGCTCCGACCCAGCCGTCGAGGCGGGTTTGGGAAGGGGACACTGCTTCCACTACCACCCGTGTCGGAAACAGCCGCTCCGCGTTTGCAAAGGCAGCCTGATGTCGGAGACGTCTCTCCGTCTGCTGGCGTCGCGGATCGCTGGGCAGGCGGATCTCAAGGATGTGCGGACGGCGAAACTCCACGCCGAGATGGCTTTCCCCCCGGCCCCTGGCGCACGGCTTTCATACGAACTGCGCGCCGACTTTGAGTATGGCTTGCCAGAGGAAGACGGCGACCCTACTGTCATCTCGGGCGAGTACACCATTCCCTTGTGGATCATTGACGAAGATGGCGAGCGGGACCAGTTCGCAGAACTGTCGTTCGCTCTCGTGGCGCTTTACGAGGTTCCCGACTCGCCGACGGGGGAGCCCTATCGGCCCGAGGAATGGAACGCGTTCGTCCAGACGACCGGGCAGTTCGCCCTGTATCCCTTCGCTCGTGAGACAGCTTCGATGCTTTCCACCCGTCTTGGGGTCCCGCCCCTCACGTTAGGGATGCTTCGTCTGCGGCTGGATGAGGATGAGGTGCACGACGAGCTTGCGGTTCACGACCCGCGTCCTGACTAGGGCGCGGTCCCTGAAGAACTGATCATCCATCGGCATGGAGCGGCCAACCGGCTCACTCGGCGGGATGACCGCGGCCAACGCGCGGAGCGACCCCTTGCCCCGCGCGGACGAGGAGGCCTCACTGACGGATCGCGTCGACCATTTCGTCGTCAGTGTCGGTGAACAAGTGCGCGGGTCCGCCGTGCCCGTCGTACTGCACGGAACACGGTGGCGCAGCCGCGGATCTCGAGGTCTTGTGAGTCGGGAGCTCTGGGGGCAGCCGGTGGCATCTGAAGATGGCGTCGAGCCGCGAGCGAACTCGACGGCCCGCTCAGCCTCGTCCGGCGCGCCCCTGGCAGGGGCCGGGTTCGATCCGCGCACCCAAAGCTGCGCGACCCCGCTGCACGGATGCTCACCTGGCGGGGGTAGAGTTTGACTTCCTGAGATTCCTGAGAGAATCTTGGGGAGGTCAGTACGACAAGTTGTAGGGAGTGCTCTGTGCGCAAGTGGATCGCCGCCGCGGCCGTCGGCGTCACCGCAGCCCTCGCCTCCGTCGTCGCGACGACCGCCACCGCACTTCCGCTGGCACCCACCCCCGTCGCGCCGGTCACCGGCATCCCGAACCCCTGCGCGTCGACCAAGCCGTTCCCCGAGGACGCGTCGATCGCCGAGCTCAAGGCCGGGATCACCGAGAACTTCGGCTTCGAGCTGACCGGATCCCAGTGGACTGGGGAGCGTCGCCCCTCGATCAAGATCCTGTGGCAGACCCTCGACGCGATGGAGTGCACCACCTACCGGGCCGACCTCCAGAAGAAGGTCGACGGCAACGTCGGGTTCAACGCCTCCAACATCGGCGGCTACGCCTGGGGCGACTGGAGCCTCACCAAGACGGGCTACGTCACCTTCGACTTCTCCAAGTTCCAGAAGGCGCTCGACTCCGGAGACGAAGGCCGCCTCACCCGCCTCGTCGCCCACGAGCTCGCCCACGTGCTGAACTCCGACCGCTACTCCGATCCCGAGTACTGGACGATCTTCAAGAAGCTGCACGCCTCCGAGGGCCGCTTCTCCCAGTACGCAGGCAGCAGCGTCACCGAGACCTTCGCCGACGTCGTCGGCTACTACGTCGGACGCTGCGCGCTCGACAACCCGTACGACACCGGCAAGTACGACGCCTACTACGAGTACGCGAAGACCTACGTCTTCGGCGGCAAGGAGTTCGGCCCCGCCCCCGGCGAGACCATGAACTGCACCGTCCCGTCCGCGGACGCCGAGCTGCCGATGCCCGGAGCCGAGCCCACCGCCGAGTGGCTCGAGGGCCTCTCCGGCGAGTGAACCGCCACCGCTGACCCGAACGGTCGGCATGCTTGAGCAATGTCCAAGCGCTCCCTCTGGATCCTGATCGGCGTGGTCATCGTCGCCGCCGTCGCCATTGTCTCCGCCATCTTCGTCTCCGGTCTGATCCTGGCCACCGACGCCAAGGACGGCGACGAGATCTGTCAGCGGGAGGCCCGCTCCGACTCGTGCACCGACCTCACGCCCGAAGTGATCGGCGACCTGATGCAGATGGAACTGCCAGACAGCGTCACCGTCGAGAGTTCCGAGTACCAGCAGTTCCAGGACTGGCACCTCGAGGCGACCTTCGTCGTCCCGCCCGAGGACGTCGCGGCCTGGGAAGAGACCCTCGGCGCCTACCCGGCCCCGACGACCGAGCAGTGCCTCGGTAAACCGGACCTCGGGCCCGACCAGGTCTGCGCCATGATCAGCGCCGAGGAGGGCGACGGCGAGCAGCGCAGCTACATCCGGGCCGACCAGGCCGACGGCAGCGTCAAGGTGGCCGTGGAGGCCATCGGATTCTGACCCGACGGTAAGCTTCTGCCGAGCCCGGGACGCGGGCCTCACACCACCGATTTCCGTGGAGGAAGCATGCCCGAGGTTGCCGCCTACGCCGTCGACTCGCCCACCGGCGACTACCACCCGACCACCATCACGCGCCGCGAGCCCGGCCCGACCGAGGTCTTCTTCGACATCCACTACGCGGGCATCTGCCACTCCGACATCCACACCGCGCGCGGCGAGTGGGGACCGATCACCTACCCCTTCGTCGGCGGCCACGAGATCGCGGGCGTCGTCAGCCAGGTCGGCTCCGAGGTGACCAAGTTCAAGGTCGGCGACCGGGTCGGCGTCGGCTGCTTCGTCGACTCGTGCCGCGAGTGCGAGATGTGCAGGCAGGGCGAGGAGCAGTTCTGCACCTCACGCCCCGGCACCGTGTGGACCTACAACGGCGTCGGCCGCGACGGCCTCCCCACCAACGGCGGCTACTCCAAGGGCATCACCGTCGAGCAGGACTACCTGATCCGCGTCCCCGACGAGGTCAGCCTCGAGCACGCCGCACCGCTGATGTGCGCGGGCATCACCACCTACAACCCGCTCAAGCGCTGGGGCGCCGGCCCCGGCAAGCGCGTCGGCATCGTCGGCATGGGTGGCCTGGGCCACATGGGTGTGCAGTTCGCGGCCGCCCTCGGCGCCGAGACGATCGTGCTCGGCCGCACCCTCGCCAAGCGCGACGACGGCCTGGCTCTCGGTGCCAGCGACTACGTCTCGACCCAGGACGCCGACGCAATGAAGGCCCTTCGCGGCAGCTTCGACCTGATCCTCTCGACCATCTCCGACGGCATCGACCTCAACGCCATGCTCGGGCTGCTCAAGGCTCACGGTGTGCTGGTCAACGTCGGGCTCCCCCAGAACTCGTCGACGTTCGACATCGGCGTGCTCACCGGTCAGGCCCGCGTGCTAGCCGGGTCGAACATCGGCGGCATCGCCGAGACCCAGGCCATGCTCGACTTCTGCGCCGAACACGACCTGCGGCCCATCGTCGAGGTGATCAGCGCGGACAAGATCAACGAGGCCTACGAAAACGTCGTCTCGTCGAAGGTCCGCTACCGCTACGTGATCGACGCTTCCACCATCTGACGGTCCTGCCCCGGCGTCCTCACCGGCGCCCGGGGCAGGTCAGAGCCACCTCTGGAAGCGGGGCGCGCAAGACTAGCACAGCGCGCCCGACGCACTTGCCGCACCCCCTGGTCCGCGGCGCGACAAGGGGTGGAATGATGTCGCATGCAGGCACAGCGTCCACTGTCCTGCGGCCGGCCGGGTCGGCCCGACAGCTCCCGGCACTCGGGCCGACCCTTGGGGCCGACCGTGGTCTGGACGCTTACCTGCCGCTCAGCGTCGAGCGCCCAAACTTCCCCTCATCCGTCGCGCGCTCGTATGGTTGCTCCCGGAGGCGACGTGAGCAACAACGGATACGGCCGGGCGGCATGGGTGGTCTGGGGAGTCGGACTCTTCGCCTACGCCGTCGTCGTGATGCACCGCACCTCGCTCGGCGTCGCCGGGCTCGAGGCGGCCGACCACTTCAACACCACGCCCGGCGTGATCTCCACCTTCGTCGTCCTCCAGCTCGCCACCTACGCCATCGCCCAGGTACCCGTCGGCCTGCTGCTCGACCGGTTCGGCTCCCGCATCCTTCTCACGGCGGGCGTCCTGTTGGCCGGGGGAGGGCAGGTGCTGCTCGCCTTCGCCGAGGATCTCCCGCTCGCCTACGCGGCCCGGCTCCTGCTCGGCGTCGGCGACGCCTGCATCTTCAACTCCGTGCTCAGGCTGCTTCCCCGCTGGTTCGACGCGAGAAGGGTGCCCGTCCTCAGCCAGGTCACCGGCATGTTCGCGGCCATCGGCCAGATCGCGGCAGTGGGGGTCGTGCTCCCCCTGATCCAGGGCTACGGCTGGACGACCGGCCTGCTGATCGCGTCGACGACGTGCGTGGTCTCCGCGGTCGCGTCGGCCGTATTCGTGCGCAACTCGCCCCGGGGTGAGCCGACCGCGGTGGTGGCCGACCCGCTGCGCGAGATCCCGCGCAACATCCTCGGCGTGACGAAGCATCCCGCCACCCAGCTCGGCTTCTGGATCCACTTCACCTCCGGCTTCTCGATGAACACGTTCCTGTTCATGTGGGGCATGCCGTACCTCATCGTCGGGCAGGGCCTCAGCCAGCTCGAGGCGTCAGGACTGTTCACGCTGCTGTCGGTCGCGTCGATGGTCGCCGGGCCCATCGTCGGGGCGCTGACGGCGCGCCACCCGCTGCGCCGCAGCAACCTCGCGCTCATCGTGATCGGCAGCCTGATCGTCGCCTGGACGCTCGTGCTCGCCTGGCCGGGAAAGGCCCCCGCGCTGCTGCTGTTCGTGCTCGTGATCGTGATCGCAGTCAACGGCCCCGGAACCGGCATCGGGTTCGACTTCCCGCGCACCAACCTCCCCGTCACCCGCCTCGGCGCGGCCAACGGTGTCGTGATCGCCGGCGGCTTCACCGGCGGCACCGTCCTGATCCTGGTGATGGGCGTCTTCCTCGACTGGATCGCCGGAGGCGAGCAGTACACCGCCCAGGATCTGCGCTGGGCCTGGATGCTGCAGGCGCCGTTCTTCGCGATCGGCATCGCGGGCATCCTGCTCAGCCGTCGGCGACTCCGCGCGCTGATGGCCGCTCAGGGCGTCATCGTGCCGAGCTGGCGCGAGGTGGTCGAGCGGATCCGGCGCAGCCGCGGATCGGCCGGCTGACCCTCTAGAACAGACCCTCGGGCGCCTGGGGCGGGGGAGCGTAGGCGGGGTCGACACCGTTGAACAGCTTGCTCACGGAACGGCCCCGGTGGATCCGGTCGATCGCATCGGCGAACAGCCCCGCGACGCTGAGATGCTGCAGCCCCGGGAAGTGCGCGGGGGCGGGGACAGTGTTGGTCGAGACCACCTCCGTGATCCGCGACGACGAGGTGAGCCGCTCCACGGCCTTGCCCGTGAACAGCCCGTGCGTGCAGGCAACCGAGACCTCGTTGCAGCCGAAGTCGCCCAGCCGGTTGACGATCTCCATGATCGAGCCGCCGGTGGCGATCTCGTCGTCGAGGACGATCGCCTTCTTGCCCGTGACGTCGCCGACGATGGAATCGATCACAACGCGGTCGTCTGCGAAGCGCTGCTTCGAGCCAGCGGCGACCGGAAGGTTCAGCAGCCGGGACAGCAGCGTCGCCTGCTTCGCGTTGCCCAGGTCGGGCGAGACGACCACGTGGTTGCTGAGGTCGCGGCCGCGGTAATGGTCGGCCAGCACCCCGAGCGCGGTCAGATGATCGACCGGAACAGAGAAGAATCCGTGCACCTGCGGGGCGTGCAGCGCCATCGTCAGCACCCTGTCGACGCCCGCCGTCGACAGCATGTCGGCCACGAGTCGGCCGCCGAGCGAGATGCGCGAGGCGTCCTTCTTGTCCGAGCGCGCGTACGCGTAGTGCGGCATGACGGCGGTGATCTGGCGCGCGGAGGCTCCACGGGCAGCGTCGATCATCAGGAGCAGCTCCATCAGGTGCTCCTGCGTCGGAGGCACGAGCGGCTGGACGATGTAGACGTCGCGTTGGCGGCAGTTCGCGAGCAACTGTGCCTGGAGGCAGTCGTTGCTGAACCGGGAGATCTTCACGCCGGACCGCTCCACCCCGAGGTGGTCGCAGATCTCATCGGCCAGAGCCGGATGCGCGGAGCCGGAGAAAACGACGATGCCCTTCACAAAGTGGCCTTTCCTCGGATATGGGGACCAGCCTAGCGACGAAGAATCCCCGACGTGATGCGCCCAGCCAAAGCGGACGGTGCGCGCAGGCACAGCGACCCGTGACGTGGCGGGGGTAAGAGGGAAGGCGACGCTCGCCCGCAGGCCTCCCGGCGCGTGGGTCGTGCCCATTGCGGCGAAGCAGCTCTGCGCGAACGCAAACTCCCCAGATGATCGTCTGCCTGGGTTTGACTGCAATACTGTTCGTCATGCCATGCACTGACTCGGAGGGCCATAAACGCACCCCTGAATCCGGGGTCGCCACGTGAGTCCGTTAGTTTCTCTGCTCGTCGGTGTGCTCGTGGTCCTCGTGATCACCGCAGCCACCGCCTACTTCGTCGCCCAGGAGTTCGCCTACGTGGCGGTCGACCGGTCCCGGCTCGCCGCGCGAGCCGCCGCAGGTGACCCGAAGGCCGTCCGAACCCTCGAGATCACGCGCCGCACCTCCTTCGTGCTGTCCGGCGCCCAGCTCGGCATCACCGTCACCGGCCTGCTGGTCGGTTACGTCGCCGAACCCCTCATCGGCCAGGCGCTCGGCCACCTCATCTCCGGTGGGACGCTCACTGCCGTCTCCGTCGCGATCGGCGGCTTCGTCGCGATCGCCTTCTCCACGCTGGTCCAGATGCTGCTCGGCGAGCTGTTCCCCAAGAACTACGCCATCGCCCGCAGCGAGCAGGTCGCCGATGCGCTTGCGCCGTCGACGAAGCTCTACCTGACCATCTTCGGCCCGCTGATCTGGGTGTTCGACAAGTCGGCCGAGCTGCTGCTGCGCGCGCTGCGCATCGAGCCCGTGCACGACGTCGAGTCGGCCGTCACCGCCACCGACCTCGAGCGCGTGGTCGCCGACTCGCGCTCCGCGGGGACTCTGCCCGACGAGATCGGCTCGGTCATCGACCGGATCATCGACTTCCCCCGCCGCGACGTCGAGCACGCCATGGTGCCGCGGGTGCGGGTCGACGTCCTGCGTGACAGCGCCACCATCGCCCAGGCCCGGGAGAAGATGGCCACCGGCCACACCCGCTACCCAGTGATCGCGGAGAACAACGACGTGGTCGGCCTCGTCGAACTGGTCGACGTCCTCGACCATCCAGCCGACTCGACCCGCCCCGTCACGACCATCGTGCGCAAGGCGCTCTTCCTGCCCGTGTTCATGTCGCTGCCCGACGCCCAGGCCGCGCTGCGTGAGGCAGGTCAGGAGCTGGCGTGCGTGCTGGACGAGTTCGGCGGCTTCGTCGGCATTGTCACCGTCGAGGACCTGGTCGAGGAGATCGTCGGCGACATCGTCGACGAGCACGACCTCGATCCCAACCCCGACGACGACATTCACGTCTTGATGGGCTCGACCCCGCTCGACGAGGTGGAACGCCTGATCGGTCACCGCCTCCCCGAGGGCGACTACGAGACCCTCGGCGGCCTGCTGATCCACGAGATGGGCGACCTGCCGGAGGTCGGCTCGCTGATCCAGGTGAGGCTGGAGCCGAGCATCGGGGAGAAGACCCTGCACGACGACGCCCCCGTCACCGTCGTCACGTTCGAGGTGCTGACCATCGAGCGGCACGTGCCCGGGAGGGTGCGCGTCGAGGTCACCACCGAGGAAGAGGAGCAGGCATGATCGCCCTCGAGACCAACCCGTGGGTCGTGACCGCGTGGACCGTCGTGATCATCGCGCTCAGCGCTTTCTTCGTGGCCGCCGAGTTCGCCCTCATGGCGGCAAAGCAGCACCGACTGGAGCGCCGCGCCGACACCTTCGCCGGGAGAGCGGCCCTGAAGAACTCCGCCGAGCTGACCCTGGTGCTCGCGGGCGCCCAGCTGGGCATCACCGTGTGCACCCTCGCGCTCGGCGCGATCACCAAGCCCGCCGTTCACCATGCGCTGCAGCCCCTCCTTGAGCGGGGCCTCCCGCAGGCGGCGGCGAACGTGGTGTCGTTCGTGCTCGCGCTGGTCATCGTCACGTTCCTGCACCTGGTGATCGGCGAGATGGCCCCCAAGTCCTGGGCCATCGCGCATCCCGAGGACTCCTCGGTGCTGCTCGCCGTCCCGTTGCGCGCCTACATGTGGGTGACCCGCCCGATCCTGCGGGCGATGAACGCCGCAGCCAACGCGATGGTGCGCAAGGCGGGGGCCCAACCCGTCGACGAGCTGTCGAACGGCCAGGACGCCGCAGGGCTGAGGCACCTCGTCGAACACTCGGCAAACGTCGGGGCGCTCGACTCGAGCTACACCGGCTCGCTCGAACAGGTGCTGACCCTGCGCGACACGAAGGTCCGCGAGGTCCTTCCCGAGAACCAGGTCCTCTCCGAAGTGCCGGTCGACGCCACCATCGGCGATGTGCAGGAGGCGACCCGCAAGACGCGCCACCTGCGCATCCTCGTCCGCGACGGGGACCACACCGTCGGTGTCGTCCATGTCCGCGACACGCTCGCCGCGCCCGACCTCTCGGCCCCGGCCATGACGCTCGCCCGCACGCCGGTGGTCGTCTCGGCCGACCTGGGGCTGGCAACGGCGGTCGCCACGATCCGACAGGAACGCACCCAGCTCGCCATCGTCACAGACGGCGAGCGCGAGATTGGCGTCCTGACGTTTGCGGACGTCCTGCCAGGCCTCATGCCCTCGGCGATGCTGAAGGCGGAAGAGGCGCTCTAGGCCCACCATGACGAACCGCGGAGGGATGCCCTCCGCGGTTCGTCATGTATGGCCTCCGAGCTGTAGGCCGATCACGGGTCAGCCCCTGACGGCCGACCGCGGGGTGAGCCCGAGTAGCCAGGCGAGCGACCACATCAACGCGACGGCGGCGAACGAGTAGGTGACCGCGATCGTCACGTCGATCCCGTTGGTCTGGGTGGGGGCCAGCCCGCCGAGCGTGATCACGACACCGAGGACGAGCTCGACGAGGAGGCAGACGGCCACCGCGAGCCCCGGCAGGCGGAGGGCGCGGTGCCGGAACGCGAGGGCGACGATCAGGGCGATCAGCGCGACGGCGAACACCGCCATCACGATCCGGATCACCTGCAGCGCGGGGAACCGGTCGATGTCGTGGAGCTCCCACAGCGGCCAGCTGAGACAGCGGGTGAACGATCCGGTGCCGTCCGAGGTGGTGCCCGCGACGATGCTGCCGAGCAGGTGCATGACGATGATCAGGCCGAGCGTCGTGCGGACGAGGCGCCGCAGCCGTGGCTGCTCCTCGTGCCTTCCGGGGCGCAGCGCCGCGTCGGTGACTGTGATCAGCGACATGGCGATCAGCGCGAACGCCAGGTCGAGCAGCCCGAGCACGAGGGGGAGATGGAACTTGATGATCATCATCCCGAAGATTGCCGACCCCACGCCACACACGAGCGCGAGCCACGGGTAGAAGCGCACCCGCACGTCGCGCGCGCCCCGGCCGAGCAGCCCGGTCCACGCGAGCAGGAGCAGGGCGATGAAGCTGATCAGGCGGTGGATGAACTCGATGACCGGGTTCTCCAGCCAGCCCGCCTGGATCGATGGCCCGACCTGATCCGAATAGCAGGCCGGCCAGGCGGGGCAGGATGAGCTCGAATCGGTCGCGCAGACCATCCCACCGAGCGCGACGGTGACGAAGATCAGCACGCTCGCCCAGCGGGCGACCCGACGGTGGGTAGTGGACGCGGCAGCGGACATGGTGGCACCTCCGCACGACATCCAATCAGCACGCTCCGCGGCCCCCATGCCCGGGGTTGCTTACCGATTCCTTCATTGACGCTCGGTTGGCTCCGTGCCACCTCAGCGTCGTGAGCGTCGCGGGAGGGGCCGGATCCACGTGTCGCTGCCGGAAGCTGCGGTGAGCACTTTTCCGGGTTCGTTTCGCGGTTGATCGTGCAAGTCCGCCGCACGGCGCAACGAGTCCGCAATAGTGCTCAAGGTGAGCCCAGCTGTGAGGCTCGGGTGGTGTGTCGAGGGCCGGATGATCGGCTTCGGTCGTCTCGCCTACGGGATCAAGTCGGCAAGCTCCACCGCCGTCGTCCGCCGTCGGGCAGCCCAGCGTAAGAGTCGAGGCGCGGGTCAGGTCGCCAGGCGTGCCGCGATCGCGTCGTACGCCTGGTCGTCGAAGGCCACGAGGCGCGCCTCGCGTACCCGGGTCGGCGTGTTCCGGAGCGTCTCGACCGCAGCGTCGACCGCGTCGTCGAACGGCCAGCGGTAGACCCCGGCGCTGATCAGGGGGAAGGCGACGGCCTCGGCGCCCAACTCGTCGGCGACCTCGAGCGAGCGCCGGTAGCACGACACGAGGAGGCCCCGGTCTCGCTGTCCCGCACCGTAGTTGGGGCCGACGGTGTGGATCACCCAGCGTGCGGGCAGGTCGCCTCCCGTGGTCCAGCCGGCATCGCCCGTTGCCAGGCCGTCGGGGAAGCGGGTGATGCAGTCCTCCAGCACCGCGGGCCCACCGGCCCGGTGGATCGCGCCGTCGACTCCGCCGCCCCCGCGCATCGCCCCGTTGGCTGCGTTGACGACGGCGTCGACGTCCTGCCTGGTGATGTCTCCCTTGACCACTGACACGTCCATGTCGTCCAGTCTCGACGCCCTTGTCTCCGGAGGTGAGCGAACCCGGGAACCGGGTCAGTCGTCGGGGCCGAGCGCCTCCGCCGCCACTACCTGCTGGGCGAGCCGCCGAAGGGTCAGCAGCATGGGGTCGAGTAGGGCGGTGCCGAGCGCGACGGTCCGCAGGGCCTCGTCCATGCTCGTCGCCTCCAGCGCACGGTCGACGTCGACCTCGGCGATCTGGCGGGTCTTCTCGGCGTACCGGGCCACCGCCCCGATCGGCAGGTGGAGGCCGGCCGCCCGCGCGTTGTCGATGGTGGTGCCGAGAGCGCGGACAGGTCGTCGTTGCGCAGCGAGCCACCCCAGCCCAGTTCGCGGAGCCTGTTCACCATCGGCATGCGACGGCGTGCGCTTCCCGCGGGAGTCGTGGTGGGTGCTGAGGGTGGTCAGGTTCCTGGCCGTGGTCGGCCTGGTGGCGGGGATCTGGCTGCCCGGCGTCGGGGTCGCGGCGATGGTCGGCGTGCTCGCCTACTTCTGCTGCGCGGCGGTCGGCCACCTGCGCGCCGGGTTCACGGGCCAGGCCTTCTGGCTCAACTGCCTCGGCATGCTCGCCCTGACGGTGGCGATGTT
This sequence comes from Tessaracoccus flavescens, assembly GCF_001998865.1. Taxonomy (NCBI): domain Bacteria; kingdom Bacillati; phylum Actinomycetota; class Actinomycetes; order Propionibacteriales; family Propionibacteriaceae; genus Tessaracoccus; species Tessaracoccus flavescens. The sequence goes on from NZ_CP019607.1 coordinate 1,934,173, forward strand.
GGTGCTGACCCGCGTGCTCTGAGCGGCCCAGACCACCCGCATCCCGTGTCGGACTGCGTTGCGGAGCCTGAGATGATGGGGGCATGAACGCCCCTCTGTCTGCCCCCTGGGTCAAGCACTACCAGCCAGGAGTCCCCGCCGAGATCGAACTGCCGACGCAGTCGCTCGTCAGCCTCTACGAGAAGTCGGTCAGCGAGGGTGGTGACGCCGTCGCGCTCGAGTTCTTCGGACGCGAGACAACCTACCGGGAACTCGGCGACCAGATCGCCCGCGCGGCGGAGGGGCTCCGCAGGCTCGGTGTGAGGGCCGGAGACCGGGTGGCGCTCGTCCTGCCCAACAGCCCCCAGCACGTCGTCGCGTTCTACGCAGTGCTGCGGCTCGGCGCCGTCGTCGTCGAGCACAACCCCCTCTACACCGCCCGCGAGCTGCGCCACCTCTTCGAGGACCACGGCGCCCGCGTCGTGATCGCCTGGGACGCCGCCGTCGCCAAGCTGCGCGAACAGCCCTCAGACATCGAGCTCGATGCCATCGTTTCGGTCAACCTGCTCAAGGCCTTCCCGACGGTGAAGCGGCTCGCGCTGAGCCTGCCGATCAAGAAGCTCCGCGAGGCCCGCAACAAGCTCACCCGTCCCGCGCCGGGGACCATCCCCTGGGAGGAACTGCTCAAGAACGAGCCCATCGTCGCCTCCCACCCGCGCCCCTCGGTCGACGATCTGGCCGTCATCCAGTACACCTCCGGCACGACGGGGCAGCCCAAGGGCGCGATGCTGACCCACTCCAATCTGTACTCCAACGCCCGCCAAGGCGAGGCCTGGATGCACGGGGCGCAGTACCGCAAGGAGGTCTTCTACGCGATCCTGCCGATGTTCCACGCCTTCGGCATGACCCTGTTCCTCACCTACGGAATCCTCAAGCAGGGAAGGTTGGTGCTGTTCCCCTCCTTCGACGTCAACCTGGTCATGGACGCCGCGAAGAAGCATCCGCCGACGGTCTACTGCGCCGTCCCGCCGATCTACGAGGCGACGGCGAAGCGCGCCAAGGAGCTGGGGGTCAGCCTGCGCAGCGCCAAGTACTGCATCTCCGGCGCCATGGCGCTTCCCGCGTCGACCGTCGAGCTGTGGGAGTCCGTCTCCGGCGGCCTCCTCGTCGAGGGCTACGGCATGACCGAAGCCTCGCCCGTGTGCCTCGGCAACCCCTTCGCGCCGTCGCGCCGCAGCGGAACCATCGGCGTGCCGTTCCCCAGCACCCACATGAAGGTGGTCGACCCGGAGGACCCGACCCGCGAGGTCGCCCAGGGCGAGCGCGGAGAGTTGCTGATCAAGGGTCCCCAGGTGTTCCAGGGGTACTGGCACAACGAGGAGGAGACGGACAAGACCCTGCTTCCCGACCACTGGCTGCGCACCGGCGACATCGTCACCGTCGACGAGGACGGCTTCACCTCCATCGTCGACCGGGTCAAGGAACTCATCATCACCGGTGGCTTCAACGTGGCGCCGTCCGAGGTCGAGGCCGTTCTGCTCACCCATCCGGGGGTGCGTGACGTCGCCGTCGTCGGCCTGCCGAACGAGAAGGTCGGCGGCGAGCGGGTCATCGCGGCCATCACCCCCGAGGAGGGCGTGAACCTCGACCACGCCGACCTGCGCCACTGGTGCAAGGAGCGGCTGACCGGGTACAAGGTGCCCCGCGAGTTCTACGTGATCAACGAACTGCCCAAGTCGATGCTCGGGAAGGTGCTGCGCAAGCAGGTCCGGGAGCGCCTCACGGAGACGACCCCGCTGCCGCACTGATCAGGCGAACGAGTCCACGTGCTCGTGGATGACGTCCCACGACTCCCGGTCGCGCACGGAGCGGAAATGCCCGGCGACCGGGAGCGTCGCATTCACGGCCCCTTCGAGGCGTGACCCACCCGGCACGACCTGGTCGTAGCGCGGGGCGAGGGAGACGATCTTGTCGTTGATGCCCTGCTCGAGGGCCAGCCTGGCGAGGTCGACGTGTTCGGGGTGGAACAGCCCGAGTGGGGATCGCTTCACAGCTGCACTCGCCTGGGCACGCTTCCACAGCACGGACCCGTTGAATGGGGTGGCGACGGCGATCATCCCGCGCAGCACGCTGTCCGAGCGCGGATCGAGCAGCATGGCCTTGCCGATCAGCCCACCCTTCGAATGGGCGAGGATGACGGCACCCTGGACGTCTGCGGCCGCCAACTCGGCGAAGGCCCGGTCGACGGAGGACCCCAGTTCGCTCAGGTTCCAGCCGAGCGATCGGACGATCGTGACGGGGTGCCCCTCGGCACGCAGGAAGGCGATCAGCGGTCGCAGGTAGCGGGGGTTCTCGAGGATGCCGGGAAGGATCACCAGCGGCAGGTCGGCGCAGGACCCTACCTGGTCGGAGTTGCCCGCGTCGGTCCAGGGCAGGGCCGCGAGCGCGACGTCGCGCACGCCGATGAGCCAGTCGGCCGCGCCGCCGATCGCCTGTCGCAGTCGCTCAGTCACTCCCATGACGTCACCCTAATCCCAGCTCCGGGGCACCGGCCCAGCCCATTCGACGGCTTCCGCCCCGGAGCACGGGCCATCCACCGACTCCGAGGCTGCCCCCAGAAGCCGTCCGGTGCCCCACCCGGCACGGGTGATCCCGTTGCCGTGGCAGACTGTTGGAGTCGCTAGCCCTTCACAATCAGATCGGCGACGACCGCCGGTCGCGTGTACATCGCCTGGTGCGACGCGTGCCCGACGACGTCGACGTGCGTCTCACCCGGGCAGGCCTCGGCGAGTTCGTCGAGCCAGGACCGCGGAGCCGTCTCGTCCAGCTCGCCGGTGACCAGCAAGGTAGGCACGTCGATCGCGCAGATGCGTTCCTCGATCGGGTAGTCGAGCATGATCGGGAAGGCACGGAAGAACGAGCCGAGCCCGCCACCGAGGAGCGCCTTGACCGACGCCATCGCCGACGGGACCGACTCGCGGGCCGCCGACACGGTGAAGCGGCGGGCCAGCGTGAGCGCCCCGCGCTCCGCCCGGTTCACGACGGGGGAGAGCAGCACGACCCGCGACGCGATCGTCGGGTCCTGGGCGACGGCCTCGACGACGACCTGCGTGCCCATGGAGTGGCCGACCCAGACCGCCTGTCCGGCGCCCACCCGGGTCACGGCCTCGCGGGTCACCCTCGCGTGCTGGGAGATCCTGACGGTGCGGTCCGGATCCTTCGTCGGCCCGAAGCCGGGCAGGTTGACCGCGATCACGCGACCGTGGCGGCTCAGCTCCTCAGCGAGCGGCCTGAAGTAGGACGCGGCGACGCCGATCCCGTGGACGAGGACGAAGGTGGTCGGGTCCGGTCCGGGATCGGAGGCGAGGACCTGGATCTCGAGGCCCTCGATGTCGAACGTCTGGTCTAGCACCCACCCAATGTAGCCGCGGGCCGGGTAACTGCAGATGAGCACTTTCCCGGACTCGTTGCGGATGTGAACGGCCGTATGGGGTCCTCAGCACAACGAACCCGGAAAGTGCTCAAAGTGGAGCCCGGACACAGCGAGACGGCGCGCCCCAGGAGGACGCGCCGCCTCATGGACGGGTCGGATCAGGCCTTTGCGGCAGCGGCCCGACGCTTGTTCCAGATGTCGAAGGCGACCGCGAGCAGAAGCACGAGGCCCTTGACGATCTGCTGGATGGACGTCGGGACGCCCATCAGCTGCATGCCGTTGGTCATCACGGCCATGACGAGGCCGCCGACCATCGCGCCGCCGACGGTGCCGACACCGCCGGTGACCGCCGCGCCACCGATGAAACAGGCGGCGATGGCATCGAGTTCGATGCCGTTATCTGCGGCGGGCTGGGCGCCGTTCGAACACCCCTCGGTGCTCAGACCCTGGTGCCGTCCGCACCAACTTTGGTCGTCAGTTCGGCCGCTCCCGTTGACGCGGGCGCGACGGTGCGGCAAGTCTGGCAGAACGCCGTCGGACGGAGGGAGTCGAGGAGATGCGCAGAGGCAAGGGGATCGCCGTCGTCGTCGGGGCAGCTGCGCTCGTGCTCGCCGCCATCGGCCAGGTCGCCTACTCCAACGTCGAGCGGGAGCAGTACCGCGTCACCTCGGTGGGGGCCGCCTTCGACCAGGTCGACAACGCCCAGCTGCTCGCGTCATGTTCCGGTTCGGCAGGCACGACGTGCACGGTCGGCCCGGAGGGAACAGCGGAGCGGACCGTCCAGACGGCGCTGGGAGTCTCGGTGGAGTTCGTCGCGGAGCGGCTGCGGCTCGGCGGACCCGTCCAGTTCCAGGCTGCGCCCAGAGCGGACCTGGACGCCTCATGCTCGTGGACGCTCCCGACCGACGGATCGCTGGTCAAGGCTCACCCGGTCGGGAGGCAGATCTTCTACACGATCACCCGCACCACCTACCGCGGATCGGTGCAGACGGGGGCGGAGACCTCTGGGACGCTGATGGCCTTCGAGCCGCGCGATGGCGCCTACACCTGCTTCAGGGTGAGGGGCTGACTCCCAGGCGGTGAAGCCTGGCCGATCACCAGTGTCTGCGCTCGACGATCGACAGGCCTGCGGCGTCTCCGAAGGGGCTCGACCAGCGCAGCGCCCGGAGCAGCGCGGCACCCTCGCTCGCGCCGGCGAACACGGCCCTCTGACCTTCCGCGACGTGACGGGACCAGGCCTCCGCAAACAGGTCAGCCATCACACGCGAGACGCCGAAGGCCGTCGGCACCTGGTGCCAGACCTCGCGGTCCGCCTCGCGCGTCCGGAAGCCGTCGGCCAGGCTCGGGGGCCTCGGCTCCCAGACCGGTCGGGAGATGAGGTAGCGGGGCTGCTCCAGGGGGCCGAGCACCTCGGCGAGGGATGTGGTGAACAGCTCGGTGACGGCCTCGTCGAGGGCCTCCGCGGAGGCCCGGGTCGACCCCTCGGCCGCGAAGCCGGGCACGTTGGGGCGAGCCTCCAACCGGATCCGCGTCTCGCCGCCCGCCGTGACCTCGACCACGACGCCCTCCGCCCCGACGGAGGAGAGCCCTGCGGCGGCCAGGGCGTCGGCGACCGCCCGTGCGTAGTCGGAGGTTGAGGGCGCGCGCTGGAGCCTCCGGTTGCGTTCAACGGCTCCCCGCCAGCCGGCGACCCAGAACAGCGTGATCATGATGGCGATGATGACAACGGTCACGGGTGCCGCGACCAGCCCGACGGCCGTGCCGAGCAACGAGAGCGCGCCGACCCCGATGCCCACCGCGTAGGGCAGAGCCGTCTCCCGCGCCGTCCTCTCGGGCACCGCGGGCACGCCGACCGGAACGGGTGCGCGGTCCCCGACGATCCTCAGCGTCGCCACCGGATGCTCGCGCAGCGGGTCGACGGCGTCCCAGGCGTTCCGGACGGGCTCATGGTCGAGCGCACGCTCCAAGGAGGCCGCGTTGAGCTGCTTCGGCCACGGCGGCGGCGCCTCAGGGGTCAGGCGTGAGCTCAGGTGGGCGACGCCGTCGACGACGTCACCCTCCTCGTCGACGGCGAACCAGCCGGTGTGCTTACGCACGAGCCTGCGGTAGTCCGCATCTCCCTGCGGTCGGTCCGCGGCTACGCAGGTCACCGTCCAGTTCACGGCGACCTTGTCCGGGTGGAGCGGATCGCTGCGCAGGGAACGGCCCCGGGTCTGCACGATCGCCGTCGACGTGGTGGCCGACGTCAGGTCGATCACGCCGGTCACCGCCCGCGCGTCCCACCCCTCGCCGAGCAGGCCACGGGTCCCGACGAGGCACCTGGTCCAGCCGCGATTCAGCGCACCGGTCGCCGCGGCCAGCCAGCGCGATGACGAGGTCCCCTCCAGCACGACGACGCCCTCGCCTTCGACGCGTTCGTCAGGAAGCAGCGCTCGCAACACCGACGCCCCGGCGCCGATGCTCGTCCCCGTCACCATCACCGGCCGGGCGGCCGCGATGCGTTCGTCGGTGACGAGGGCTTCGAGCAGCCAGCGCGCCGAACCGGACTGCGGTTCGAGCACCCCGTCGAGGTCGGCGGGCAGGGCGGTCGCGTTGGCGAAGTCCGTCAGCACGAGCAGCCGGGAGTCGGTATCGGAGGCGACCGTCTGCGCGACGATCTCCGCGGCGGCCAGGGACTTGGACGCGCTGCGGCTCAGCACCCGGTCGACGAGAGGCTGGCCGGGGCGCAGGCCCTTTCGCGTCATCCGGTAGCCGACCCCGGGAAGCAGCGCGGCGATCCTGCGCTCGAAGGCCGCCTCCGCACCGCCGAGCGCCGACAGCGCCTGGAGCCATCGGTCCGCGACGGTCAGCCAGTCCTCGAGCGTCACGTCGCGCCGGTGCCGCTCGGAGACGTGTGCATGCTCCGGCAGGTCGAGGTGGCCAGCGAGGGCGAGACGCACGACGGCGTCGCCGACCAGCGGCTCGAAGTCGCGGAAGTCGTGCAGGGCGATCCAGCTCAGGAACGGGACCTTCAGGTCGACGCCGGTCAGTTCGGTGACCAGTTCCGCAGCCCTGACGGCCCGGGCGTCGAGCCACTCGCTCTCCCGGGCGGTGGGGGTCGTGAACCAGGCGAGTTCGGCGAACGGGGCGAGGTCTCCCTCAGCGACCAGCGCCGGGATTCCTGCCTGATAGGTGATCGAGCCGAACAGCCGGTCGACCCGCTCGGCCTGGGCCGCCGTCAACAGTTCCGGCGGGGTGGCGGTCAACGCGATGACGGTGGCATCGGGCAGTTCGGCGATGATCTCGTCGAGGAGGCTTCCCCAAACCTCGAGAAGATGGTGGCACTCATCGAGGATGAGCGTGAGTGGCCCGAGGTCGTGCAGCCGCCGGACGAGGGCCCGGCCGTTCGGGTGCAGGCGCGCCGTCGGGGACGGCTCGTCGGAGTCGGAGTCGAACACCGCGAGCGACTGGTAGGTCAGGGCTGTGAACCCGGTGGGAAGGTCGCGGTCGGAGCTCGCCGCTGTGCCCGTGTGGGACTCCCATGCCGAGCGCCACTGCGTGACGATCGCCTGGTTCGGGCCGAACGCCACGACGGGGCGCTCCCACCCCGAGGCGGCCGCGACACCGACGAGCGTCTTGCCCGCGCCCGGCGGCAGCACCACCCAGTGCCGTTGGTCCTGCGAGGTGGCGATGGCCTCGAGCGCCTCGCGCTGGTGGCGCCTCAACTCCACCCGTCAGTCCGCCTCGAGCGTCGCTTCGAGCTCGGCGGCCTTCGGGGGCTGCTTCACGAAGATCGCCACGACCAGCCCGAGCAGGAGGACCACGACGATGCCGAGGATGCCCCAGTACTGGGCCCCCTCCTCGGAGGAGCCGAGGACGGCCTGGCCGATGATGATCCCGACGCCGAACAGGAGCGGTGACAGGAAGCTCACTGCCCGCCCCGTCGTCGCGTACAGCCCGAAGATCTCGCCGCTCATTCCGTCGGGCATGAGGCGGGCCAGGAAGCTGCGGCTCGCCGACTGGGCCGGGCCGACGAACAGGCACATGAGAAGGCCGAGCGCCCAGAAGACGGGCTTGCCGCCGTCGTGGAAGACGAACACCCCGGTGCCGAGCAGGACGAGGCAGATGAGCGAGAAGATGATGACCTTCTTCGGCCCGATCCGGTCGTCGAGCAGGCCGAAGAGCATGGTCGCCACCCCGGCGACCACGTTGGCCACGACGCCGAAGGTGACGACCTCGCTGAACTCGAAGCCGAAGGTGACCGCCGCGAGAATGCCGCCGAAGGTGAACACGCCGGCAAGGCCGTCACGGAACAGGGCGGAGGCGACGAGGAAGAAGATGGTGTTCGGGGTGGTGCGCCACAGGCGCCGGATCGAGGCGATCAGTTCCCGGTAGGAGCCGATCACACCGAGCGACGGGACCGGATGATCGGGCCGCTTGTCCTTCACGGTGACGAAGAGCGGGATGGTGAACAGCAGCGTCCATGCGCCACAGATCAGCATCGCGATCCGAACGTCGGAGGCGGAGAAGTCGGACCCGCGGACGACGATGATCAGCAGCAGGATCGTGATGCCGCCCAGATAGCCGAGGCCCCAGCCGAGGCCGCTGACCCTTCCCACGTTGCGCGGGGTCGAGACCTGGTCGATGGCTGCGTAGTAGTTGACGTTGGCGATCTCCTGGACGATGTTGCCGCCTGCGAGCAGGATCGCGCCAAGCCAGAAGTACTCCGGGGACGGCGCCACGAAGTACATGGCGGCAGAGATGATCGCGAGGGCCCACGTCTGCCAGCGCAGATTGAACATGCGCCGACCCCTGCGGTCCGACCCCTGGCCGAGCACAGGAGCGAGGAGTGCGATGAAGATGCCCGCGACGGCGGTGGCCCAAGCCAGCTGCTTGGTGCGCTCGTCCGGATCCCCGAAGGCGTCGCTGACCAGGTAGACGGCGAAGACGAAGGTGGTGATGACGCTCGCGAACGGCTGGGTGCCCCAGTCCCACAACGCCCACGCGAACACCTTGCCCTTGGATGCCTTGGTCGAGGCGAGTGCGGTGGTCGGCATCGGTGCGGTGGAACTCACGCGCTCAACCTAACCGGTCGGCGGGCTCCGCGGCGAGGGTCCGGGGCCCGAATCGGGAACCCGTCGCGCGGCGCTGAGCGTGAGTTCAGGTATTTGCTTCACAGAACGCGCAGAGATGGTTACTCTTTCAAGGTTTCAACCGAACGACCTGAGGAGGTCGACATGCGCATCGGCTCTTCCATCGCGCTGATCGTCATCGGCGCCATCCTGGCCTTTGCCATCAATGCCGAGGTTCCCTACATCAGCCTCGACCTGATCGGCTACATCCTGATCGCGGCCGGAGTCATCGGCCTGATCTGGTCCCTGCTGGCTTCCAACCGCAGCCGGGTCTCCGTGTCCAGGACCGTTCAGGACCCCAACACCGGCGAGACCGTCCGCCGCACGGAGACGCGCGACGGCATCTGACCGATAGACGGAACGCGCCCCCGCCCTCCGATGAGGGTGGGGTGCCACCTGTCAAGCCCCTGACAAGGCGCTTGGACCAACCTAACGAAGTGTTCGCGCTCGGTTGTATGGTGGGGTTCCGCACAGCCAGTAAGCCGGCTAATGGGCGCCCATGGAGGCCGTCCGGAAACCAAAGAAAGGCAATCCCATGACCGATAGCGGAGTCCTCAAGTACGGGGAACACGAGCTCGACCTGCCGGTCGTGGAAGCCACGCAGGGCAACGATGGGCTCGACATCAGCAAGCTGCTCGCCACCACAGGCGTCACGACGCTGGACCCGGGCTTCGTCAACACCGCTTCGTGCGTGTCCTCGATCACCTTCATCGACGGTGACAAGGGCGTTCTGCAGTACCGCGGCTACCCGATCGAGCAGCTCGCCGAGAAGGCGACGTTCATCGAGGTTGCCTACCTGTTGATCTACGGGGAGCTGCCGACCCAGGCGGAGCTCGAGGAGTTCAACGACAAGATCGCACGCCGCATGCTGCTCGACGAGCGCATGCGTGAGCTGTTCCGCGCCTTCCCGCGCGGCGCGCACCCGATGCAGGTGCTCGCTGCCGGCGTGACCGCGCTCGGCTCCTTCAACCGTGAAACCCTCGACGTGCACAACGCCGAGCAGGTCGAGGAGGCCAGCCTGCGCCTCCTCGGTGCCATGCCGACCCTCGCGGCCTACGCGTACAAGTCGTCCATCGGCGCCCCCTTCCTGTACCCGCGCAACGCGCTCGGCTACGTGGAGAACTACCTGCGTCTGTCCTTCGGCACGCCGCAGGAGGAGTACGAGATCGATCCCGATGTCGTCCGCGCGTTCGAGACGCTGTTCATCCTGCACGCCGACCACGAGCAGAACGCCTCCACGTCGACGGTGCGTCTCGTCGGTTCCGCCGATGCGAACATCTACGCGTCGATGGCGTCAGGCGTCCACGCGCTCTCGGGCCCGCTGCACGGCGGCGCCAACCAGGCCGTCCTCGAGATGCTGCGTGAGATCTCCAAGGAGGGCCTCGACATCAAGGACTTCGTTGCCCAGGTCAAGGACAAGAAGTCCGGCGTGAAGCTGATGGGCTTCGGCCACCGCGTGTACAAGAACTACGACCCGCGCGCCAAGATCATCAAGGGTCACGCCGACCAGTTGCTGCGCAACTCCGGAACCTCCAACCACCTGCTCGACATGGCGCTCGAGCTGGAGGAGACGGCGCTGCACGATGACTACTTCATCGAGCGCAAGCTGTACCCGAACGTCGACTTCTACACGGGCCTGATCTACGAGGCGATGGGCTTCCCGTCGCAGCACTTCACCGCGCTGTTCGCCCTCGGTCGCCTCCCCGGCTGGATCGCCCAGTGGCGCGAGCAGCACGCAGAGGAGGGCCGCAAGATCGGGCGTCCGCGCCAGATCTACGTCGGTCCCGCAGAGCGCAGCTACGTGCCGATCAACGAGCGCTGAACCTGACCGGAAGAGGGCCCCGCGACGAGAGTCGCGGGGCCACTTTCTGTCTCCAACAGATCCGCTCATGACGGGTGTGCGGATCCGAGGCGGGTTTCCTCCCGTCACGACGAATTAGGAGGCCGCTCAGCGAGGCGTGAGCGCGGACGCGGATCTGCCGTCACGCCTTCTTTCCTGCCCTGATCTCGGGCGGGCCTCGGCAGAAATGGGTCTTCACTGGCGGCAGAGTGGCGTGCCACGATCTGCCAACGCGGATCGGCGTCGACCCGCGGGGAGGGAACCATGTCACTGCGCTCTGTACCCGCCATCGCGGCCGGAGCCGCGCTCGCTTCCACGCTGCTCCCCGCTCCGGCGACTGCCGCAGGTGCGACGACGTACGTCGACTGTTCCGCCCTGTCGGACGGGGACGGGTCGATCGCCTCGCCGCTCAACTCACTCTCGTCGGTCAACGCGTTGACCCTCGGCGCCGGTGACTCGGTCCTGTTCACGAGGGGGTCGACCTGTCGCGGTCAGCTCAAGCCGAAGGGGAGCGGATCCGGGGGCGCTCCGATTCTGATCTCCGACTACGGAGATGCCGCTGACCGGTGGCCATCGACGCAGACGGCGCGACCCAGGCTGTGCTGCTGCGCAACAACGCCCACCTCACCCTCGACCACCTGGACCTGACCGCCCCGGGGGACGGCCGCACCCTCCGTCGCGGCGTCTACGGGCTGCTGCCTGAGGTCACCCTGCAGGAACTCGACATCCACGACGTCAAGGGCTGCATGCCCGCGACGCTCAACCCGTCCGACTCCAGTAGAGCCCCTTAGAGTGGCGTAGCCCCCACGCAGTGGCCATGACCGTTCAAGACGGCAGGGCGGTCACCGTGGGATCCTTCGAGTTCACCTACCAAAGCTCGCTCAAAGGAAATCAGCCACGATGACCGCTCCTCACATTGTCGACCCTGCCCACGTGCTGGGCAACCTGCTGGCCGAAGCGTCTCCGGACATGATGCGCAGCCTGCTGCAGACGATGATCAACCAGCTCCTGTCCGCAGACGCCGACGCTGTTTGCGGTGCCGAATGGCAGCCTTCCGTCGACAGGCGCGAGGGTCAGGAGGGACTGCGGGCGCGCGGGGCCGACCATCTGGGGAGCCCCATGCCTGACCAGCGGCAACGGACGGGAAGGGGAAGGTCGCCGTCGGGGTTAGTGATTGTTGGTGGCGCCGTCTAGAGTGCGGGCCGAAGGGTAGGCAGCATGCGCAGCATCGTCAGGATTCTCGTCACGGCCAGGGAGCTGTGGCACCTCTACATCGGCATCATCGTCGGAGCGGTCGCGATCGCCGCGACGGCGCTGCTGATGCCGTTCGTGATCGCCCGGGCCACCGACACCGTCGTGGCCATGGCCAGCGACAAGGGCGGCAGCATCGCCGACCTGCTCTGGCTGGCAACCGCGCTGCTTGGGCTGTCGTTGGCCAATACGCTGCTGACCAACATCACCGGCTACTGGGGCGACCTGATGGCGACCCGGCTGCGGGCGATCCTCTCGCAGCGCTACTTCCACAAGCTGCTGCGCCTGCCACAGCGCTACTACGACAACGAGCTCACCGGAACGATCATCTCCAGGCTGAACCGCTCGATCACCTCGATCACGGACTTCCTGCAGATGTTCTCCAACAACTTCTTCCCGATGCTGATCACGGTCTTCGCCGTGCTGATCATCTCGCTTGTCTACTCGCCGTGGCTCGCCCTGCTGCTGATCATCATCTACCCGACGTTCGTCTGGCTGACCGCGCTCACGTCGAAGAAGTGGCAGGTGTGGGAGCACCAGAAGAACGAGCACTACGACATCGCGGGCGGCCGCTTCGCCGAGGTGATCGGCCAGATGCGCGTGGTGAAGTCCTTCGTCACCGAGCGCGGCGAGCTGAAGAAGTTCGGCGACCACTACACCGACGCCGTCGGACTGACCGCGTCGCAGTCGGGGTACTGGCACCGGATGGACAGCATCCGCCGCGCCGTCCTAGACGTCGTGTTCTTCGTCGTCTACGCCATCCTCTTCGTGCAGACGGCGCAGGGGGCCTTCAGCATCGGCGTCATGGTGATGCTGATCCAGCTGGTCAACATGGCCAAGCAGCCCGTCACCGGCATGAGCTACCTGGTCGACACGACGCAGCGTGCCATCGCGGGAAGTCGAGAGTACTTCACCGTCATGTCCGAGATCGACGAGCCGAACAACCCGCTCGACCTTGACGAGTCCGGGGCCGTCCAGCCGGTCGTCGAGTGGCGTGAGGACAACCCCGTCATCGCCTTCGACGACGTCAACTTCGGCTACGGCGACACCACCGAACTGGTGCTCAAGGACATCAATCTCGCCATCGACCGCGGCGAGCGGGTCGCCTTCGTCGGCGAGTCGGGCGGTGGAAAGACCACGCTGGTCAACCTGCTGATGAAGCTCTACCCGGCCACGTCGGGAACAGTCGAGGTGCACGGCCAGTCGGTCCGCGACGTCCCGTCCGAGCTGCTGCGCCGCGAGATCGGCGTCGTCTTCCAGGACGCGAGCCTGTTCAGCGGCACCATCCGCGAGAACATCGCCTACGGCCTGGACGGCGTCACGGACGAACAGCTGGAGACGGCGGCCCGACGGGCGAACGCGATGGGCTTCATCTCCCGCCTGAAGGACGGCTTCGACACCGAGATCGGCGAGCGGGGCATCAAGCTCTCGGGCGGTCAGAAGCAGCGGCTCTCGGTCGCGCGGGCCCTGCTCAAGGACGCCCCGATCCTGATCCTGGACGAGGCAACCAGCTCGCTCGACACCAAGTCGGAGCGTGCCGTCCAGGCCGGGTTGGATGAGCTTATGGAGGGCCGCACGACGCTGATCATCGCGCACCGCCTGTCGACCATCTCCTCGGTCGACCGGATCGTCACGCTGCGTGAGGGACGCATCGACGAGATCGGCACACCCGCCGAGCTGGCCACCACCGGCGGCATCTACGCCGAACTGCTCGCGCTGCAGGGATCGACCTCGAAGGCAGACAAGGCGAAGCTCGCCCGGTACGACATCGTCCGCTGAGCCGCCTGGTCCTCACCGCTCGACCCGCGTTGGTCCGGGGCCTGCCCGCTGCCGAGGCCCTGCGTGCTTCGACGCGCCTGTGCCGTGGACCGACGCGGCCCCCGCCACGTTTAGGACCTCCGATCACATCTGTTGCAAAACGATGTTTCGGACCCTATAGCAGCGCTCGGACATTTACGCGCTCAGTGCCGTGGTGGGCGTACCCCAATGCGGCAAGCCCATCGACGAAAGTTGGTAGTTCTGCCCCGCAACCCACATCCTCACCTAATGCACACCTACCGTTCGTAGTAGATCAGCAGTGAGTGATCGGCTCACGGTAGCGCCGACGCACCTAGGGCCTCGATCCTCGTCATAACCCAACCCCGCGGAGTACAAATGCGGCGCACCCGCCAAACAGCAACCAGACTGACTGTGGCGGTCATGACTACGTTCCTGCTCGCCCTGCCTATACATGCATGGGCCGACACTGGCACTGAGACGACTGACGACACCGAGTTCGGACTCGACTACACCCCTCCGAGCGAACGGGATGAGCAATCGCCCGAAGCTGAAGAGCACATCGTGGAAGCACTGCTCGCCTACGAAAGGGTCGCTGGTCTGACAGCGAGCGATCACGCAGCCATCGACGCCGAGCTTGCCGAGATGGAGAAGAACAATCCTGAAGCGGTCCAAGCTGATGTCACGCGCCTCTGTCACCCCACCCACCGCCCGGACTTTCGTGATGACTCACCAGAAGCAGACCAACGGGTACTACTGCGGGCCGGCGACGGCCTCGATGATCGCCAAGTACAAGGGCAAGACCTACTCCCAGGCAACCCTGGCCGGAAGCAGCTACCTGAAGACCGACGCCAACGGTGCAACCAAGTGGGCGCTCAAGGTGATGGCCCCCACGCTGAACAAGATCGTCGGCACCACCGAGTTTCAGCAGATCCAAAGCCCAACGTTGGCCAGCCTGAAAGCCTCGTTCGTCAACAACATCGAAGGAAACTACCTCCCGGTCGCCATCGACACCTACGAGTACGCGAACTCGGCACATTACAACGGTCATCCCAAGAGCAAGAACATTGGGCACTGGATCGTTGGCCACGGGTATAGCGGCAGCGGCAGTACGCTCGCGTTTCATGATCCCGCGCAGGGTGTGTGGTCAGGTGTCACCGTTCCGGAGACCTTCAGCTATTCGGCTTCGGGTTTCCATCAGTGGGTGACGACGAACGGGATCGTCGCGTGACCTACCCGTGTAACGGATTCGGAATGGCAGGGCTGCTCGTCACAGCAGCCCTGCTGCCCGGCTGCACCGCAGCACCGCAGCCCACCCTCACACCCACCATCGCGGCCACAACCAGCGCTCCTCCGACCTCGACAAGTGGATTGGCAGATCCTCACGCCATCACTGACGCAACGGGCGTCACCTTGAAATTCCCCCTCGTGGAACTCGAGGATGCCAAGCCACTGACCCTGCCCGAGGTCGCGAAGATCACACCCGCTCCGCCTGGTCAGGACCACACAATCCTGCTCGCGCTCAGCAACGACAGGGCTCTGGTTACCGTCTCCCCCAGCGAGAACTTCGATGGACCCGCGCTCATGAAGAGTGGAAGGGTCGGTCTCCTCAGCGACGACGGCGCTATCGACCTCTTTGCCGACACCTCTGGCATCCGCTCCGATGGCCTCCTACGTCAGACATACGCCGGCGACATAGACGAGCAGTGGGCAGTATGGATGGAGACCAGTTCGCAGAATATGTTTGAGTCGAACTGGCGGCTCTTCGCCCAAAACATCAACGGCGGCCAGCCCATCCTTGTGGCTGCAGCTGAGGATCAGCGGAAGGCGACCACGGAGTATCTACCCCTAGTTGGAGGAGACCCCTTTCCCCGCCTATCTGAAGGGCTCGTGTGGTGGTGGACAGCCCACGAACAACCCGATGGAACTTTCCAGCCCAGGATCCTTGCCGCCGACCCCGCCGGCGGAGAACCCAAAGAGATGCTCACCCTCGGCGCGCAACTCTCACCAGTCACCGGAGGCGTTGTTGCTGTGAAGCTTTCCGAAGCGGACGAGCATCCACAGACCGGAATCGTCCGCATCGACACCGACGGCTCAGTGACCGATCTTGTCCGCTTCACTCAAGACACAGAAGCACAATGGGGCGCCCGGAAACTCGCTTCCAGCGGCGACATCGTCGCCATGACCACTGAAGACGCCGTGTTGGTCATGGACACCAGCGCACACCCCATAGCCAAGATCCCGATACCGAACGACCGCGAAGTATGGGACCTCGACGTCTGTGCAGGAAAGGTCGTCTTCACCCCGTACTTACCCGAAGACGGCGACCAAGTGGTCATCTACGACACGGCCACCACCACACTCAACACCATCCATGTCCCAAAGGCCGAAACCGAAAACTACTGCGCAGCTCAGCGCGTCAGCTGGACACAGAACGAGAACAACTGGACCAGCCACACCATCGCCAACTGGTAAGGGACGGGTCTGTCCGGTGGTGGGAGGCCGCGTGCAGAGATGCATGGGCGCTGGAGTGACCACCACCGCGCCCCGGCCGCGGAGTGGTTGAGTCATCCGCGACACTGGATCCATGACCTCCATGGATATCGGGGCCCTCGGCATCGCGATCGTCGTCGGCGGTGTGATGTTCCTCATCGGTGCCCTCGCCAACCGCTTCTTCCACGACCGCATCTTCGTTGGCCTGACGCCCGGCCTCACCCCGGCGCCCGGCCAGACGGCGCCAGTCACCCGCGTCCAGCCGAAGCGGGAGTATTCGGGCGAGGTCCCCGTGGCCTTCTCGCCCCCGCGCGGGCTGCGCCCGGGACTGGTCGGCACCATCGTCGACGGCCAAGCGGATATGCGCGACCTGACGGCCACCATCGTCGACCTGGCGGTGCGCGGCTGGCTCAAGATCGAGGCGGTCGACGTCGACGCCAAGCGCCAGAAGGACCCGAAGAAGAAGGCCCGCGACTGGCGGATCACGCCGAGCGACGCCGCCCCGCCGGCCGACCGCCTGGACCAGTTCGAGAGCGACCTGCTGAACTCCCTGCGCGGCATGCCAGGCTCGGAGGGCGGGGTGTTGATGAGCCGCTGGTCGAAGCAGCGCTCGGCCGACCTGCGCAACGCCCAGGACAACCTGTACCACCAGACCGTCGAGAACGGCTGGTACGAGAAAGACCCCCGGCCCACCTCGCTCGGCTGCCTCGCCACGCTCGGCTGGATCGCACTGATCGGCTGGTGCCTCCTCGTCTTCGCGAACCGGCTCTCCATCTGGACGATCCTGAGCGCCCTGATTCTCGTCGCGGGAGGCGTCTTTCTCACGAAGCGGCTGAAGCCTCGGGTGCCCCGCACCGCCGTCGGAACGGCCACAATGATTCAGGCGCTCGGCTTCAAGAAATACCTTGCCACCGCTGAGGCGGACCAGTTCAGCTTCGAGGAGGCGGCAGGCATCTTCAGCCGCTACCTGCCCTACGCGCTGGTCTTCGGCGTTGCGGAGCACTGGGCGAAGGTCTTCGGCGAGGTCGCCCAGCGCAGCCATGACCTCGGCGGCCCCGACGTGTTCGAGGGGCTGCTCTGGATGGACCTCGGCATGGACGTCGCGTGGAACCTGGCGTTTATGGCGGACCTCGGCGGCATCTTCGACGTCGGAGACGTGATTGGCGGCGTCGGCGACTTCGCGGAGGGGATCGGCGGTTTCGTCGAGGGGGTCGGTGACTTCATCTCCGACATCGACATCGATTTCGACTTCTAGCCGGCCAACCGGTCGCTGACGGCGATTGCCGCGACTCGGCCCGCCCTGGTCGCGCAGATGGTCGAGGCGGTCGGGCCGTGGCCGACGAGTTGGATCCTGTTCGACTTCTAGCCGGCCAGCTGGTCCCTGACGGCGATAGCTGTGACCCGGCCCGCCCTCGTCGCGCCGATGGTCGAGGCGGACGGGCCGTAGCCGACGAAGTGGATCCTGCCGTCCCGGCTCGCGCTGGTGTAGGTGTGCGGGTCGCGCGGAGCCAGCAGTTGGATGCCGCCCTCCGGCCCGCCGAGCCGCAGCGGCGTGAGGTGGTTGACGCTCGGCCGGAACCCGGTCCGCCCAGAGGATCGCATCGGCCCGCTCGAAGTGCCCGTCGGCCCAGCGGACGCCGTCCTCCTCGACGCGGGCGAACATCGGGCGACGCGCGTCGTAGATGCCCATCTCGGCCGCCCGGCGTTCCTGCGGGCGCAGCATCAGGCCGGTGACGCTGACCACCGACCTCGGGGGCAGCCTTGGCGGACCCGGTCCTCGACCAACGCGACCGCCTCGCGCCCGGCGTCGGGATTGAACTCGCCCGTGCGCCAGACCGGTTCACGCCTGGTGGTCCACACGATCTCGGACGCGATGCCCGCGAGTTCCCCGATGGACTGGACGGCCGAGGCGCCGCCACCCACGACGACGCCCCGCAGTCCGCGGAAGAACTCCGGGCCCGGATAGTTGGCCGTGTGGAACTGGGGACCCTTGAAGGTGTTCACGCCCGGGTAGAAGGGCAGGAACGGGGTGTCCCAGGTGCCCGTGGCGTTGACCACGGAGCGGGTCTCCCAATCGCCCGCGGTGGTGCCGACCAGGAGCGGGGCGTCGTTCGCCTCCCCGAGCGGGGTCACCTCGAGCACGGTGACCGGACGCTCGACGGGTAGGTCGAAGTGGGCCTCGTAGCTGGCGAAGTACTCAGGCACGGTGACGTTGGCGCGCGCCGTCGGGTCGACGTTGGGCACCGGCATGCCGGGCAGCTCGGCCACGCCGTGTACGTCGTGCATGGTCAGCGAGTCCCAGCGGTGCTGCCACGCTCCGCCGGCGCGCTCGTTGGCGTCGAGGACGACGAGCCGATGCCGAGCCGTTGCAGGTGGTAGGCAGCCGAGAGCCCCGCCTGACCTGCCCCGATCACGACGGCCTCGACTCGCTTCATTTGCACCCCTTCCCCGTCGAGCATAGGTCGCGGCCCCTCGCGGCTGGTGTGGTCTCGGCGCGGTGCCTGGGCGTGCGCCTTGAGCACTTTCCGGAACTCGTTCGCCGACACGCCGAGGCGGCCCGGCGTGTCGCGAAACGAATTCGGAAAAGTGCTCAACGAAAGGAGCCCGGCTCAGCCCAGGATGACCAGCTCGCTCGTCGCCCTCGTCATCGCGACGTAGCGGTCGACGGCGCCGCGGACGCCTTCGCCCCAGACTTCTGGGCGGACGAGCACGACCAGGTCGAGCTCGGGTCCCTTCGTCAGCTCCGGCGCGAGCGAGCTGACCCGCTCTTGACGAGCTTGTCCATCCGACGCGTCGAGACGCCGGCGAGGTAGCAGTCGGCGATCATGGCGGCGTGACCGGTCTGTCGTGCACAGTTCTACGAGGAGCGGGATCAGTGCCAATAGAGGCACGAGTCTCGCTCACCGTAGGTTTGTGCACGCCTTTCACCGACCACCGCTTCACCGCCCACCGCTGCGACGGCGTCCGCTCTGCGGGTGGGCGGTTACTTCCCGTAGGCCTCGATCGTCTCGATGATCGCGGGGCGGATCTGGGCGGCGGAGATCACCTTGTCGACCGAGCCGACCTCGACCGCGCGGTGGATGCTGTGGATGCCGTCGAACTCGGCGGCGATCTCCGAGATTTTCTCGGCGCGCACCGCCTTGCGGATGTCCTCCAACTCCACCTGCAGCGCCGCGCGCTCCTCGGCCGAGGCCGATCGCAGGCGGGCGCCCAGCCCGGCGACCCGGGGATCGGCAGCGGTCCGCGTCTCCACGTCTCGGGCGAACACGACGGCCGCTGCGGGCGCCCCACCGATCACCGAGGCGAAGCTGCCCTCGACGGCGAGCACCGTCATGTTCGGGTTCAGCTGCTTCGAGAACACCACGAACGCGCCGCCGTGGTAGCGCGAGATGACGACGAAGACGATCGGCCCGTCGAAGTTGACGATGGCGCGGCCGATCTCGGCGCCGTACTCGAGCTGCAGGTTGCGCATCGACTCGGGCGATCCGTCGAAGCCGGACAGGTTGGCGAGCACCACGAGCGGACGGTTGCCGGAGGCCGCGTTGATCGCGCGGGCCGTCTTCTTCGACGAGCGCGGGAACAGGGTTCCCGCGGTGAAGGTGTCGGGTCCGTCGGTGGGAGGGAAGCCCGCCCGAGGCACCGGCTTCGACTCGATGCCGAGCACCGCGACCGAGTGTCCGCCGATCCTGGCGTCGATCACCACCGATGTCTCGGCCTCGGCCATGCCTGCCCACCGCTCGACCCGCTCGTGGTCCTGGTCGGTGACCGCGGCGATGACGGTGCGGATGTCGAACGCCTTCTTCCGGTCAGGGTTCGTCTCGGGGGAGAAGATCTGGCCGACCGTCGTGAAGTCCGAGCCCTCCGCCTGGTGCGGGAAGTCGGATACGTCGCGGTCCGACGGGTCGGTCGTCTCGGCGTGACGGGGACCGTCCTCGCCTGGCACGACGTAGGTGTGGTCGTAGTGCGACAGCAGGATCTCCATGGCCGCGCCCAGGTTCGGCGCCCAGTACTGCGCCTGCCCGTTGGGGCCCATCACGCGGTCGTAGCCGCCGATGCCGAAGTTGTCCTCGGCGGAGACGCCGCCGGAGAAGTCGAGCGACTGCTTGCCCGTGAGCACCATCGCCGAGTCCGGGGTCATCACGAGGATGCCCTTGGTGTGCATCAGCATCGTGGCCTCGGCGTTCCAGTACGGCTGGGCGCCGACGTTGATGCCTGCCACGACGATGTTGATCTCGCCGCCGTCCTGGGTGAACTCGACGATCCGACGCAGCGCGGCGCCGACCCAGTCCATGTTCTCGGTGCCCGAGTCGCGCGAGATCTTCGCGCCCGAGCTGAGCGTGAACCACTCGAGCGGGACGTCGAGCTCGTCTGCAAGGTCGATCGCCGCGATGATGCGGGAGCATTCGGGTTCGGCGAGCGCGCCGAGGCCCTTCGTCGGGTCGCCCGACAGCACGATCCGGGTGATTCCCTCGGGATGCAGCGGGGTCGGGGTGGTGACCTTCGCGACGATGATGGCCGCCTTGTTCAGGCCCGGGTCCCGGTTGGCCTCGACCAACCTGCCGTCGGCGTCGAAGTCGAGCTCGGTCAGCGTCCCGCCCGGTCCCGCGAGCGTCGAGGACAGCTCGTAGGGGTAGACGAGGCCGCGACGGCGCGCGCGGAGCACCTTCCCGGCGTAGTCGTCGAGCGGCTTGAGCGGCTCGGTTGGCGGCGGTCCTACCGTCGCCGTGACTCCGGCGCCGGGCTGGGAGTGGAACCGCACGGCGAGCGGAATTAGGCGGTCGCCCTGACGGAAGCGGCCCTGGCAGAGGACCTCCTCGATGCCGGCGCCGTCGGAGAGCGGGGTGATCTTCGACTGGAGAGGGGTGATGTCCTCCAGCGACAGCTCGACCTCGGGCCACACGTCGATCCAGACGTGGTTCATGTCGAGCTTGCTTCCCGCCGCGCCGCGGGAGGCGCGGGTGCGGCGGATCGCCTCGAGACAGTTGGCGACCGCGCGCTCCGCATGCGGCAGGGCGAGCAGGTTGCCCTCGCGGTCACGGACCGCGGCCAACTGACGGACCTGGCCCATCGCGACCAGACGACGGTCGTTCGGGTTCGACTTCGCGACGCATTCGAACAGCCACACGTCCTCCGGTGCCGGAAGGCGCGTCACGTCGAACTCGCGCAGCCGCCACAGGTCGAGGCGCCGCCCGGCCATCGGGTGCAGCCCGCGCACGAGCTCGTCCTCGACGGGAACGCCGTCGGTGAAACGGAACGTGTAGTACTGCACCTCGCCGTCGGCGGTGCACACGCCGATGGCGATCCGCTTGACCTCGGAGGGCAGGTTCCAGGAGGCGAGGATGCGGGCCAGTTCGTCGGCCGCGTCCTCGGGGTCGGGCTGGGCCGCGAAGCGCACGTACAGCTCGCCCACCGCGTCGTCGCCGTCGCCCCGGGCGGCAAAGCCGTCGGCGAGGACGCGGTGCAGCGGGCCGTCGGCAGCCAACTCGTCCGAGGTGCCGACCGTGCTGACGAAGCGGCGCGTTCGCCCGTCGAGCACGTAGTCGGCGGTCACCACGGCGCGACCGTCGACGGTCGCGCGCCCGATGCCGGAGAGCCCGTACTCGCTGTAGTACTTGTGCAGAAGCACCTCGAGCATCGGCTCGACCGCGGGAACCCCCTTGCCGAGGCGCGAGGCGAGGTAGTTGGCCGTCCACTCGTGCACGTTGGCCAGCGCGCGGGTGCGTTCGACGTAGTCGGCGGCCTGCGGATCGGCCGCGAGGGCCTCGATCTCGTCACCGAAGCCGGCGAGGACGGCGTCGCGCTCGGCATCGACCTGCGGCTGGTCGAACCAGCGGAACCGGACGGAGCGGGTCATGTCGCCGATGGCGGGGAAGCGGAGCTGGGTTGCCCGCAGCACGCGCTCGAGTTCGGCTCGCGCGGCGTCGGACTGGTCCGCCGCGGGAGCGGGTTCGTTCATCCACCGGCCGAGGATGCCGAGCACGATCGGCAGATCGGCGTTGACGCGCTTCTGGGCGAGGAAGATCCGGAACACGGCCTCCTCCAGTTCGGGCGTCCGGTCGAGCGAATCGACGCCGTAGTGGCGCAGCACGCGGCCCAACCGGTCGACGAACTGCGCGGGCAGCTTGGAGCGTTCGGCGTCGAGCGTGGTCAGATACCGGTGGAAGTGCTCGCGGTCGGAGTGGATCCTCAGTTCGGTGTGGTCCTGCTCACCGAACGGACGGTTACGCGACAGTTCGGCGAGATCGGCGAACAGCCCGATCAGGGCGATCTCGCCCGGGAGGACGTCTCCGCCCTCCTCGCGCACCGCTTCGCGCGCGTCGAGGTAGGAGGCGAGCGTCTTCTCCGACGGGTCCGACTCAAAGCCGAGCAGGATGGCGGAGAGGTCCGCGCGCAGCCGGTCGGCGCGCGCCACGGCGTCCCGGTCGGCGAGCGGGGCGGGCAGTTCGACCTCGGCGGCCTGCTGGCCCGCCTCCTCCTCGCCGGCGCCGATCGGTTCGAGGCGCACCAGCGGCGCCATCGTCTCGACCTGGGAGCCGGTGATGACGTGCAGTTCCTTGACGACGGCCTCGAACGGGGCCGGAATGACCGTCTCCATCTTCATCGACTCGAGCACCACGACGGGTGCGCCGGCGTCGACCTTGTCGCCCACAGCGACCGGGGTGGCGACCACCAGCGCCGGCGCGGGGGAGCGGAGAACGCCGCCCTCATCGCGCGAGACCCGGTGCATGACGCCGTCGACCTCGATCAGGTGGACGGGGCCGTGCGTTGCGCTGATGATCCGGAAGACGGTGTCGCCGACGCGGATCCGGCCGTGCACCTCGTCCAGGCGGGTCAGCTCCGCGTTGACGGCGGTGCCGTCCACGACGACGCGGTAGCGGCCGGGGCCGGTGGCGTAGGTGACGACCTGGTGCACGACGCCGCGCAGCTTCAGCTCCACCGAGGCGCCGGCCTTGTGCTGGGTCTGGGGGCGACCGCCCTGCGCCGTGCTGAGCAGACGCTCCGACTCGAAGCCGGTGGCCTCCTCGTAGGCCTCGATCGCGGCCACCACGAGCGCGACGCCCGCGTGCTCGTCGGCGACGAGCCCGCCCTCCGCACGGACGCGGTCGATCCACCCGGTGTCGGCCCATTCGACCTTCGCGGCCCGGCGCGCGGACTCGGCCGGCGGGCCGGTGACCTCGGGCTGGGACAGCAGTTCGAGGACGAAACTCTTGTTCGTGGCGCCGCCCTCGATGACGACGGTGGTCTCGCGCATGGCGCGACGGAGCCGTCCGAGCGCCTCCTCGCGGGTGCGGCCGTAGGCGATGATCTTGGCGATCATCGAGTCGAAGTCGGCGGGGATGGTGTCGCCCTCTGCGACGCCGGTGTCGACCCGCACGCCGGGACCGGCCGGCAGGTCGAGGCGCGCGATCCGGCCGGGTGCGGGCGCGAAGTCGCGGTCCGGGTCCTCGGCGTTGAGCCGGGCCTCGACGGCGTGGCCGAACTCGGTGGGGCGGTCGGTGAGCGTGCCGCCGGACGCGACATGGATCTGCGCCTTCACAAGGTCGAACTCGTTGGTGACCTCGGTGATCGGGTGCTCGACCTGGAGGCGGGTGTTGACCTCGAGGAAGGCGAAGAGATGCTGGCCGGGGTGGTACAGGAACTCGACCGTGGCCGCGCCCCGGTAGCCGACGCGCAGCGCGAGCCGCTCGGCGGCGGCCTTCACCTCGGCGGTCTGTTCGGGGGTGAGCAGCGGCGAGGCCGACTCCTCGATGATCTTCTGGTTGCGGCGCTGGACGGTGCAGTCGCGCACGCCGAGCGCCCAGGCGGTCTCGCCGTCGGAGATCAGCTGCACCTCGACGTGGCGGGCGCCGGTGACCAGCTTCTCCAGGAACACGACGCCGGAGCCGAACGCGCGCTCGGCCTCGTCGCGGGTGCGCTGGTAGGCGTCTGCGAGGTCTTCGGCGCCGTCGACGCGGCGGATGCCGCGACCGCCTCCGCCCGCGGTCGCCTTGAGCATGAGCGGGTAGCCGATCCGGTCGGCAGCAGCGAGCGCGTCGTCGAGGGTGTCGACGCCACCGCCTGACCAGGGCGCCACCGGCACCCCGACCTCCTCGGCGATCAGCTTCGAGCCGATCTTGTCTCCGAGTTGGCGCATGGCCTCGCCCGAGGGCCCGATGAAGGTGATCCCGAGGCTTTCGACCAGATCGGCGAAGGCCGCGTCCTCCGCGACGAAGCCCCAGCCGACCCAGACGGCCTCGGCGTTGGACTCCTGCAGCACGCGGGCGAGTAGTTCATGGTTCAGGTACGGGCGCTCGGAGGCGGGGCCGATCGGGTAGGCCTCGTCGGCCTCGCGGGCAAACATGGCGGAGCGCTCGCCTTCGGTGTAGAGCGCGATGGTGACGAAGGGGTCCCGGTCTGGATGTTCAGCATTGAGATCGCGGACGGCGTGGATGAGCCTCATGGCTGACTCGCCTCGGTTGACGATCGCGATGCGCTTGAACATGTAACCTCCTGGGCACGACGGATGCCGGACTATGCAAGACTTCCGCATCCGGGGGCCCTGGGGCCGTTGTCTCGCCCCCAATGTCGGTTGGCGATGTTTGTGGGGTATCCACAAGGGCCGAGCCCGCGCCGACGACGTGAGCCAGTCGACGGGGAAGGCCGTTGGGCGTCCGACCTCCCGATCGGGGCGATGCGGACCTGGCAGGGCGTTTTGCGTCGTGTGGCTCCGTCAGGCGGGAACCCGGCGCAGAGGCCAGAGGAGCTCCGCCAGGGTGGCGCAGCACAGCCCGAGTCCCCACGCCGTGTGAACTGTGCACACCTGCCGAGGGTCAGAGCCGCGGGTCGACGGGCTCCGACTCCATGGCGAGGACGGCGAAGACCGCCTCGTGGACCCGCCACAGCGGCTCTCCCCGCACCAGGCGGTCGAGCGACTCCAGCCCCAGCGCGTACTCGCGCAGCGCAAGGGAGCGCTTCTTTCCGAGGTTCCGGTCCCGCAGGCGCGTCAGGTTGTGCTCAGCGAGGTAGTCGGGGCCGTAGATGATGCGCAGGTACTCGCGGCCTCGCACCTTGAGGCCCGGCTGGACCAGCTGGGGGTGCCGCACCAGGTTCGCGAGCGGCTTGACCACCATCCCCTCGCCACCGGCTCCCGTCAGGTCCTCCCACCAGGCCACACCGGCGTCGGTGCTCGCCTCATCGCCAGTCGCGACCCGCAGCCGTCTGGTCGGCCGGACGAGGGCCGGATCGGCCTCGACCAGCCGGTCGGCGAGGGACAGGTGCCACAGGTGGTCCCGGTCGGCGAAGGTCGCGCCCTCGGCCGCGAGCAGTTGGAACGGGGCGATCTGGATGCCGTCGAGGCCATCGGTCGGCCAGGCGTAGCGCCGCCAGGCCTGGTTGTACCTGGCCATGGCGTCGGCGCGGAAGCGGGTCCGCTCGAGCAGGTCGGACACGTCGAGGCCCCGCGCGGCCGAGCGTTCGAGCGCCTCGACCTCGGCGGTCAGCGCCTGGGTTCCGGCCGAACCGGTCGCGGCGTACTGCTCGCGCAGGAGGGGGCCAGCCTTCATCGACCAGGGCAGGATCTCCGCGTCGAAGAGCAGCCAGTCGGTGTCGAACTCGGCGAACAGGCCCGCCTCGGTGGCGGCCGTCGTGAGGCGGTCGAGGAAGCGTCGCTGCAGGTCGTCGGGGAAGAAGGCGCGGCCGGTGCGCGTGTAGACGGCTCCGAGCTCTGGGTGGAGCCGCACGACGGCCCGCGAGCCCATGTGCTTCTCCTCGCAGAGCACCTCGTCGACGCCCCATGCCCGGTACTGCGAGAAGGCCCCGTCCGGGTGTTCGAGGTACCCGTCACGCCGGGACGACGCGACCGGCGACATGGTCGGAGGCAGATACGGCACGAGGGAGGGATGCAGCGCGAAGCGGCTCATCACCTCGAGCGCCCCGGCCGCCGAGTCCGCCCGCACGGCCACCCTTCCGTGGTGCGCCGTCTCGACGTGGTGCTGGCCGAGCACGTCGGTGAGCCGGAGCTCGTCGGTGCCGCGCCCCGTCGACGTGGTGAACGGCTTGGCCGGCTCGTAGTGGACGGCGTGGGCGTCGACCTGCACCGTCTCGCGCTCCGGGTAGCGCAGCGCAGAGAGCCGACCGCCGAACGCGCAGCCCGTGTCGAGGCAGAGCGTGTTGTTGATCCACTCGAGCCTCGTGGTCGGCGTGTGACCGTAGACGACCATCGCCCGGCCGCGGTACTCGTCCGCCCAGGGGTAGCGCACGGGAAGCCCGAACTCGTCGGTCTCGCCGGTGGTGTCGCCGTAGAGCGCGAACTGGCGGACGCGCCCCGAGGCCCTTCCGTGATAGGTCTCCTTGAGCCCGGCGTGGGCGACGACGAGGTTCCCGTCGTCGAGCACCAGGTGTGAGACGAGCGAGTAGCACCAGTCGCGCACGGCCCGACGGAACTCGGGCGTCTCCCGCTCGAGCTCCGCGAGCGTCGTCTCCAGGCCGTGCGTGGCCTTGACCTTCGCGCCGTCGAGCGCCCGGATCAGCTTCGCCTCGTGGTTGCCCGGCACTGCCAGCGCGTTGCCGGAGGCCGTCATGCCCATCGCCAGCCTCAGGACGCCGACGCTGGAGGGGCCCCGGTCGACGAGGTCGCCGACGAAGACCACCGTGCGACCGTCTGGGTGTTCGGCGTCGACCGGTCGACCCTCGGCGTCGGTGGTGACGGCGTAGCCGAGGCGATCGAGCAGCTCGACCAGTTCGTCCAGGCAGCCGTGCACGTCTCCGACGATGTCGAAGGGGCCGTGCTGGTCGCGGTGGTCGTTGAGCAGCGGCTCGCGGACGATCTCGGCTGCCTCGATCTGTTCCGGGGAGCTCAGGGTGTGCACGACGCGGAAGCCCTCGCGCTGCAGCCCCCTGAGCGACTTGCGCAGCTGCGCCTCCTGGCGCCGGACGGGTCCGGGGCCGAACTGGCGGTCCGCGCGCGACTCGTTGCGCGCGATCGCCGTCGCAGGGTCGACGTCGAGCACGATCGCCACGGGAAGCACGTCGTGATCGCGCGCGACGCGGATCAGGTTGGCGCGGGCATCCTTTGACACATTCGTCGCATCAACGACCGTGAGCAGGCCGCGGCGCAGCCTCACCCCGACGAGGTGGTGCAGGACGTCGAAGGCGTCGGCGGAGGCGCTCTGGTCGTTCTCGTCTCCCGAGACGAGGGCACGGCAGAAGTCGGAGCTGACCGCTTCGAAGGGGGAGAACTTCTGCGCCGCGAAGGTCGACTTTCCCGAACCGGAGACGCCGATCAGGACGACGAGGCAGAGCTCGGGGATGCGGATCTCAGCCACGGTGGCTCCTCTCGTCGATGCGGGTGAACAGGGCGAGCTGCGTCGGCGGGCCGGATTCGGGGTCCTCGTCGCCGACCGGCCGATACTCCACCGTGTAGCCGGTCCGCGAGGCGACGCCGTCGGCCCAGGTCCGGAACTCCTCGCGCGTCCACTCGAAGCGGTGGTCGGGGTGCCGAAGCTCTTCCGGTGCCATCCCGAACAGATGATTGTGCTCCACGTTGGGCGTGGTCACCACGACGTGGCGGGGTCGGGCGGCGCTGAAGACGGAGCGCTCCAGCGAGTCGTGCCGGTTGGGCTCGATGTGCTCGACGACCTCTACGAGAAGGACGGCGTCGAAGCCGCTGAGGTCGTCATCGATGTAGGTGACCGACGACTGCTTCAGGGAGATCCGGGCCCGCTGCTGGTCGGAACGGCGCTCCAGCCCGAGCTTGCGCTCGGCGCGGTCGAGCTCGCGCGCCGAGACGTCAAGGCCGAGGATCCGCGTGAACCGCGGGTCGTCGAGCAGGGCGCGCAGGTAGAAGCCCTCGCCACAGCCGACGTCTGCGACGCTGCGGGCGTCGACGTCGCGCAGGGCGTCGAGGACGGCGTCCAGGCGGCGCAGCTTGAGCGGTGGGGGCGGCGCGTCCTCGTCAGTAGGGGCCTCCTCCACGCGGTCGTCGAGGGCATCGAGCCGGGTGAGCGCGTCGTCGACCCAGTCGCGCCGGGCGGCGAGGTACCGGCGCGTGATGAGGTCGCGCTCGGGATGGGTGGCAAGCCACCCCTCGCCGCGGCGGATCAGCTTGTCCACCTCCTCCATGGACGCGTGGTAGTGCTTCGCGTCGTCCAGAACTGGCAGCAGGACGTAGAGGTGGCTGAGCGCGTCGGCGAGCCGCTGGTCGCCGGTGAGGGTGAGGTCCAGGTAGGGAGAATCTCCCCAGCCGAGGCCCGGGGCGAGTTCCGAGACGCCCACCTCGACGCTCCAGCCGAGAGGAGCGAAGAGCCGCTCGACGAGGTCGGCCCCGCCCTCATCGCCGCGACCAGCCCGCGCGGCGACGGCGGGGAGGTGAAGCCTGAGGGGAAGCCGGACGTCGGGGAGCTCCGGACGGGCGGTGCAGGTACCGCGCATGGCCGTGCTGAAGATGCGTCCGATCGCGACGGAGAGCATCGAGCCCGCCGCGTAAGGGCGGTCGTTGACGTAGCTGGCGATGCTGCCCGGATCGCCCCTGCGCCCGCGGCGCCTTGCCAGCGAGATCGAGTCGACCTCGATCTGCAGCGCGACGGTGCAGCGCTCGGCGGTGGCCTCCGGGTAGTGGACGAAGGCAGAGCCGAAGGAAAGGTCGAACTGCTGGACCCGGTCGGGATGCTTGTGGAGCAGGTATCCGAGGTCGCTCGCCTGGGCGGCGGTCGAGGTGAGGGTCAGCAGCATGCCCCCGATTGTTGCAGGTCAGACCGGGCAACGCCGTCGAGTCGCGGCAGGCCTGGCTCAGTCGTCGCGGTCGTCACCGTCGTCGCGGGCATCTCCGTCGTGGCGGGCGTCATCCTGATCCCTGTCGTGGTCATCGTGATCGTCCCTGTCGCTTCGCTCGTTCCCATCGTGGGGGTCGTCGTCGCCGCGGTCGTGGTCGTCCTTGCGGCTGTGGCCGTTGTCCGTGTCGTCGTCGCCGTCCGAGCTGCTCCCAAGACGCGCCGACGGGCTTGTCGAAGGAGCAACTGACGGCGCTGACGCAAGGGGCGGGGCCGAGGTGGTCGGCAACGCATCGTCGCCGACCACCGGCCCCTCCGGCGGGACGCTGCCCGCCTCTGTCGCCTCGGGGAGAGCCGGGGTGGCGACAGGGGTCGTGGTGCCCGAGGTAGGTGTGGGGCGCGCACTGGTTGCCGCCTCGCCTTGGCTGGAGGAGGTGGGCCCGGACCCACCCGGTGCCGGTGGGATCAGGAGGGCCACCAGGCCCGCGATGAACCCGGCACCGACGATGCAGGCCCCGACGATCAGAGCTGTCGTTGACCTGCTGGCCATCGTTCAGTCCTCCCGTGCCCGAGCCGGGTGGTCAGTCGTCGTCCCCGTCGTCGTCGGAGTCGTCCGCGTCGTCATGGGAGTCGTCCCGCTCGTCGTCCGCGTCGTCCCGATCATCGGAGTCATCGCGGTCATCGTCCGCGTCGCGGGCATCGTCGCGGTCGTCCGTGTCGTCGTCCCAGCGGTCGTCGCGGTCGTCTTCACGATCGGAGTCATCGCGGTCGTCCGAATCGTCGTCGCGGGAATCGTCGCGGTCGTCGTCCCAGCGGTCGTCCCGATCGTCATTCAGGTCGTCCCAGCGGTCATCATCGTCGTCGTCCCAGCGGTCGTCGTTCAGCGGGGTGCTGACCGGGGCGGGAGCGACCGGAGCCGGGGATGCCGGCGAGGTCGGCGAGTCGGGGGAGGCCGTCTGGATGGCGGGTGCGGGCATCGCCGGGGCGTAGGTGCTGGCGGGCTGAGCGTCCTGCGGGGCTGCGTACGAGGTGAGCAGTCCGCCGCCGACAGCGGCGATCCCGAACGCTCCGGCCAGGATCCAGGGGGTGGTCTTCTTGATCGCCATGGTTCGTCTCCTTCGTAGTGGCTGATGTGTTCCATCACACCGGCCGAACATGAGGGCACCAGCCCCGTGGAGGTGAGAGGTTCCTCATGCGGATGACCCGCGCTCAGATGAGAGAGCTCTCAGAAATCCCTCATCCTCGGCTCAGTAGGATCGGCGACCATCGCAGCCATGGAGCTGAGCGGACGCGACTGCGCGGCCCGCGCGGCGGGCAGGATGGTCCCATGACCCCGCAGAGTGAGCAGGCGGCAAAGGCGAGCCTCCGCACCCGGATCATGGTGCCGATGATCCTGCTCACCGGGCTCGCCCTGATCGCGGCGGGGGCCATCGTCGCGGTGATCGAGAGCCGCAACGTCGAGTCGAGCGTCGATCAGCGGCTGATGCGCATCCGCGACGAGTTGCGGGTGCTGGCCGACAAGGGCGTCGATCCGGAGACAGGCAAACCGTTCGCGGAGCCCGCCGACCTGCTGCAGACCTTCATGGAGCGCACCGTGATCGGCGAGACCGAGGGCGAGGTCGTCTTCACCGGCGACCGGGTGGCGCTCGTCCCAGAAGGGGTGACCGCGCTTCGCCTCCAGGACGATCCCCAGTTGATCGAGGCGGTCAGCCCGCACGCCGTCGGAAACGAGGTGGTGATCACCAGCATCTCGACGGATCAACGGCGCTATCGCGTGCTGGTCGCTCCGGTCCAGTTCGGCACCTCGCAGGGGGCGCTCGTCTACGCCTACGACATGCGGGCGATGATGCAGCCGCTGCGCGGCACCATGCTCATCTACGCGGTCGTCGCCTGCGTGCTGCTCGCCCTCGTCGCGCTGATCGCCTGGCCGCTCGTCGGCCGACTGCTCCGGCCGATCGAGGAACTGCGCCGTGCGGTCGACTCGATCGACGAACTCGACCTCACCACCCGGGTCCCGGTCCGCGGCCGCGACGAGCTCGCGGCCCTCACCGGCACCGTCAACCGGATGCTCGACCGAGTTCAGCGCACCGTCGGGGACCAGCGCCAACTTCTCGACGACGTCGGCCACGAACTGCGCACCCCGATCACCGTCGTGCGCGGCCACCTCGAGCTGGTCGACCCGTCCGACCCGTCTGACGTCGTCGCCACCCGCGACCTCGCCATCGACGAGGTCGACCGGATGGGCGTGCTGATCAACGACCTGCTCGTGCTCGCGAAGGCTGGGCAGTCGGACTTCGTCGTGCCCGCCTGGACCGATCTGGCCCCGCTGACCGACCAGACCCTCGAGAAGGCGCGCACCCTCGGCAACCGTCGGTGGCGGCTGGAGAGCGTCGCCGCCTCCGAGGCGTGGGTCGATCCCATGCGCATCACCCAGGCCTGGCTCCAGTTGGCGGCCAACGCCGTCAAGTACTCCGACGACGGATCGGTCATCGGGCTCGGCTCGAGGATCCACCGGGGCGAGGCGGAGCTGTGGGTCAGGGACCAGGGGATCGGGATCGCCGCCGACCAGCTCGACCATGTCCGGGAGCGTTTCGGCCGCGGGCGGGAGGCGTCGTCGCATGCGCAGGGTGCCGGGCTCGGCCTCAGCATCGTCGAGTCGATCCTCGTCGCGCACGGCGGGCGGCTCGACATCCAGTCCACCGAGGGGATCGGGTCGACCTTCACCATGGTCGTCCCGCTCGCCCCAGCCAATGAACCCCAGCCGAAGGAACCTGAGCAGTGAGCACAGTTCTGATCGTGGAAGACGAGGCGCGGATCGCGTCCTTCATCGCCAAGGGCCTGAAGTCGGCGGGCTTCACGTCCCACCAGACGGCCTCGGGGGCGGAGGGCGCGACGCTCGCCGTCCACGGCAACTTCGATCTCGTGATCCTCGACGTCGGCCTGCCCGACCTCGACGGCTTCGAGGTGCTGGAACGCATCCGTGGCCAAGGGGTGACCGTGCCGGTGATCATGCTGACGGCCCGCTCGTCGGTGGAGGACCGGGTCGCCGGCCTAGAGGGCGGGGCCGATGACTACATGCCGAAGCCGTTCTCGTTCGAGGAGCTCCTTGCCCGGATCCGGCTGCGGCTGCGCTCTGAGCGGCCGAACGCGCAGGACGGGGCGACGCAGCTCAGCCACAACGGGCTGACGCTGGACTTCCGCACCCGTAAGGCGCAGGTCGACGGGGAGTGGGTCGATCTGTCGGCGCGCGAGTTCACGCTCGCAGAGACCTTCCTGCGCAACGCGGGCCAGGTGCTCAGCCGAGAACAGCTGCTCAGCAACGTCTGGGGGTTCGACTTCGACCCCGGTTCGAACGTGGTCGACGTCTACGTCCGCTACCTGCGCGGGAAGCTGGGCAAGGAGCGCTTCGAGACGGTCCGGGGGATGGGCTACCGACTGGTCTGAGGCGGAGTCGGCTCAGCCGTCGTCGCCGTCATCATCGTCGTCGACGTCGTTCGCATCATCGTCATCGTCATCGTCGTTGGTGGCGGTGACCGGTGCCGGCTTCGGGCGGGGCGGCTTGACGGTTCGCGGAGCGCTCGCGCTGGCGGGCGTGCTCGCCGCGGCGCTGGTCTTCGGAGCGGTCGACGGAGTCGGGGTGGGCGTCGCGCTCGCAGCGTCGGCCGTCGGGCTCGGCGTATCGGGCGTCCGGGTGCCTGCGGGGGTGGCTGAGCCGGACGGACCGGCGGTAGGTGCGGAGCCGGGCTGGGAGACGACGATCGCAGGTTCGGGATCGGGGTCGCCGTCCGGTGAGGCGAGCGCGGTCACGACCCAGCCCGCCAACAGGCCGAGCACCACGACGATGCCGACGCCAAGGATCCGCTTCTTCTGCATCTTTCCTCCCTCAGAGATTCACCATTCAACCCGCCTGGGATGAGGGGGGCGTCAGGCGCGGATGAGAGAGTTCTCATCTCATTCGGTGACGTGGCGGCCGAGCCGGACGAGCGGGATGAACCCGGCGGTGCCGAGGAGCGCGGTGATCCACAGGAAGTTGCCCACGCCGATCGCCTCGCTGGCCCAGCCTGCGGCCAGCGCGCTGATCGGCATGATGCCCCACACGATGAAACGCACCGACGCGTTCATCCGGCCGAGCAGGTGCGGCGGGCAGAGCCGCTGTCGCAGGGAGACCTGGGTCACGTTGTAGGTGAGCACGGCGCCGTTGCCGATGAATGAACCGGCGATCAGCACCACGAGTGAGGATGTGCGGTCGGGCAGGGCAAGAGCGAAGGGGTAACAGAACACGGACAGGGCCCCGGCGAGGGTGGAGAACCGCACAGCGTTCGCCGTCCCGATCCTGCGTGCGATCCTGCCAGCCGCCCCGGCGCCGAGCAGGCCGCCGACCGCGCCGAGGGTCATGATCAGGCCGTACTGGAAGGCCGAGAATCCGAGCAGCCGCAGGATCACGATGGGCACGAGGGTGAAGGTCGCCGTCGAGGCGAAGTTCGTCAGGAACGACGCGAGCGTGATCCGGCTGATCGCCGGCTGACGGAACACGAACCCGAGCCCCTCCGCGATCTCGCGGCGCAGGTTCCTCGGCGGGGGAGTGCCACGCTTCTCGCGGTACTCGGCCTCGTGGTCGCGCGTGACGAGGAGGAACCACCAGCTGACCAGGTAGCCGACGGCGTCGGCGAGAAGCAGGACAGGGGCGCTCACGATCTTCAGCAGCAGGCCGCCGAGCGCCGGGCCGGCGAGCCGTGCCAGCTGCGCAGTCGCCTCCATCCGGGAGTTGGCCCGCGAGATCAGCCCAGGAGCGACGAGCATCGGGATGAAGCTCTGGTAGGCGACGTCGAAGAACACCGTCGCGATGCCGATCACGGCGGCCACGACGTAGAGGTGCCACAGTTCAAGCAGCCCGAGGAAGTAGAGCGTGGGGACCACCGCGATCGCGATGCCGCGCGCGAGATTCGCCCAGATCATGGTCGGCCGCTTGAACCACCTGTCGACCCAGGCGCCGGCTGGAAGGCCGAGCAGCAGGAAGGCGGCCGTCGAGGCGGCGTTCAGATAGCCGAGCTGCGATTCGCTGGCGTGGAGCAGGTCGACCGAGATCACGGGCAGCGCGACCGCGCCGAGCTGGACGGCGAAATGGGACAGCGATTCGCCGGTCCAGAACTTGTTGAAGTTTCCTGTCCAGCCCCGGGTTTCGCACCCTGCTCACACTCCTGAGAACCATCGGACGCGCGAGGTCGGGCGGCTGCCCGGAGCGGCGATCCTACTCCGGCGCGGACTGGGCGGCCAACGGTGTTCACCCTGCCCGGGTGTGACCGGTCGGGGTTGCGCGGCCGGGCACTTCGGTGGTGTCCCCCGAGTCGATCGTCCACCTGTCGGCTGCGCTGCTCGGCGCCGTCGTCGGCGGGGTGATCTCTTGGGTCGTCGCCTCGCGCGCGGCGAGACGGGAACGTCGCGCCCGGTACGGCGAGCGGCTGATGGAGAGCTTCCTGTCTGCCCACCGGAAGGTGGCGAGGGCACTCTCGGAGTTGGAGGCCTCGGGCGCGGAGGCCCTCCCGGCATGGTTGGCGTTCCCCGACGAGGCGACGGCGATCTGGACGCAGGCGGAGATCGCGAGTTGACTGGAATGGTCGCGTTCGAACCGTCGCGCCATGCAGGGTTGGGCCGTCACCCACTTCGACGCGCTGTACCAGGGCGCGACGACGAAGGCCCAGCGTCAGTGGTTGGAGCGTCTGCTCGACCTCGGCCTGTATCTGGTGATCGCCTGGACGGTGTGCCATGCGACCGGCGCCGACTTCCGCCGACCTGCGGACGAGGTCGCCGCCCTGTTAGCTCCGGACCCGACCGCGGCGGACACCCCCGACTACGGGCGCCCGCCCAGCTGACTCTGCTCAGAGGCGGGCCAGGAAGGCCTCGGCCCGCTCAAGAAGTTGGGCCGTGGCCGCTTCGTCGTGGTCGGGGCTCGAGGTGTCGGCGAAAAGGTGCGCCGTGCCGGGGTAGCGGAAGATCTCCAGGTTTGCGTGCTGGGCTGCGATGGCTTCGGCTGCCCAGTCGCCCTCGGCCATGTACGGGTCGTCGGCCATGCCGTGGACCTGGGCCGGGATGCCCGAGGGCCACGGGTCGTCCAGGTAGGACGGGTCGATGAAGCCGAACAGGAACAGCCCGCCGCGGGCCTCGGCGTTGGCCTGCAGCATGATCTGCGCCGACGCGACGAGCACCCAGCCGACCCGCTGTCCGAGCTTGGCGCCGTCATCACGAGCGCCGCGACGGCCAGGCCGGAGACGACGATCGTCGATCCGGCCACCGTCGGTGGAACCCCGAAGTCCTTTCCGATCCCGCCAAGCAAGATGGGCAGGGCGGCGACGTTGAACGACATCAGCACCTGCGTGAGCAACAGGCCGATCATCGGCATCCAGGAGCGACGCTCCTCAGCATTCATCTCGTTCTCCCTGATCGTCGTATCCCTCGGCGTGCGAGGCGAAGAGGTTGAGGCCGAGCGCGCGCGCGAGGTAGGCGCGCACGCGCGCTGGCCGCGGATGCTGTTGCCGGCGTCATCGAGCGGGGGCGAGAACGCGCCGAGCACGCCCTTGCCAGGGGCGACGGGGTTCCGGTGGTTCGTGCGCGCCTCGGAGCGGTAGACGTCGCCGTCGAGTTCCAAGGGGTGGCCTGCGAAGCGGGACAGCCCCATCCGACTACCAGTTGTTGAGCATCGGCGGCGCCTCGGATCACGCCTGGTTCGAAGGGGTCGACGTGCCCGTGGTCGGCGTGGATGTTCTGCCACCTCTCGACGGCGGTCTCGCCGCCGACAAGGGCCGTTGTGGCGAGGGCGCCGGCATTGAGCATCGAGTTGAGCGGGCTGCCGTCGTTGAGTCGATCGCCATCACGGTGAATGCGACGCCGGTGTGTTCACCCCGACCGACGGCGCACCTCCTCGTGCCCCAGTTCCTCGCAGACGAGGGCGAACACGAGCGCCTTGGAGATGGACTGGATGGAGAGCGAGACGGTGGTGCCGCCAACCTCGTAGGCGCGGCCGTTCACACCCACGAGCGACAGTCCGAACCAGCGGGGATCGGCCTTTGCCAGGATCGGGATGTAGTCGGCCACCACGCCCTCGCCGTGGTCGGCGTCGCGCGCATGGGCGGCCCTGACCAGGCCGGTCACCTGTGGATCTGGCGGCAGCCTTCCGGTGTGCGCCTGTTGCTCGACGGCGAGCACGTCTGCTGTGAACAAGGGAGCCTCCCCGACGTGGGCTGGCGCCATCGCGGCGCCGACACACGCTCAGGTTGGCACCGTGAAGGGAGGTGACGTGGGGCCATGGCCGGTGGCCATCCGTGGCGGGGGAGCGCGGACGACTTCAGCGCGATGGCGCCGTCCGGCACGCAGAACGAAGCGGCGACACCGCAGGTATGCAGTGCCGCCCGCTTCGCGGATCATGGACCGGGGCGCTACGCCCGGGTGCTGAGGCTCAGAGGCCCTCGCGCTTGGGGATGCTGAGTACCAGCGGCTTGTTCACCTCTGCGAAGAAGTCGTTGCCCTTGTCGTCGACGACGATGAAGGCGGGGAAGTCCTCGACCTCGATCTTCCAGACGGCCTCCATACCGAGTTCTTCGTACTCGACGACCTCGACCTTCTTGATGCAGTCCTGGGCGAGCCGCGCCGCGGGCCCACCGATGGAGCCGAGGTAGAAGCCACCGTGCGCGTTGCAGGCATCCGTGACGGCCTGCGACCGGTTGCCCTTCGCCAGCATCACCATCGAGCCGCCGGCAGCCTGGAACTGGTCGACGTAGGAGTCCATGCGTCCAGCGGTGGTCGGGCCGAACGAGCCCGAGGCCATGCCCTCGGGCGTCTTCGCGGGGCCCGCGTAGTAGACGGGGTGGTCCTTGAGGTACTGCGGCATCTCCTCGCCGGCGTCCAGGCGCTCCTTGATCTTCGCGTGCGCGATGTCGCGGGCGACGATGAGCGGCCCGTTGAGCGAGACGCGGGTCTTGACGGGGAACCGGCTCAGCTCGGCCAGGATCTCCGGCATCGGCCGGGTCAGGTCGATCTTGACGACCGCGCCCTTGCCGGTGCCGGTGATGCCGTCGGTCTCGGCGTCGAGGTCGGCGTCCACTGTCTCGGGCATGAAGCGGGAGGGCTCCATCTCGAGCTGCTCGATGAAGACGCCCTCGGGGGTGATCTTGCCGAGGCACTGCCGGTCGGCCGAGCAGCTGACCGCCATGGCGACGGGAAGCGAGGCGCCGTGTCGGGGCAGCCGAATCACGCGCACGTCATGGCAGAAGTACTTGCCCCCGAACTGCGCGCCGATCCCGAGCTTGCGGGTCAGCTCCAGCACCCGTTCCTCGAGCTCGTGGTCGCGGAAGCCGTTGGCCGCCATCGACCCCTCGGTGGGAAGCGTGTCGAGGTACTTGGCAGAGGCGTACTTCGCCGTCTTCAGGGCGAACTCGGCGGAGGTGCCGCCGATCACGATGGCCAGGTGGTAGGGCGGGCAGGCGGCGGTGCCGAGGGCCCGGATCTTCTGCTCGAGGAAGGCGATCATGGAGTCGGGGTTGAGGATCGCCTTCGTCTCCTGGAACAGGTAGGACTTGTTGGCCGAGCCGCCTCCCTTCGCCATGAACAGGAACTTGTAGGAGTTCTCGTGGCCTTCTGCCGTGTCGGCGTACAGCTCGATCTGGGCAGGCAGGTTGGAGCCGGTGTTCTTCTCGTCCCAGGTGGTGAGCGGGGCGTTCTGCGAGTAGCGCAGGTTCAGCTTCGTGTAGGCGTCGAAGACGCCGAGGCTCAGCGGGCGCTCGTCGGTGCCGTCGGTGAGCACCTGCTGACCGCGCTTGCCCATGATGATCGCGGTGCCGGTGTCCTGGCACATGGGTAGCACGCCCCGGCCGCGATGTTGGCGTTCTTGAGCAGGTCCAGCGCGACGAACTTGTCGTTCGCGGAGGCCTCGGGGTCGTCCATGATGGTGCGCAGCTGCTGCAGGTGCGCCGGGCGCAGGTAGTGCGCGATGTCGTGCATGGCCGTCTCGGCCAGCAGCGTCAGCACCTCGGGCGCCACCTTCAGGAACTTCCGGCCGTCGGGCCCGTCGATCAGCTCCACACCTGCCGTCGTCAACAGGCGGTAAGGCGTCTCGTCCTTCCCGATCGGGAGCATGTCAACGTAGCGAAATTCCGGCATCGGTCCTCCTTGTGATTGCCTCGACCATCTTCTCAGACGTCGGTGCGGCGATGGGGGCCGGGGTCCGCGGCGTCAGGTAGCACTCGGGCGCACGCGTTCATCCCCCGTGGCGGGTGGCCGATGAGGGAGTCTGTGCCGCGGGTTCGGGCAGGGTTTTCTGGCTCTTCTGCTGGATGTGTGGGTCAGGTTCGGCCGGGGAGTCGGGGTTTGGGGCCTGCGAGGTTGAGCATGGCCAGGGCGATGAGGGGTTCGGGGCCGTGGAAGCCGAAGCCGATGCGGGTGATGAGTCGGATCTTGGTATTGACGGATTCGATCAGCCCGTTCGACATGGTGTGCTGGATCGAGGCGAGGATCTCGTCGCGGTGTTTGAGGAGTCGGCGTTGGAGGTCGACGAACGCGGGCAGGTGTGAGCGTCGGGCCCAGGCGATCCACTGGTCGAACGCTGTTTCGGCTTCGTCGGGGGCGAGTTTGAAGAGGGTCCTGAGGGCTTCCTTCAGCAGGTAGGCCCGATGCACGTCCGGGTGTGACACGGCGATCCATTGGAGTTGGATCTGTTGTTTGGCGGTGAGGTTCTCCGGGTTCTTCCAGAGCGAGTAGCGGGCTCGTTGGAACGCTTGCGCGTCGCCGATCGAGCGGGGCTGGGTTCCGGTGGTGGGGTCGTGACGGCGACGTCCCGAGGCGGCGGTCCAGGCCTGCCGACGGACCGTGTCGAGAGCTTCGCTGGCCCATTTGACGACGTGGAACGGGTCAGCACACAACACCGCCTCGGGACAGCGGTCCCGGATCACCGCTTTGATCCAGTTCGCCCCGTCAGCGCTGACATGGGTGATCATCGAGACCCGATCCTGGCCAGCGGCGTCACCGGAGGCGGCCAGTTCGTCGAAGAACCGGTTCAGGGTTGCCTTGTCACGTCCCGGGGCCGCCCAGACGAGACGTCCGGTGTCATGGTTGACCACCACGGTGAGGTACTTGTGTCCGCGTTTGTAACTGATCTCATCGACACCGATCCTGGTCAGGTCAGCGAACCGGTCAAAACTGCGCGACACGTCATCCCAGACGCGGGTGATGATCGCGCCGACACTGCGCCACGCGATCCGCATCAGCTGGCTGACCGCACGCTTGGAGCATTGGGTGACCAGCCACGCGACCTGCGCATCGAAATCACGGGTATGGCCCGCGTCGTGACGGGCCCACGGGACCTGCGCGACCACCACCCCATGCTCCCGGCACCGCACCCGCGGCGCGTCGGCCTCGAGGAACACGGGCATGGTCCCCAAATCCAGGCTCCGCCACCGTCGACGTCCCCGGCCCCGGTCGAACCGGGTGGCGCGCCGTCCACACCTGCCACACCGGTGAGCGCGGCGTTTCATCGGCCGCACCGACACGATCACTGTCCCCGCGGCCTCATCGAGGACAACATCCTCAACGATGGTGTGCTCGACACCAAGCACCCTGGCCCATAGGCTGACACCACGCACACCGCTTCTCGCTTCCCGGTCCTGTTCTTAGACAAACAAGAACCTAGCCAGAAGCGGTGTGTCCTATCCCCAGCACCCACACATACGTCACTAGAGCCGGAAAAGTGCTCAAGGTGAGTCCTGTCCCGAGCCCCCGTCGTCCCGCCGCCAGGCGAGGTAGGCGGCCCCGCGTGGGGAGAGTTCGTAGCCGACGTCGTGGCTGATCGTCAGCCCAGGGCCTTCAGCTTGCGGATGTCCACCTTCAGCGGCAGCAGGTCGACCTCGCGCTGGGCGGCCAACTCCTTGGACACGACGCGCGGATGGTCGCGGATCCAGGTCAGCACGTCCAACGTCCAGGGACCGTTGGGGCGCCGGTCGAGTCGGTCGAGGCGTCGTGCGATCTCGGCCAGACCCGACGCGGCGCACCCGGGTCGCGCGGGGCGAGCATCTTCCTCAGCGCTGCCGCGTCCCTGAAGCCCGCGGCACGGGCCGCCCGGTCGGTGACCCGCTCCAGGGTCGGCACCCGCGCGACGCGCGTGAACCGCACGAGTCCCGACGGTGTGAGCTGCGTCCCGCCGACCTTCACACTCGGCGCGTCCCAGCGTCGGTACTGCGTCGTGATCCGGCCCTCGCGGATGCCTTCGGAGATCGCCTTGGTGATGAGCACGCCCCATCCTCACATCCCGAGCCCACGCGTCGGGCAACCGGCAGCCTCCACTTGATGCCGCGCCGGGGCGAGGCCTGCACCCGACCCCGACTACGCTCGATCCACCGGTTTCGACGATGGGGAAGACATGGCGTTCTACGAACTGCTCAGCGACCAGAAGCTGGGCCGCAAGCTCAAGTCCTACGCATACCTGCCGCGCAACCGGAAGGAGGCTGACCGGATCGCCAAGTCGGCCACCCCCGACGCCGTCAGCGACCTGGGCGAGGTGTTCCGCACGGCCGATCTCGCGGAGCTGAGCTCGGCGCCCCCGTTCAGCATGGCCGTCGCGCTGCTCGCGAACGCGGCTGGCGGGCAGGATCCGGCTGCCGCGGAGGAGGCGGGAAGCGTCCTGTACGACGTCGGGCTCCGGCTGCGCGACGACAACACGTCGGAGAGCCCCCACTACGACCCCACGTGGCGCTACGTCTTCTGGGAGACGCTCAGCCTCTTCCCCGACATCCCCGCCGCCGCGCGTGCCTTCGATCTCCTCGACGAGGTGTACCGCGAGCTGCCGGAGAGCCGCGTCGAGGCATGGGCGCGAGAGGCGGGTATCGACCTGCCGCGCGGGCGGTCGTGGACCGTGAAGCTCGTCGTTCCGAGCGCGGAGCCGCCCCACTTCGACCTGGAGCTTGACCTCACCTGGGTACCGGAACGGGAGGCCCGAGGGCAGATCCGCGCCTGTGAACACTGGTGGTCGGCCGACCCTGAGGATCTCTTCTGGGCGCATCCTGTGTACGCGACCCAGCCGCCGATCGACTCTCAGCGGATCGACCTGACCACGCAGGATGACGGTGGCCGGACGCTGCAGGCAACGCTCGCCCATCCCGTGACAGGGCCGTGGGACTTCAAGCAATTCGTCGACGACTTCGAGGCGGCGACCGGAACAACCCTTGATCGCTCGAAGACGGCGGTGACGGAGGCGAAGGGGCAGCGCTCGACCGCGGCCGTCAGGAAGTGGCTCAAGGGCTGATCGACGGCGTGTCGCGCGCGATCGCCTTCGCCGCCACCGACCCTGCCCGGCCTCGACCTAGACTGGGGCACCACAGCTCCACCGGGAACGGAGCCCGCCCTTGTCATCGCCATGGTCTGATCACCGCGACGTGTCGGCAGAGACGCGCCGCCTCCTCGAACGTGCGCGCGCCGACCTGCTGACCGGCGACACCGACGCGAAGCAGTTGCGGGCCGTGCGCTCCCTCGTCCGCGACTCGTGGCAGAGGGCGCTCGCCGGGCGGGTGAAGGCCGACGGCCTGCCCCCGCTCGACCTGCGGGGCGACCAACTGGACGACTACCTCAAGGGCCATCCACTGGCCGGGGCGCTCGACCTCATCTACGGGCTCCTGCTCCCAGGCGGCACGGACGACACCGGCGTCATCGTCGCGGTCGGCGACGAGGCGGGTCGGCTGCTGTGGGTCGAGGGGGACAGAGACGTCCGCAACCGGGCGGACGACATGGGCTTCATCCCAGGAGCCAACTGGTCCGAGGCCGCCGTCGGCACCCCCGCGCCGGGCACGGCCATCGCGCTAGGCCGCTCGGTCCAGATCCACGGCTCGGAACACTTCAACCTGAAGGTCGCGCCGTGGTCGTGCACGGCCGCCCCGGTGCGCGATCCGGAGACGCGGCGCGTGATCGGGGTGATCGATGTCACGGGCGGCGCCGAGGCCGCGACGCCCCAGGCCCAACTCCTCGTCGATGCCACCGCCCGCGCCGTCGAGTCCGAACTCCTGATCACCCGGATGCGTGCCCGTGAGCACACGCCGCAGCGTCGACCGCTGCGCAGGCGCAGGACGACCAACGCCACCCTCCAGGTCCTCGGTCGACAGCGCGCCGCCCTCGAACTCGAGCGCGACGACGGCGCAAGCGTCGTCGAGTTCGGACGACGCCACGCCGAGATCCTGCTGATGCTGCGGCTCAACCCGGCGGGTCTCTCCGCCGAACGACTCGCCGAGCTCGTCTACGGCAAGGGCGCGGACCCGGCGACGCTGCGCCCGGAGATCGTCAGGCTCCGCAAGGCGCTGCGAAGGGCCACCTCCGAGATCGACATCGCGTCGCGGCCCTACCGGCTCGTCGGTTCGCTCACCACCGACGCCCACAGCGTCCTCGGCCTGCTCGACCGCGGCGCGCACCGGGTCGCGCTGGCCGCCTACCGCGGCGAGGTGCTTCCCGGCTCCGAGGCGCCCGGGGTCCTGGCCTTCCGCGACACGGTCAGCACCGCCCTGCGTGAGGCGCTGATGGCCGAGGCCAGCGCCGACGTGCTGCTCGCCTACGCAGACACCGAGGAAGGGGCAGACGACCGCGAACTCCTCCTGCTCCTGCTCGAACAGCTCCCTCCACGCTCACCGAAGCGCGCAGGCGTGCTCGCCCGGATCGACCGGATCGACGCCAGCTGAGCAGGCGATCGCACCGATCCGGGGGCCTCGGGCAAGGAAACTCCGGCGCGGCCGCCCGGTCGGTTCCGCCTTCACCCTTCCGGTCCAGGGCAGGCCGATGCGACGCCCGCGGCGTGGCCGGTCGGCCTCCCTGTGACGCAACCTAGGTGCAACCTGTGCCTCAGTAGCGTGAATCCATCGTCGCCGGGGCAGAGGCTTCGCCCCACCGGGAGCGCGACGCTGAGCAGTTCGAGTCGAAGGAGACACGACAATGACGATCACCGAAGAGGAAGTAACCACCTCGTCGACCACCTACGCCGCGCCGGGCCAGCCCGGTTCGAAGGCCGAGTACAAGCCCCGCTACGGGCACTACATCGGCGGCGAGTTCGTGGAGCCGGTCAAGGGTGAGTACTTCGAGAACATCTCTCCGGTCACAGGCAAG
This sequence comes from Tessaracoccus flavescens, assembly GCF_001998865.1. NCBI lineage: Bacteria > Bacillati > Actinomycetota > Actinomycetes > Propionibacteriales > Propionibacteriaceae > Tessaracoccus > Tessaracoccus flavescens. Next base: position 1,976,923 of record NZ_CP019607.1, read on the forward strand.
CCCTTCACCGAGGTCGGCCGCGGCACCGTCGAGGACATCGACCGGGCCGTCGATGTCGCCTGGAAGGCGTTCTCCGGATGGAAGAAGACCTCGCCCGCCGAGCGGTCGATCATCCTCAACAAGATCGCCGACCGCATGGAGCAGCATCTCGAGTCCATCGCCGTCGCGGAGACATGGGAGAACGGCAAGCCGATCCGCGAGACCCTCGCCGCGGACATCCCGCTCGCCATCGACCACTTCCGCTACTTCGCGGGGGTGCTTCGCGCCCAGGAGGGCTCGCTCAGCCAGCTCGACGAGAACACCGTCGCCTACCACTTCCACGAGCCGCTCGGCGTCGTCGGGCAGATCATCCCGTGGAACTTCCCGCTGCTCATGGCCGTGTGGAAGCTCGCCCCCGCTCTCGCCGCAGGCAACTGCGTCGTGCTGAAGCCGGCGGAGCAGACCCCCGCCTCGATCCTGTTCCTGTTCGACATCATCGGCGATCTCCTGCCAGCCGGTGTGGTCAACATCGTCAACGGGTTCGGGATCGAGGCGGGCGCCCCGCTCGCCAGCCACAAGCGCATCCGCAAGATCGCGTTCACCGGCGAGACGACGACCGGCCGCCTGATCATGCAGTACGCCTCGCAGAACCTGATCCCCGTGACGCTCGAGCTGGGCGGCAAGTCGCCCAACGTGTTCTTCGAGGACGTGGCGAGCAGCACCGATGACGCCTACTACGACAAGGCCCTCGAGGGCTTCACGCTGTTCGCGCTCAACCAGGGCGAGGTGTGCACCTGTCCGTCGCGCGCCCTGATCCAGCGCTCCATCTATGACACGTTCCTCGGCGACGGCCTCGAGCGGGTCGGCAAGATCGTCCAGGGCAACCCGCTCGACCTGAACACCATGATCGGCGCGCAGGCCTCGAACGACCAGCTCGAGAAGATCCTGTCCTACATCGACATCGGCAAGCAGTCGGGCGCGAAGCTGCTCGTGGGCGGCGAGCGCGTCGACCTCGGCGGTGACCTCTCCGAGGGCTACTACATCGCCCCGACGGTCTTCGAGGGCACCAACGACATGCGGATCTTCCAGGAGGAGATCTTCGGCCCGGTGCTGTCAGTGACGAGCTTCACCGACTTCGACGACGCGATCTCCATCGCCAACGACACCCTGTACGGCCTGGGCGCCGGGGTGTGGAGCCGGATCGGGGACACCGCCTACCGGGCAGGTCGCGCCATCGAGGCGGGCCGCGTCTGGACCAACACCTACCACCAGTACCCGGCCCACGCCGCATTCGGCGGCTACAAGCAGTCGGGCATCGGGCGCGAGAACCATCTCAAGATGCTCGAGCACTACCAGCAGACCAAGAACCTGCTGGTCTCCTACGCTGAAGGAGCCATGGGCTTCTTCTGACAGACCGACTCGGTTCTCCCATGCCGAGTCAGACCTGGAGGGCGGGGGTCCCGGCCCCCGCCCTCCGCCCCATCGTGAAGGAAGGTGCGTGATGAGCGAACCCAGCCGGGTCGACGTCAGCGACGAGGCCGCCGACCTGCTGCGCACGCTTTCTGCCCAGCACGGCCCCCTGATGTTCCACCAGTCCGGCGGCTGCTGCGACGGCAGTTCGCCCATGTGTTACCCGGTCGGGATGTTCCTCACCGGCCCGTCCGACGTCCTCCTCGACACGCTCGCCATCGACGGCATCGACCCGGTCGAGGTGTACATGTCCGAGTCCCAGTACGACTACTGGAAGTTCACCCACCTCACCATCGATGTGGTCCCAGGCAGGGGAGCGGGGTTCAGCGTCGAGGCCCCCACGGGTAAGCGGTTCCTGATCCGTTCCCGGATGCTCACCGACGACGAGGTCGCCTTCTTCGGACTGCTGCCGAAGCTGTGACGTCGTCCACCTGGACCTCTTCAATCGACGGCCAGGCGCTGCGGACGGTGGCAGCGGTGACCCGCTGCTCGTGTTCGGCGAAGACCTCCAGCAGCACGAGCACGCCGAACAGGACGAACGAGACGTAGAGCAGGTCGCCCCAGTCGTGCCCGGCAAGGGGAGCCTGTCCATCTGCGCCCTCCAGGGTTGCGGACAGGGAGAACCAGCTCACCGTCGCCACCCAGAAGCCCAGCGCAACGCAGGTGACGCGCAGCGGCGACGGACCCCCGAGCAGCGCGGTGACGATCTTCTCGTCCGGTCGTGACCGGTCCGCGTCGTCCCCCTTGGCGAGCCGACGGTAGTGCTCCCTACGCGGAAACTCGATGCTGAGCGTCACCACGACGGAAGCGGTGATGCACGCGACCGACGCGACGATGAGCACGAAGCCGATCAGCATGCCCTGGTCGATCAGCCATTCGACGGGGTCGGAGTAGTAGCGCGGCTCGCAGTGGCGGCAGGGCTTACGCACGAACGCGGGGATGAAGGTCGCGACGGCTGCGGCCACGACTCCTGCCGCGCCGATGCCCAGCAACCAGGTGGCGAGCTTCTCCCGCTTCGCCCACCGGGCGAGGCCGGGATCGTCGCGCAGCGTTCGCTGCGTGTGTCGGGTGCGCAGCGGCGCGCTCCGCCTTCTCGATCCGGCCCTCGTCGAGGTAGGGCGGGTGTGGTTGGGCGCCCGATTTCTTGACGGAGCGGATCCACAGCAGGCCGAAGACCGCGGCGAGGGCGGCGCACACCCCGAGGCTCCACAGGAGATAGAACAGGGCCTCGGCCTCGTCGAGCAGGAAGAACAAGGTGAGCACGAGGACGCCCACGAGGGTGAGCGCTGCGATCGTGGACCGGCTCGCGAGCGCGGTCAGCCGGCGGTAGCGGGCGTCGGCGACGGCGGCTGGGGCGGCGCGGGCCCCTCCGTCCCTGAGGTTGCCGCGTGGCGCATCAGGTCGCGGTGGGTGGAGAAGGCGATGGCGACCCACAGGGGTTCGGGAAGCAGGCCGAGCCCGAACCCGCCGAGCAGCATCGACAAGCCGAGGAAGTTGCGTCCCAGGCCGTCGAACTGGTCCCACGACCGCGGCAACTGGACGGCGTTCTCGTCGAAGACGAGCAGGAAGATCAACCCGACGCCGAAGGCTGCGACCGAGCCGATGATCAGCGACATGATCACCGACCGGGCGATGACGAGGCTCCGGGTCAGCGGAGAAGGTGGCACCTCGACGAATCGGTAGGTGTCGCTCGGCATGTGGCGACGATACCCGGCCGAGCCGTCGTCCGTGGTGCTGATCCTGACGACCTCAGGCTTAGCCGTCGGCCGCCTGGCCCGGCTCGACCACGGGCCAGGCCCTCCTGACGACGGCGGTCACTTCGCGCCGTTCGTGCGCTGCATAGGTCTCCAGCACGACGAGCAGGCCGAGCAGGACGGCGGAGACGAGGAACGTCGGCCACCAGGTGACTCCCACAAAGGGAGGCTGCCCAGCGGCCGCCTCGCGCGTCGCCGCCACCCCGAACCAGAAGACGGCCACCACCCAGAAGGCGAGGCCGAGGCAGGCCAGACGCAGCGGCCACGCGTCGGTGAGGAGCTGAAGCAGGGTCTTCTCATCGGGACGGTTGGCCCCGGCATACGGGGTCGCGGCCATCCGCAGGTGGTGCTGACGCCAGCGACGGGTCCCGAGCTGCTATGACCGACCCGATCGTCAGCAGGATGAGCGCCGCGGCCATCGCCACCGCGGCGAAAAGCAAGGCCTGCACGATCAGGTTCTCGACCGACTCGTCATAGGTTTGCACGTCGCATTCCTGGCACGGCTTGCGCACGACCGTCGTCACGTAGGCGATGATCGCCGTCACGGCGACGGCGATGCTGCCGAGGGTGAACACGATGCTGCCGACGCGTCGCGCTCGCGCACCGGGAACCGCTCCGACCTGTCCGACTGCTTGCGTCTGCTCGGCGGCGAGCCGGCGCGTGGTGGCTTCCGCTGCCTTGATCCGGCGCTTGCCTTCGTAGGGCGAGGTGGGTTCCGCGGCGCGTCTCACCCGCGCGCGGCGGGAGAGCAGGTAGCCGCCCACGCCGATGGCCACGAAGAGGGGCATCGCGATCGCGGAGAAGCCCGAACAGGATCGCCGTCGCCATGCTGAGCGTGGACTGGGCGATCCCCAGCCGCCTCGTGCCGGGTGAAGCAGGAACCTCGATGAACCTGGGACCATCGGCGTCAGACAGGGGGGAGAACCTACCGGGAGGAGATGTCAGGCGGACGAAGAGCGAGGGGGGCTCCCGCCCCGCAAGAGCTGAGCCCGCCGTCGGTGCCATGCCTGGTCGGGTTAGGCTGTGCCCGTGGCAGAGGAACTGAGCGAGCGACAGAAGGCTGCGCTGATCCGGCAGCAGCTGAGCGACGCCAACGCCCGCGGCGAGGCCGCGAGGGCGAAGGTGCTGATCGACGAGTTCCTGGCCGCCGCGAAGGAACGCGGGCTGCAGCCGCGTCCGCTGAAGGCGCGCACCCTCGACGGCCACACCGTCAAGACGGACAAGACCGGCTGGTACCTCCGCACGAACCACTCCGTCGCGCTCGACACCGAGGGCAACTACTACTCGCTGGTCGTACCGGGAGGGTGGAAGGAGCGCCTGCGCGGCGTCAGGCTCCAGCCCACCCTCGCGCCGCTGGTGATCGGCCGCGGTGGCCGTGACGGCGAGACCGGCGACCTCAGGGAGTTCCTGGCCTGGACCCTCGACGGGACGATCCCCCAGGACTGAGCGGAACCGAAAGCTCTCGCTCTCCTGGTCGCTGCCCACCGGCCGAGCGCTGCCGACCGGGCACCTCGACCGGACGTCGGAGCCTCCACACGAGGAGGTCGCTAGGATTCCGGGCATCCAGCTGTGACGAAACGACGACTCGCGGGAACTACCGGGCATGAGAGCGTTACCCCCTCCCCAGGACCAGGAGTGGCTTGAGGCACTGTTCGAGCTCAACGCGACGAAGGTCCGCGCCTACGCGATCCGTCGCGTCGGCCACGACTCCGCAGATGACATCGTCTCCGAGGTCTTCGCCACCGCCTGGCGACGTCGCCACGATGTCCCGGAGCCCGCGCTCGCCTGGCTGCTGCGCACAGCCCACCACGCCGTCGCACACGAACGCCGATCGCTCGCCCGGCGGCTCGGGGTGCGTGACGCCGTCGCGGGAAACCTGACCGACACATCGTCGCCGGGCGCAGACGCCTCCGGCCGTGCGCTCGCCGAGAGCGTGCTTTCCCAGCTCGCGCCCACCGACGCCGAGATCCTCCGGCTCACCGCCTGGGAGCAGCTCACCCCTTCCGAGATCGCGGTCGTGCTCGACCTCAGCGACTCGGCCGCCCGCACCCGACTCATGCGCGCGAGGCAGCGTGCCAAGCGGCTCCTCGACGAGCCGCCAGCGCCGTCGCGTGCCGCCGCCGTCCCACAGCTTCAAGGAGAACCCTCATGAACGACATCGACACCCTGCTCCGCGCCGCAGACCCCGCAGCGGAGACCCCCGACTTCACCGACGCCGAGCGTCGGGCGATCCTGACCGCCGCCCTCACCCCGCAACAGCCCTCGCGGCGCAGGCTCGGCTGGCGGATCGGAGCGGTCGCGGCCGCGACCTTGACGGCGATCGGCCTCGGGATCGGCAACCTCGGCGGGTCGTCCGCCGAGGCCCGCGCCGACGAGGCGCTCAGCCAAGCCGCGATCAACGCGGTCGACCCAGTTGCGCAACCAGGCCAATACTGGAAGATCGTCACGACTGCTGACTCCGTCGACCTCGTCACCAGCGGAGAAGACATCGATGAGGACGGGGCGGTCTCAGCGGAAGAGCAGCAGGAGTTGAGGTGCCCACGCACGGTGAGCCGCACGGAGTACGTGGCGGTCGACGGATCGCGACCGAGCTGGTTCGCGCAGTCCCGGAAGGACAAGCCCGAGGCGCCCGCTGCCTGCCAGGGCCTCTTGGGAGGACCCGGTGACCCGGAGGTGTGGACGACGAATCTCGCACCCAACGACTATGTCGAAGAGTCCTGGCAGATGCCGTCGACGGCCTTCCTCGCAGCCTTGCCGCGAGACTTCGGCTCCCTGCGGGAACGCCTGTACGCCGACTCCGACGGTCGTGGCACCTCGCCAGACTCCTCGGCCTTCGTCTACGCCGCAGACGCCCTGCGCTCCGGTCTGGTTCCCGCCGACCTTCGATCGGCGCTGTTCGAGGTAATGAGGAGCATTCCCGGCGTGGTGGTTGCAGAAGACTCGAACGTCGATGGAGGAATCGTGGTGATCGAACATCGAGATGATCGGCAACAGTCGCTGCTGGTGGACCCGGATGGTGGCCAGGTCGTGGGGGAGAGTAGTGGCGAGGACTGGACAGCACGGATCACCCGCGAGCTAGTGGACGAGGTTCCCGCGGACGTTCGGGACTCTGCAGTGCGACAGGAGTGCGAGGTCCTCGCGAGCGGCGCGGTGGAGTGCTCGTGAGCGCTCAGCATCGGTGGTGCGAGGTCCTGCGCCTGGGGTTCAGCCCGGCCCGCTCCTTGTGAACCAGGCACGCTTCCAGCCGCGGCACTGTTCCTCTTTCAGTGTTCCGTCAGGCCCTTGCCTAGCACATCCGGCCCCGGTTGATCCGGGGCCGGACCCGCGTCGGCGGGGGCATCTGAGGTCAGGTCGGCGTTGACGTCGCCTGCCGCGTAGCTCTGGTTGAGGATCCGGTAGGTCCTCGTCAGGAAGGCCAGTGCGGTGATGACGAAGCCGACCAGGCTGGCCAGCACGAAGACCAGCGCGATCCCGCGCGCCTGCCCGTCGCCCAGCAGCCAGCCCCAGTCGGCGCGACCCTGCGGTGACTCCGCGTAGGGGATCAGCCAGTATTCGGCGAGCGGCCCGAGCAGGAACGCGCTGATCGGTGCGGCCGCCACCTCGACGGCCTGCGCGAACCCGAACACGCGGCCCTGTTTCTCCAGCGGAACGACGCGCTGGAGAAGGGTCTGCTCGGCGGCCTCGATGAAGGGGATCAGCGTCATGTACAAGAAGATGCCGATCACCAGCAGGACGACGGAGTCGCGGATGGTGAACACCCCTGAGATCACCCACATCACCAGGCAGGCGAGCAGCAGCGTGCGCAGCGGCTTCGAGCCGAGCCCCAGCTTCGCGATCAGCGCGCCTCCGACGATGAAGCCGATGCTCGACAGGCCGAACAGGATGCCCCACGTCTCGACGGGAAGCAGTTCGAGGCCGTAGGCGTCGAGCAGCGACATGAAGGCGCCGCCCAGGAAGTTGTTGAAGGTGGAGAAGATGATCAGCCCGATCAGGCCGGGCACCACGACGATCGCCCTCCACGCGGCCTTGAAGTCGACGGCCTTCGGCGTCCCGTCGGCGTGCACGATGGTGGGCTCGGGGATCCGGATCAGTGCCAGATGCACCATGGACGCCGCCATCACGACGATGCCGATCAGGATCACCGCGCCCATCCCCAGCTGGCCGACGGCCAGGCCGGACAGGACGCCGGTGACCAGCATCGTGACGCCGTTGACGGTGCCGACGAGGCCGTTGGCCTTCGCCCGGTCGTCCGACGGGACGAGCATCGTCACGCAGGTCGACAGCGCCAGGCCGCGGATCATCGAGACAAGCGCGCCGAGCAGCGTGATCGAGGAGAAGACCCAGAACCAGGGTTGGCCGAGGTCGATCAGATCCCGTGCAGGGACGAGGAGGTAGATGAGCCCGGCGATGAGGAAGCACACCGTCGTCGCGACGGCGGAGATCATCATCATGACGTGCTTGCGGAACCGGTCGATCAGGGACCCGAACGGCACGCCGAGCACCGCCATGCCGAGCATGTAGGAGCCGCCGAGGAATGCCGTCGTGATCACGGAGCGGGTCTCGAGGTAGGCCCAGAAGGTGATGGCGTACCAGAGGAAGGCTGTTCCGAGCATGGCGGCGGCCGAGTTCCCGAGGACGTGGTGGAAGGCCCGCGTCTTCGCCTGCTGTTCGGTGCCCACGCTGCAAACTAACACGCGCCTCCGACATTCGGAATGGGGTGTACCCTGACCCGTCACCCGTTGCGTCGTGCCGCCCGGCCTGCCGATGGACGCCGGCTCAGCCGACGGCGGGCAGGCGTGGGATGGCTGCGATCAGCGCCTTCGTGTACGGCTCCTGCGGGTCGGCAAGCACCGACAGCGTCTCGCCCGTCTCGACCACGCAGCCGTCCTTGAGCACCATCACCTGTTCGCACAGGGCCGCGACGACGCTCATGTCGTGCGACACCATCACCACGCTGAGGTCGCGTTCGGCCTGGAGCTTCGCCAGCAGTTCGATCACGTCGATCCGGGTGGTCACGTCGAGCGCGCTGACCGGCTCGTCCGCGACGAGCACCATCGGGTCCGTGACAAGCGCCCTGGCGATGGCGATGCGCTTCCGCTGCCCTCCGGAGAACTCGTGCGGGTAGCGGGTGAGGGTGTCCGCGCCGAGCCCTACCTCGGCCAGGACGGAGGCGACCCTGGCCCGCCGGCTGGCCCCGTCCCGGTCGATCCCGAGCGAGATCAGCGGCTCGGCGACGATCCGGTCGACCCGCATCCGGGGATCGAGCGAGGCGTATGGGTCCTGGAAGACCGGCTGCACCTCTCGGCGCAGCCGGCGCACCACGTCGCGTCCGGTCAGGTCGACGCCGTCGAAGCGCACGGCTCCCTTCTCGGGGCGGGCGAGCCCGAGCAGCAGGTTCAGCGCGGTCGACTTGCCCGACCCAGACTCGCCTACGATGCCGAGGCTGGACCCGCGCTCGACGGTGAGGCTCACGTCCCGCAGCGCTGGCTCGAGGGCCCCGCGGTAGCGGAAGGTGACGCCGTCGAGTTCCAGGAGCGCGTTCATGGCAGCCTCCCGGTGATCAGGGCCTCGTCGAGCGCCCGGGCGCTGCCCACGAGCTTCTGGGTGTAGGGGTTGGTCGGAGCGCCGATCAACTGGTCGATGGTGCCCTCCTCGACGATGCGGCCACGCTCCATGACGAGGCCGCGGGTCACCGTCTGGGACACGACTGCCAGGTCGTGTGACACGAAGATCAGGCCCATGCCACGCTGCTGACACAGCTGGCGGATCAGGGTGAGGATGTCGGCCTGGACGGTCACGTCGAGCGCGGTCGTGGGCTCGTCGGCGATCAGCACCTGGGGTTGGCAGGCGAGGGCTATCGCGATCGCGACGCGCTGCCGCTGGCCGCCGGAGACCTCGAACGGGAACGAACGGATCATCCGCTCCGGGTCGGGGAGCCTCACCTCGGCCAGAGCCGCGAGGACGCCGTCGCGAAGCGTTGAACCGGAGAGCCCCTGGTGTCGCTGCAGTGGCTCCTCGAGCTGCCTGCCGATGCGCATCAACGGGTCGAGTGCGGTCGACGGGTCCTGGAAGACCATGGCGACCCGGCTGCCGCGCACCTGGCGGAGGGTGGACTGGCCTGCGCCGACGATCTGAGTCTCGCCGACCAGGATGGAGCCCTCGGCCTTCAGGGCGCGGGGCAGCAGCCCCATGACGGCAAGCGTCGTCACGGACTTGCCGGAGCCGGACTCGCCGACGATGCCGAGGCGTTCGCCGTCGGCCAGGGTGAACGAGATCGAGTCGACGACTTTCCTGCCGGAGGGCAGCGCGATGCTGAGGTTCTGCACGTCGATGTTCATCCCCGCTCCCTCCTGGTCGGGTCGAAGCGTTCGCGCAGTCCGTCGGCGAGGAAGTTCGCGCCGAGCACGATGGCCACGATCACCACGCCCGGGGCGATCGCCGCCCACGGCGAGGTCAGCACCGTCGACTCGGCGCCCTGGAGCAGTCGGCCGAGCGACGAGTTGGGCGGCGGAACGCCGAGGCCGAGGTAGCTGAGGCTCGCCTCGGCCAGGACGGCGGTGCCGAAGATCAGTGCGGCGGTCACGACCAGCGTCGGCCACATGTTGGGGAGCAGATGGCGCACGACGATGCCCCAGGGTCGTTGAACGGCTCGACGCGGTCGTTGAAGGCGAGCAGCTCCTTGGTGGTGGAGGTGCCCTCGCTGATCGTGAAGTCGTCCCTGCCCTCGAAGGGGGTCAGGGAGTCGGGGCTCTGGATGCTGGTGACCAGGTCGATCTGGTCGGTAAGCAGGGCGTTCGACTCGGCCGACGCGTCGGTGAAGTAGTGGAACGTGACGCGCGCGTTCTTGGCCTTCTCGCCCCAGTAGTCGTCGTTGCGGACGATCGACAGCGTCGAGCCGCGCTTCCACTCGTCGAACGAGTAGGGGCCGGTGCCGTCGGCGTCGGTCTTCGCGTCCGCGAGTTCGGGGTTGACGATCCACACGTAGGCCATCAGGTAGGGGAAGGAGATGGAGGGCCGCTTCAGGGTGAAGCTCACCGTCTTCTCGTCGGGGGTGTCGATCTGTGAGACGACTTGGTAGTTGCCCTTGCGTGCGGCCTGCGAGGTCTCGGACACGACGCGCTCGAAGCTCGACTTCACGTCGGCCGAGGTGAGCTTCTTGCCGGAGTGGAAGGTGACACCGTCCTGAAGGGTGAAGGTGTAGGTCAGGCGGTCGTCGCTGACCTTGTACTCCTTGGCGAGCAGCGGGGAGATCGAGCCGTCGTCGCCGAGCTTCATCAGCGACTCGTACACGTTGCCGTGGAGCGCCTCGGTGACACCCTGACCCCCAGCGTCGACGTTGCTCAGGTTGCCGGGCTCGTACAGCGAGCCGATCTCGATCTCTGCATCAGCGCCTGCGGCTCCGTCGTCGTTGGACCCGGAGCAGCCGGCGAGCAGCAGCCCGGTGGCGACGACGGAGGCGAGTACGCGCGTGACGCGGCGTGGGAGGGTCATGCGGTGTTCCCTTATCTACGCGCGGGACGGCTATCAGTGCCCCGTGACCGGTGACAACCACCGTCGGGCGGATTCCATTCCGCTGGCGCGGGGATTTGTCGCGATTGCCGCGATCGTGTGTGTCGGCCGTCAGGTCAGCGCGTGCTCGACCAGCGCCTCGAGCACCTCGAGGCCGTTGCGCGACAGGATCGACTCCAGATGTCCCTGGACGGAGGCCGTGTGAGGCCCTCGGAGCGCGTGGACCGCGCCCGTCTCGTCGGCCGCCACCTCGAGTTCGACGGTGTTCTCCCCGTCGACGAGCGCCGTGAAGGTGTTGTAGAAGCCCACTGTCGCGGGCAGGCCGAAGATGTCGACCTCCTTCTGCAGCCCCTGGTGCGGCGAGTCGAGCGGGACGAGGTCGAGGCCGATGCTGTCGGCGAGTATCTGATGGCTGAGGCACACGGCGAGCAGCGGCGCCCCGACAGCACGCCGCGCCGCGATGATCTCGCGCATGCGGGCGATGCGAGGGCTGCCTGCGTCGCGTGGGTCGCCCGGGCCGGGACCGGCGACCAGTAGGTCGGCGGCCGCCACCTCGTCGTCGGTGACCTCGTCCCAGGCGACCCGCCTTGCTTCGAGGCCGAGGTGGCGCAGCTGGTGGACGAGCATCGTGGTGAACCGGTCCTCGGCGTCGACGACGAGGGCGTCGGTTCCGGTGAAGCGGGCCTCGTCGTCTCCCTGCGGGTTGAGCCAGAACGGCGCGAGCCTCGAGTTCCGGGCCTCGAGGAGTGCTGCGATGCGTGGATCGCCGGCGAGCGGGGCCGTCGGCGTGGACGCGGGGTCGCGCTCGACGGCGCCGATCGCGCCGAGCACCCCCGCGGCCTTTCCGTGCGTCTCGCTCACCTCTCCCTCGGGCGAGGAGTGCCGGACAAGCGTCGCGCCGACGGGAACCCGCAGCCGCCCGTCGGCCAGGTAGGCGGTGCGGATCAGGATGGGCGCGTCGAGGTCGTGTCCGCCGTCGTCGTTGGGTGTGAACAGCGCCGCGACTCCGGAGTAGTGGCCCCGCGGTGAACGCTCGTGGCGCTGGATCACGGTGCAGGCATTCTGCATCGGCGAGCCAGTGACGGTCGGGGCGAACATCGTCTCGCGCAGGATGTCGCGCGGATCCATCCGGCTCGACCCGCGCAGCATGTACTCGGTGTGCGTCAGGCGGGACATCTCCTTCAGGCGCGGGCCGGTGATCCTGCCGCCGTCGGTGCACACGGCGCTCATCATCTTGAGCTCCTCATCGACGACCATGAACAGCTCCTCGGTCTCCTTCCTGGAGGTGAGGAACTCGATCAGGTCCTCGCGGTTCGCCCCGCCTGCGGGATGTCGGAACGTTCCCGAGATCGGGTTCATGGTCACGACGCCGTCCTCGGCGGTGACGTGGGCCTCCGGGCTCGCGCCGACCGCGACGTGGCCGTCGGTGACGATCGCGAAGGTCCAGTAGGCCCCGCGTTCGTGTTCGAGGAGGGCCCTGAACCAGGTGAGCGCCGCGAGCCTGGGGTCGGCGTCGACGTCGGCCGTGTACGCGCGGTGGATGACGAAGTTGGCCCCCTCTCCGCGTCCGATCTCATCGGCGATGACCCGCTCGACGATCTCGGCGTAGTCGTCGTCGGAGATGTCGAAGCCGCCGTCGGTGAGCACGATCTGCTCGATGGGCAGGGAGTCCACCAGTTCGTCGCGCTCGACGCTCAGGTGCTCGTCGACCACGAGGCAGCGCAGCGGGGCGCCGTCGTCGACGGCGGTGAACCCGCGCTCTCGCACCTGGCGGTAGGGGATGAGCGCGAGGACCTCGTTGGGTCGCCCGTCGGGTTCCGACAGCGGGATGTCGGCCAGCAGGTCGATGTCGACCACGTGGCCGGACAGCACCTCGATGGTGGGGGAGCCCTGTCGCGCGAGTAACGCGAACGGGGTCTTGGGCAGTTGGATGCCGGTCATGGATTCTCCTGTCCGGGCCGCCACACGCATAGACCGCCCGGTGGTGGGGCGGTAAGTGGGTACGCGAACTCACCGCCTCAGCGGGAGCACCACCAGGACTGGCTCGCGAACATGGTCAGAACCTAGCACGGCACCGTCGCGAGGCCCTCCACCGTGGAGTCGCCTTGAGCACTTTTCCGGGTTCGTTTCGCCAGATGGCCTGTAGACGGCCCACAGGCGCAACGAGTCCGGGCAAGTGCTCATCTGATCATCAGTCCACGGAGCGCATCGCCACCGGGGTGCCGAGCTCGATGGTGCGCGAGACGGTGCACAGCTTGTCGTGGGCCGACGCGATGGCGCGGTCGATCAGCTTGCGCGCCCGGTCGCCGTCCTCGCCTTCGGGGAAGCGGAGCAGGAAGTCGACCTCGATGTTGTCGACCCGGTTGCCGTCGGCGTCCTTGACCCGGTCGGCGTTGACGTCGACGTCGAACGTTTCGGGCTCGACCCGGCGGGTGGTGGCGATGTCGACGTCGATCGCGGAGCAGGCGCCGATCGCGACGAGGAGCAGTTCGACCGGGGTGAAGTCGTCGGACTCGCCGCTGCCGATCGAGATGGCGCCGCCGCGGGCGTTGGTGGCGGTGAAGGCCTTGGACGCGGTGCGCGCGATGCTGACGGTGGTGGGGCGACGGGTCTCTTCGGTCATGCGGCAACTGTACTGACGACCCCCGCAGCCGCCGGGCGTCGGTCGTCGGGCGCCGTCGCGTCGGGCGCGAGACGGTACGTGCGACCTCCTCGCACATCACTGCGGCCAGGACGACGTCGCGGCCGCTACACCCTCGCCACGCGCATGGCGGCCCCGGCGTCGCCCTGTGATACGAGAGTTCGCGCGAATCTGGGCAAGTTACCATCGTGGGCATGTCCGAGTTCTCACTCACCCGCACGACCACCCCCACATCCGAGGCCGCCCGCAAGGCCGCGTTGGCAGATCCCGGATTCGGTCGCTACTACGTAGACCATCAGGTCGTCGTCGACTACATCGAGGGGGACGGCTGGCAGGAGCCGCGCGTCATCCCCATGTCCGACTGGGCGCTTCACCCTGCCGCCGCCGTCCTGCACTACGGGCAGGAGATCTTCGAGGGGCTGAAGGCCTACCGTCGCGACGACGACTCCATCTGGCTGTTCCGCCCCGACCGCAACGCCGCCCGCTTCGTCCACTCAGCTGAGCGGATGGCGATGGCTCCGCTGCCGGAGCAACTCTTCCTCGACTCGGTGACCGAGCTGGTCAAGCTCGAGAAGGACTGGGTGCCCGTCAGCGAGAACGAGCAGAGCCTCTACATCCGCCCGTTCATGATCGCATCCGAGCCGTACCTCGGCGTGCGCGAGGCCAACACCTACCGGTTCGCCGTCATCGCCACCCCGGCCGGCCCCTACTATTCCGAGCCCGTGAAGCTGTGGATCACCCCGAACTACACCCGTGCCGCCCCTGGCGGCACCGGGACGGCGAAGTGCGGCGGCAACTACGCCTCCAGTCTCATCGCCACCAGGGAAGCGGCCGCGAACGGCTGCGGCCAGGTGCTCTGGACCGACGGCGCCGAGCGCAAGTGGGTCGAGGAGTGCGGAACGATGAACATCATGTTCGTCACCGCCGACGGTGAACTGCTCACCCCAGGGCTGGGCTCGATCCTGGCGGGCGTCACGCGTGAGTCCATCCTCACGCTCGCCTCGGAGCACGGGCTCAAGCCGGTCGAGCGTCCCATCACCATCGACGAGGTCCTCGACGGCGTCGCCTCCGGACAGATCCCCGAGGTCTTCGCCTGCGGCACGGCCGCGGTGGTCACGCCGATCACCGGCTTCAACTCGCCCGATCGCGGCGTTCAGCAGGTCGGCGACGGCCAGCCCGGCGTCAAGACCCGCGAGATCCGCCAGCACCTCGTCGACATCCAGTACGGACGCGCGGACGACCTGTTCGGCTGGCTGCGCCAGGTGGTCTGAGACTCCCCGCGGAGCGTGACGGGGCGGTCGGGCTGACCCCTGACGACCTCGAGTATCTGGTGGCGCTGGGTGTCGCTCACTCCGCTCCTTGAGCGGCTGGCGTCAAAGGGCTGTCGGCCGTGGCCATGACCGCAGTCGACCGGGAGGCTGTGGCCAGGACTGTGGGTGACCATCGGGGCCTTTCGACGACGGGCGCCGCCGCTTCGCGGGGCAGCTCTGCTCAAGGAACGGGACTAGCTGTAGCGACCACCACCGCCGGCTCGCCGGCGGCCCTGCTCAAGGTACGGGGAAGACGACGGGCGCCGCTGACGCGGGGCGGCCCCGCTCAGGGAATCGAACAGCCCAAGGGTGCAGGGCTTTACCGCGACCCCGGCTAGTGCCACCCTTGGAGCGACGAAGGGAACCGCTATGTCGGATCAGCAGAGGCCAACCGGCGACCCGTACGGTCAGCCCGGGCAGCCACAGAACCCGCAGCACCACTCGATGCCCTACGGCCGACAACCCGGGGTTTCGGGACCGGGCGTCGGAGCCAGCTACGGCCAGGGGGCTCAGGGAAGCTACAGCCAGCAGATGCCGGGCGGCGCGCCGGGTCAGCCAAGAGACCAGCGCCCCTACGGCCAGCCGGGTCCGGGCCAGTACAGCGGTCCGGTTCCCCCTCCGCCCTACAACGCGCCCCATAAGCCGCCGAGCAAGGCGCCGAAGATCATGATCATCGTCGGCGCGATCCTGATGGCCGTCTCCGTCGTGCTCTTTGTGCTGTTCGCCACCCAGCTCATGTCGGCGATCCCCAGCGAGGACGACGTCGTGACCGTGAGCGGACCCACCGAGGTGCAGATCACCGGGGAAGAGATGAAGGTCATCTACGCCTCCGACGTGTCGGTCGGCTGTGACGTGACCGGCCCTACGGCCGATGTTCCGGACGTCACCCTCCGGATCTCGATGAACTGGGGCCGCAACGGCGAGAACTACACAGGCATCGGCAAGGTCGGTGGCGACGGGCAGCCCGACGGCACCTACACGGTGGAGTGCGATGGCGACGGCGTGGTGATCGCCCCGCCGATCAGCCTCTCAGGCATCACCACCTCGGTCCTCTCTGCCGTGGTCGGGGGCTTCGCCGGCCTGATCGGCCTGGTCCTGCTCATCGTCGGACTGGTCTTGAGGGCGGGACAGAAGAAGCGCGTCGCTGCCTGATCCCCACATCCGCCTGAGGACGCGGCCGCTTCGGCGGCCGCGTCTTCGTGTGCACAGAGGGTCGGGCCAGGCCGGTGCCCCTGCTTGGCTGTCAGTGTCGGGGTCGAGATGCGTGGCAGGTCCGGCGCTCGGGCCCGGCCCGGTGCCTGCTTGCGCGGGAGTCTTGTGGGGTCGAGATACGGGGCACCGCCGACCAGCACGCGTGCCGCTCCCGCGAGCGCGATGCCGTCGAAGACCGCGGCGACGAAGGCCTTCAGGCCGGGGCCCCGGTGCTCGGGGGCTTTCCAGGTGAGGGAGGTCGCTGGGTTGTGCGATCGGCGTGCCGTGGAGCGTCGTTCACTCGGTACCGGTGGTCGGGGCCGCACGGCGGCTGCCTTGCCCAGAGTGAAAGACAGAGGTGGGGGCGAGAGCCGGAGAAACCCGAGGGCATCGGTCCGTGAAGGCGGCTTCGTCGTGCCCTGCGCCCGAAACTCCCGGCCCCTCGCGGCACGAGCGGAATAGTTGAACACTCAATCATGTTGTAGAGTGATGCACGAGCTTTCAGGAGGCAACCATGCAGTTCGGCATCTTCAGCGTCGGTGACGTCACCACCGACCCGACCACCGGTCGCACGCCGAGCGAACACGAGCGGATCAAGGCGACCGTCGAGATCGCGCTCAAGGCCGAAGAGGTCGGCCTGGATGTCGTCGCCGTCGGGCAGCACCACAACCCGCCCTTCGTCGCGTCGTCTCCGACCACGACCATGGCCTACATCGGCGCGCAGACGAAGAACATCATCCTCTCGACCGCCACCACGCTGATCACGACAACCGATCCGGTGCGCATCGCCGAGGACTACGCGACGCTCCAGCACCTGCTCGACGGCCGCATGGACCTCACCCTCGGCCGCGGCAACACCGGCCCGGTCTACCCCTGGTTCGGCAAGGACATCCGCGACGGCATCGCGCTCGCCGTGGAGAACTACGCCCTTCTGCACGAACTCTGGACCGAGGACGTCGTCAACTGGGAGGGCAAGTTCCGCACCCCGCTGCACGGCTTCACCGCAACGCCGCGCCCACTCGACGGCGTCGCGCCGTTCGTCTGGCACGGCTCGATCCGCTCTCCCGAGATCGCGGAGCAGGCCGCCTACTACGGCGACGGCTTCTTCCACAACAACATCTTCTGGCCCTCGACCCACACCAAGCGCATGGTCGACCTGTACCGCCGCCGCTTCGCCCACCACGGCCACGGAACCTACGAGCAGGCGATCGTCGGACTCGGAGGCCAGGTGTTCATGCGGAAGAACTCGCAGGACGCGGTCAAGGAGTTCCGACCCTACTTCGACCACGCCCCCGTCTACGGCGGCGGCCCGTCGCTCGAGGACTTCACGCGCGAGACTCCGTTGACGGTGGGCTCGCCGCAGCAGGTGATCGAACGGGTGCTCGGGTTCCGTGACTATGCAGGCGACTACCAGCGTCAGCTGTTCCTCATGGATCACGCGGGACTCCCGGTCAAGACGGTCCTCGAGCAGCTCGACCTGCTCGGCGAGGAGGTCGTTCCGGTGCTGCGCAAGGAGTTCGCCGCGCTCCGCCCGGCGGGCGTTCCCGACGCCCCGACCCATGCGTCCATGGTCAAGGCCGCGGGCGGGCCCGTGGAGTCGAACATGGAGGAGCCGCAGGTCGACCGCTGGACCGGCACCCGTGCCGAGGACGACAACCGGCTCTGACCGCTGAGCCCTGAGGCCCGCCCCGCTCGCCGGGGCGGGCCTCTCGCGTTCCCGGGGGCTTCGGTCGTCCGTTGGCCAGCTGGGTGCTTGGCCTGGGACGGGCATCGCTTCGTCCGGTGGCAGCGACGGCGCGGTTCGGCGCTGCCTTTCAGGGCCTGTCCGAGAGGCATCCTGGTCGTCCTCGACCGGCTCGACGCTGTGTCCCACCGGCCCGCGCTGGTCGCGCGACGTCGTCCCGTTCGGTGAGTGTCGCCGGCTCAGCGCCCCTCGGGTCTACGCTCTGTCCCGATGGCCGGCTTGAGGCCGCCTGGGCCCGGTGACGGGAGAGGCGCGGCTGCGTCGATCGTCCCCGGGTCGATCCGTCAGCGGCGGAGGTTGTCTCCCGGGTCACCTCCGGATGCCGAGGGATCGCCCGTCCAAGGCCGGGGTCACGCCGTGCAGGATTCGCGTCGACGCTGGCAAGAGGCTGTCGGCGGAGACTGCGGGTGGGACCGGCGTGCGGTGGGCTTCAACCGGCACCGCCCGGGTCGGGCCTCGGCGGCGGGGTCGACGCCGACCCGCTCGGTGAAGGTGGGCTGGCAACGGAATAGTTGAACGTTGAATTAGGTTGTATCATGGTGAAAGACCTCTCAGAAGGAGTTGCCATGTCCCACGTCGTCGTCATCTCCGGCGGCCTCGGCTCGCCGTCCAGCACCCGCGTGCTGAGCGATGACATCGTCGCGCGGCTGCGTGAGTCGCTCGCCCTGAAGGGGGAGAACCTCGAGGCCACCGTCGTCGAGCTGCGCGAGCTCGCGCACCCCATCACCGACGCCATGCTCACCGGGTTCCCGACCGGGGAGCTTGCCAAGGTGATCGAGAAGGTCGCCGAGGCGGACGCGCTCGTCGTCGTCAGCCCCACCTTCTCCGCCTCGATCTCGGGCCTCGTCAAGAGCTTCTTCGACATCCTCGAGACCGGGACGTTGACGGGCAAGCCCGTCCTCATGGCGGCCACCGGCGGAACCGAGCGGCACTCGCTGATGATCGACTTCGCGATGCGCCCGCTGCTGAGCTACCTCGGTGCCCTCCCGGTGCGCACGGGCGTGTTCGCCGCGACCTCCGACTTCGGTGGTCCGCAGGCCGCTGCCCTGGCCGGGCGAGTCCGGCAGGCGGCCGACGAACTGGCCGATGCGATCGTCGGAGCACCACATAAGGCGCGTGAGGACGACTTCGTCGAGTTCGCCACGCTGCTCGGCAAGTGATGACCGGGCCGAACGAACCTATGCTTGCCCCCGTGACGAACGATCGCAGACTCCTCCTGGTCCACGCCCACCCCGACGACGAGTCGAGCCAGACGGCCGCGACCATGGCCCGGTACCTGGCCGAGGGCGCGAAGGTGACGCTCGTCACCTGCACCCTCGGTGAGCTGGGCGAGATCCTGGTGCCCGAATGGGCGCACTTCACCCCCGCCGAGCTCGGGCAGCACCGGATCGGTGAGATCGACGCGGCCATGGGCATCATCGGGGTGGACGACCACATCTTCCTGGGCGGTGCCGGCCGCTACCACGACTCCGGGATGACCACCGACGAGAAGGGTCGCGCAGCCGTCCCGGACGAGATGCCGGACAACGCCTTCTGGAAAGCCGACCTGCTCGAGGCCGCGAACCTCCTGGTCGAGATCATCCGAGATCGCCGTCCCCAGGTCGTGATCACCTACGACCCGCACGGCAACTACGGCCATCCCGACCACATCCAGGCGCACCGGGTGACGATGTACGCGACGCTCCTCGCAGCTTCGCCGTCGCACCGTCCCGACCTCGGCGATCCGTGGCAGATCAGCCGCGTGCTGTGGAACACCCACAACACCACGCGGTGGGCTGAGGCCTACGAGATCGCGCGCGAGCGCGGCATCGAGCTGTGGCCAGACGGTGAGCGCGACACGGACTCCTTCGGGCCCGATCCCTCGAAGTTCGTCGCCGTGATCGAGACCGGCCCCTGGCTCGAGGTCTGCCGCAAGGCGCTGGCCAACTACCGCAGCCAGGTCGACACGACGCACCCGTTCTGGCAGTTCTTCCAGATTATGCAGGAGCTCCCCGGCTCCGGTGAGACCTACCTGCTGGGCTACGGTCTGCCGTTCCCGGACAGCGAGGTCCCCTCGACCGACCTGTTCGAGGGCATCGCCGTCAGCGCCTGACTCCTCGGTTGGGAAAGTGCTCAAGTCATCTCCCGCGCCGCGCGTCGCCTCCGTGGGCCTGCAGGCGGCCTGAGCGGGCCGAGGGGCGTCGGACGGGGCTCGCATAGACTGGCCCCATGTTCACCCGCCTTGGCGCCGCAGCGCTCTCCGCAGTCGCACTGATCACGTTCTCTGCCTGCTCGGGCGAGCCCGAGGCCGGGCGATGCCCGACGGCACCGGCCCCCGCCGATTCCAACGAGACGTTCGACGGAGAGGTGACTTCCGACTCGATCAAGGTCGGCCCTCAGGACGTGGTTGTCCCGAAGGGGATCACCCTCCCGGAAACGACCATCGTCTCCGACTCACAGGACCTGATGGTCATGATGATCGACGAGGACCCGGCGGCCGTCATCGAGGCCGTCACCGACAGCGCGGCCGCCGCGGGGTACGAAAAGTGCGAACAGCCTTCCCCGGAGACCTACCTCTGGGTCGGTCAGGGCAATGCCGTGTCGCTTCTGGCCGTCCCTGGAGCGCAGCAGCTGGTCTGGGGTCCGGAGTCGATGGCCGGAGTACTCGCCCGCACCCCCGCCTGACCTGTCCGAGAGTGGTCGGCCCGCGGCCTCGTTCATTTCATCAGGGCACTCACACCCAGATGGCCGAGACTCACCTCGCGACCTTTCAGAATGGGCGGTTAGCCTCACCTCAACGGCGTTCGTCTGCGGCCCTGCCTGGGATGAGGGTTGGCTTCCCGCCCGACCTCATTCAGTCGTCGTCGACCTCGCCCGCGAGGGCCTTCGCCGCGAGGTCCTCCTCTTCCGCGACCTCCCAGACCTCTTTCGCGGCGTGGAAGTTCAGCACCACGATGCCAAGGCCGAGGAGCAGGTCGGGCCAGGCGTTGGGCACGAGGGTGAGCGTCAGCGCGCCCATGGCGAGGATGCCGAGGTTCACCACCACGTCATTGCGGGCCGCCAGCCAGGCGGCCTTCGACATCGACCCGCCGTGATCGCGGTGCCGCAGCAGCAGGGCGGCGCTCACGGTGTTGACGACGACGGCACCTCCCGCCGTCAACATGAGGGAGAGCGGATCCGGGGCCTCCGGGTTCGAGAACTTCGTGACCGCCTGCCACAACGCCGCCGCCGCGGGGACCATGATGATCACGGCCATCGTCTTCCCCGCCTTCGCCCGATGAGCGAGAGGCCAGCCGGTCGCGACGAAGATCAGCAGGTTGACCGCGGTGTCCTCCAGGAAGTCCACGGAGTCGGCGAACAGGGAGACCGACCCGATCGACCAGCCGACGCCCGCCTCCACGAAGAAGTAGCCGAGATTCAGCAACGCCACGAGCAGCACGGTGCGGCGTAGCGCAGAAAGGGAAGGCTGATCCGTCACGGCGTCAGGCTACAACCCAGCTCCCGCGTGCACCGCTCACCATCCTCCTGACCCGTAGCTCTGTGCACGCAGGAGCGCCGACGAGTCGTGCGCGAGCCGTCCAACGCTTCTTGTCAGTCGCCGCGGCCCGGGTTGCCGCATCGGCCGTCGGCGGATCTTGGACCGCGTCAGCTCGGTCAGCCTCCAAAGGGCCTGGTCACACCTCCGCCGGCTCCAGCCCGAGCAGCGGGCGCAGGTCTTCCAGCTTCTCGACCGAGTGCTCGGCCGCGTCGTCGACGGGAGCGGCGGACGACTCGAGCGTCGCCGCCGTGATACCCGCCGCCTGGGCCGCCTCGGCGTCGATGGGACGATCGCCGACGGCGAGACACTCGGCCGGATCAAGGCCCTGACGTTCGAGCAGTTCGGTGTACATGGCAGGGTCGGGCTTGCGGGGGAAGCCGTCCGCGGTCGAGATCAGGTCATCGACCACCAGCCCCAGCCCATCGAGGAGGTTGACCGCGCTGAACCGGTCGCGGTGGGTGACGACGAGGTTCTTACCGCCCGCGGCCCGCACGGCCTCGATCAGCGCGGCGGCCCCCTCCATGGCGGGGGCGGGATCGCTCGACCACTCCACCTTCAGCGCCTCGTTGGCGGCCTCGAACTCCTCGGCCGGGATGTCGAAACGGGACGACAGTTCCTCGATGGCATGGCCGGTCGACTTACGCGTCAGCTTCGCCACCTCGGTCTCGTCGATGCTCCCGCCGTGCGAGCGCACGACGCCCGCCAGAGCCGCGTCCAGCGCGGGGTAGGTGTCAACGAGAGTGCCGCCAAGGTCCCAGAAAACGTGTCGAAGCATGGTCACACCCTAACCGGGCCGACCTGCCGGGCCGTCGCTCGTGGCTGGTGGCGTCGGGCAAGGTGGCAGTGCGCAACGGCCCGCGTCAGGGAGGGCGTCAGGTCAGTCTCGACGAGCCCCCGCGTGGGGATGACAGGGGTGAAATCCGGGCCGTCGATGGCGCCGGAGCCTGGTGCCCGATGACCAACTGATGGTGACACCCATACCGCGCTCGGCAGCAGGAGCACAGCCTGGCGCATGCATGGCACGGGCCTGGCGGCGCATCGCACAGCGCGGGAGCGCCCCGCTTCCGGGTGTGGTCGGCTCGGCTCTGGCCGCACGCCGGCGGTTGCCTCGTCGTCGTCGCTCCCAGAACCGGCAGGACGGTCGCGCTGCGCTGCGCGGTCCAGCACGAGTGGGGCGCCGCAGTCCGCTGGTTTTGTCGAGTGGATGACGTGCGCGCCGTGCCGCACGAGTGGGCGCCGAGCACGGAAGCGGTCTCATCGCACGCGGTTGCCTCGACGCCTCTCGGTACGAGGCGTCACCAGCGCCGCGGTGGGGCTTTCTTCGGCTGGACCGGCAGTCTGGCGAGTTTGACGCCTGGTAATTACTCTCGACTGGTCCAGCAGGAGTGTCGGGGGCGTGGCCTAGACTCCCCACATGAGTCGAGCCTTCCACGATGCGTCTGCCCTCGTCGACGACAACCTCGCGCTCGCGCTCGCCCCTGCACTGACTCCCGACGGACTGGCCGAGTCACCCATCTTCTTCAGCGGCTTCGCGGCCCAGCCGCTCGTGCTCGCCCGTGGCCTGCTCACCCTCGCCGACATCACCTCGACGCGCTACTTCCAGTTCTCGCCGTCGGCCCAGCGCGACCCCGTGCTGACGGCGCACGGAGACAGGCTCCGCGCCGAGGTGTTCTCCGCCTGCAACAGCGTCTACGCCAGGCTCGACCTGCTGCCTGACGCCTTCGACTCCGGTGAACTCGCCCACGGCACGACCAACGTCGACATCAACCTGGCCACCCGCGCCGCGCTCGGCCGCGTCGCGCGTGACCAACTCCTCCATCTGGACATCGGCGCCTCAGGCCTGACCGTCTCCACCCTCGACGAGACGGCGACCGAGCGCCCGGTCGAGATGCCGGCCAGATGGGTGCGTGCCTTCGGCAACGTGGCCGAGCTGCACCACGGGCTTCCGCACGCCTTCACGCTGAGCGGCCCGCTCGCCAAGGCCTTCCTCGCCGCGCTGCCCGGAGTCACCTCCACCGGCCGCGACGGCTGGCTCACGGCCAAGGGACAGCTCAGCCCCAGACGAGCGGCCGGAGGCGTCAAGGTGCGCGGCCTGCACCGGCTCGGGGCGTTGAAGCGGCTGCTGCCACACGTCACGGGTGCCTCCGTCCATGGAACGCAGGAACAGGGGTCGGTCGTCGTCACGGTCGACCTGCCCGGCGCCCGGATCACCCTCGGCCTGACCGACGAGGCATGGCGCGGCCACTCCGGCGAGGGATCCCTGCTGACCGGGCTCGCCGGTCCCCAGGCGCTGGAGGACGCCGACCTGCTCGCCGCTCTCCTGGCCTTCGAGCCGGTCATCGACCTGGGGCGCCTCGAACGTGACTCCGGGCTGACCACGCAACGGGTCAGGGGCGGCCTGGCCGTCCTCGCGGCCTCCGGCCGGGTCGGCTGGGATACGGCCGACGACGCCTGGTTCCATCGCGAGCTGCCGCACGACCCCAGCCACGTCGACAAGGACAACCCTCGCCTTGTCAAGGCCCGCGCCCTCGTCGAGTCCGGCTCGGTGCAGCAGGACGGTGACGGGGTGTGGAGGGTGACCTCCGGTGACGGCCCCGGCTACACCGTCAGGCGCGGCGACGGAGCGCTCACCTGCACCTGCACCTGGTACCTGCGTCACGGCACCGGCCGCGGCCCCTGCGCCCATGCGCTCGCCGCCGACCTGGCGAGCCGGGAACGGGCGTGACGTGAAGCAGAACCCGGATCTCTCCGCCGCGCTGGCCGTCTTCTACGAGCTCGGCTGGGGCACAGCCGACGTCTCCGAGGCCGCCACCTTGCCGCTCGGGACACCGGAGCAGCAGGCCATCGCCCGCCGCGGACTGGCGTCGGGCGACTGGGGAGAGTACGTGCGGGAGCGCGGCACCCACCGATGGAAGACGGCCGTCGACGCGAACGACGAGATGCTCGGCATCTTCGCGGTCCGGGTCGGCGTGAGCGCCGCCCGCGCGGCGGTCGTGTTGCCTAGGCGCGCGACCCCGGTCCTGATCAGGGTCGTGGAGGAACGCGGCGC
This sequence comes from Tessaracoccus flavescens, assembly GCF_001998865.1. Classification (NCBI taxonomy): domain Bacteria; kingdom Bacillati; phylum Actinomycetota; class Actinomycetes; order Propionibacteriales; family Propionibacteriaceae; genus Tessaracoccus; species Tessaracoccus flavescens. The sequence continues at coordinate 2,001,087 of NZ_CP019607.1, forward strand.
CGCCTTCGTCCAGGCCTATGCGCGAAGGCGTGGATCACTGGGGCCGGTGATCGTCCCGCTGGTGATCCGGCTCGGGCTCGACCTTCCGGATGACCCCGGATACTTGCGGGCATGGGCGTGGTTCGCCTCCCATGTGCTGACGGGAAACGCCGCCCCCCGCGACCCCGGTGAGGTGTGGCCGGACGCGGAGCTGCTGTCCCAGCGGTTCGAGGAGCATCTCGAGGCCTGCGTCGCGGCCCAAGCCTTCCAGGACGGTGCGGTGGAGGAGATCGTGGCGCCGGCGGTCGAGAAGGGCTGGCTCGGGCGAGGGGTCGCCGTCGAGTTGGCGTTCACGGCGTTGAACGTCGCCACCCGGCCGGTCGACCGGAAGCTGTGGCTCAGGGTGCTCGATGACCTGTCGGTGACGGACGCGGAGATCCTGGCGCGGGGCGACCTCGTCGTGTCGGTGCTCAGCTACGGCGACAGCCAACCCATCGGGCGACTGGCTCCCGCCTTGATCGCGGGCGGCGACGACTCTCTGCTCGGCGACGTGCTCGCGGTCTCGCTCCCCACGACGGTCAAGAAGACCACCCTCCTCCTGCTGCGGGCGATGGCACAGCGTGAGCGGCCCTCCGGCGAGGTGGTCGAGCTCGCCGCGGCCCTCATCCCTGCGCAGTTGGTCAGCGGCGACGACCAGATCGTCAAGGCCGCCAAGGCCGTGACGGCGGCGTGGGGGATCGAGCCCCCGACAGATCAGGACCCCCAGGAACTGGTCCCGTGGCAGGATGCGCCGCGCGTGTGGGACGGAATGCGGTTCAGCACGCCCGAGCCCACTCCCGCCGCGCTGACCGAGGCGGCGGCCGTCCTGTTCGGACGTGGAGGTTCCGTCCACGATGTCGAGGTCGACCGCTTCCTCGTGCTGGCCAACGAAGTGGCGGCCACCGACCTCGAGGGATGCAGGTCGGCCCTTGCCGGGGTGCAGGAGAGTTGGACGCCCGGCCTGGCCCACGTCGGTCACTGGCGCTCCGGGAACATGGCGCATCTCCGTGCCAGCCGGAACGCAGACCCCGTCGGGGAGCGTGAGGCGCAGGTGATGCGGCGTCTCGGCGAACTGCCCGTCCTGGTGTCCATGCCGAGTTGGGAGGACCTGCGCATCGAGCCAGCGGACCTCCTGGCGCGCCTGCAGGAGTACGAGCGCCTCGGCGTCCCGGTCAGTGAGGCTGACCTCGGCCTTGCCCTCATGCGGACCGACCACCGAACGGCCGACCAGGAACTGCGGGCGTCGCTGCGCGGCCTGCGGGTCGCCGTAGAGACTGGCGGCTCGGCGGGCGCGATCGCCGCTGACTACCTTGACCAACCCCAGCAGGAGCCCGCCCTCGTCGAGGTTGAGCACTGGGGCTTCTTCGTGCCCGCAGAGACCCGGCCGGCCGCGGCACTGAGGCGCTTGCCCTCGCACTTTGTCGACGACCGCATGGACGCCTACGCCTTTCCTGGCTGGGGAGACGCTGGCTGGATCGATCTGCGCCAGGAAGACTGGGTCGACATCGGCCCCCTTGCGCGTCAGGCGGCCCGAAGGTCCGCCCCCCTCACGCCGGGGATGGCGGTGAATCTGATCGCCGCCCAGAGGGCCTATCCGCCCGCCGCGGGCGACGAGTTGACCACCGCCGTGCGCGAGGCCTGGGAGCGCGGACTCCTCCGCCCGGGCGTTCCCGACGTCGGACTGCTCGACTGGCACCCCACGCCCACCGCGCTCGCCGCCTTCGCCCGCGTCTGCCTCGAGCTTGCCGAGGAGTCGATGCTCGCGCTCGTCTGGCCGCTGCTCGACGACCTCGTCACGCTCTCACTCCAGCGGCCGAAACTGCTCGCCGGGACGGCAGACCTCGTCCAGGCGATGCTGTCCCTGCTCCCCTCCGTCCGCCACGCCGTCTCCGCAGGCGCGACCGGCGCCGACGCGCTGGCCCTACCGGGAGTGCGTGCCCTGGCCGAGCGGGGTGGTTCGACACGTGCGGCGAAGCTCGCGCGGTCCCTCGTGGCCGACCTCCCAGCCGCAACGCCTGCCCCGATCCCGGCACAGGCGCCGCCGCCGCGTTCCGAGGCCGACCTGACCAGCAGGTGGACGCAGACGGACGCCGCGGTGCCAGTGATCGGCGACGGCGTGGGGTTCACGCTGGTCGAGGACGAATGGAAACGTATCTGTCTCGACGCGACGCTCCCGAGTGGTGAACGGTTCCTCTGGAACGGGGTCAGCGACTTCGAGCTCTTCGCGGGGAGACTGCCGGTGCGCTCCATCGCCGAACGCACGGCCCGGCATCCGGACCTGTGGCTGTGGCTCACGCCCCGCGACGGGAGCCTCTGGGTCGAGCCGATCGAGATGAAGGACGGCCTCCCCGTCCGCGACACCCGGCCCGAGGTGACGCCTACGGAACTGACCGTCGCGACGGTGGCCGCCCTCCTGGTGACCTGGTCCCGGGTGGGGGAGGCCGGGCACCGACGGTCCGGGTTTGACGAGTCCGCACCCCGCCCGACCGCTGACGGCGTGCGCGAGGCGATCCGCCTCCTGCTGGAGAAGGGCCTCAACCCGAGGCCCCTCGCGCGGCTGATCGACCTCGAGCCGACCTGGTTGCCCACCCTGTGGCCGGTGCTGGCGCAGGCGGTCAGCGCCGCCGCAACGCTGCAGAGGCTGCCGACCTGGCTCAACCCCGTGCTCGACACCGCGCTGTTCCTCTCGCCCCAACTGGTGGAGGCCAGGCGTCACGGCTGGATGCCTGTACTCGACGAGGCTTGGCCGGGGCTGCGCGAGCTCGCCCAGCGCAAGGGGACGGGCAAGGCCCTGATCAAGGCGCGCGAGCTGCTGGCCGAGCTGGAGTCGGCCTGACGCCGTGACCCGCCCCCGACTCCGCGTCCATCACCGAGATGAATTCCCCCCCGACGACGGGAAATCACGTCAATTCGCTTGAACGTTCTAGAATTCGCATCATGTCCGAAGTCATCGCCATCGACGAGTCCTCCTGGTCGACCGCGGATTGGGCGCTCGGCGCCCACCCGTCGGCCGAAGGGATGACCTTCGCGGTCTACGCGCCAGTCGCCACCCGAGTCCTGCTCGAGATCTACCCCGAGGCCATGGGTGCGTTCGCCAGCGCCTCTTTCCCCCTCGCCAAGGGCCAGGACGGGGTCTGGCGCGGCAAGCTCCAGGGCCTCCAGCTCAACGCCCTCTACGGCTACCGCGTCTGGGGCCCGAACTGGACCTATGACGAGGAGTGGACCCCGGGGTCGTCCGCAGGCTTCGTGGCCGATCTCGACGAGGCGGGCAACCGGTTCAACCCCAACAAGGTCCTCTTCGACCCGTACGCGCGCGAGATCACGCACAACCTGTACACGGACAAGCTCGCGAAGCTCGGCGTCAACGACGGCGTATTCGGAGGCGGAGGCGACGACGTCAACGGCGTGCCCCGTCGCCTGATCGACACCGCCATCTACGCGCCGAAGGGCGTCGTGATCGCCGACTACACCGAGGTGACGGCCAAGCCGAACATCCCGGGCGAGCGCACCGCCATCTACGAGGTCTCCGTCGACCAGGCGACCGCGCATCCGTCCTCGACCCGGCTCGGCGATCTGCTCGCCGACGAGCCCGGCTTCGGCGCCGTCGCCAACATCCCCGACGAGTACCGCGGCACCTACAAGGGCGTCGGCATGCTCGCCCCCTACCTCAAGGCGCTCGGCCTGACCACGATCGAGCTGCTGCCCGTGCACGAGACCAACGCCTCCGAGTCGGGCCGCGACTCGAAGACCAACTCGTGGGGCTACATGACGCTGGACTTCTTCGCGCCCAACCGGCTCTACGCCCACGACCAGAGCTGGGGCGGCCCGACGCGCGAGTTCAAGGAGATGGTCTCGGCCTTCCACGACGTCGGCCTCGAGGTCTACCTCGATGTCGTCTACAACCACACCGCCGAGGGCGGCAACTGGGGAGGCGACGTCAACACCGTCGGTTTCACGACGCTCGGCGGCTTCGCCACGGCGGAGTACTACCAGATGACCGAGTCGAAGACCCTCGTCGACGGCGCGACCGGGACCGGTAACCAGATCAACTACTCCTCCGACGTGGCGCGCCAGCTCGTCCTCGACTCGCTGAGGTACTGGACCGACGACATGCAGGTCGACGGGTTCCGCTTCGACCTCGCCACCGTGCTCGGCCGCCTTCCGGGCGACGCCGATCCCGAGGACTGGGGCAATCAGAAGCGGTTCTTCAGCGACCACCCGCTCCTGGTGGCGATCGCCGACTTCGCGAACGAGAACGACATCGAGGTCATCGCCGAGGCCTGGGATCTCTGGGGCTACGAGGTCGGAAACTTCCCCAAGGGCTGGGGCGAGTGGAACGGCCGCTACCGCGACGCAGTGCGCCGGTTCACCAAGGGCGACGGCAACGCGCCCGGCTTCGTCGACATGTTCAACGGCGACTACCACCACTTCCACACCTCGGGTGGGGCGCAGAAGACGATCAACTTCGTCGACGCGCACGACGGCTTCAACATGGCCGACCTGGTCAGCTACCAGAAGAAGAACAACGACCAGCCCTACCCCTTCGGCCCGTCCGACGGCGGATCCGACGACAACCTCTCCTGGGATTCGGGGGGCTCGCAGCCGCTTCGCCGCCAGCGCGTCCGCAACCTGTGGGCGATCCTCTTCCTTTCGCGTGGCGTCCCCATGGTCGTTGCGGGCGACGAGTTCGGCCGCACCCAGAACGGCAACAACAACCCGTGGGAGCTGCACTCGCTCGCCATGTGCAACAACTACGCCATGATCCCGACCAACGCCCCGCAGCGGGTGCCCGTCGAGGCAGGCGTCGAGGCGCAGTACCACGACAACTTCGGTGAGTTCGACACCGATGCCGACGTGAACGGGCTGTTCCGGTTCGCCACCTTCATCGCGAACCTGCGCCAGCGGCATGACGCCCTCCAGCAGAACCACTGGGGCGATCTGCTCGCCGACGACCAGGACGTGTCCTACCTCTTCCGCACCCCGTCCGGCCAGGGCCACCCGGTTGACGGGGACCGCGCAGTGGGTGTTTACATCAACTCTCCCGGCGACAACTTCTGGGTGATGATCAACATGGCGAGCGTGCCGATCACGTTCACCGCCCCCGAACTGGAGGTGGGAACCTGGCGCGCGCTGATCAACACCGATGTCAGCGAGGAGTCGCACTGCAACTACTGGCCGGAGGGCGAGGGCCCGAACGTCTCCGGCGCCGTTGAACTGCCTGCGTGGACGGTTGCCGTGTGGCAGGAGCGTTCGTCAGATCACCGCTGACCGAGAGCCGACCATCGGTCAGAATGGGCAGATGCCAAACGCTGCAGTCGTCTACAACCCGACCAAGCTCAAGCGCGACGCGCTTGACGAGGTGCTCGAGCTCGCCAGGAAGAAGGCGGGTTGGAGCGAGACCAGGTGGTACGAGACCGAGAAGGGCTCGCCCGGCACCGAACAGGCGCGACAGGCCGTCGAGGACGGCTGCGACGTCGTGATCGCCGTCGGCGGTGACGGGACGGTCCGTGCGGTCGCCGAGGGCCTCGCCGGATCGGACGTGCCGCTGGCGCTCGTCCCGCGGGGCACCGGCAACCTTCTGGCCAAGAACCTGAAGCTGCCGATCTACGACCTGCCTGCCGCCGTGCAGATCGCGCTCGAGGGCCCCAATCGTGACATCGATCTCGGCTTCGTGGACTGGAAGCGTCCCGAAGGCGAGGAGGAACGCAAGGCGTTCGTCGTCATCGCGGGCATGGGCCTCGACGCCCAGATCATGTCGTCGACGGACGAGGAGCTGAAGAAGAAGGTCGGCGTGCTCGCCTACGTGAAGGCCGGCATGACCGCCCTGCTGAAGGACCGTCGGATGCTGATCCAGTACCGCGTCGACGACGATTCCCCGAAGCAGGCGAAGGTGCACACGATCCTCGTCGGCAACGTCGGGACAATCGGCCACAACGTCACCCTGATGCCGGACGCCTCGGTCGACGACGGCCAGCTCGACATCGTCGCGGCCCAGCCAAGCGGGCCGTTCGGCTGGTTCCGTCTCGCGTGGCGGGTGCTGGTTGACAACACCCTGCTGCGCAAGGTCAAGCCCCGCAAGTGGCGCGACCGCGACGACAACGCCAAGGAGCTCAGCTACCGCCAGGCCAAGGAGGTCACGCTCGTGCTGCGCGAGCCTGAGGAGATTCAGCTCGACGGCGACCCCTTCGGCAAGATCCGCGCGGTGCGCGTCTCGGTCGAGCCGAACGGGCTCGGCGTCAAGATGCCGATGGGCTGGGCGCCGGGCCCCAAACACGCCGCCTGACCTGTGCACCTTGGCTCATCGCAGCCTCCCGCATCACAGTCAGAGGCTTGGGTTCGGCTCCCGCTGGGCCCTGCGGTTGCGCAGCCAACGCCAGCCCTTCCTCGCGAAGCGCAGCAGCACGATGGCAAGGATCACCATGATGATCAGCAGGATGCCCGCGACGACGGCGGCCGCCACCGGGTAGAGCACCGCGAGCGTCGTGACGCCGACCACGCCGACATCGCCGGCGAGGGAGGCCCCGACGTTGGTCACCGGCTCCGGGGAGCTGTTCGCTGCCAGCCGGATGCTCGCCTTCGCGAGATGGCTGACCAGCGCGGTGAGGCCGCCGACCGAGGCGAGGGTGATGGTCCACAGGTCGCCCTGCGCCCCCGCCATGAGAGCGCCGATCGCGGCTCCCGCCACGGGACGGATCACGGTCGAGGGGACGTCCCAGATCGAGTCGACGACGGGAATCTTGTCCGCCACCAGCTCGATCACGGCGAACACGCCCATGATGATCAGCACGTCGGTGCGCTGCAGCCCGGCGGGGACGCTGTCGACGCCGAGGAAGCGGCCGAGCAGGCCGAGCAAGAGCACCGTCGCATAGGCGTTGATGCCTGAGGCCCAGCCGGCCGCAAACGTCATGGGAAGCATTTCCATGCCCAGCAGTATCTCCTGTGAAGGGGTTCTGCGTCGCGATGCGCGTGCTCAGGCGCGTCGTCGGAGCCAGGCGATCAGCCCCGCGAGCAGGCCCGCCCCCAGCGTGAGGGCCAGCGGGATGAGCATGCCACCCGGCACGCCCTCCACCAGGCCGGGCCGGTCGACAGCGATGGGGTGCCCGGTGCCGGGATCGACGAGCGTCGGCGGCGGAGCGCCGTCGGACGGGGTGAGCGGGTCGCCGAGCAGCGCCGTCAGATCAGCCGTCACCTGGGGGTCGCTCGTCCCGGTGCCGTCGCAGAGCGTGGTGCCCCAGCCGTCGATCCGCTCACCCATCACGTCTGCGTGGCGGGCGAAGACGAGGATCGTCGTGTCCTTCCTGAGGCCGTCGAACCCGCAGGAGGCCGAGCTCGAGGGTGTCGAGATCTCGATCGTCGAGGCGGCCTCGCCCTTCCAGACGCGGTCCACGTCGACGGTGACGACCGTCGGGTCGGAACTGCTGACGATCACCCCGCCCGGCGGCCTGACCTCGGTGATCGTCCCCTCGACCACAAGTTCGGCGAAGTCGGCGCGCTCCTGCGTCGTCGAGATCGCACAGCTGCAGGCGGCCGCCGGTGCGGCCTGCTGCCAGGCGATCCCCATCGAGCCGGCCACCATCAGCAGCGCGAGCAGACCAGTCCGGATGCGCATCACGGCACCGCCTTTCTCAGCCGGGTGTCGCCGTCGACACCCTGACCATACGACGCCGCGAGCGGCCACCCAGGTTGCCCCGGCCGAATGCTCCAGGTGCCCCGCGGGTGGCGGTCAGGCGAGCGTCAGGATCCAGGAGAGGGCGACGGTCGCGCCGATCACCTGGCGCACGTCTCGCAGGTCGGGCAGCCGGAAGGCTGGCTCCACGCCCGCGTTGTCGACCGGGTGCGGCTCACCGAGGTTCTGCACGACGAGACCGCGGAGGTGGTCGAGTTGGGCGCTGATTGCGTACTCATCGCTGACCTCCGGCTCGACGAGCAGGACCCGGTCGCCGACGTCCAGTCGCAGCGGCCCCTCGTGGCAGGGCGCGAACTCGGTTGTGACCGTCGTGCCCGCCCGTGGTACGCCCTTCCAGGTCTCGACGTAGGCGACGTCGTAGGTGGCCTTGCCGTCGCCGAAGGGCTCTGACTCGTCGATCACCTCGACCATGGCGACCAGGTCGGAGTCGGTGAGGCGCTGCGCGAACTGGGTCTCGAACAGGTCCTGCGTGACGGGGGTGCAGGCCGACGCGGGAGAGGCGGCGCCCCAGGTGAGAGCACCGACAACCGTCGCTGCGAGCAGGCACCGGGAGATGATGGCGCGGGTGGTCATTGTGACGTCCTTCCAGGGGCTTCCCTCTCCACGACGCGGTGCGAAGCAGGTGAGGTTGTCCTGCGTACCAGGCACAGGGCGGCGACGGCGAGTTGGAGTCCGACGAGGTTGACCACCAGCCAGCGCGCAGGAGTCGGCAGGATGCCCAGCGGGTCGACCAGCGCTGCGGGAACGGGCAGGGGGTGGTGCGTGTTGAGCCGGTCGAACCGCTCGGGATCGGTCGCCGCGGTCGCACCGTCGCCCCTGGCCTGCCTGAGTTCGTCGAGCAGTGAGAGGTTGGCGTCCCATACCCGGTAGCCGGTCGAGCTGTCCGACTGCAGGATCAGGACCCGGTCTCCGACGTCGAGGCGCGGACCTCCGCCGCAGTAGTGGGTGACGACGTCGACCGTGCCTCCCGGAAGTGGCGAGCCCTTCCAGATCTCGGTGTAGTCCACGTCGTAGCTGGCGTGGTTACTGAGGACGGGCTCGTGCTCGTCGACCACGGTGACGAGGGCGACCGTTGCCGACTCGTCGAACTGCTCCGCGACGGTGGGAGGATCGCCGACCGGCTGGATGTCGCAGGCCGATGCCGGCTCCGGGAGGCAGGAAAGGGCGACGGTCGAGACGGTCAGGAGCAGGGTTGCGACCATCGGTCGGAGCATGGTCAGGCCTTTCGTGTGATGGGTCTGAGGCCGATCGCGAGCCCGAAGGGCACGGCCAGGCAGAAGGCGGCGTACAGCATCAGGGCCAGCCGTGCCGGCCCGATCGCGGCGAGCAGGTGCTCGGCGGGCGGAGTTTCGGGATGGGTGGGTTCGGTGACCTCGTTGATCCGTGCGAACAGCTCCGGATCCCCCGCGGCGGTCAGACCGTCCCCGGCGACCGCGGTGACCTCCTCGATGCTCGGGTCGCCCCAACCGGTCGACAGGTCATAGGAACTGGAGATGTCCTCGGCCACGATCAGCACCTGGTCCCCGACGTCGAAGCGGCGCTCACCGCATGAGGAGTCCTGCACGGTCACCTGGGTATCGGGCAGGGGGTCGCCCTTCCAGAGCACCGTGACGTCGACGTCGTAGCTGGCGGACGAGGCTCCCACCGGTTCGTGCTCGTCGACGATGGTCACGAGCGCCACCAGGGCCCGCGTACCCGTAGCGTTGCGCAGGTGTCGGTAGCTGGTCGGGCGAGGTCAGCGAGCAGGCGGCCGCGCCTCCCGCGGAGAGTCCCTGGAGGGCCACCACGAGGACGACGGCGTCGGAAAGGGCGCAGATCCGCCTCATCGCGCGACCTCGACGACGAGCAGCGCGACGATCCCCGGTACACCGAGCAGGCCGGCTCCGATCAGCACCGGAACGCCAGAGCCGGAAATGGGATCGGCGGGGGCGGTCGCGACCTCGTCCGGCTCCCAGGGAGCGCCGAACCTGGCCTCGAGAGCCGCGTCCACCTCGGCGGGTGTCTCTCGTGGCAGGGAGCACCAGGTCGTGCTGTAGCCGCCATCGCCGTCGCTGTAGCCCCAGACGCGGAACTCATCCTCGACCCGGAGCTTTCCTAGCCCGCACGCGGGGATCTCGTGGTAGGTGCGAAGGGTGTTGACGCTCTGACGCCCGCCCTTCCATTCGCGCACGGTCGCGACCGTGTACTCGCCGAGGCTCCGCTCACCTGCAACGGTGCCGGCGGTCAGCACCCTGATCTCGGCGATCAGGTCGGCTCCGTCCATCAGCTTGTCGAGGTCCGGCTCCGCGCAGGAGCAGGCGGCGGCGCTCGGCGCATAGGTGATCTGGACGAAGCCGACGGTGGTCAGCGCGAGCAGCATCCCGGCCATCCAGGCGATCCATCTGCGACCCATCGTCACTCCTTCATCGGTGGGCCCGTCCGGCCCGTCACCCATCCACGACGCTGTCGCGCACGGGTGGGGTTGTCCCGGCTCCCGATCTGCGCGGAGGTGGGGCGCGACGTGCAAGACTCAGCGCATGGAGTTCACGTCGCTGTACAGCCACGGCTTCGCCCGCGTCGCCGCCTGCACCCCTTCCGTCGCTCTCGGTGAGCCGGACACCAACGCCGAGCGGATCGTCGAGCAGGTGCGTCAGTGCCACGACGACGGCGTCGCGCTCGCACTCTTCCCCGAGCTGTCGGTCAGTGGCTACTCGCTCGACGACCTCCTGCTCCAGGACGTGCTGCTCGACGCCGTCGACGCGGCCATCGTGAAGATCGCGGAGGAGACCGCCGACCTGATGCCGCTGGTGGTCGTCGGCGCGCCCATCGCCAACGACCGGCGGCTCTACAACTGCGCCGTGGTGATCCAGCGCGGCAACATCCTCGGGGTCGTGCCGAAGAGCTACCTCCCGAACTACCGCGAGTTCTACGAGAAGCGGCACTTCGCCGAGGCGGCAGGCGCCGATCTGGCGCCCCTGATCCGCCCCCACTGGCCGACGGCGGTCGACGACCCGGAGATCCCCTTCGGCACCGACCTGATCTTCGAGGCCGCCGACGTGCCCGGGCTGAAGGTCTTCGTCGAGATCTGCGAGGACATGTGGGTGCCGATGCCACCGTCGACACGGGCCGCGTTGGCCGGCGCCACGGTCGTGGCGAACCTCAGCGCCTCACCGATCACCATCGGACGCGCGGAGGACCGCGCCCTCATGGTCCGCTCGCAGTCGGCCCGCTGCCAGGTCGCCTACATCTACTCGGCTGCGTCCCTCGGTGAGTCCTCGACCGACCTCAGCTGGGACGGCCAGTCGATGATCTACGAGGCCGGTGACGAACTCGCCCAGTCGGAGCGCTTCCTCCCGGAGGCGTCGCTGCTGGTCGCCGACATCGACCTCGACAGGCTCGCCCAGGAACGCCTGCGGCAGGGCTCGATGGACGACAACGCCCGGGCGGTCGGCGTCGACGGTTTCGCCTTCACCCCCATCCTCTTCGAACTCGACCCGCCGACCACCGAACTGGGGCTCCGACGTCCCCTGAACCGGTTCCCGTTCGTACCCGACGATCCGGCCAGGCTGAACCAGGACTGCTACGAGGCGTACAACATCCAGGTCTCGGCTCTCGAGCGTCGAATGCTGTCCATGTCGGGCGGGGTCGCGGAGAAGGCGCCGAAGATCGTGATCGGCGTGTCCGGCGGGCTCGACTCGACCCATGCGCTCATCGTCGCGGCGAAGGCCTGCGACCGGCTGGGCCTTCCCCGCACCCACATCCTCGCCTTCACCCTTCCCGGCTTCGCCTCGTCGAGTCACACGAAGAACAATGCGACGCTGCTCTCCGAGGCCCTCGGCGTCACCTTCGAGACGGTCGATATCAGGCAGATGGCCGAGGCGCTGCTCAAGGCGCTCGGGCACCCGGCGGGCGACGGCGAGCCCGTTTACGACGTCACCTACGAGAACGTCCAGGCCGGCCTGCGCACGGACTTCCTGTTCCGAGCCGCCAACCAGCGGGGCGGGTTCGTGCTCGGCACCGGCGACCTTTCCGAGTTGGCGCTCGGCTGGTGCACGTACGGGGTCGGCGACCAGATGAGCCACTACGGCGTCAACGCGGGCGTGCCCAAGACGCTGATGCAGCACCTGATCCGCTGGGTCATCTCGTCCGGCCAGTTCCCCGAGGACGGCGTCAACGAGACCCTCGACTCGATCCTCAACACGGAGATCTCCCCGGAGCTGATCCCGGTCGCCGACGGGGCGAAGCCGCAGTCGACGCAGGACTCGATCGGCCCGTACGCGCTGCACGACTTCACGCTCTTCGGCGTGCTGCGCCGCGGGTACCGTCCGAGCAAGATCGCCTTCCTCGAATGGCACGCCTGGCGCGACGCCGCGGTGGGGGACTGGCCGGCGGGCTACCCGGAGGACGACCACACCGCCTACGACCTCGCCACCATCAAGAAGTGGATGGCCGTCTTCCTGAAGCGCTTCTTCGGCAACCAGTTCAAGCGCACCGCCATGCCGAACGGGCCGAAGGTGCTGGCCGGCGGTTCGCTGTCCCCGCGCGGTGACTGGCGGATGCCCTCGGACGCCTCCGCGAGGGTCTGGCTCGACGACCTGGAGGCCAACGTCCCCGATGCCGGTTAGGGGCTGGCCTGCCCATCGGGTCGGGCAGTGACTCGGCACGTGGCCGTCTCTCGCCGCTGTTGCGCGAGAAGCGGCGACCGGTCAGTGCCGCTCGCGCCTTCCGGGTGGGGGCGGGTTCGTCTCGCCTGGGGGCAACCCCTAGCGTGGTCCCTGCGATGCATGACTCCACTCTCACCACGGCAACTGCCGATGCGGACCCCGGGCTCGTCCGTGGGCTGAGCGTCCGACACATCCAGTTCATGGCGCTCGGCAGCGCGATCGGGACCGGCCTCTTCTATGGCTCGGCATCCGCGATCCAGGCCGCCGGCCCGATCGTGCTCGTCGCGTACATGGTGGCGGGCGCCGCCGTCTTCATGGTGATGTGGGCCCTCGGCGAGATGGCGGTCCGGCACCCCGTCTCGGGCTCCTTCTCGGAGTACGCCCGTCCTATCTCGGGCCCTTCGCGGGCTTCGTCACCGGCTGAACCTACGTCTTCGAGATGGTCGTCGTCGCGATCGCGGACGTGACGGCCTTCGCCGTGTACCTGGGGCTGTGGTTCCCGAACGCGCCACGCTGGATCTGGGTCCTCATGGTCATCGTCTTCATCGCCGCTCGGCGTCATCATGTCGCTCGCCCCGTGGGACTCGATCACCGGCGAGGCGAGTCCGTTCGTGCAGATCTTCTCGGCGCTCGGCATCCCGGGAGCCGCGCACCTGCTCAACGCAGTGGTGATCACCGCCGCCGTCTCGGCGATCAACGCCGACACCTTCGGAGCCGGACGCATGATGTTCGCCCTCGCGCGGCAGGGGCAGGCGCCCGCAGCGCTCGGCAGGACGACAGCGCGGGGAGTGCCGATCGCGGCGGTGCTGATCATGATCGGCGCCCTTGCGGTCGGAGTGGTGCTCAACGCCGTCGTGCCCGAGTCGGCCTTCGCCGTCGTTGCCTCGCTCGCCACCTTCGCGACGGTGTGGGTGTGGCTGATGATCCTGCTCGCGCACCTCGGGATGCGCCGACGGATGGGACGCGAAGGGGCGCAGGCCGACCGCTTTCCGGTGCCGCTGTGGCCGGTCGGTCCATGGCTCGCGGTGGCGTTCATCGTCGGGGTGATCGTGCTGCTCGCCGTGTTCGCCGCGACCAGGATCGCGCTCCTTGTCGGCGTGGTGTGGCTCATTCTGCTCGGGGCGGCGTGGGCGATCCGCCGCCGCGCCTGAGGGGGAGTGCTGCTTAGGCTTGCCTAAGACCGGCTATTAGGCAACGAAGATGTCGTGTAATACTTTTCCCGATGTCTTCTTCAGCAGCCGCGGCGACCGACACCCGCCCCGCCTACCGCGCCTTCCGGGTGCGGGTCGCTGAGCGCAGGCAACTCAGCCCGCACTTCACCCGGATCACCTTCACGGGGGACGAACTCGTCGACTTCGGGACGGCGGGACTCGATCAGCGGATCAAGGTCGTGCTTCCGCTGCCCGACAGCGGCTTCGACCACTTCCCGACGGTCGACGACTGGTACCCGGCCTGGCGAGAGTTGCCCACGGAGCAGCGCAACCCGTTCCGCACCTACACCGTCCGCGACATCAGACCAGAGGCGCTGGAGCTCGACGTCGACTTCGTCGGCCACGGTGACACCGGCCCCGCCAGCCGTTGGGCCGCCCGGGCCGAGGTCGGCGACGAGGTCATCGTCGTCGGACCCGATGAGCGCAGCCCTGGACGAGGCGTCGGCATTGACTGGCGCCCAGGTGACGTCGACACCATCCTCCTCGCGGGGGACGAGACCGCCGCCCCTGCCATCGGCGCGATCCTCGAGTCGCTGCCCGTCGACGCCACCGGTGTCGCCCTGATCGAGGTGCCAGAGGAGGGTGACGTGCTCGACCTGATCGCCCCTGACGGCGTGGACGTGCGGTTCCTGCCCCGCTCCGCCGCCGGGGCCCACGGAGAACGGCTGATCCCCGCCATGCGCGAATGGGTGGTGCGGACCTGCTGCGCGGCTGGCTGCGTCCCCGTCCCCGAACGCGCCTCGAGCTTCGATGAAGGCGACGACGCACCGCTGTGGGACGTCCCCGAGGGCACCAGCCTCGACGGCGACTGCTACGCCTGGATCGCGGGCGAGGCGGGCATGGTCAAGCAGTTGCGCCGCTTCCTCGTCTCCGACGCGGGCCTCGACCGCCGACGCGTGGCCTTCATGGGCTACTGGCGCCTCGGCCGGGCTGAGCTCGACTGACATGACCCCCACCGAATCCTCGGCACAGGTCGCCGGGGCGGCTCTGCGAGCCCGTCGTCGCTCGGCGTGGCTCGTGTTCCTCGAGGCGGCCGTCGTGCTCGCCCTGATCTGCTGCGCGAGTCTCCTGTTCGGGGTGCGCGACCTCGACGCTGCGACCGTCTGGCAGGCCTTGACCTCGCCGGTGGCCGAGAACGTCGATCACATGGTCGTGCTGCAGCAGCGGGTGCCGCGGACCCTGATCGGGCTGGCCGCAGGCGTCGCGCTGGGCGTCGCCGGGGTCGTCATCCAGGGCGTGACCCGCAATCCCATCGCCGATCCGGGCCTGCTGGGCGTCAACTCGGGCGCCTCCCTCGCCGTCGTCCTCGCCATCCAGTTCCTCGGCGTCTCGTCCGCGCTCGGCTACATCTGGTTCGCCTTCGCCGGTGCGGCAGCGGCGGCCGTCGTGGTGTTCTCATTCGGGCACGCCCGGCCGGTGCAGTTGGCACTCGTAGGGGCCGCGCTGGTCGCCTTCATCACCCCGCTGATCACGCTGGTGCTGCTGCGCGACCAGACGGCCTTCAACTCATACCGGTTCTGGGTCGTCGGCGCGCTCACCGGACGCGACCTGCGGGCGCTCGCCTGGATGCTCCCGTTCCTCGCGGTCGGGATCGGCATCGCCGCGTTCCTCGCCCACCGGCTCAACGGCCTCGCCCTCGGAGACGACGTCGCACGCGGGCTCGGTCAGGACGTACGCATCACCCGTGCCTTGAGCGCCGTCGCGATCGTGCTGCTCTGTGGCGTCGCCGTCTCCCTCGCAGGCCCCATCGCGCTGGTCGGGCTCGTCGTCCCGCACGCCGCACGCCGCCTCGTCGGGTCGAACCACCACCTGACCACCGCGCTGGCGATCCTCCTCGGCCCGATCATGCTGCTGCTCGCCGACGTGATCGGCCGCCTCGTCGTGACCAACTCCGAGCTGGAGGCAGGCGTGGTCGCCGCCTTCCTCGGCGCGCCGGTGCTCGTCGCGGTCGCCCGGGGCCGAACGGTGGTCGGACTGTGACCGCCATCGCCGCTCGCGCCGCGGCCATCAGGAGCCGACGCCACCGAGGGCTCCTTCGCCTGCTGCTCGTGCTGCTGGCCGCCCTCGTGCTGATCGGAGCGCTGACCGTCGCAGGCCTGATGCTCGGGGCCGCCGACCTTTCCGCAGACGCAATGGTGCGCGGCCTGCTCGGGATCGGCAGCAGGTCGGAGAACCTGATCGTGCAGACGCTGCGGCTGCCGAGGATCGAGGCCGCGCTGCTGGCCGGCGCCGCGTTCGGGCTCGCCGGCGCCGTCTTCCAGTCCGTGCTGCGTAACCCGCTGGCCAGCCCCGACATCCTCGGCATCTCCTCCGGCGCAAGCCTCGGCGCGGTGATCGCCGTGCTCGGGCTCGGCTGGAGCGGCATCGCGGTGTCGCTGACCGCGTTCGCGGGGGCAGGGCTGGTCGCGCTCCTGATCTGGGCGCTCGCGTGGCGGCAGGGACTGCACGGCATCCGCTTCGTGCTGGTCGGGGTGGGCCTCGCCTACCTCTGTGCCTCGTTGATCAGCTGGCTGCTCAGCCAGGCAGACGTGCGGGAGGCGCAGCCGGTGCTGCTGTGGACCGTCGGGTCGGTGGCCGACGTGCGTGGAGGGCTGCTCGACGTGCTCGGCTGGCTGGTGCTCGGCTTCTCGCTGCTCGTCGCGGTCAACTCCCGACCGCTGCGCGTCCTGGCGCTCGGCGACGAGCTCGCAGCCGGGCTCGGGGTGCGTCCCGACCGCGCCCGGATGCTCCTGCTGCTCGCAGGCGTCGGGCTCGTCGCCTCCGCGACCAGCCTCACCGGTCCGATCGCCTTCGTCGCGCTGCTCGCCGCGCCCATCGCCCGCCGTCTCCAGAACGACGGAGGGCCCGCCCTGCTGATCTCCATGGCCGTCGGCGCCGCGCTGACCTTGAGCGCAGA
The DNA here is from genome assembly GCF_001998865.1 of Tessaracoccus flavescens. NCBI lineage: Bacteria > Bacillati > Actinomycetota > Actinomycetes > Propionibacteriales > Propionibacteriaceae > Tessaracoccus > Tessaracoccus flavescens. Next base: position 2,017,542 of record NZ_CP019607.1, read on the forward strand.
CGTGCTCGGCCAGCACGCCGTGCCCGGCGTCGTGGCGCCCGTCGGCATCGTGACGGGGCTGATCGGCGCCCCCTACCTTCTGATCCTGCTCGCCAGGCAACGAAAGGCCTCAGCATGAACGCCAACCAGCACGCCTTCGTCGCCGAGGCGATCACCGTGGGCTATGACGGCCGGGTCGTCATCTCCGACCTCGACTTCGCGGTCCCCGCGGGGAAGGTGACCGTCATCGTCGGCCCGAACGCCTGCGGGAAGTCGACCCTCCTGCGCTCCATGGCCGGCCTGCACCCGCTCACCGCCGGGTCGGTCCTCCTCGACGGCAGCTCGATCGAGCAGCTCGGCCGCAAGCGCGTCGCCCGCACCGTCGGCGTGCTCCCGCAGTCCTCCATCGCACCCGACGGCGTCCGCGTGGCCGAGCTTGTGGCTCGGGGCCGATACCCGCACCAGGGCTGGTTCGGCCTCGTCCGCAGCGACGACGACCTCGTGGTAGCGAAGGCGCTCGCCGACACGGGAACCGCCGACCTTGCCGACCGCCGCGTCGACGAGCTCTCAGGCGGTCAGCGCCAGAGGGTCTGGATCGCCATGGTGCTGGCGCAGGCAACCGACATCGTCCTGCTCGACGAGCCCACCACCTATCTCGACGTCACCCACCAGCTCGACCTGCTCGACCTGCTCGCCGAACTGAACCATGAACGCGGCACCACCGTCGTGATGGTCCTGCACGAACTCAACCCTGGCCGCCCGCTACGCCGACCACCTCGTCATGATGCGCGACGGGGCGATCGTCGAGCAGGGCGTCCCTTCGGACATCGTCACCACCGAATCCATCCGCCACGTGTTCGGGCTCGACTGCCAGGTCGTCCCCGATCCCGTCTCCGGCACGCCGCTCGTCGTGCCCATCGGGCGACGCCACGCCGCCTGACCAACCACCCGCACACCGTTCGAAATCAAGGAGAACCCCCATGCGCACAGTCCTGTCAGCAGCCGCGGTCGCCGTGGCGCTCGCGCTGACCGCTTGCGGAGCGCCCGCTGCCGAAGAGAGCGCCACGCCCGAGCCTGCGGCCCCGACCTCCGCCGACGCCGCCGCGAAGGACAGCTTCCCCGTCGAGGTCAAGCATGCCCTCGGCACCACCACCATCGAATCCGAGCCCGTGCGCGTCGCCACCTGGGGTTGGGGGTCCACAGAGGCGGCCATCGCGCTCGGAGTGTTCCCGGTCGCCGTCGCCGAGCAGAGCTGGACGGTCGGCGAGGGCAACCTCCTGCCCTGGGTCGAGGCGGCCTACGACGAGGCCGGGGCCGAGAAGCCTGTCGTGCTGACCGACGCCGACGGCGGCGCGACCTTCCCGTACGAGGAGGTGATCGCCGCCGATCCCGACCTGATCCTCGCCCCCTACTCCGGCCTGACCCAGGAGCAGTACGACACCCTCACCGAGATCGCACCGACCGTCGCCTACCCCGGCGCGCCCTGGACCACCACGTGGCAGGACACGATCTCGATCTCGGCGCAGGCCCTCGGGCGCACAGCCGCCGGCGAGGAGGTCCTCGCAGACATCGACGGCACCCTCGCCGGGATGAAGGAGGCCCATCCGGAGTTCGAGGGCAGGACGGTCGCGGGCGTGTGGGACGCGGACGGCTTCGTCTACGTCTACACCGCGGCCGATCCTCGCGTCGGCATCCTCGAGGAGGTCGGGCTGAAGGTCGCGCCAAGCGTCTCGGAGCTGGACACCTCCGACGGTGGCTTCTTCTACGAGCTCAGCTACGAGCAGCTCGACAAGCTCGATGCCGACATCGTGATCAGCTACCACGACACCGAGGACGAGGCGAAGGCCTTCATGGAGAAGCCGGCCCTGCAGGCCATCCCCGCCGTGAAGGCTGGCCGGGTCGCCCAGGTGACCGACCCCGTCACCGTGTCGTCGGTCTCGCCGCCCACCGCCCTGACGTTCGACTGGGAGGGCGGCCTGCCCACCCTGATCGAGAAGATCGCGGCTGTCGCGGCCAAGTGACCCGTTGAACTGGCGGCCCGGAAGCATCGCCTCCGGGCCGCCCCTGCATCCTCAGGGCCCGCTCGGCGACCCTCCGCTCGGCACCGTCGGGGATAGGCTCGACGCCATGAGCGAGATCACCGTCCTGCACAACCCCCGCTGTTCCACCTCCCGTGCCGCCGTCGAGGCCGTCGAGGGGTCAGGGCTCGACGCCGAGGTGCGCAACTATCTCAAGGAACCGCTCACGAAGCAGGAGTGGCTTGACGTGCTGGGAAAGCTCGACGCCGCGCCGACCGAGCTCGTCCGTCGCGACCCCAACTTCGAGCGCTCCGGTCTCTCGGACGCCGACGTCGCCACGGCCGATCAGGTCGCGACCGTGCTCGCCGAGCAGCCTGCGCTCGCGCAGCGGCCGGTGCTGATCCGCGGCGGGCGGGCGATCATCGGTCGCCCGAAGTCTGCCGTGCCCGACTTCCTCGCCTGACCGCTTCGGCGCAGGTTCGCATCAGCCCGCCTGGTGCAGGGAGATGGTCGGGCCGTAGTCGTCGACCAGTTCGCAGTAGAACCGCCGCTGCGGGAAGAGCCTCGACACCCGGTCGAGCCACGCCTCGGCGAGACGTTCTCTGATCCAGTCCAAGATGTCCTCGTCCGCACCGTCGGTGGGCTCGGGCATGAGGTCCCACAGGTGGGTGTGGTTGAGCACCGACTCGATCCGGATGACGTCGCCGTCCAGCTTGTCCCACCAGGTGAGGAAGTTGCGCTCGGAGAACCTGTGGCGCAGGAGCACGCACCCGCGCACCTCCACGAATGCAGGAGTGAAGAGTTCGGACATCACCGCCGCTGGCGTCAGGCCCATGCCGTGGCGCAGGTAGAGGCCGTTGTCGCCCTCGTCGTTGCCCCACCACTGCCGCACTCCGGGAAGCGGAGGTGGGGGAGTGTGGCCGAGCACCCTTACTGGCAGATCCATCCGACGATGGTGGCAGGAGGGTGATCCACCAGAGCCGTCTGCGACCGCTGGGCCGGCATGCTGTCCGGACGGAGCGCGTCACCGCTGGGCGGCACTACCCTGAGCGGATGAAGCTCACCCGTGCCACCCGCCGACGACTACGGCAAGGAGTCGCCCTTCTGCTGGGCCTGGTGGCCGGGGTGATGGTCGGCCTGCTCACCCACCCGGAGATCGGGATCGCGACCGGGTGGGCTGTGTTCGTCTTCGCATACTGCCTGTGGACGTGGATCGTGCTGTGGCCCATGGACTCCGCCCAGACCCGCGTGCACGCCCGTGAAGAGGACCCAGGTAGGGGCTTCGCCGACGTGATCCTGATCGTCGCGTCGATCGCCAGCGTGGTCGGGATCGCGTTCGTCCTGGCCGCCGGGCACGTCTCGGACACGGCCTCGGCCATCATCGGCGTCGCGTGCGTCGTGGCGTCCTGGCTGCTGGTCCACACCGTCTACGGCGTCCGCTACGCGGACCTCTACTTCTCGGCGGCGAAACCGCCGATCGACTTCGGCGACGAGGCGCCCACCTACACCGACTTCGCCTACCTGACCTTCTGCCTCGGCATGACCTACCAGATCTCGGACACCAACCTGAAGACGCGGCTGTTGCGCGTCGTCGTGCTGTGGCACACGCTGCTGAGCTACTTCCTCGGCGCAGTCGTCCTGGCCTGCACCATCAACCTCGCCAGTGGGTTGGCGACAAGCTGAGCTCAGGCCACCACGTCGTCGAGTTCGACCCAGTCGCGGCCGAAGGCCTCGGCCACCGGGCGCGAGGTGAGGTGGCCGGCGTGTGTCGACAGCCCCTTCGCGAGGGCGGGGTCGCCGCGGAGGGCCTCGAGCCAGCCCCCGGCGAGGGCCTTCACGTAGGGGAGTGTCGCGTTCGTCAGCGCCCAGGTCGAGGTGATCGGGACGACCCCCGGGATGTTGGCCACGCAGTAGAACGTCGAGTCGTGGACGCGGAAGGTCGGGTCGGCGTGTGTCGTCGGGCGGCTCGACTCGAAGCAGCCGCCCTGGTCGATCGACACGTCGACGAGGACGGAGCCGGGCTTCATCCCCGCGACCATCTCGTCGGTGACCAGCTTCGGAGCCCGGGCGCCCGGGACGAGGACGGTGCCGATCACCAGATCGGCGCCGAGGACCTGCTCGCGCACCGACAGGTCGGACGAGGCCAGCTGTTGCACCCGGTTGCCCCACCTGGCAAGACAGAACCGCAGCTTCTCCAGGTTCGTGTCCAACAACGTGACGTCCGCTCCCATCCCCAGCGCGACCTCCGTGGCGTTCTGCCCGACGACGCCCGCGCCGAGGACGACGACCTTCGCGTTGGCGACGCCGCCGATCCCGCCCATCAGCACACCGCGTCCCCCCGAGTTCTTCAGCAGCTCGTGGGCGCCGACCTGTGGGGCCAGACAGCCCGCCACCTCGCTCATCGGGTACAGCAGCGGAAGCAGGCCCGACGACAACTGCACCGTCTCGTAGGCGATCGAGGTGGTCCCGGCCGCGAGCAGCGCATCGACCAGCGGCTCGTCCGCCGCGAGATGAAGGTAGGTGAAGAGAACCAGGTCATCGCGCAGCCTGTGATATTCCTCCTCCACCGGCTCCTTCACCTTCAGGACGAGCTCCGAACCGGCCCACAGGGCGTCCGCGTCGTCGACGATGTCGGCGCCGACGGCCCGGAAGGCATCGTCGGAGATCGACGACCCGACACCGGCATCCGTCCCGACCGCGACGGTGTGCCCCCTCGTCACCAGTTCATGCACGCCGACGGGGGTGATGGCCACCCGGTACTCGCTGTTCTTCACCTCACGGGGCACGCCGATCCGCATCCGAGCTCCTTTGCCATGGCGGTTGGAAACAGGTTATCGCCGCAGGTCACCGCGCAGATGCCATCCACGAATCCTCAGAATCACGAACCAGCCCGCAGAGCAAAACTCCTAGTCAACGCGATTCACCTCAACCAGCCTGAGAGGGTTCCTGAGAAATTCTTTGGAAATCGTGACATTTCCGTGTAGCGTCAGGCACGCTCACCCCCCGGAAGGACCGAGAACCACATGCTCAAGCGCCTCATCGTGGCCGCCATGGCGGCACTGGTCGGAACGACCATCGCGGTCGCCGCACCGCAGACCGCCCAGGCCAACGACGCCCGCGTCTACAGCACTCCCGGTGACCACCTGGTCAACGGGCGCTACTGGAACACCGAGTGCGACATGTACTCCGAGAAGGTCGTCCGCTGCACCACCGACATCTGGGCTGACAAGGTCGTCAAGGTCGGCGGCTCCTACGTCAAGCACCAGGGTTGGGTCTTCAACAACCTGACCTACCTTCACTCCGACCGTGGGCAGTGGGGGAGCAACCCGCTCGCAAGCAACCGCACCTGGACGGCCGAGGACGGCCGTCAGTGGCGCACCGAGTGCGACAACGCCACCACCGGTCGCGGCGGCTGCCGCAGCTACTCCAAGGCCGACGTGACCACGCTCGTCAAGGGCAAGGTCGTGCAGAAGGAGCAGTGGCAGTTCAACAACATCGTCCAGTTCTCCTCCTCGAGCGTCCCGGCAGTGACGACCATCCCCGCCGCAGCCCCGAAGCTCGACGGAGTTCCGGTCGAGACCCAGCCCGCCGCGTACCAGACCTGCAAGGCCTCGTACTACTGGCAGGGCCAGCGCACCGCCAACGGCGAGTACTTCAACCCCAACGGCTACAGCACCGCGCACCGCACGCTGCCCTTCGGCACGCAGGTCAAGGTCGTCAACCCGAACAACGGCAAGTCCGTCGTGGTCCGCGTCAACGACCGTGGCCCCTTCATCTCCGGCCGCTGCCTCGACCTGTCGCGTGCAGCCATGCAGGCCATCGGCGGCACCTCCGCCGGCGTGATCACCGTCAACTACCGGGTGCTCGGCTGATCCACCACGCAGCAACGCCCCGGACCGTACAGGTCCGGGGCGTTTGTCATGTCGCCGACTCAGCCCTCGAGGGCCCTTGTGAGCGCTTCCCTCGTCGGACCGCTTGCCGAACCAAGCCGACCGACCGCGAGCGAGGCGGCCACATTGGCCCGGTGCACCGCCTCCTCGACGCCAAGTCCCTCCGCGAGCATGGCGAGCATCGCGCCAGCATGCGCGTCGCCCGCACCGGTGCTGTCGACGACGGTGACCGGTCGACCCGGAACCCGCAGCGGGGCCTCTCCCCGTCGATGCAGCACCGAGCCTTCGGCCCCGATCCGCTCGACGATGACGGCGTCCGCGCGGCCCAAGCGGGCCCAGAGCGAGTCGACATCTCCGCCCAGGAGCGCTAACTCGCGGTCGTTGAGACTCGCCACGCTCGCCTGCGCGAGGACGGCGTCCAGCACGCCGTCGGGGATGTCGTCGACGAGGGGGCCGGGATCGAACAGCAAGGTCCGGGGCGCGTGGGTGCCCAGCCAGTAGGCGATCGTCGGCCCTGTCACCGGGTAGACGAGGTCATAGCCCGAGACGTAGACGGAGTCGTCGGGTGCCCAGTCGAGCGAGTCGAAGTCGTCCGGGGTGAGTTCCTGCTCGACGCCCGGGCTGGTCACGAAGGTGCGCTCACCGTCCGGCTCGATGAACCCGATGCTGGTTCCCGAGTCGCCGTCGCTCGAGCGGGGGAGCAGGATGGTGGCGCCGAGCCGGTCGAGTCCGTCGACCAGCATCGAGCCGATCGGGCCCGTCCCGATCCGGCCGAGCAAGGCCGTCTCCAGCCCGAGCCGGACCGCGGCCGCGACGATGTTGAACGCCCCACCCGGCTGCGCGACGACGGGCCCTGCGAGCACGTCCCCGCCCCGCTCCGGGAGGTTGGGCACGGTCATCATCTGGTCGCCGATCACGCTTCCGACGACGACGAGGCGAGTCATCGCCTCAACTCCAGCAGCCGGGCGGCGAGGCCGCGCAGGTCGAGGGTGGGATTCGCCGTCTCGAGGTAGGCCACCTCGTCCGGGGGGAACGCGTCGACGCCGTGGATCGCCCCGAGCACGGCCCCTGCCATGGCGGCCACCGTGTCGCTGTCCCCGCCGAGCGAGGCCGCGGCCAACACGCCGCCCCACGGGTCGTGCGGGTAGGCGGCCACGATCGCGAGAGCCGCGGGAACCGCCTCCTGGGTCGCCACGGACGTTCCGACGAGTGCGTCGATCTCGTCCAGCGGGTCTGGTCCCGAGGCGATGGACACCGCCCACCTGATGCGGCGCGCCACCGAGGGGCCAGGGGTGGAGTGCCCGCGTCGGGCACCCTCCTCGGCCGCCTCCACGGCGATGCGCAGCGCGTCGTGGACGTCTGCGCCCTCGATGCCCGCGGAGACGGCGGCGCCGATCGCGGCCGCCCCGGCGTTGGCGATGTGGGTGTTGTGGGTGAGCAGGTTCACGGCCTCGAGCCGGTCGACGAACGCAGCGAGCGGGAAGAGGCGGTGCGCGATCCCGAGCGGGGCGACGCGCATCGCCGCGCCGTTCGTGTCGCCCCAGCGCCCGGTCTCTTCGGCGGGAACCCCGTCCCGGAAGGCCTGGATCGCGCGGAGCGTTGAGGGCCCGAGCAGATCGAGCGAGCCCTTGGCCTCCATCTCGTGATGCCAGTCGCTCAGGGCGGTGGCGAAGGCGTGCAGGTCGACGACGCCGTCGCCCTCGATGAGCAGCCGCGCCAGGATCACCGCCTGTTCGGTGTCATCGGTGACGGTGCCTGCGGTCTGCCCGGGGCTGATCGGGTTCTCCTCCGGCCCGCGGTGGAAGCGGTCGAGGCGTCCATAGAGCTCGCGCACCCGTTGTCGGGTGAGCATCTGGGTCGGCATCCCGAGAGCATCTCCGAGGGCCAGGCCGATCAGGGCACCCTCCGCGCGCGCAGTCATGGCGCAAGCCTACGGGCCACGCCCCGCCGTTGGTCAGTGAGCGAGCTGTTGGTGGCCGGCCTGCTGAAGGGCGAGGCGCTGTTCCAGCTTGCGGATCTCGCGGGCCGTCGCGTAGCGCACCTTCCCGTTCGCGACGTGGCCGCGCATCACGATGCGGGGAAAGCCCTTCTCCGGTCGCGTGGCGACGTTCGAGTTGAACATGCCCTGGTTGCCGACCGAGAGCCGCTCCGTGTCGACTCCCCATCCCTGCGGGACGATGAACGTGGGAGAACCTCCGTGCGCGACCACCACCAGGTCGATCACGGGAGCGAGCGCGACGGCCTCCATGAAGTTGATCTTCACCGAGTGCCAGATCGAGCAGTAGAGCTCCATGAACGGTGGCACCTGCCAGCGACCATGCAGATTCAGGCTCTTCTTGTCCTTGCCGAGCATCAACGGGTTGTCCCAGGTCGAGCCGGGTCCCTCCAGCGCGGGGGTCACGTCGAGCAGGAAGGCGGCCAACTCGGCGCTGGGGACCAGATCTCCGACGATCCGGCGGAGCTCGCCCTGCGTCTTCGCCTCGAGTCCGACGGCGACCCTGCCGTTCATCTCGTCGAAGTCGAGTCGTCCATCGGCGGCTGCCTGCCGGACGAGTTCGACGGCGCGCTCCCGCTGCGCCGAGGTGATCCGGAGCTGGTCGTCGGTGTTGTCGTAGTTCTGCACCCCTCCATCCTCGCGGATGGGCGGGTCGCGCGCCTCCGTCTCGCGGTGGGATCTCCTCAGCCGCGAGGATGAGGTGCTGCTAACCGACCCCACCGGCCGCGCCCGATGGGGCATGGGGCAGACTTTCCCCTCGTGCGATTCCTGGCCCTGATCGGTGGAGTGCTGATCCAACTCGTAGTCGGCGGCGTGTACGCGTGGAGCCTCTTCGGTCGCGCGCTGCAGGCCCCCGAGGCGATGGCCCTCGGAGCCGTCGAGGCCACCGTGCCCTTCGAGGTCGCCATCGGCATGATCTTCATCGGCACCTCGATCGGGGGCCGCCTCCAGGACCGCAGCAGCCCTCGTGTCGTCGCGCTGATCGGCAGCGCCGTCTACGCGGGAGGCCTGATCCTCGCCTCCTTCGCCCGCTCCGCCGATGACTTCTGGCTGCTCGTGCTCGGCTACGGCGTGATCGGCGGCTTCGGCCTCGGCATGGCCTACATCGTGCCCGTCGCCCTGCTGCAGAAGTGGTTCCCGGCCAAACGCGCGCTCGTCACCGGCATCGCCGTCGGAGGGTTCGGCTTCGGTGCCACCCTGACCTCTCCCGTCGCCCAGGCACTGCTCGCCGACAACCCCACCAGCCCCGCCGCCGCGTTTCTCCCGCTCGGCGTCGGCTACCTGGTGCTCGGGGTTGTCGGCTCGTTGCTGATGTTCGCGCCGCCCGTCACCGCGAGCGGGTCGGCCGAGGCCGCGGGCGACCTGAGTGTCAGGGAAGCGCTGCGCACACCCCAGTGGTACCTGCTGACGGCCGTCCTCGTGGTCGCGGTCGCCTCCGGCATCTCGCTGATCTCGATGATGGCGACCGCCTCGGTCGAGGTGGCGGGTTTCGATGTCGCCGCGGCCGCGACCATCGTCGGGGCGCTCGCGCTGTTCAACGGGGCCGGGCGGATCGCCTGGGCCGCCGTCGCCCAGAGGGTCGGCCCGCTGCCGGTGCTCGCCGTCATCCTCGCGCTGGAGGGCATCTCGCTGATCGCGCTCCCGCACGCGACGGGCATCGGGTTCGTCGCCCTCGCGGCCGTGGTCTACCTCTGCTACGGCGGGGCCTTCGGCACCCTCCCCGCGGCCGCCGGAGCCTTCTTCGGCATGAGCCACGCGGGCGCCATCTACGGGCTGATGCTCGTGGGCTGGTCGCTGGCAGGCGTGGTGGGCCCCCTTGTCGCCACGTGGTTGGTCGGACCAGAGCGCAACTATCTCCTCGGCTTCACGGCGATGGGCGTCCTTGCCGTGCTCGGTGTCATCCTGCCGGTCACCCTGCGAAAAAACCTTCGCGGCACCCCCTCCCCAGTCCGGGCGGTTTAACGGTCAATTACCCTGGTTTGATGTCCGATTCCCTTTAGGTGGATCGGTTTCGAGCAGCTAAGGTGTGCCGAGCTTGTCCGTGGCAAGATCGATTGCGCCGGGCGGGCTGGCCCGTGCCTTGGTAATTAGGGAGAGAAAATTGCCACAGGGTGCCAGACGGAGCGCTCTCCAATCGCGCGCACGCCGTTTCGTGAGTGCAACGCTGCCTTAGGTCTGCTGGGGGGTGCACTCACCGGACTCACACAGACCGCTGAAGCGGCACCCGGCGATCTCGCATTCGGCGTCGTCACAGTTGACGCAAACAAGAACAACGTGGTCGACACCGGTGCCGCCGGCTCGAACGACCTTCCCGTGGCCGGCGTCACCATGACGCTGAAGGGGTCCAACCCCGCGCACCCCGGATGGACGACCACGACGAAGGCCGACGGCTCCTGGTCGTTCCCGGCCAGCGCCGACTACAGCGCCTCGCCCGGCCCGTTCACAGTGACGCTCAACGCGGACAAGGTCAACAGAGACGGCTACCTGGCACCTTCGCCGTCGCGGGTCACCGCGTGACCCACGGGGAGCCGCTACGCAATCTTCCCCAGCTGCGGGTGGGCGACGACGTGATCGTCGAGACCAGGGACGCGACCTACACCTACCGCCTGATCAATGACGGCGACTCGCTCGAGGTCACCAACCTGGCCACCTGGGTGCTCGACCCCGTTCCGGCAAATCCGGAAGGGGGAGTGCAGCCGGCCCAGGACCCGGGCCAGAGCCTGCTCACTCTTGTCGCCTGCGCGGAGGTGTTCCACACCGACCACCGCCTGATCGCGTTCGCCGAACTCGTCGACACCGAACCCCGCGGCTGATCCTCGGCTCAGAGGACGCCGAGGCCGACCAGCCAGATCCGGGTGTCGGCGTCGCTGGTCCAGACGTGTCCCTGCCAGCCTGTCTCGACGGCGGCATCGACGTTGGCCTGCTTGTCGTCGACGAAAGCGATCTCGCGGCCCTCATGGCCGAGTTTCCGCTCGACGTGGCGGTAGAGGGCCGGGTCGGGCTTGGAGAGGCCGATGGTCGCCGACACGAACAGGTGGTCGACATCGGAGCGCCAAGGGGCCTTGTCTGCCGCGACCTGCATGGCGCGCGGCGAGTTCGACAGGACAGCGACGGTGACCCCCGCGCCACGCACCTCGCGCAGCAGTTGGCGCGCCGTGGCCCGCAGTTCGCTCCAGCAGTTCGCGTCGAGCTCCGCGAGGTCGGCGATCAGCCCGGGATCGGACTCCACGCCGACCGCCTCGAGCAGCGGTCCCCAGTACTGCTCGTCCGGGACGCCCGCATCGTAGTCGACGCGCCCCTCCCAGTAGTGGGTCTCGAGCCTCTCCCGGGTCGTCCCGATGCGCTTGGCCAGCTCCGGGAGCAGCGACGGGGGAGAGGCGAGGACGTCGCCCAGGTCGAACACGACGGCGTGGATCATGGATCGATCCTAGCCGCGGCACACGCGCGCCGTCCCGGTTCGCGACGGCTCCGGGTCACGGTGGGCACGCGTGGCTCGTCCGCTGAGGCAGGCGCGTGGGCCGCGGCGGCCGGGGTCTCCGGTTCCCCGGTCGCGTCGGCCCACCGTCGGACGCGACGGAACGGTGCGCATTGCAGGACGTGGGGCCGTGGGGGGTCTAGGTTTATGGCCCAGAAAGGAGCCGACATGTCTGAACCCATCCGGCCCGAGGCAAGCGCCACCTCCATCGAGGTCAACGGCATCAACGTCATCGCCGAGGACGAGCGCAAGGGCGAGCCCCGTGACCTGTTCATGCCGTGGTTCGCGGCCAACATCTCGATCCTCGCGATCCCCTACGGCGTCTGGCTCCTCGGCTTCGGGATCTCGTTCTGGCAGGCGACGATCGCCGGCGTGCTCGGCGTCATCGCGTCGTTCCTGCTCGTCGGCTTCTCGTCACTTGCCGGAAAGGTCGGCTCCGCCCCCACCATGATCCTGTCCCGCGCCGCCTTCGGCGTGCGGGGCAACGCGCTGCCCTCGGTGATCGGCTACCTGATCCTCGTCGGCTGGGAGATCGTGCTCGTCACGCTGGCGACGCTTGCCACCAACACCGTCCTCGGCCGTCTCGGCTGGTCGACGGGCAACGTGTCGATGATCATCTCCTTCCTGATCATCGCCGCCATCATCATGGCCGCCGGAATCCTCGGCTTCGACGCCATCATGAAGGTGCAGACCTGGATCACCTGGGCCACCGCCGTGCTGACGGTCGTCTACATCGCCCTGACCGTTTCGCACATCAACCTCGCGAACGTGATGGCGATCCCGGCAGGCAGCTTCCAGGCGGTACTCGGCGCCCTCGTCCTCGCCATGACCGGCTTCGGCCTCTCCTGGGCGAACTCGGCCTCCGACTACTCCCGCTACCTTCCCCGCACGTCGTCGAGCTCCGGGGTGGTCGCCTGGACCACGTTCGGTGCATCGGTCGCACCCATCGTGCTCGTCATCTACGGCCTCCTGCTCGCAGGCTCCGACGAGAAGCTGAGCGAGGCGGTCAACCTCGACCCGATCGGCGCCCTCACCGCGATCCTGCCCCTGTGGTTCCTGATCCCGTTCGTCATCGTCGCAATCCTCGGCCTGGTCGGTGGCGCCGTGCTCGACATCTACTCCTCCGGCCTGACGCTGCTCGCCCTCGGGCTGCCGGTCAAGCGCTGGCAGGCCGCAGCCCTCGACGGGGTGCTGATGGTCATCGGCACGATCTACATCGTGTGGTTCGCGCAGAACTTCATCGGCCCCTTCCAGGCCTTCCTGATCACGCTCGGCGTGCCCCTGGCCGTCTGGGTCGGCATCTTCCTCGCGGACCTGATGCTGCGCCGTCAGGGCTACCACGACGAGGCGCTGTTCGACGCGAAGGGACCGTACGGCTCGGTGAACTGGACGTCGGTCATCCTCATGGTCGTCGGCTCGGTCATCGGCTGGGGCCTCGTCACCAACACCATGGCGAGCTTCACCCAGTGGCAGGGCTACCTGCTCGGCCCGCTCGGCGGCAAGGAGGGCCCGTGGGCGTACTCGAACCTCGGCGTCCTCGTCGCCATCCTGATCGGCTTCTTCGGCTACTGGGCCCTGTGCGGCAGGCGGGTCCGCCAGCAGCCGTGAGGACCCGGTGCTGACGCTGCGCTCCGTCGCTCTCTTCATCGCCGCCGCGGTGTGCGAGATCGGCGGGGCCTGGCTCATCTGGCAGGGCATCCGCGAGCACCGCGGGTGGGCCTGGATCGGTGGCGGTGTCGTCGCGCTCGGCATCTACGGCGTCGTCGCGACCCTGCAACCCGATGCCAACTTCGGCCGCATCCTCGCAGCGTACGGCGGCGTGTTCATCGTCGGCTCACTGCTCTGGGGCATGGCGCTCGACGGCTTCCGGCCCGACCGCTGGGACGTGATCGGCGCGCTGGTGTGCCTGGTCGGGGTCGCGATCATCATGTACGCCCCGCGCGCGGCGGTCGACGCAGGCTGAGGGCTGACCGCCCGCCGGGTCAGGCGGGGTCGGGGACCTCAACGACGAGGCCCGAGTCGGTGGCTGTGACGCTGACCGTGGACAGGTCGTCCACGACGGCGTGCGCTTCAGTGATCGCGGAGGCGGGATGCGACGTCGCGACGCCGAGCACCGGCCCGCCAGCCGCCAGGCCAGCACCGATGTCGGGCGGCGCGTCCTCCACCACGAGGCACCGCTGCGGCGCGAAGCCCAACTGCTGCGCAGCGAGGCGGTAGCCCTGCGGGTCAGGTTTCCCGTTGGACACGTCCTCGCTGGTGACCATCACCTCGGGGATGGGCAGCCCGGCAGTGCGAAGCCTCGCCTGCATGAGCGACCGGTTGCCGGAGGTGACCACCGCCCACCGGTGGGCAGGCAGCGAGGCAAGCAGGTCGGCCGTAGCTGGCAGGGCGGTGATCCCGTCGAGGTCCAGCGTCTCCAGGTCATCCAGGAAGCGGACGGCGTCGGCGCGGCCCACCTCGGGCAGGAACATCGCGATGGTGTCCTTGCTGCGACGACCGTGGCTCACGCTGAGCAGCTCGTCGATGTCGACGGCGTGGGCGTCGGCCCACACGCTCCAGGTCCGTTCGACGGCGGCGGTCGAGTCGACCAGCGTGCCGTCGATGTCGAACAGGATGGCATCAACCTCGAACCGCATCCGGCATGCTAGTCGGGCCTGGCGGGGGTGGGCCGGTCCAGGGGTGAGATCGCAGCGCCGGGCGCAATGATCAGTGGGTGGGCGACACGCAGAACTGGTTGCCATCGGGGTCGGCGAGCACCGTCCAGGCGAACCCGTCCATCTCGTGCCTGTCCACCTTCGTGGCGCCCGCGGCGAGGAGGCGCTCCACCTCCGCGTCGGGGTCGTCGGCTCCCAGGTCGAGGTGCACCCGGTTCTTGCCGGGGGTCGGGTCCTCGACCTTCTGGAACGCGAGGTTCGGCTGCGCGTCCCCGGGCGCGACGATGACGAACCAGCCGTCGTTGTCCTCGACGATCTGGCCACCCGTCGCCTGCGCCCACCAGGCGCCGATGGCCATCGGGTCGCGCGTGTCGAACGTCACCATTCCGAGTTTCAAAGTCATGGCCCCAGCCTACGGCTAGGCACCGACGGTATGGCTCAGGCTGGGACCTTCGTGGTACCGGAGTGGGTCGGCGCGCCACCGGAGAGCCTCCCGACGAACTTGGAGACGATCGGCAGCCCGGCCGCCCTGAGGCCGAGCCGCCGCAGCCGCAGCCCCAGTTCCGAGCTGGGGATGAAGGTCGACGCGGAACGTCGCGCGCTCCTCTGCACCTGCTCGACCTTTCCGCGCCAGGTCGACTCGTAGGCCGCGAGCCCGTCGTCGAGACCCGTTGCCGAGTCGAGCGCATCGCCGAGCGCGACCGCCCCGGCGATCGCGAGGGAAGCGCCCTGCCCCGCGAGGAGCGAGACGGCGTGGGCGGCATCGCCCATCAACAGCGTTCCTCCGAGGCGCCAGCGCGGCACGACCGACTGGGCCACCCGGTCGATGTAGGGGGTCTCGACCTCCGCCTCGGCCACCGCGCTGGCGAGCGGGCCGTTGCGGCGCGCGATCCCCGCGATCCAGGCTGCAGGGTCCTCGGGCAGCCCCCGCGCGGAGCGTTCCACGGCGAAGCCGGCGACCCAGTCGTCGTCGACCGCGTACATCCCGAACTGCTCGCCCTTCACGTCCGAGAGGAACACATCCCCGCCCAACCGGCCGCCGATGCCCGGCGCGTGGAAGTGGCCACCACCGACCCGGTAGCCGAGATCCAGCACGAACTCGTTGGCCGGACCGAACAGGAGACTGCGGAGCCCTGACGAGAGCCCGTCGCAGCCGAGCACGAGGTCGGCCTCGATCCCCGTGCCGTCGGTGAGCGTGGCCTCCACCCCTGACCGGCGTCGGGTCAGCTCCGCGACCGAGACCCCGAAGCGCTGGTCGATCCTCGCGGGCAGGCCCGCACGCAGGGACAGTTCCACGTCCTCCCGCAGAATCGAGGTGAACCGTCCGCGGGCCGCAGCGCGGACCAGGTCGAGGCCGATCCTCGCGGTGACCCGTCCCGATGCGTCGCGGGTCACCAGTCGCCGGTAGTCGTGGCCGCGCCGTCGGATCTCGTCGATCACCCCCAGGCGCGCCGCCGCTTCCCAGCCGGGGCCGAAGAAGTCGATCATGTAGCCGCCCGTGCGTGGGGCCGTCGCGGCCTCCACGATGGTGACGTCCCAGCCGCGCTCGTCGAGCACGCGGGCGCAGGCGAGGCCGGAGATGCCGGCCCCTTGGATGAGTGCCTTCATGGTGTTCCTCCCAGGATCTCGAGTAGTGCAGCCGTCGCCTCGGCGACGGGGAAGTCGGGGTCGAGGCTGGCGTGGAGGCCGATGCCGTCCATGCCCGCGGTCAGCGCGGCCGCCTTGGCTGCCGCCGTGTCCGGATGGACGCCCTCCCGGCGCAGCACGTCGGCGACCGAGTCACGCAGGGCAGCCATGAAGCCCCTTGTCGCACGGGCCGCGGACTCGTCATGCATCGCCGACATGGTCATCTCGCTGAGCAGCCGTGCCCAGTTCGGCCCGGTGTCCATAGAGATGGCGGACTGGAGGTCGCGCCGGGCGATGGCCTCGGTCAGCGCGACGCGAAGCGGCTCGAGGCCGCGCATCGCCGCATCGATGCGCAGGTCCTGTTGGGAGGCGAAGTGGTAGTGCACGACGCCGGGCCGAACCCCCGCCCGGTCCGCGACGGCGCGGGTGCTCGCCTGCGCCCAGCCCTTCTCGAGGATCACGTCCAGCGCGGCGTCGAGCAGCTTCTCCGAGGTCGTTGCCATACCCAACCGTACCCCGTTTTGGACAGTCGTCCAAAGTCTCAGGGTAGGCGGAGCCCTTCCGGCGTCTGCCGGGCGAGCCCGTCGGTGACCAGGCCCGATGCCGCGCGAAGCAGCTGGGCCTCATCGGGCCAGGCGATGTCTGTGAGGGGGACGGCGGCCTCGGTGGCGCGGAGCGCGGCCATGATCCGACCCCGGCACTGCCGGTCCGTTCCCTCCCACGCCTGGGCGACCCGTGCGGGGCCCTCCCAGGCGGGTCGGCCCGCTGCGAGCCACGCGCAGCCCTCCGACACGGGACAGTCCCCGCACCGTGGGGAGCGCGCCGTGCACACGACGGCGCCCAACTCCATCGCGGAGGCCGACCACAGCGCGGCATCGGCGTCGCGATCAGGGACGAAGGCGAGTGCCTCGCGGCGCTCGTCCGCCGTCTCGTGTGCCGCCGGATGCTCCACGCCGCGGTGGTACCGCGCAAGCACCCGGCGGATGTTCACGTCGAGGACGAGCGAGCGTCGCCCGAACGCGAAGGCCAGCACTGCGGCGGCCGTGTAACGACCGATCCCGGGCAGCGCGAGCAGCGCCGCCTCGTCCTCGGGGACCACCCCGCCGTGACGCTCGACGATGGCGGTCGCGCTCTGACGCAGGCGCAGCGCCCGTCGTGGATAGCCGAGCCTGCCCCACGCCCGCAGCACCTCGTCCACCGGGGCTGCCGCCAGGTCGCCCGGGGTCGGCCAGCGCGTCATCCACTCGCGCCATGGCGCCTCGACCCGCGAGGCGGGCGTCTGCTGCAGCATGATCTCGCTGACCAGGACACCCCAGGGGGTCGTGTCCGCCGCGCGCCACGGCAGGGGTCTTGCCTCGGCTGCGAACCACGCTCCGAGCCCCGCGTGCAGTGCCGTGTGGTCTCCGGTCACGCCATCGGATCGAGAAGATGCCCGACGGCGTCGGCTGCGGAGGCGCGCTTCGTGAGCGCCCCGCGCAGCGCCGGCGCCCCGTCGGGAAGCGCCTCGAGGTAGCCCTCGACCCACAGCCGGGGCAGCTGTCGCGCCGTGTCGGTCTCGAGGTTGGAATCGACGATCACCGACAGCGCGGAGGCGGCTTCGTTGGCGATCTTTCCGCGCAGTTCCTCGGGTGAGAGGCGCTTGAGGCCGAACATCGTCGAGGAGTAGGCCGGGTCGGTCAGGGTGGTGTCGAAGTAGAGCCTCGCCGCGTCGCGCAGGGCCTCGAAGTAGGCCTCAGGGCCTGCCTCCGCGAGGGCGGGCGCGGTATCGGCGACGAACGCGTCGATCGTGCGGCGGGCCCTCCGGGCGTCGGAGAGCCGCCCGTAGCCGCGCCCCTCGATCACGAGGGAGAGCCAGAAGCCGAGGAAGTGGTCGGCCTTTGCCGCCTTCGTCCCGTAGCGCGCGCGATCCAGTTCGGGAGAACTCATGCCCGAAACCTATAACACCCGGCAAGCGCCGGGAGCGCGGCCCGGCGATCGGTTCATCCGCCGCTGGACAGTGAGGCGGCGAGGCAGGCCCCCCGCAGCTGACAGGGCCGCCCGGAGAAGGTTCGCCCTGCCCCAACGTCTCGCGAACCGAGGCCAGCCTCCATCCCCGACGGCGCGGGCGAGGACGTTGTTGAGTGGCACCTTGACCGTCACCGTCACGACGAAGCTGGCAAGCGCCAGGCCGGCGCCGACCAGGGCCAACGGGGAGCGGCCGGTCGCCACCTGGGCGACCAGCACGGCAGCGGCCGCGGCGGCCCCGCCGAAGAGGAGCGCCATGAAGGGCGGCCGGAGTGCCTGCTAGTTGACGGCCCGCATGGCGTCGGTGGCCGTCGTGTGGTCGCCACGGTCAAGGGCGGGGAGCACCATCGTGGTGAAGGCGAGGTACACACCGGAGGTGAGGCCCGCGGCCGTTGCCGCCGCGATGGTCAGAGCTGAGATGAGCACGCGTCTCCTTCGGGTGGTGGCTGCCGACTGCCCGGGCTTACGGCACGATGAAATGTCGGGGATCAGGCGGACTCGTCGAGCTCCATCCCGAGCCTGGTGAGCTCAGTCATCGCGGCCTCGTAGGCCCCGCGGTCGCGGGCCGTCACCCAGGCCCAGGCGCCGCCGTCGACCTCGACGAGGGCGTCGGGGAGGGAGGCGAACCAGGTGGGGTCGGCCGGCCAGGTGATCCGCAGTGACAGCACGTCGAACTCAGCGCGCAGCCGGTCGACCGCCTCGTACGGGACCTGGCCGTTGGCCCGCGGCAGGTCGGCACCGGAGAACTTCACCGCGAGCAGGACCCACCCGACGGCGAACTCGGAGACGCTTGAGAACTCGCGCACCCACCGTCCGGAGTCGGGGTCGCGCAGGTCGACCGGCGGGTCGTCGGCGGCGATCTCGCTGAGGGGGACTGCCCACTCAGTGACGCCCTGCGCCTCGCGCGCGATGACGAGGTGGGTGTCCTCGGGCCGCCAGGCATCGGGCGCAAGGACGGTGTCCTGAACGCCCCACACGTCGTGTCGCGCGGCCCTGGCCGCCAGGGCGGCGAGCGCGGGGGAGAGCGGCCCCAGGCGTCGCGCCGCATCGCTCAGATCGGGTTCGGCAGCCTGCTCGCCAGGCGGGAACCAGCGGCGCACCAGCGAGTCCACATAGTCCCAGCGCCACGCGGTATCGGCCGGGATCATCGACGGCTCCTTCGAAAGCGGCGGCTTCGGTCCAGCCACTCTACGTCGGTTCCGGGAAGGTGCGCGCTCGTCAGACCTAGATGGGCGCGTTGGTGAAACGGCTGTAGTGGCCCTGGAACAGGGCGTCGATCTTGCCCGTCTCGCCGTTGCGGTGCTTCGGGATGTGGAAGGTGGCGAGGCCGCGCTCGTCGTCGGTCGGGTTCTGCGAGTACATCTCCGGGCGGTGCAGCATGATCACCATGTCGGCGTCCTGCTCGAGCGAACCCGATTCTCGCAGATCGGAGAGCTGGGGGACGCCGTCTTTGCGCTGCTCCGTGTTACGGGAGAGCTGGGACAGCGCGATCACGGGGATCTCGAGCTCCTTGGCGATCAGCTTGATCTGGCGGGAGAACTCGGAGACCTCGAGCTGGCGCGACTCGACCTTCTTGCCGGAGCTCATCAGCTGGATGTAGTCGATGGCGAGCAGCTGCAGGTCGTTGCGCTGCTTCAGGCGGCGGGCCTTCGCGCGGATCTCCATCATGGTCAGGTTGGGTGAGTCGTCGATGAAGAAGTTCTTCTCGGCGAGGATCGCCGCCTTGTCTGTGATGCGCTGCCAGTCGGACTCGTCCATCTTCGCGCCACCGCCGCGGATGCGGTTCAGCGGGATGGACGCCTCGGCGCTGAGCACCTTCATCACGATCTCCGTCCGGCTCATCTCGAGCGAGAAGAACGCGGCGGTGAGGTTGTGGTGGATGGCCGCGCTGCGGCAGATGTCGAGCGCGAAGGTCGACTTGCCGACGCCGGGGCGGGCGGCGACGATGATCATCTGCCCGCCGTGGAAGCCGTTGGTGATCCGGTCGAGCTCCGTGAACCCGGTGGGAACGCCCGAGATCCCGTCACCGGAGTTCTGGATCGACTCGATCTCGTCGAAGGTGGGCTCGATCAGCTCGCGCAGCGACTTGTAGTCCTCCGAGGCCTTCTTCTCGGTGACCTCGAAGAGCGTCTGCTGGGCCTCGTCGACGATCTTGTCGACCTCGCCCTGGCCCTGGTAGCCGAGCTGCGCGATGCGGATCGACGCGTTGACCAGGCGCCGCAGGACCGCCTTGTCCCGCACGATCTCGGCGTAGTAGGGGGCGTTGGCAGCGATGGAGACGCTGGAGAGGAGGTCGTGCAGGTAGACGGCGCCGCCGACCTTCGACAGTTGGCCGGACTTGCCCAGTTCGCCGGCGACCGTGATCGGATCGGCCGGCTCGCCTCGGCCGTAGAGGTTGATGATGGCGTCGAAGATGGTCTCGTGGTTCGGCCGGTAGAAGTCGACGCCGCGCAGCACCTCGACCACATCGGAGATGGCGTCCTTCGACATCATCATGGCGCCGAGCACACTCTGCTCGGCCGCGAGATCCTGGGGCGGGGTGCGGTCCAGCTCACGGTCGTCGTAGACGGGAGCCTGGGTCATGGCACCTCCTGCGCGGATTCTTCAGGGCAGGACTCAGGTTAGGACACCGTCCAGACAGTTTCGAACCAGCGTTCCCGGCTGCCTGTTCGCAACCCTGTGGGCGGGCTGTGGACAGCTGTGCACAAGTGGCAACCGGGCCGTACTGGAGGTGTGGACGACGGCGTGCGCTGAGCGTGAAACCAGCGTCACCAAATTGTTATAAACCCCGACTCGGGAGATTTGTCCACAAATCGCCGTCGCGCCCTCGCCTGCGCGGCCGAGGCGACCCCTCGCTGTGTGGCCGAACGGCGGACGGGGTCCGAGGGGCGCGCCTTGAATCGGCATTCACAAGGGGCGATGCGGTGATGCGAGACGGCTGGACGTGTCGACCGGCCATCTGCTATGGGCGATGTTCCCACGCGTTCGGGCGCGTCGCCGTCGCGGGTTATCCACAGGCCATGTGGGTTGTGTGTGGACAAAACCGGGAGGACCGTGCCGTGAGGTGCCCGTAGGGCTGCCGCGACGCCCGTGGCGACCGCGCCCGGGGCGGCGGAAACGTTGTTGTGGCGCTTACCCCAGGGGGGTATCATGGACCCATCGAAGGAGGGTCCATGTCAGAGAGCGTCGAGCAGCAGTCCTGTCACGTCGAGTACGGATACGCGCCCGAGAAGGCGAGCTATCTGCGGCGCCTGAAGCTCATCGAGGGGCAGACGCGCGGCATCGCGCGCATGGTGGAGAACGACCAGTACTGCATCGACATCCTGACCCAGGTCGCGGCCGTGACGAGCGCGCTGAAGGCGGTCTCGCTCGGGCTGCTGGAGGACCATCTTGAGCACTGCGTCGCCGATGCCGCCCGTCAGGGTGGCCCGGAGGCCGATGCGAAACTCGAAGAGGCAATGCAGGCCATCAAGCGCCTTGTGAAGTAGGAGGAACCCGTGATCAGCAACTACACCGTCACCGGCATGACCTGTGGCAACTGCGTCAACCACGTGACCGAGGAGGTCAAGGAGGTGGAGGGCGTCAAGAACGTCAGCGTCAGCCTGGAGGGTGGCGCCATGGCGATCGAGTCCGACGAGCGCATCCCGTTCGACTCCATCGTCGAGGCCGTGCGCGAGGCCGGCGAGTACACGGTCGTCGAGGCCTGAGCCATCGCCGCCGGAGCCCCTGCCGCTCGCGGCAGGGGCTCTTGTCATGCCCGCCACGGCGCACTTCCTGAGAATCTTCAGGATTCGTTTGGGAATCCCTCAGGAAAGGCTTAGGATTAGCGCGTCCGGCACCCCGGGCCATCCCTCAGATCTTCTGGAGAACACCCCCGATGGCAAAGGTCCTCATTCCCGCAATCGCTGGTGGCGTCGCGCTCGCCGTCGTCGGTGGCGTCGCCGCGGCGACGGCCCTGCACAAGAACGACGTGCAGGTCTCGGTCGACGGCGAAGTCTCGACGATCGCGGTGCGCGAGCGCACGGTCGCCGAGGTGCTCGAGCTTGAGGGCATCGAGCTCGGCGCCCACGACGTGGTGCTGCCGGCCGCCGACACCGAGATCACCGACGGTCTCAACATCTCCGTCGCCTACGGCCGCCCCCTGCAGCTCACCGTCGACGGCGAGGAGCGCACGGTGTGGACCACCGCCCGCAACGTGGGCGACGCCCTTGAGCAGCTCCGTCTCGACGAGACCGACTCGAAGCTGTCGGCCACCCGCTCCGCCGGCATCGGGCGCGAAGGTCTCGACCTGGAGATCGCCACGGCGAAGGACGTCACCCTCACGGCCGCAGGCAAGGCGACCCCGGTCAGGCTCGCGGGCACCGTCCAGGACGTGCTCGACAAGCAGGGCATCAAGCCCGACGCGGACGACAAGCTCACCCCGGCCGCCGACATCGTGCTGACCGACGGGCTGAAGATCGCCTTCGTCAAGGTCGACGTGAAGACCTCCACCAAGGCAAAGGAACTTCCGTTCGAGAAGAAGGAAGTCAAGTCCGAAAAGCTCGAGAAGGGCAAGGAGAAGGTCACCACCGAGGGCGTCAAGGGCAAGGCGACCGAGACCTACACCGACGTCTACAACGACGACAAGCTGGTCAGCTCCACCCTGAAGTCGACGGTCGTCGACACCGAGCCGGTCGACGAGGTGACGACGGTCGGCACGAAGGTGGTCGTCGAGGAGAAGCCCGAGGCGACCGATGAGCCGTCCACGAGTGGCTCGTCCAACGAGAATCTGACGCCCGCCGTCGGTTCCTCCTGCAAGGCGTCCTACTACTGGCAGGGCCAGATGACGGCCAACGGTGAGCAGTTCAACACCAACGACCTGACCGCAGCGCACAAGTCGCTCCCGTTCAACACGCGCGTGAAGGTGACCAACCCGAGCAACAACAAGTCGGTGATCGTGCGAATCAATGATCGAGGTCCGTACATTTCGGGGCGTTGCCTTGACCTCTCGCGCGCAGCGATGCAGGCTATTGGTGGAACCTCCGCGGGAGTGATCACGGTCAACTACCAGGTGGTCGGATAGTCACCGATATCGGTCCCGGGAAAATCGGGACCACCAGTATCTGGTAAAGTACCCAAAGTGGCCCTGAAATGGGCCCCCAAGAGCCGCCCGGCCCGCTGCCGCCCCCCAAGAGCAGCGGGCCGGGCCCTTTTTTATCCCCGCCACGGATGGCTGCCGAGGGCTCCCGCAGCAGCGCCGGAGCGGGTACCGTCGTGACATGGGCAATCGCATCGAAAAAGACTCCATGGGTGAGATCGAGGTCGCAGAGGACCAGTACTGGGGAGCGCAGACTGAGCGCAGCCTGCACAACTTCGACATCGGCCGCGACACCTTCGTCTGGGGGCGCGACATGATCCGCGCGCTCGGCGTGCTGAAGAAGGCGGCCGCACAGGCCAACGCCGAGCTGGGCGAGCTTCCCCGGGAGACGGCCGACCTGATCGTCCGCGCGGCCGATGAGGTGATCGAGGGCAGGCTCGACGACCACTTCCCGCTCGTGGTCTTCCAGACCGGATCCGGCACGCAGTCCAACATGAACTCCAACGAGGTCATCTCGAACCGGGCGATCGAGCTCGCAGGCGGGGTACTGGGCTCCAAGACGCCCGTCCACCCCAATGACGACGTGAACCGCGGCCAGTCCTCCAACGACACGTTCCCCACCGCGATGCACATCGCCGTGGTCAGCGAACTGAACTCCCGCCTCTACGACAGCGTCGCCCGACTGCGCGATGTGCTCGCGGAGAAGGCGGAGGCTTTCGACGATGTCGTCATGGTGGGGCGCACCCACCTCCAGGACGCGACACCGGTGCGCCTCGGACAGGTGATCGGCGGGTGGGTGGCCCAGCTCGACTTCGCGGTGGAGGGGATCAGGACGGCGGACGGGCGGGCACGTGATCTGGCGATCGGCGGCACCGCGGTCGGCACCGGCCTCAACGCCAATCCCGCCTTCGGAGCGCTCGCCGCGGAGAAGATCAGCCAGGAGACCGGGCTCGAGTTCCGCCAGGCAGACAACCTCTTCGCCGCGCTCAGCGCCCATGATTCGCTCGTCGAGGTGAGCGGGGCGCTCCGCGTCCTCGCCGGAGCGCTCATGAAGATCGCCAACGATGTGCGCTGGTACGCGAGCGGTCCGCGCAACGGCATCGGGGAGATCACCATCCCGGAGAACGAGCCGGGAAGCTCGATCATGCCGGGCAAGGTGAACCCCACCCAGTCGGAGGCGATGACCATGGTGGTGGCCCGGGTCTTCGGCAATGACGCGACGGTCGGCTTCGCCGGCTCCCAGGGCAACTTCCAGCTCAACGTCTTCAAGCCGGTGATGTCGCACGCCGTGCTCGAGTCGATCCGGCTCATCTCCGACGCCTGCGTCTCGTTCACCGACCATTGCGCGGTGGGCATCGAGCCGAACCTGGAGCGGATCAGGGAGAACCTCGACTCGAACCTGATGCAGGTCACCGCCCTCAACCCGCACATCGGCTACGACAACGCAGCCAAGATCGCCAAGCAGGCGCACAGGGAGGGCACCTCGCTGCGCGAGTCGGCCCTTGCCAACGGCGTCAGTGCCGAGGACTTCGATGCCTGGGTCGTTCCCCGGGACATGACCGGCCGCTGAGCCTGGGACCCCCGCCCCTCCGGCCCTCGAGCATCACCCAGAACAGCGATGTGCACGTCCCGGCCGTCGCGGGCGCCAACGACAACGCGGCGAACCAGAAGGTGCTCACCCCCGCGGAGGCCGCGGAGATCATCATCGCGAATGGGATCGAGAAAGGTGCCTACCGGGTGCTCGTCGGCAGGGACGCGCGGGTGATGGTGGTTCACCAGGCTCGTCCCCGAACGCGCCATGACCACCATCGCGGACAAGATGTCCGGCCTCCTGACAAGGGCGGGCTGACGAAGGCCGACGGCGGCACCAGATCGGTGGTGCTGCCGTCGAGGCGCGGCGGTCAGGACCCGGGCAGCCAGACCCGCATCGTCGAAGGGCCGCGGTTGGCCCAGGAGTGGTAGGGAATCAGCGGCACGTCGAAGGCCTCGCCCGTTGCGGCTCCGGCCTCACCTCCGTACGGCCACCCTGCGTCGGCGGCCGAGAGGCGTCGACCCCGCACGACGGCCCCGGCGCCGAGCGCTTCGACGCCCGCATCCGCGTCAACGACCAACTCGTTGACGCTCAGGTCTCCCGGCAGGTCCACCGACTCCGCGCAGAGCACGAATGGCCCCCGCTCGACGGCGATGGTGCCGCGCACTGCGTCGATCCGGCTGTCCGGGCGTGTTATGCGGGGCTCGAGCGGCAGCCGCAGCACCACCACGTCACCCGCGGACACGCCCTCGACCCGGTGCGCGCCCGGTGCGACAGGTGAGCCGTCCACGGTGGCGCCCTCGGCCCAGGCCGGGATGCGCAGGTCGAGCGCGAAGGGGACCTCTGCCTCGTCGATGCTCACCCTGACCTCCGGATCGTACGGATAGTCCGTCTCGACACGCAGCGAGATCCCGTCCAGGCGCATCGTAGAGGGCCCGTACTGGACGATCGCCACCCCGTCATCTTGCACCATGGATCGAGTACTACAACACTGAACGTCACCACAGCGCACTCGGAGGCAAGCCCCCGATCAGCCGGGTGCTACCAACCTGATGGCCGGGTACATCTAGGGTGGAAGTCGAGGGGGAGGTGATCCATGATCAGCAGCCTGACCGACGACTTCGACCCGGTCGTCGTCGACACCATCATCGCCCGTCTCGACGCCGTCGCCTCCGACGAGGGCGTCGCCATCCCCTGGGCGATCGAGTCGGGGAGCCGTGCCTGGGGGTTCCCCTCCGGACAGCGACTACGACTGCCGCTTCCTCTACGTGCGCCCCGCCTCCCAGTACCTGAGCCCCTGGCGCAGGCGCGACGTCATCGAGACCCCGCTCGACGAGGTCTTCGACGTCAACGGCTGGGACCTGATCAAGGGTGTCGAGCTCGCCGTGCGCGGAAACGTGACGGTCCTCGAGTGGCTCCGTTCGCCGCTGATCTACTTCGGCGATCCCGACTTCGCGGGCACCCTGCCCGCGCTCTGCGAGCGGGTCGCAGACCCGGCGGCAGTGCGCAACCACTATCTGCGGCTCGGCGCCCACGCGTGGGAGTCGTCGGGTGCCGCAGAGGGAGGCGAGGCGATCTCGAAGCGCGTCTTCTACGCGCTGCGCCCAGCCCTCGCGCTGCGGTGGATGCGGCTGCACGGCAGGCCGGTGCCGCCCATGCGGCTGGCCGACCTGATCGCCGAGGCTCCCGTGGATCAGGCCGTTGCGGAGGCGGTCGAGGTCATGGTCGCCGAGAAGGCCGTCACCCGCGAACTCGGGACCGCGCCGGTCCCCGAGCCGGTCCGGCGGATCATCCGTGAGGAGTTCGCCTCGGCCGAGGATTCCTCCTCGGCGACGGCCGATCGCCCCACGTCGCGCCAGCTGGCCGAGGACGTGTTCGCCCTTCTCGTGGAGCGCTTCGGCCCAACACGCTGACGGCCTGCGCGTTCAGCGCGGGATCAGCGCGCCCGCCGCGACCTCTGCGTAGATCTGCAGCATGGCCTGCGCCTGGGATTCGATCGTCCACTGCGACGCCAGCTGCACGGAGCGGCGCGACGCGTTGCGCGTCCAGTCCTCGTCGTCGAGCCGGTCGATCACGCGCAGCAGGCCCGCCGCAAGCGACGCGGCAGTCGGGCGGGTGATCTCGCCGTTGACCCCTGGCTCGATCACCAGCTGCAGTTCGTGGTCGACGGAGACGATTGGCAGCCCCGCGAGGGCGGCCTCGTGCAGCACGAGCGCCTGGGTGTCGGTCAGCGACGGGAAGGCGAACACGTCGGCCATGCCGTAGTACGCCCCGAGAGCGTCCCGCTTCTGCTCGCCCGGGAGGATGACCCGCCCGCCGTCGCGCCCGGCGGCCAGCACCTTGCGGATGTGCGAGTAGCGTTCCCAGTCGCCCACGACGCACAACCGGGCGCCGGGACGCTGCGCGTGCACGAGCGTGAAGGCGTCGGCGAGCAGCGGGATGCCCTTCTCCGGGGCGATCCGGCCGACGTAGAGCACGAGCGGTCCGTCCGGATGCTCGAACGGTGGGGGGCCGGGTGGCAGCGGATCGACGCCGTTCGGCACGACCCGGATGTTGGCGTTGGTCGAGATCAGGCGACACCGGTCGGCGGTCTTCGGTGAAGGGGTGGTGACGAGGTCGGCCGTCTCGAGCATCTTCTGGCACAGGCCGAGCAGCAGGGCGGTCGACCTGCCCCGGTCCTCGTAGCGGACCTCGGCGAGGCGCAGGTCGTGGGAGTCGAGCACCTCGCCCTTCGTCAGCCGGGCGAACGCCTTCACCACGCCGGTCAGGAGGGGAAGGACGGCGGAGTAGTGGTCGGCGTAGGCGTCGAAGTCGGTGTGCCAGGTCAGCAGCATGGGGATGTCGAGCCTGCGGGCGATCCAGGTGCCGAGGGCGCCGACAGTGCCGAAGCCGTGCACGTGGATCACGTCCGGCCGCAGGTCGGCGATCTTGTCCATCGTCTTGTCGAAGTGCCTGCCGCTCGCGACGCGGGTGGGCATCTTCGGCACCTTCACCGACGGCAGCCGGATCTCGGTGCGACCGGCCCTCCCGTGGTGCGGGTTCGGTCCCTTGGCCGCCGGGGCGACGACGATCACCTCGTCGCCTGCGTCGAGCAGGTTGCCCTCCAGCTGCTGGACGGCGTACATCAGGCCGTTGCTGCCAGGCCCGTAGTTGTCAGTGAACTGCGCCACCTTCAAGGGGCGCTGACCGCCGTGGGCTGCTTGGATCACCCCGTCACTCTATCGAATGAGTGTCCACCGCAGCAGAGCCGCCAACCCGTGGTGTGCGGGCCGTGGGCGCAGTAGCGTCTAGTCATGCGCGTGGTGATAGCCCCTGATTCGTTCAAAGGCACCGTGATGGCGGCTGCGGCCGCACAGGCCATCGCCACCGGGTGGCGGCGGGCGAGACCGGACGACGACCTGGTGCTCGCACCCATGGCGGACGGGGGTGAGGGCACCCTCGACGCGTTCGAGACGCTGACGGGGGCGATCCGCGTGCCGGTCGCCGTCGTCGACGCGCTCGGCGGCCCCCGCGTGGCCTCTTGGGTGCGCCTGCCGGACGGGACGGGGGTGGTCGAGCTCGCCGAGTGCTGCGGGCTGCTGACCATCGAGCACCTCGCGCCGAGGCAGGCGCACACCGTCGGCTTCGGGCTCGCGATCCGCGCGGCCCTCGAGGCGGGCGTGGAACGGCTGCTGCTCGGCATCGGCGGCAGCGCCTCCACCGACGGCGGGGCGGGGTTGCTCTCCGCGCTCGGGGTGGAACTGCTGGACGCGGGAGGGGCCCTTGTCGAGCGTCCCGGCAATGTGGAGCTGCCCGACATCGTCGCGCTCGGAGGCAGCCCGCTCCGCCCTCCCACGGGCGGCGCCACGATCCTCTGCGATGTGACCAACCCGCTCCTCGGGACCGATGGCGCGGCCGCCGTCTTCGGGCCGCAGAAGGGAGGCGCCTCGCTGGTGGACGAGTTGGACGCCAACCTCGCTAGCTGGGCGCGCCTGCTCGGCGCGGACGTCGACGCGCCGGGTTCGGGGGCGGCGGGCGGGGTCGGCTACGCGTTGCAGTGGTGGGGCGCGGAGACTGCCTCGGGTGCTCGGCGCGTGGCCGAGGCGATCGGTCTCGACCGCGCGATCGACGGCTGCGACCTCGTGGTGACAGGTGAGGGGAGCTTCGACGCGCAGAGCGGCTCAGGCAAGGCCGTCTCCGTCGTGCGCGACCTCGCGGGCGACCACAGGGTCGCGGTGATCGCAGGCAGGATCGAGGCCGACACCTCCGCGCTCGCCGCGGCTCGTTCGCTGTCCGAGCTGCACGGGGGCCGCGCGCTCGAGGAGACGGAGGTGGTCCTCGCCAAGGCGGCGCGGACGCTGGCCGAGGGCTGGCGGGACTAGCTCGGGCTCAGCGCGACAGGCGGTGCGTCCGGTCGCAGGCGGCGACCACGTCCGGGTCGTGGGTGATCACCAGCACCGGGTCGCCGTCGAAGGCCGCCCACACGTCGCGCATCAGCGCATCGGCGGTCTCCCGGTCAAGGTGCTCGGTGGGCTCATCGAGGATGATCAGGTCGTGCTCGCCGACGAGCAGCCGGGAGAGGGCGAGCCTGCGGCGCTCGCCTCCCGAGAGGGTGCCCCCGCCCTCTCCGATGCGCCGGTCGGGGTCGATCGGCAGGCCCGCGCGGGTGAGGGCAAGCGTGATCTGGTCTGGCGTGGCGTCCCGGTCCCCGATGCGCACGTTCTCGGCGACCGTCGTGGCGAAGATGTGCGCGTCCTGTTCCAGGTAGCCGACCCTGCCGCCGCGGACCACCTCACCGGAGATCGGCGGGATCAGGCCCATGGCGGTGGCCGCGATCGTCGTCTTGCCCACCCCGGAAGGGCCGACGAGCGCCACCCTGCTGCCCGGCGTGACGCTCAGGTCGACGCCGCTCTGCACCGGCCCCGAGGTGGGCCAGCCGACCGTCGCGTCGATCAGCGTGAGGCCCGGCTCGGCAGCGGTGCCCGGCGTGACGTCGCCGGTGCCTACCGGCGGCTCGTCGAGCAGCTCTGTGATCCGGTCGAGCGCTGAGCGGGCGCGGGTGTAGGTCTGCGCCGCCTGGGCGAAGGTGCTGAGCACCTCGTGCATGGCGAGCGGCGTGAGCGCGAGGACGGCGAGGAAGCGCGGGTCGAGCGCCCCGGAGGAGATGGCGGCCGTGCCGAAGATGAGCGCGGCGCCCACGGCGATCCCCGCCGCGAGGATCTGGACGCCGTTCGCGATCCCGCGCACCCAGGCGCCCCTTGACTCTTGTCTGCGCAGTTCGTCGTCGACGGCGAGCAGCCGGTCGAGTTCCTCCCCGTCGGCGTCGTAGGCCACCAGGTCGGTGGAGGTGAGCGCCAGCTCGCGGATCCCGTCGGCGAGCCGGCCACGCGTGGGGACGGACTCCTGGTCCGGCCGCAAGCTCATCCGCTGCGTCCACAACGGCGCGACGACGCCCGCGAGGACGGCGGTGACAAGCAGGGCGAGTGCGCTCGCAACGTTGAACACGGCGAGCATCACCGTTGTGCCGATCACGACCACCGCCGCGGAGGCGAAGGGGATCACGACGCGCACCACGACGTCCTGGATGGCGGTCACGTCGGAGACGACGCGGGTGAGCAGGTCGCCGCGCCGTCGGCCGATCAGCGTCGTGGCTGCCAGCTTGTCGTAGACGCGCACCCGGAGGGCCGCCTGCATCCGCAATGCCACGTCGTGGCCGACGATCCGCTCGACGTAGCGGAACGCTCCGCGCGCGATGCCGAAGGCGCGCACCCCGACCGCCGCCGGCTGCAGATACAGCACCGGAGGGGCGAGCGCGGCGAAGGAGATCAGCCAGGCGGAGACCCCCATCAGCGCCACGGAGGAGGCGGAGGCGAGGGCCGCGAGCAGGACGGCGCAGATCATGCGGCGTCGACCGTTGGGGACGGCCGCGATCAGGTCGGAGACGAGCCTCATGCCTGCACCACCTCGACCACGCGGTCGGCCGCCTCGAGCACCGCCGGGCGGTGCGAGACGATCAACGCCCCGGCTCCGGTGTCGCGCACCGCGTCGATCACCCGGGCCTCGGTCTCGGCGTCGAGGCCGGCTGTCGGCTCGTCGAGGATCAGGTAGCGGGCGCCTCCACGGCGGATCCGGACAAGGGCGCGGGCGAGCGCGACGCGGCGCAGTTCGCCTGCCGAGAGCCCCTCGCCGTCATCGCCTACCGGTTTGTCCCGGCCGAAGTCGGCACCGGCGTCGCGCAGGGCGGCCTCGACGTCCTCGGCCGTTGCGTCGGGGGAGCCGAGGGCGACGTTGTCGCCGACCGTTCCGTTGAGCAGCCCCGGCTCCTGCGCGACCCAGGCGAGCTCGCGCCGCCAGGAACGCAGGTCGACGTCGGCCAGCGGCTGGTCCCCGACCAGCACCGAGCCGGACGCCGGGGAGAGGAAGCCCATGGCCATGGCAAGTGCGGTCGACTTGCCGCCTCCGGAGGAACCGCTGAGCGCGACGACCTCACCCGGGTCGACCCGCAGCGACAGGTCCTCCACGGCGGGGGAGTCGCCCCCGGGATAGGTGTAGGAGACCCGGTCGAGGACCAGCGCCCCGGAAGGTGCGGGGAGGGTGCCGGTCGTCTCGGTCGCCTCGTCGATGATGGCGAACGCGGCGTCGGCGGCGGCCACACCGTCGGCCGAGTCGTGGAAGTGGACGCCGACCTGGCGCACAGGAAGGAAGGCCTCGGGGGCCAGTATCAGCACGAAGAGGGCGGTGGGGAAGTCGACGTCGCCGTAGACGAGGCGGAAGCCCACCGTCACCGCGACGATCGCCACCGAAAGCGTCGCGAGGAGCTCGAGCGCGAAGGACGAGAGGAACGAGACGTACAGCGTGCGCATGGTGGCCTCGCGGTACTGCTCCTCGCCGAGCTCGACTCCCTTCTTCTGTGCCCTCGCCCGAGCGAAAGCCTGCAGCGTCGGCAGGCCGGCGATCAGGTCGGCGAAGTGGTTGGCGAGCCGGTCCGCCACCGCGAAGCTCTTTCTCGTCGCCTTCTCTGTCGTCCAGCCGATCAGGGCCATGAACACGGGGATCAGGGGGAGGGTGAACACGATGATCAGGGCCGACTGCCAGTCGGCGAACAGGATGGCCGCGCCGACGATGAAGGGAACGGTCGCCGCGAGGCCGAGCTGGGGGAGGTACTTGGAGAAGTAGCCGTCGAGGGAGTCGAGGCCCTGGGTGAGGGTCCGCACGAGCGAGGCGGACGAGGCGCCGCCGACCGGGGTGGCCAGACGTGCCTTCAGCACGTCGCGGCGAAGCGTCGACTTCACCTCCGCCGCGCTGCGGTGGGCGAGCACCGAGCTGAGCCAGGCGAGGACGGCGCGCCCCGCGAACACAGCGAGCAGCGCGATCAGGGCGCCCTGCCAGCCGCGGGGGAAGGCCAGCTCGGCGAAGGCCCGGGTGATCCAGTCGGAGAGTAGCCGTGCCTGCAGAATCAGGAGCACTGCTGTCGCGACGCCGACGGCGACGCTGGCGATCAGGAACGTCCTGGTCGCCTTCGCGCGCCTGAGCAGCCTCGGGTGGATCGGTCCGGCCATTGCTTCAGTCTCCCACTTCGCGGAAGGGCTCCCGTCCCGGAGCCCGGGTGTGCGAAGGGCCCATCCCCGGTCCGGAGATGGGCCCTCGCGTCAGGTGTGGCTCAGTAGGCCGTCTCCACCTCGTCCGGGATGTTCTTGGTCGAGATCCTCTTGTGGAAGACCCAGTAGGACCAGGACTGGTAGGCGATCACGATCGGCACGAAGATCACGGCCGCCCAGGTCATGATGGTCAGCGTCGTCGGCGAGGACGCTGCGCTGATCATGTTGAGCCGCTCCGTGACGGCGATGCTCTCGTCCTGGGCGAAGCCCAGGTTGCCGTACATCTTGAGGAAGACGCCGGCGAACAGTGCGACGATCGAGACGCCGGTGCCGAGGAAGCCCCAGCCGTCGCGGCCCTTGTTCAGCGCGATCGCCGCGCCGAGGATGGCGAGGATCGAGACGATCCCGGCGATCCAGGCGAAGACGGTGAAGTCGCCGAACTCAGACTTCGCAGGCCAGAAAATGTTCTGGCAGATCACGAACAGCGCCACGAGTGCCGCGGCGAGCCAGGCGCCCTTCGCGCCGAGCGACTCTGCGTTGTCGTGGATGTGGCCCTTCGTCTTGAGCGCGATGAACGCCGCGCCGTGCACGAGGAAGAGCACGACGAGCATCACGCCGCCGAGCAGGGCGAACGGGCCGAACAGTCCGAAGAACGAGCCGTTGAAGTGCAGCCCGTCGTTCGCCAACCCGATGATGAAGTTCGCGAAGCCGACACCGAAGACCAGCGAGGGAAGGAACGAGCCGATCGTGGCGAACCAGTCGAGCATGGTGCGGTAGGCGGTGTCGGGGTGCTTCGAGCGGTACTCGAAGGCCACGCCGCGCAGGATGAGGCCCACGAGGACGAGCAGCAGGGGCACGTAGAGGCCGGAGAAGAGGCTGGCGTACCAGCCGGGGAAGGCGGCGAACATGGCGCCGCCGGCGGTCAGCAGCCACACCTCGTTGCCGTCCCAGACGGGGCCGATGGTGTTGACGATGACGCGCTTGTCCTTCTCGTTCTTGCCGAGCACGGGGATCAGCATGGCGACGCCGTAGTCGAAGCCCTCGAGGAAGAAGTAGCCGAGCCAGAGGACGGCGACGAGCAGGAACCAGACCCAGGTGAGGGTCGGGACTGCGACGGTGCTTTCAAGCAGGGTGAGCATGATCGGTTCCGTCCTCAGTACGCGAAGGTCAGGGGAGCGTCGGGATCCGTCTGTACCTCAACCGGCGCGACCTCGGGCAGGCCCTTCTTCGCGTACTTGAGGAACAGCCAGACTTCCAGCACGGCGAGGCCGCCGTAGATCAGCGTGAACGTGATCAGGGAGAACAGCACCGTCCCGGCCGACACAGTCGGCGAGACGCCGCTTGCCGTCGGCAGGACACCTGCCACCACCCAGGGCTGGCGCCCCATCTCGGTGAAGATCCAGCCGAAGGAGATGCCGAAAAGCGGAAGCAGCGGCATCGCGAACATGGCGACGGTCCAGGGGAGGCCAGGCTTCGGGAGCTTGTCCTTGCGCACCAGCCACAGCGTCAGGATCGACAGGCCGATGCCGACGAAGCCGAAGCCCATCATCAGACGGAACGTCCAGTAGGCGATCGGGATGTTCGGCATCGGGTCGAGGTCCGGGTAGTTGGCGGCGAGCTGGTCGGCGAACTCCTGCTGCAGCTGCGTCTGGGAGCCGTCGAAGCGGCGGAAGCCGTCCTCCTTGAACTCCTCGCGCAGGTCGTTGATGCCCTTGACCGTCTCGTGGCCGGACATGAACGACAGCAGGCCGGGGATCTCGATCGCGAACACCTGCTCGGTTCCCTCGCGGTTGCCGATGGTCAGGATCGAGAAGGGGGCGTTCTCGGTCGTGTTGAACAGGCCCTCGGCCGCGGCCATCTTCATGGGCTGCACCTCGGTCATGGCCCGCGACTGCTGGTCGCCGGAGATGACGGTGGCGACCGAGGCGGCCAGCATCACCCAGGCGCCGAACTTCACGGCGAACCGGTAGGTCTTCTCGTCGCCAGGTGTGGCCTCGCCGTCCTTGCGGATCTTTCCGAGGTGCCAGCCGGCGACGGCGGCGATCAGGCCACCGGCGACCATGTAGGCGGAGGCGATCACGTGGGGGAAGGTGACCCAGAGGATCGGGTTGGCCAGCACCTCGAGGAAGCCCTCGACGCCAGCGATCTCGGCGCGACCGGTCGCCTCGTTGAAGGTGGTTCCGACGGGGTTCTGCATCCACGAGTTCGCGGCGAGGATGAAGATCGCCGAGAGCATGGTGCCGAACGCCGCGGCGTAGATCGTGAGGAGGTGGATCTTCTTCGGCAGCTTGTCCCAGCCGAAGATCCACAGCCCGATGAAGGTCGACTCGAGGAAGAAGGCCAGCAGCGCCTCGAGCGCGAGCGGCGCGCCGAAGACGTCACCGACGAAGCGCGAGTACTCGGACCAGTTCATCCCGAACTGGAACTCCTGCACGATGCCGGTCACCACGCCGAGGGCGAAGTTGATCAGGAACAGTTTGCCGAAGAACTTGGTGAGTCTCAGATAGGCGTCCTTGCCCGTCTTGACCCACATCGTCTGCAGAACCGCGACCAGCATCGACATCGCGATGGTGATCGGAACAAAGAGGAAGTGGTAGACGGTCGTGATGCCGAACTGCCACCTGGCCAGGGTCACCGAGTCCATGCTCAAAACGTACTACGCAATGTCGTAAAACGACAACCTGTCGCAATCTTGGGGGCCTCATGCCCTTATGCTTACGCCATGGCGTCGCGAGGAGAGCTTGAACAGCGCGTGATGGAGCTGCTGTGGTCCTCCAGCGCGCCCTTGAGCGTCGCTGATGTGCACTCCCTCCTGTCGAGCGAGCGCGAGCTCGCCTACACCACCGTCATGACCGTGCTCGACCGGCTCTCGAAGAAGGGGCTGGTCGACCGTGAGCTCGTCTCACGTGCCTGGCAGTACCGGGCTCACTCCTCCCAGGCCGAGGTCATCGCCCGCGAGGTCTGTGGCCTGCTCTCCGAGGTGAATCCCGAGGTGCGCGCCGAGGCCCTGCGGTTGGTCTCCATGTATCTGACCGACGACGAGCGTGCCGCCGTCGCCGACAACGTGCGCATCTGAGTCGACGCTCGCCCGCTCCGTGCCGGGTCCATGCCAGACGCGAATCGCCTTTTCCGGCGCGCCTTGGCTAGGTTTGGCAGAACCATTCAGATAAACACGCGAAGGAGCGGTGCATCATGAACGAGGCCAAGGCGAAGGCTGCCGAGGAGATCCGGGCGGCGAAACAGAGGGAGGGACTCTCCTGGGCCGAGATCGCCGAGGCGATCGGCAAGCCGAAGGAGTGGACCGTCTCCGCCCTCCTCGGGCAGCATCCCGTCCCCGAGGCTGCGGCGGTGAAGGTGGGCGAACTGCTCGGGCTCAGCGACGAGTCGGTGCAGGCGCTGCAGCGTCAGCCCTACCGGACGGGGCTTGGCGATGCTGCCAACGATCCGACGATCTACCGCTTCATCGAGGCGATCAACGTCTACGGCCCGGCGATCAAGGAGTTGATCCACGAGGAGTTCGGCGACGGGATCATGAGCGCGATCAACTTCAAGCTCGACGTGTCCCGACGGCCCGACCCCTCGGGTGACCGGGTCGTGGTGACCCTCGACGGCAAGTTCCTCGACTACAACTGGTGACCGGGTCGGCGGCACCGGCCTCGGTGCCGCCGTCATCGGTTCATGGGATGAGTCGGCTCACTTCTTGTCCTTCTTGCCCTTCTTCTTGGTCTTCTTCGAGTCGTCCTTCGTCTTTGACTTCTTGGCGGCCTTGTCCTTGACCTTTTCGTCGACGGCGATCGCGTCCGCGGAGGCGGGGATGGTGGCCGCGGTCGCGGCCGCGAGGTCGGGGGCCATCTCCTCGAGCAGGGCCTGCTTGTCCTCAAGGGTCGTGGCGAGGTCGGCCTCGAGTTCGGCCCGGCGCGACTCGATCGCGGCGATCGCCGACTCGCGGGTCGCGTCGTCCGCGTGGGCGTCGCGCAGTTCGGCGGCCTCGAGGCTGACGTCCATGCTCGCGTCGATGGACTTCTGCACAATGCCGGCGGTCTCGGCGACGGACTCGGCGTACAGCTCGGGCGACATCGTCTTCGCCAGCCTTCGCCGCTGGACGTCCGGGCTCCAGCGCACGCGTGGCCACTTCAGCTCCATCTCGATCAGGGCCCGGGTGAGGATCTCCGTGATGGCGAGGCGCGGGTACCACTTGCGGTCGGCGGGCAGCACATACCAGGGTGCGTGCTCCGTCGAGGTGCGGCGGAAGACGTCGGCATACGCCTCCTGGAACTGGTCCCACTTGGAGCGGGTGCCCAGGTCGCCGGTGGAGTACTTCCAGCGCTTGTCCGGTCGGTCGATGCGTTCCATCAGGCGCCTTGCCTGCTCGTCGTAGGACGGCATCAGGGCGAACTTCAGCACGGTCGTCCCGCCGTTGACGAGGGTGCGCTCCCAGCGGTTGATCTCGGCGAAGCGCGGCTCCCACACGTCCTGGTCGACCAGGTTGTCGACGCGCACGACGAGCACGTCCTCGTACTGCGAACGGTCGAAGACGCCGATCAGGCCCGGCTTCGGAAGGGCCTTCTTGATCCGCCAGAGGTAGTGGTGGCTGCGCTCCTCAGCGGTCGGCACCCCGAAGCTCCTGAGGGCGACGCCCTGCGGGTCGACCATGCCCATCACGTGGCGGACGATCCCGCCCTTTCCAGCGGTGTCGAGGCCCTGGATGATCACCAGGACGTTGCGCTTGCCGCCCGCGCGCCCGTTGGCGAAGAGGCGTTCCTGCAGTTCGGAGAGGAGCTTTCCGCGCTCGGCGGTCAACGTCTCGGCGGCGGCCTTGTCCCCGGTGAACCCGGGGGTCGAGGCGCGGTCGAGGCTGTCCAGGTCGAACTCTTCGCCCGCCCGCAGCGCCTCGCGCGGGTCAACGGTCCACAGGTCAGACATCGGTGTCCTCTCGTCGTCGGATGGAGAGAGAGTCTAGTGGCCGCCGTCCGAGGTTGTCTGATGCTATGCGGGTATCCGACCGCCGCCGATCGACGGCCGTCAGGGGGCTGCGTGGATGAAGAGCGGCGGCCCCTACGAAGGGACGGGTGCCGCCGCCCAGTTCATGGGTTCAGCCGACCGACAGGCGGATCTCGTTGTTCCAGGGGTCGAGCACCGACATCGTCCTGCCGTCGAAGGTGGGCTGGAAGCCCTTGTGGCGGAGGCGCTCCTCGGCGCGACCCAGCTCGTCTGACTGCGGAACGAGGATGTCGACCACGCCCATGCCGAGGGTGTTCTGGCGAGGCCCGGCGCCCGCCGAGTTCCACACGTTCATCGCCATGTGGTGGTGGTAGCCGCCCGCCGAGACGAACAGCGCGTTGCCCGGCATGGCGAAGGTCTCGTCGAAGCCGAGCCCGTTGACGTAGAAGCCGCGGGCCGACTCGAGGTCGCCGACCTGCAGATGGACGTGGCCGAGCGTCGCCTCGGTAGGCGCCATCGTGGCCAGGTCGACGCCCGCCAGGTGGCGGTTCACGAACTCGTTCGGGTCGACGTAGAGGGTGTCCATCTGGACCTTCCCGTCGATCCAGGTCCACTGGTCGCGCGGGCGGTCGTGGTAGAGCTCCACGCCGTTGCCCTCCGGGTCGGTGAAGTAGAAGGCCTCCGAGACGAGGTGGTCGCCGGTTCCTGCGTACCGGTCGGCGTAGGAGTTGGCCATGCTGACCACGGTCCTGGCGAGCGCCTTCGGATCGTCGTAGAGGACGGCGGTGTGGAAAAGGCCGGCCTCGTTGCGACGGGCGGGGCGCAGGTCCTTCGATTCGGTGAGCCGGACGATCGGCCGTCCGCCGTGGCCGAGCGTCACGGCTCCCGGCTCGTCGCTGATCGGCTCGAGTCCGACGCCTTCGGTGTAGAAGGCGAGCTGGCGTTCCATGTCACGGACCCGCAGCTCGAGGCGACCCATGTGGGTCTCGGGGGCGAAGCTCTCGGTGGTCATCTCAATCCATACTTGTCTCTACAAAGGTTTAAGCTTCAACTATTCTATCACGATGTGGCTCCAGCGCAAGGGCGGGTAAGAGGGGGCGACCGGATGGTTCCTCTGGCAGGCAGGCGGCATGACCCGCCAGCGACTCGTCCATCTCGCAGGGACCCACAACACTCCGTGACACCGGTGGCTACCGCGCCGGTGCCTCCGTGACGCGATGGGAGCGCTCTTCAGGTCGGATGTCATCCACCGGATCGACGACGCCGGGCGCAGGAAGCTGGCTGAGCTGGGCGTGAGCCGCGTCGTCGACCTGCGCAGCGACCATGAGATCGATGCCGCACCCAACCTCGTCGACGGGCTCGGTATCACTGTGCACCGCGTGCCCGTCTTCGACGGTGCGGCGCCGACGGCGCAGATCCCGCAGGACATCACCCTTGGCGCGCTCTGCCGGAACATCGTCGACGTGCCGGACGGCGGGTCGGTCGTCGTGCACTGCACGGCGGGCAAGGACCGCACGGGCCTCGTGGTCGCCCTCGGCCTCGCTGCGGCGGGGCTCGCCCGCGGCGATGTCGTGTCGGACTACGCGCTGACTGAGGGAGACCTCCGCGGAGCCTGGGCCGATGCGATGCTCGCCGGAATCGTGGCCAAGGGCATCGAGTTGACCCCTGGGCTGATCGAGATGGTGAGGGCCAGCCCGGCGTCTGTGATGGAGGAGGTTCTCGCCGACCTCGAGGCCGCCCATGGCACCGTCGCCGGGTGTCTGCGGGCCAACGGCCTCTCGGAGGCGGAGCTGTCGGCCGGCGTCCATCGTGGAGGGCCGCACCCCGGCTGAGACGACGAGACCCCGCCACCTGCCTGGGTGACGGGGTCTCGAGGCGGCACTCAGCTGGCCTGCTCGGCCTCCACCTGGTCGATGGCGCCGGAGAACTGCGACTGGTACAGATCGAAGTAGACGCCCTTCTTCTCCAGCAGCTGCTGGTGGTTGCCCTGTTCGACGATGGCGCCGTTCTCCATGACGAGAATCAGGTCGGCGTCGCGGATCGTCGACAGGCGGTGCGCGATCACGAACGACGTGCGCCCGCTGCGCAGAGCGGACATGGCGTGCTGGACCAGCAGTTCCGTGCGGGTGTCGACCGAGCTCGTCGCCTCGTCGAGGATCAGGATGCTCGGATCGGCGAGGAAGGCGCGCGCGATCGTGATCAGCTGCTTCTCGCCGGCGGACACGTTCGAGCCCTCCTCGTCGATGACCGTGTCGTAGCCCTCGGGCAGCGAGTGGACGAAGCGGTCGACGAAGGTCGCCTTCGCGGCCTCCATGATCTCCTCCTCCGTGGCGTCGGGCCGGCCATAGGCGATGTTCTCGCGGATGGTGCCGCCGAACAGCCACGTGTCCTGCAGCACCATGCCCATGCGCGAGCGCAGCTCGCCGCGCGGCACCGTCGAGATGTCGGTGCTGTCGAGCATGATCCGCCCGCCGTCGAGGTCGTAGAACCGCATCAGCAGGTTGACCAGCGTCGTCTTACCCGCGCCGGTGGGTCCGACGATCGCCACCGTTTGGCCCGGCTGGGCGACGAGGTTCAGGTTGCGGATCAGCGGCTTGTCCGGGGTGTAGGAGAAGTCGACGTGCTCGAAGGTGATCCGGCCATTGGCCGTGCCGAGGCGACCTGCCGGTTCGGCCGACATCTCCTCGGCGTCGAGCAGCTCGAAGACGCGCTCCGCGGACGCGACGCCCGACTGGAGCAGGTTCGCCATCGAGGCGACCTGGGTGAGCGGCTGGGTGAACTGGCGCGAGTACTGGATGAACGCCTGGACGTCGCCGATGTTCATGGTGCCCGAAGCGACGCGGAGGCCGCCGATCACGGCGATCACGACGTAGTTCAGGTTCCCGACCAGGAACATGACGGGCATGATGATGCCCGAGATGAACTGGGCGCCGAAGCCCGCCTTGTAGAGCTCCTGGTTACGCCGGTTGAACTCCGCCTCCACCTCGCGCTGACGGCCGAAGACCTTGACCAGCGAGTGGCCGGTGAAGGCCTCCTCGATCTGGGCGTTGAGCTCACCGGTCGACTTCCAGTTCTGCGCGAACAGCTTCTGCGAACGCTTGCCGATCACGCCAGTCACGACCATGGCGATCGGCACCGAGACCAGCGCGACCAGCGCAAGCGTCGGCGAGATCCAGAACATCATCACCAGCACGCCGATCAGCATGAGCAGCGAGTTGAGCAGCTGCGACATGGTCTGCTGCAGCGTCTGCGACACGTTGTCGATGTCGTTGGTGACGCGGCTCAGCACCTCGCCGCGGGCCTGCTTGTCGAAATAGCCAAGCGGAAGCCGGTCGAGCTTGGCCGAGACCTCCTCGCGCATCTTGTAGATGGTGCGCTGGACGGCCCCGTTGAGCACCCAGCCCTGCACGCACGAGAACGCGAAGGAGGCGACGTACAGGCCGAGCACGATCAACAGGACCGAGCCGATTCCGCCGAAGTCGATCCCCTCGCCGGGGACGAAGTCGAGGTTGCGCAGCATGTCTGCCTGGTCGTTCTGGCCCTGGGCGACGAGGCCGTCGATCACCTGCTGCTTTGTGGTGCCAGGGGGCACCTCCTGGCCGACCTGTCGCCCGATGATGCCTGCGAGCATCAGGTCGGTCGCCCTGCCGAGGATCTTCGGGCCGACGACGCCGAGCGCCACGGACAGCACGCCCATGGTGACGGCAACGATCAATCCGACGCGCTGGGGCCTCAGGTTCGACATGAGGCGGCGGAGGGAGACGCCGAAGTTGGCCGCCTTCTCGCCTGTGCCGCCCATGCCGTGGCCGGGGCCGGGGCCGCGCTGGGGGCCGTACTTGGGGCGTTCGTTCGCCTTGACGGGGGTGGTCTTCTCGCTCACGCCGCGGCCTCCTCTGCGCTCAGCTGGGACTCGACGATCTCCTGATAGGTCGGGTTCGACGCGAGCAGTTGCTCGTGCGTGCCCCGTCCGACGATCTCGCCGTCCTCGAGGACGAGGATCTCGTCCGCCGAGGTGATGGTGGACACGCGCTGCGCGATGACAAGCACCGACGCATCGGCCGTCTCGGGCTCGAGCGCGGCACGCAGCCTGGCGTCCGTCGTCACGTCGAGGGCCGAGAAGGAGTCGTCGAAGACATAGACGCTCGGCTTCTTGACGAGGGCGCGCGCGATGGCGAGCCGCTGTCGCTGGCCACCGGAGACGTTGGTGCCGCCCTGCGCGATGGGCGACTCGAGCCGGCCGTCCTTCTCGTACACGAAGTCCTCGGCCTGGGCGACGCGCAGAGCGTCCCAGAGCTCCGGCTCCGTCGCATCGGGCTTGCCATAGCGCAGGTTGGAGGCGATGGTGCCGGTGAACAGGTACGGCTTCTGCGGGACGAGGCCGATCCTCGCCCACAGGTCGTCCGGCTCGTAGTCGCGCACGTCGACTCCGTCGACGAGCACCTTCCCGCCGGTCGCGTCGAAGAGGCGCGGGATGAGGTTGACCAGCGTGGTCTTTCCCGAGCCAGTGGAGCCGATGATGGCCGTCGTCCTGCCAGGGGTGAGGCGGAAACTCAGGTCCTTGAGCACGGGGGACTCGGCTCCCGGGTAGGCGAAGCTGACGTGGTCGAACTCCACGACGCCCTTCGCCGCGGGGGTCGCGGCCGGCTGCTTCGGGGGAGCGACGGAGGTCTCGGTGTCGAGCACCTCCATGATCCGGTCGGCGCTGACGGCCGCACGCGGGGCGAGCATCAGCAGCATCGTCGTCATCATCACCGAGATCAGGATCTGCATCAGGTAGGAGATGAAGGCGGTGAGCTGGCCGACCTGCAGGTCGCCGGTGTCGATCCGATGCGCGCCGAACCACATCACGCCGACCGTCGAGATGTTCATGATGAACGTCACGAACGGGAACAGGAAGGCCATCAGGCGCCCGACCGTCGTGGTGGTGTCGACGAGGTCGGCGTTGGCCCGCTCGAAGCGGCGGCTCTCGTGCGGCTCACGGACAAAGGCGCGCACGACACGGATGCCGGTGATCTGCTCGCGCAGGACCCGGTTCAGCGTGTCGATCTTGGTCTGCATGGCCTGGAACAGCGGGCCCATCTTCGTCACGAGGACGCCGATGCCCGCGCCGAGCACGATGACTGCGACCAGGATGATCCAGGAGAGGCCGACGTCCTCGCGCAGCGCCATGAACACCCCGCCGACCATCGTGATGGGGGCGGAGACGAGCATGACGCAGGTCATGAGCACCAGCATCTGGACCTGCTGCACGTCGTTGGTGTTGCGGGTGATCAGGCTCGGAGCGCCGAACCTGTTCATCTCCTTTGTCGAGAACGACAGCGCCTTGTCGAAGATGGCGGTGCGCACGTCGCGGCCGAACTGCATCGCGGTGTTCGCACCCGCCCACACCGCGCCGATCTGGGCAGCGGCCTGGACGGCGGACAGCAGCAGCATGACGGCGCCGGTGCGCCAGATGTAGTCGGTGTCACCCGTCACGACGCCCTCATCGATGATCCGGGCGTTCAGGGTCGGCAGGTACAGCGACATGATGGTCGCGATGATCTGGAGGACGATCACGACCGACAGGAGGCCCCAATAGGGTCTGACGTAGCGGTTGATGAGCCGCCCGAGTCGGGAAATCACAGTTGATCCTTTCGCAGGGCGCCGCCCAGGGCCATGGAGGCGGCGGTGTCGAGGTCGATCTCGGTGTCCAGGTGCAGGACTGAGCCGGTGGCGAGCAGTCTCAGGAATGAGACGTACTGGGTCGGGGAGAAGCGCAGTTCGTCCGCGTGCTCGGCGAACCGCTCGCTGAGCCATCCGTCGAGCTCGAGGCGCCTGGCCTCCAACTCGTCCTTGATGCAGTGGTCTGGGTGACCCTGCGTGTGGTGGATGGCCATCATCAACGAGCGGATGGTGTCCAGATGCCTGGTCAGCAGGGAGAGGGTCGAGCGGGTCTTCGTCTCGAGGTCAGGGCCGAGGTCGACGCCCTCGAGCATCTCGAGGAGCTTCTCGCGTGAGAAGGCGGAGACGATCGTGGCCTCGACCAGATCCTGGAGCGAGTCGAAGACGCGGAAGATCGTGCCCTCGGCCACGCGGCTCGCCTCCGCGACCTGCCTGGTGGTCACGGCTGTGCCGTGCCGGTGGATGAGGGGGAGTGTCGCTTCGATGATTGCGGCCCGGCGTTGCTCGGGCGGCATAGGGGTTGCACGCGTCACCGGGCCATCGTAATGAGTGAATACTCACTCATCAAATGGCGCCTACCCGAGGTTTTCTGTCGTTCCTGGCACGACGGGTCACACCTGGTCGCCCTGCTCAGCCCTGCGACAGTGCCTCACGCAGCGCCACGAGCAGCCGGGCAACCGTCGTGGCGCGGCCGGAGGCGGTGTCGTCGTGCCCTGTGAGAGGGTGCTCGCCTCGCCGACGAGAGAGGCCCCTTCACCCAACTCGAGGCTGCACTTGACCGCGAGGGCGGTGTCGCTGGGCCAGCAGTCGGCGCCGTCCATCCGCGCGGCGGTGGTCATGGGTCGGGCGGGCGCCTGATCGTCCCCGAACCGGAGCAGGGTGACATTCCCCTGCGGCGCATCCGGGTCGGCGTCCACGGTGTAGGACCCCGTCGCCGACAGTGCGGAGCCGGAGGACAGCCAGCCCTCGACCGCGAGCCAAGCAGGCGAGGTCACAGGGGGGCAGCGCCGTCAGCGCCGACCGCCACGGCGCCGTGGCGCGGGGTTCGCGGTCGCTCAGCCGCGAAGGGTAACCGCGGTGCCGTAGGCGGTCAGCTCGGTCA
Source organism: Tessaracoccus flavescens (assembly GCF_001998865.1). Classification (NCBI taxonomy): domain Bacteria; kingdom Bacillati; phylum Actinomycetota; class Actinomycetes; order Propionibacteriales; family Propionibacteriaceae; genus Tessaracoccus; species Tessaracoccus flavescens. The sequence continues at coordinate 2,061,073 of NZ_CP019607.1, forward strand.
CGGTCTCGCTGATCTTCCCGCCGTCGAAGCGGACCCCGATGATGGCGTGCGCACCCGCCTCCTGGGCCTGCTGCACCATGGCGCCGATCGCGTCCTGTCGCGCAGCGGTGTTGACGTAGCCCATCTCTGGGTTGTGCGCCATGTCGCGGGGTCGGGTCGCGATGCCGACGACGACGCCGACCACTGCGTCGATCTCGAGGCCGGGCAGGGTCTCGGTCGTGCTCACGGGGAGGGCGAAGCTGACGAAGCTCGGACGGCGCGGATCCACGTCACGCTGCGGAAGCGGCGAGATCGGCTCGGGGACTGGCTGCGCGCCCGGGGTCGTTACGTCGGCGGGGCGCGGGGAGGCCGACTCCTGGGATGGCGGGGCCGACCCCTGCGGCTGATCCTGCGCTGGCTGCGACCAGGTCGCCGAGGGCTGCTGGGCGGCAGGCTGACCCGATCCGTGCGGCTGCTGTCCGGGGGCGGATGGCTGATCGCGCTGCGCCCGGGGCTGCGGCTTCGGGGGCTTCACCGGGGCGGAGCCCTGGGGGTGCGGTGCGGCGGTGCGTGGCTGGGTTGGGGCGGAGCCTTGGGGTTGCGGTGCGGCGGTGCGTGGCTGGGCCGGCTGCGGGTTGGAGTGTGTCAGAGGCTGACCGCCCCGGGGAAGGCGTATCGGAGGGCCGGGCTGAGGGCGTGGCCTCGGCGTTCCTGCTGATCCCATCGGCGGCTGGCTCATCCCGACAGCCTACTGGCAGGTCGTTTCGTCGGCCCCGGTTGCGGGCTCGTGGTCGGGTTTCACCTTGAGCACTTTTCCGGGTTCGTTAGCGCTCAGGCGCGGTGGGAACGGTTCCGGGTGCAACGAGTTCGGGAAAGTGCTCATCGCAGCCTCCCTCCCGCAGCGCGGCGAGCTACCCGCGCGCGATGGGTTCCGCGCGCGGGTCGGGCTTCATCGCACCCTCTCCCCACGGTGCACCGCGAAATGGCCCACCGTGTCCCGGACGGTAGGATGTCGGCCGTGACCGACACGCCTGAACAGATGCCAAGCGACTCCGAGCAGACCACCATCCGCAAGGAGAAGCGCGAGCGTCTCCTGAGCGCAGGCGTGCAGGCGTATCCGGCCGACCTCGTGCGGACCCACAGCCTCAAGCAGATCCGCGACGGCTGGGGTCACCTCGAGGCCGGCGAGGAGACGCAGGACGTCGTGTCCACCGGCGGCCGCGTCGTGTTCATCCGCAACACCGGAAAGCTCGCCTTCGCCACGCTGCAGGACGGCTTCACGCCCGACGAGAACGGCGAACGGCTGCAGGTCATGCTCTCGCTCGCCGAGGTCGGCGAGGAAGCGCTCGCGGCGTGGAAGTCCGACGTGGACCTCGGCGACTTCGTCTGGGTGACCGGTCGGGTCATCTCGTCGCGCCGCGGCGAGCTGTCCATCATGGCGACCGAATGGAAGATGGCGGCCAAGGCGCTGCGCCCGCTGCCCGTCATGCACAAGGACCTCTCGGAGGAGGCCCGCGTCCGTCGTCGCTACGTCGACCTGATCGTCCGCGACGAGGCCCGCGACATCCTCCGGAAGCGCTCGGCCATCACCCGTGCCGTGCGCGACTGCCTGTACGACCGCGGCTTCCTCGAGGTCGAGACCCCGATCCTCCAGTTGGTCCACGGAGGCGCCGCCGCGCGCCCGTTCGAGACCCACATCAACGCGTTCGACATTGACATGTCGCTGCGGATCGCGCTCGAGCTGCACCTGAAGCGGACCATGGTCGGCGGCGCCGACCGCGTCTTCGAGATGGGGCGCGTCTTCCGCAACGAGGGCATCGACTCGAGCCACTCTGCCGAGTTCACCATGCTCGAGGCCTACATGTCGTGGGGCGACCAGCAGACGGTTGCGCGCCTGATCCAGGACATCGTTGTCGCCTCGGCCGACGCTGTCGGCTCCCGGGTGGTCGAGACGTCGAAGGGCGAGATCAACCTCGACGGCGAATGGGCCTGGGTGCCCGTGTACCCGGCGCTCTCGGAGAAGGTCGGCGAGGAGATCACCGTCGACACCCCGCTCGAGAAGCTGCAGGCCATCGCCGACGCCCACGAGATCGAGTACGACCCCAAGCACGGCGCGGACAAGATGGTGATGGAGCTGTTCGAGGAGCTCGTCGAGCCCTCGCTGATCCAGCCCACCTTCGTCTACGACTACCCGTCGATCGCGCAGCCGCTCGCTCGCCCGCACCGCGCAGAGCCGGGAAAGGTCGAGGCCTGGGACCTGATCATCGGGGGCATGGAACGCGGAACGGGATTCACCGAACTCGTCGACCCGGTCGTCCAGCGCGACGTGCTTGTCGCGCAGTCGCTGAAGGCCGCCGCGGGCGACCCCGAGGCGATGCAGCTCGACTCCGACTTCATCGAGGCCCTCGAGTACGGCGTGCCGCCGATGGGAGGCCTCGGCCTCGGCATCGACCGCCTGATCATGCTGCTGACCGGAGTAGGCATCCGCGAGACGATCCTCTACCCGCTGCTGCGTCCCCAGGGCTGAGCCTCTGCGGCGGGGCGCGCCCGTCCCTCGATCCGGTTAGGTTGGTGGGAACAGGCAACCGAGGAGCCCCATGGCGGTACTGATCGACCCACCACGCTGGCCCGCGCACGGCACGGTGTTCGGCCATCTCGTCTCCGACTCCTCGCTCGACGAGTTGCACGCCTTCGCCGCCCGGGCGGGCCTGCCGACGCGCGCCTTCGACCACGACCACTACGACGTTCCCGAGTCCCGTTACGCGGTCCTTGTCGAGGCGGGTGCCCTTCCGGTCGACGAGCGCGAGCTCGTCCGGCGGCTCGTCGCCTCCGGGCTCAGGGTCCGAGTGCCGGACAAGACTCCGACCCGCGCCCAGGCGCTCGAGCTGCTGCGCGCCGACTGGGCCAGCTACGGCCTTCCCGGATCGATCCGCGACGACCTGCTGGCCCGCTGGTCGCAGCCACACCGGCACTACCACGACGTGCGGCACCTCGCGTCCTGCCTCGGGGCCCTCGACGCGCTCGGCGGCACCGGACGGGCGGTCCGGCTGGCGGCCTGGTTCCACGACGCCGTCTATGACGGCAGGCCGGGCGAAGACGAGGAGTCGTCCGCCCAGCTCGCGGTCGAGCTGCTCACCGGGATCGTGGACTCCGATGAGGTCGACGAGGTGGCGCGACTCGTCCGGATGACCGCGGACCATCGCCCCGACGACGAGGCGGCCGCCCTCCTGTCCGACGCCGACCTATCGGTGCTCGGCCAGCTCCCCGGCAGGTACCACGTGTATCTGCGCGACGTCCGGCTCGACTACGCGCACGTCGACGACGAGGCCTGGCGGCGCGGTCGGCTGGACGTCGTCGACTCGCTGCTCGCCCTCGAGCCGCTCTTCCATACCGAGACCGGCCGACGGCTGTGGCAGGCGGCGGCAGTCGCCAACCTTGCAGCGGAGCGGGCCACCCTCACGCGGGGATGAGTGACGATCCCACGCCGAGTCGTCGCAGTGGCGTGGCCAAACCTGCGACGCCGTGCCCGCGACGAGCACCTCACTGGTACGGGCCGACGCCTGCGCCCCCCAGCGGGGGCCTGGACGCGGTCCGGGCAGGGAGACGATGAGCACTATTCGGGACTCGTTGACCGTCCAGCCGCGTTGTCTGCAGTCAATGCAGAACCAGGCGTGACGAACCCGGAAAAGTGCTCAAGATGACAGACCGGCCGCGCCGACGCAGAGCCCCTCGCGGGCCCCGTAAGCGGCCCCGGCAGGGGGAGCAGACGAGCACCTTCCTGGCCTGGTAGCGGTGTCGTCCGGAGAGTGCGGCAGGGTCAGGCGACGAGGCGGGCCAAAACGACGAGGCAGGGTCAGGCGTCTCCCCGCAGCAGGGTCAGGCGATGCGGCTGATCCGGACGCCCTCGTCGGTGTTCTCGAACGACAGGTCGGCGAGGGTGTCGACGCACCAGTCGGCGCCGATTTCCTGGTCAGTGTGGTGCGTTCGGATGCCGATCGTCGCGCAGCCGGCGTCGCGAGCACCACGCACACCGGCCGGAGCGTCCTCGAGCACCACGCAGCGCGCCGGGTCGACGCCCAGACGATCGGCGGCCAGCAGGAACGAGTCGGGGGCAGGCTTGCCGTTGACGACCATGTCGCGCGTGACCGTCACGTCGGGCAGCGGCAGCCCGGCCGCGGCCATCCTTGCCGTGATCAGCCGGTCGGTGCACGAGGTGGCGATGGCCAGGCGTGCCTGGGGAACGGCATCCAGAGCGGCGACGGCGCCCGGCAGCGGCACCACGCCCTCCGTGTTGGACGACTCGAGCTCGTCGATCCGCAGCCCCGCGGCGGGCGCGATGTCGGCGGGGAGCAGGATCCGGGCGACTGCCTCCGTCGGCATGCCCGTGTACCGTTTCGCCTCTTCGAAGTCGATGCCGTACTCGTCGGCGAAGATGCGGTAGGCCCGCATCATCGAGGCGTGCGAGTCGGCGAGGGTGCCGTCGAAGTCGAAGACGACCGCGTCGAAGACACCCAGCAGGGTTCGGCTCACTTCCAGAGCGTCATGAAGGAGAAACAGGCGACGATCAGCCCGAGGCCGATCGCGACGTTCCAGTCGCCAAGCGCACGCATGAACCCGATCGACTGGCCTGCGAGGTTGTAGACGACCATCCAGGCGACGCCGAGCAGGCCGACTGGGATGAAGACGGCGGGAACCCAGTTGCGGCTGGTCGGAGCGAGACGCGCGGTCTCTGCTCGCTTCTCTGCGAGCTCGACCTTGTCCCGGGACTTCTTCCTGGACTCGGCCTTGTTGCGGACCTTGGACTCGGGCACGGGTGCCTCCTCTAGCTGTCTTCTGACCGGCTAAGCCTAATTGAGCCGGACCCGATTGCCCACTTTCGCCCCGCACGCGTCACCGCGGCTGCCCGCTGAGGGCCGTGGCCGAGGCGGCGGCAGGTACGCTGGCGGGCATGAGTCTCTGGGGTCGCATCGCGCAGCGGGTTCCGCGCGTGCGCGCCAACATCGGCCGCAACCAGGAGCGGCGCCGATCCCCGAAGGGACGCATCGCAACAGTCCTGGTCTGCGTGCTCGCCGGGCTCATGATCACGGTCGCCGCCATCGCCGCCCGCGGCACCGACCTGCGCAGCGACCGCGGCGCCGACCTACGCGACCTGATCGTCACCCAGGGTCAACGCAACGAGGAACTACGCGACCAGGCCGCGTCGCTCAATGCCGAGGTGAACAGCCTCACCGATGCCCAGCCGGGCAGCATCGACCTCACGCAGGTGACGGCGGCGGAGGAGAACGCGAGCCTCGTCCCCGTCACGGGGCCGGGTGTGCGGGTGACCCTGACCGACGCCCCCAACGACGTGAAGCCGGCAGGCGTCGACGACGATGCCCTCGTGGTGCACCAGCAGGACATCCAGGCCGTGGTCAACGCCCTCTGGGCCGGTGGGGCCGAGGCGATGACCATCCAGGGCCAGCGGGTGATCTCCACCACCGGCATCAAGTGCGTCGGTAACACGGTCGTCCTGCACGGCATCCCTTACGCCCCGCCCTACGTGATCGAGGCGATCGGCGACCAGGAGGGCCTCATGGCCGGGCTCGACGACTCCCGCGCGGTCCAGATCTACCGCCAGTACGTCGATGCGTACGGGCTCGGCTACTCGGCCGAGAAGCGCGACGCCCTCGAGTTGCCCGGCTACAGCGGCCAGGTGGGCCTGCGGCACGCCAGGCAGGGGTGACGCCGGTTCTCCTCAGCTGAGGGTCGTCGACACCAGCGGGCTGAGCCCGACCGCCCGGACAGGGGCGCCCTCGTCGCCGCACTCGGCGAGCCAGTTGGCCAGCATCTGGTAACCACCCTCCGTGAGCACCGACTCCGGATGGAACTGGACCGCCTCGACGGCGAGCTCGCGGTGCCGCACGGCCATGATCACGCCCGTGTCGGTGCGGGCCGTCACCTCGAGCACCTCGGGCACCGTGTCCTCGACGATCGCGAGCGAGTGGTAGCGGGTCGTCGTGACCGGCGACGGCAGGCCGGCGAAGACGCCGACCCCGTCGTGGAAGACGGGCGAGGTCTTGCCGTGCAGCAGTTCGGGGGCCCGGTCGACCACGCCGCCGTAGGCGACGGCGATCGACTGCAGGCCGAGGCACACGCCGAACAGCGGAAGCACTCCGCCGAGGGTACGCACGACCTCGATGCACACGCCCGCCTGCTCGGGTGTGCCGGGACCGGGGGAGAGGAGCACGCCGTCGAAGCTGGCATGCCAGTCGGCCTCGTCGAAGCGTGGGTCGTCGTTGCGCCACACCTCGACCTCGGAGCCGATCTGGGCGAGGTAGGAGACGATGTTGTAGACGAACGAGTCGTAGTTGTCGATGACGAGGATGCGGGCCACGGGGCAATAATGCCATCGGCCACCCTCAAGGTTCAGAGGGTGGCCGATGGCTGGTCAGGCGGAGGTCAGGACTCCTCGCCGCCCGGCGTCTGGGACGCGCTGGGCGGCGGGCTCGCCTCGGCCTTTGCGACCGTGATGGTGATCGGCTCGCTGCGTGGAGCGGTCGCGCCGGCCTTCGGGTTCTGGTCGGTGACCTGGCCGGGCTGCGCACCGAGCACGACCTTCTCCTCGACCGTGACCTGGAAGCCTGCGTTGCGCGCCCGCTCGGTGGCGGCTGCCGCGGGGATGCCCGTCAGCTCCGGCACGACCGAGTTGCCGGTCGCGACGGTGAGCGTGATCTCGGTGTCGGCGGAGGCCGTCGAGCCGACCGGCGGGTTGATGGCAGTCACCTCGCCCGGGGCGGCGTCGGGACTCTCCTGGCTGGGGTCGGCGTCGACCCGCTTCACGTTCGTGAAGCCGAGGTCGGTGAGGACCGCCTCCGCCTGGTCGACGGACAGGCCGAGCACCGAGTCGGGGATCGTCTGCTGTTCGGGGCCGGTGGAGACGATCAGCTCAACCGGCGTCCCCGGGTCGAACTCGCCGGTGCGCGGGTTCTGGTCGATGACGGTGCCCGCCTCCTCGTCGCTAGCCCGCTCGGTGATCTTGTACGTGAACCCCAGACCTCGCAGTTCGCCGACGGCCTCGGTCTCGTTCATACCGATGACGTTGGGCACCGCAATCTTCGGCGTGGGGCTCGGGCTCGGCGTGGGCGTGGGCGACGGCGTGCTGGGTTCGGCAGTCGGGCTGGGAGCGGGGGAGACGGCGGTCGGGGTCGGGCTTGGCGTGGGGTTCGGCCCGGTCCTCGGCGGGTTGAGCAGCATCACGAGTCCGATGATCAGGCCGATCACGACGAGGCCTGCGATCACCAGAAGAGCGATCAGGCCCTTCTTGGACTTCGGCTCCTCGTCTTCGGGCGGAAGCTCATCGACCGGTGGCTCGTCGATCGGGGACGGCACGGGCGCGGGAGTGACCGCCGTCGCCGCGGGGGTGACGCCGCGCCTCGCGGTCGTCGTCATCGGGTCGCTGGGGATCATCCTGGTCGGCTGATCGGCCTGGTTCATCGCCAGCACCGGCTCGCCCGCGAGGCAGCGGTTGATGTCGTCTCGCATCTCGCCGGCGTCCTGGTAGCGGTCGCGGGCGTCCTTCTCCAGCGACTTCAGCACGATGGCGTCCATCGCGGGGGTGATCTCGGGGTCGAGCTGCGACGGCGGGACGGGGATCTCGCGAACGTGCTGATAGGCGACCGACACGGGCGAGTCGCCCTTGAACAGCGGCTGCGAGGTGAGCAGTTCGTACAGCAGGCAGCCGACGGAGTAGATGTCTGAGCGGTTGTCGACCTTCTCGCCGCGGGCCTGCTCGGGGGAGAGGTACTGGGCGGTGCCGATGACGGCGGCCGTCTGGGTCATGGTGGCCGACGTGTCGGCGACGGCGCGGGCGATGCCGAAGTCCATCACCTTGACGGTGCCGTTCGGCGTGAGCATCACGTTGGCCGGCTTGATGTCGCGGTGCACGATGCCCGCCCGGTGGGCGTAGGCGAGCGCGTCAAGCACGCCTGCGGTGAACTCCAGGGCACGCTCGGGCACGATCTTGCGGCCGTCGCGCAGCACCTCGCGCAGGGTGACGCCCTCGACGAGCTCCATCACGATGTAGGGCACCGACACGTCGGAGACGGCGTCGCGCTCCTCGCCGGTGTCGTAGACGGCGACGATGTTGGGGTGGTTCAGGCCGGCCGCCGACTGCGCCTCGCGCCGGAACCGGGCCTGGAAGGTCGGGTCGCTCGCCAAGTCGACACGAAGCCGCTTGACCGCGACGTCGCGCTCAAGTCGGATGTCACGGGCGCGCCACACCTCGGCCATGCCGCCGCGCCCGATGATCGCATCGAGCTGGTAGCGGCCGCCGAGCAAGGCTCCTCGCTCTGTCATCGCTGCCGATCCTTTCGGTTTGTCATGCACCATCTTGCCGAATGGTTATGAGAGGAGTCTGAGAACTTCACCGGAGCGCCTCCAGAACCTTGCGGAAGATGGGTGCGGCGAGTTTGCCGCCGGAGATGTCGTCGCGTGCCACGTCAGCGTCCTCGACGAAGGCCACGATCGCGACCTTCGGGTCCTCGGCGTACCCGACGAACCACGCGTAGGGCGGGCGGTCGGGAGCGGTCTGGGCCGTTCCCGTCTTGCCTCCGATGGTCACGCCGGAGATCTGGGCGGGGGTTCCCGTCCCGTCCTCGACGGTGGCGACCATCATCTGGCGCAGCAGTTCTGCGGTCGACTCGCTGACCGGCCGCGACTGCTCCTGCGGGGAGGTCGAGCTGAGCACCGTGAGGTCGCGGTTGGTGACGGTGCTGACCAGGTAGGGCTTCATCATGCGGCCGTCGTTGGCGATCGCGGCGACGACCTGCACCATCTGGAGCGGCGAGGCGGCCACGTCGTACTGGCCGATCGCCGTCAGCGCGGTCTGCGCCTCGTCCAGCTCGCCCGGGAAACGCGACTTGGCGGCGGCGATGTCGACGGTGGGGTCCTGGTTGAAGCCGAAGGCCTCCGCCATCTGGGTCATCTTGTCCGCGCCGAGCTCGAGGCCGAGGTTGCCGAACGCCGTGTTGCAGGAGGTCTGCATCGCCTGCTGGATCGTGACCCGGTCACCGCCGCAGTTGGTCGAGTTGCCCATCGAGCGGCTCGAGTTGGGCAGGGGAAGCGAGTCGGGGGCGTCGACCATGGTGTCTGGCACCATGCCGTCCTCCAGGGCGGCCGCCGCAGTGATCAGCTTGAAGGTCGATCCGGGCGGGTACACCTCGCGGGTGGCGCGGCCCTTGAGCGGCTCGTCGTCGGCGTTGAGCAGCTCGCTCCACGCCCTCTGCGCTTCGCCGAGGTCGACGGTGGCAAGCAGGTTGGGGTCGTAGGTGGGGGTCGACACGAGGCTGAGGATCTCGCCCGTCTCGTAGTTCATCGCCACGACCGCGCCCCGCTTGTCGCCGAGCGCGTCGACGGCGGCCTTCTGGGCGGCAGGATTGAGCGTGGTCTGGACGTTGGCTCCGGACGACTGGCGCCCGGTCAGCAGGTCGATCACGCGGGCGAACGACTGCTCGGACGACGTGCCAGCGAGTTGCTGGTTGAACGACTGTTCGAGGCCGGAGCGGCCGTAGTCGTAGGAGTACCAGCCCGTCACGGAGCTCCACAGCTCGCCGTCGGGGTAGGTGCGCACGAACGGGAACCGCCCGCTGCGGGGGACCGACTCGGCGATCGGCTCGTTGCCGACGAGGATGGCGCCGCGGTTGCGGGAGAACTCGGCGTCGCGGACCCGTCGGTTGCGGGTGTCGTTGTTGAGGGAATCGGTGCGCACCACCGAGATCCAGGTCGTGTTGACCAGCAGCGCTGCAAGCAGGAGCGACACGAAGATCGTCACCTTGCGGATGGGTCCGTTCATCGGGAGATCACCGCCGTGTGGGCCTCGAGGTCGCCTACCTCCTGCGGGGCGGCGGTGGCCGCCTGCGGCATGCGGGCCCGGTGCGAGATGACCATCAGGATGCCGATGATGATCCAGTTGGCGATCAGGCTGGAGCCGCCCTGGGACATGAACGGCGTGGTGAGGCCGGTGAGCGGAAGCAGACGGGTGACGCCGCCGATGATGGCGAACACCTGCAGCGCGAACACGAAGCTGAGCCCCGCGGCAAGCAGCTTGCCGAAGCCGTCTGGCGCGGTGAGCGCGGTCTTGAAGCCGCGGGCGATCAGGAGGCCGTAGACCATGATGATCGCCATCAGGCCGAGCACCCCGATCTCCTCACCGAGGGCGGCGGCGATCATGTCGCTCTTCGCAAGCGGGGTGAGGCCGGGCCGTCCGAGGCCCCAGCCGCGCCCGAAGAGGCCACCCCAGGCGAACCCGAACTGGGCGCTGATGATCTGCAGGTTCTTGTCATAGTCGCTGAACGGATCGAGCCAGGCGTTGACCCGTCGCGGGACATGGTTGGTGAACTTGTACGCGGCGAGTGCCGCCCCGATGAAGAGGGTGCCTGCGAGGATCGGCCATGCAGGCCGCTCCGTCGCGATGTAGATCATCACGGTGAAGAGGCCGAAGAACAGCAGCGAGGTGCCGAGGTCGTTCTGGAACACCATGACGGCGAGCGAGGCGCCCCACATGATCATGATCGGGCCGAGGTCGCGGGCCCGCGGCAGTTCGATGCCGAGGAAACGCCGTCCGGCGAGCGCCAGCACCTCGCGCTTCTCGTAGAAGTACGCCGCGAACGCGATGGCGAGCATGATCTTGGCGATCTCGGCAGGCTGGAAGGAGAACCCGGCGACCCGGATCCAGATCTGCGCTCCACCCGAGGCGTGGCCGATGCCGGGCATCAGGGGCAGCAGGAGCAGGAAGAGACCGCCGATGAACATCAGGTAGGGGTAGCGCTGGAGCCGGCGATGGTCGCGCAGGACGATGATCACGGCAGCGAACAGGATCAGTCCCAGCCCGGTCCAGATCAGCTGGGTCATCGAGTCGTCCTTGATCGGTTCCGGGATCTGGTCGATCCGGTAGATCATGGCGAGCCCGAGCCCGTTGAGTAGGAAGACGCACGGCAGGATGATCGGGTCGGCATAGGGCAGCAGGAAGCGCACGACCAGGTGCGCGGCGACGCCCATGCCGTACCAGATGCAGGCCACCACGATGAGGTTCGACGGCAGCTCGCCGTAGAGGTTCAGATCCGTGATGATCCAGCCGGCGAAGCCGAACGACTGGGCCAGCAGCAGGAGCAGAAGCTCCACGCCGCGGCGCTTGCGGTAGACGATGACCTCGTCGGAGACCGCTGGCTGCACTTGCTCGGACATCAGCAGGCCTCCGGGTCGGCCTCTTCGGTGGCCGTCGGTGTCGCGGTGATGCCGAGGTTGCCCTCCTGGACGCTCGGGGAGGCGGTCGGGTGGAGGGGAAGCCCGGGGCCGGGGGTGCCGGTGGGCCGGGGAGTCGGGGAGACCGTGATCGTCGGCTTCGGCTTCTGACGCTCGCGCCTGACCTCGACGCAGCGCTCGGCCAGGACGCGCAGCTCGGTGGTGGTTCCCTTCGCGGCCTCGGTGCTCTGGACGGCGATCGTCTGCTCGACCTGGCGTCGGAAGAAGCGTGGCAGGTCGGCGACGGGGATGTCGGTTCGTTCGACCAGCGTCGACATGTCGATGCCGAGGAAGCCGCCCGGGAGGCCGTTGTAGACGGCGACGTATCCGTCGTCGGCGCCCACGAAGTAGCGGCTCTTACCGTAGGCGTACAGGCCCCATGCGCCGCCGCCGAAGACCAGCGCGATCGCGAGGATCAGGGCCAGCAGGCCTGGCCAGCGGCGCTTGTGGTCCTCCGGCGCGTAGCGGGCCACCTCGGTGGCGTCGTGCTCCGGGGAGTTATCCGGCTCCGGCTTCGGGTACGGCGCCCCCTTGTCGGTGCCGCCTCGTTCCATGGCCAGCTGGCCGGTGCGGGGGATCTTCACCTCGGTGGCGGACCCGACGAGCACGCCTTCGACGGCGTCGAGCTCGTCGTCCTGCTCGGTCACCTCGCCGATGATGACGGTGATGTTGTCGTGCCCGCCGTTGTCGTTGGCGGCCTGCGCGAGCTGCGCCGCCGCCTCGTCGAGGTCCTCGGTGGCGAGCAGTTCGGCGATGGTGTCGTCGTCGATCAGCCCGCTGAGGCCGTCGGAGCAGAAGAGGAGTCGGTCGCCCAGTTCGGCGTCGATCAGCTCGTAGTCGGGATCGAACTGGTTCTGCCCGTTGAGCACCTTTAGGATCAGCGAGCGGTGGGGATGCACGGCCGCCTGGGCGGGGGTGATCTTTCCCTCGTCGATCAGCGACTGCACCCAGGAGTGGTCATGGGTGACCTGCGTCAGCTCACCGTCGCGGAGCAGGTAGCCGCGCGAGTCGCCGATGTGGGCGAGGCCGAACTGCTCGCCGTTGAACAGGGCGCCGCAGAAGGTGGTGCCCATGCCGTCGAGCTGCAGGTCCTCGTCGATCAGATCGGTGAGCTTCGCGTTGGCCCGCGCCATCATGCCTGCGATCCGCTCGAGCATCTCCTCGCCGTCGGCCGCACGATGGTCCGAGCGGGCAGCCTCGGTGGAGGCGACGGCGGAGGCGAGGTCTCCAGCGGCCGCTCCGCCCATGCCGTCGGTGACGAGCAGCATGGTCGGCGAGGCGTAGCCGGCGTCCTGGTTGTTCTTTCGGACCCGGCCGACCTCGGAGTGGGCGGCGAAGCGGAGGCTGAACACTAGTGGCGCGCCCCCGGAATCTGGATGCGGTTCGTCACTAGATCTCCAGCCTCATCAGCGTCTTGCCGATGCGCACGACGTCGCCGACGGTCACCTTGACGGGCTCCGTGACCGGCTTGCCGTTCAGGTAGGTGCCGTTGGTCGACTGGAGGTCGGTGAGGATCCAGGTGGTGGGGTCCTTCTGCACGAGCTGGGCGTGGCGGGCGGAGGCGTAGTCGTCGTCGAGCAGGAGGGTCGAGTCGGCTGCGCGACCGAGGTTGATCACCGGTTCGACGGGGACGGAGGCGCCCTGCTGGGGGCCGGCGGTGATCGCGAAGCGGGTCGGCAGCTTGGAGCGCCCCTTACCGCGGCCGCGGTCGGCCGGGATGGCCGTCAGCGAGGACGCGGGCACGCGCCGTCCGAAGAGGTCCGTGCGCACGGTGTTGGCCACGAACAGGATGAACAACCACAGCAGGACCAGGAATACGATCTTGATCGCCGCGACAATCAGGTCTGACACGGTCTAGGACTCCGACGGGGTGTAGATCAGCATGCGTGTGTTGCCGATCTCAATCCGGGCGCCCTCCCCGACGCGGGTCTTGCTGATCCGACTCCCGTTGACGTGGACTCCGTTCGTGGAGCCGAGGTCCTCGATGGTGATCACCGGATGGGCCGGGTCACCGGAGACGTTGATGACGGCGTGGCGACGCGAGACGCCGGGGTCGTTGAGGCGGAGATCGGCCTCGGTGCCGCGGCCGATCACGAGGCCCGGCGGGACGAGCGGGTGGCGCACGCCGTTGACCTCGAGCACGAGCTGGCCTGCGGACGTCGGGCGCGCCGAGTTCTGTGAGGAGACGGCCTCGCTCGCGACGGTGAACTGCCCGGTGGGGAGGGATTCGTCGAGCACGTAGTCGATCGAGATCGGGCCGTTGAAGACGTAGTGCCGGTCGGCCGCGTGGTCGCGGATGCCTGGCAGGATCTCGGCGTTCAGCGTCTTGGAATACGGGGCGAGGCGGTCGTAGTCGGCCTGGGAGAGGCCGATCCGGAACGCGTTGGGCACGAGGCGCTTGTCGCGGCTCAGGAGCTTTGCCTCGGCGTCCAGCTCACGCTGGATGCCTGCGACGATTTCCACTGGGTGCACGTACCCTTTGAAGGCACGTGCAAACACCTTGCCGACGGCGGATTCGATCCGCTTCTCGGCTTTGTCAAAGACCCCCATGTGCCTCCTTCCCACGCGTCAGACTAGTCAATAACCATCCGAAGTCTACCTGCAGGCCGGACTCCGGCGCGTCCCGCTGCGGTAGGAACCCGGGTGCTCGACGGTCGCGCTCAACCCTGATCTGACGCCCAGGGGAGCGTGGCGACCGAGCGCGCGAAGGTGCGCAGGATCTCCTGAGCGCCCTCCAGTGCGGACAGCGACTCGTCGGCGAGTTGGGCCTCGACCCGCTCCGCCGTCGCGCGCACCTCCGGTGAGGTGCGCAGCGCCTCCATGAGCTCGTCGCGCACCATGTTCCAGAGCCAGTCGCGCTGCTGGTCGAGGCGTCGGGCCGCCAGCGTGCCCGACTCCTCGAGCTCGGCGCGGTGCTTCGTGACGGCGTCCCACACCTCGTCGAGCCCCGCGCCGGTGTACGACGAACAGGTCAGCACGGGCGCGCGACGCTTCGAGTTGTCGCTGGTGATCAGCTTCATCGCGATGCTCAGTTCGCGGGCCGCGACCCGGGCGGCCTGCTCGTTGTCGCCGTCGGCCTTGGTGATGGCGATCACGTCGGCGAGCTCGAGGATGCCCCGCTTGATGCCCTGCAGCTGGTCGCCGGTGCGTGCCACCTGCAGCATCAGGAAGGTGTCGACCATGCCCGAGACGGCGACCTCGGACTGGCCGACGCCCACCGTCTCGACGAGGATCACGTCGTACCCCGCTGCCTCGAGCACGAGCATCGACTCGCGGGTGGCGCGGGCGACGCCGCCGAGGTGCCCGCCGGAGGGCGAGGGACGGATGAAGGCGTCCTCACGCTGGGCGAGCTCGCCCATGCGGGTGCGGTCGCCGAGGATGGAGCCGCCGGTGCGCGACGAGGAGGGGTCGACGGCGAGGACGGCGACCTTGTGTTTCCGCTCGTCGATCAGCTTCATGCCCATGGCGTTGATGAAGGTCGACTTGCCAGCGCCGGGGACACCGGAGATGCCGACGCGGAACGCCCGGCCCGTCCGCGGCGCGATCAGCTTCAGCAGCTCGTGGGCCTCCGCGCGGTGCTGCGGTCTTGTCGACTCGACAAGGGTGATGGCGCGGGCGATGGCCGCCCGCGATCCGTTCCCGATGCCGTCGGCCAGTTCCTCGACATTCACCTTCCGCATGTCTTCGACTCTACCGTCAGGGCTGTCGCGGACGACGGCGCCTCCCCGTCGGGTGGGGAATCGGTCCCGCAAAGCCCGATGGCGGGTGCTCTCACCGCACGGTTCGCAACACCGCACGGCGGCTGCTTCGGCGTGGCGGCGGTGTGGGGACCCGTTCCGGAGCGCGGGTCGCCCGCTGATAGCCTCACAAGGCTCCAACAAGACCGACCCGACGGAGGCCGCCGCCATGTCCGACCTGCTCACCGACACGATCTCCGCCATCGAGGCGCCCTCGCCGGAGGCGCTTCGGCTGGCGCAGCAGCGGCAGGCGATCCTCACCAAGCCTGCGGGCAGCCTCGGGCTGTTGGAGAGGATCGGGGCCCAGCTCGCCGCCATCGCGGGCTCCTGCCCGCCGCCGGTGCCGGAGCGAGGCGTCGTCGGTGTCTTCGCGGGCGACCACGGCGTCTGCGCGCAGGGCGTCACGCCGTGGCCGCAGGAGGTCACCGTCTCGATGCTGCTCAACATGGCCGCGGGAGGGGCCGCGGTCAACGTGCTGAGCAGGCAGGCGGGCGCCTCGCTCGTGCTCACCGACGTGGGCGTCGCCTCCGACTATCCGGCGACCGACGGCGTCCGAGACCGCAACGTCGCCCGCGGCACCCGCGACATGTCGGTCGGCCCGGCGATGAGCCGTGACGAGGCGCTCCGCGCGCTCACCGTAGGCATCGAGACGGCCGATGAGGCGGTGGCAGCCGGGGCGGACATCCTGCTGACCGGGGAGATGGGGATCGGCAACACGACCGCCTCCAGCGCCCTGATCTCGGTCTTCACCGGCGTCGGCGTGGCCACCGTTACCGGCCGGGGAACGGGGATCGACGATGACGTGCTCGCCCGCAAGGTCGACGTGATCGAGGCGGCGATCGCGCTCAACGCCCCGGATGCCTCCGACCCCGTCCAGGCCCTCGCCGCGGTCGGCGGGCTCGAGCAGGCGGCGCTTGCGGGCTTCATCCTCGGCGCGGCGCGCAACCGGGTGCCAATCATCCTCGACGGCGTCATCGCCTGCGCTGCCGCCTGCCTCGCCGTCGCACTGGCCCCGGAGGCGGCGGGTTACCTGATCGCCGGGCACGCCGGTGCCGAGCCAGGCATCACCGAGGCGCTGCGCCACCTCGGGCTCGACCCGCTGGTCGACCTGGGGCTCCGCCTCGGGGAGGGGAGCGGGGCCGTGCTCGCGCTGCCGATGGTGCAGGCCTCCGCTCGGATCCTCTCTGAGATGGCGACGTTCGAGGACGCCGGGATCGACGCGGGCCAGCGCGGGGCTGATCCGGACGGTTCTGCCACAGACCCGGCGAGGAGGGCTAGCGTTGGGTGCATGTCTGATTCCGAACAACCGCAGGAGGAACGCCTCGATCCGAAGGAGGCGATGCGCCAGGCCCTCGAGCGCAAGAAGCAGAAGGAACACTTCTCGGCTTCGCACGGCGTCGACGCCGAGCGCGGCGAGGTGCACGCCCATGGGCAGGTCGGCGGGAAGCGAGAATTCCGCCGCAAGTCGGGGTAGTCCGAAGACCGTCACAGGGGCCGTCCGGAAGGGCGGCCCCTTCACCGTGTAGCGGTGGCCTCAGGCGCTCTCGCGCCACAGGGGAAGGGGGGTGACGGTGACGTGCTCGGAAGGCTCGGCCGTCCCGTCAAGGACCCGCTCGATCAGATCAGTGACCGCCTCGGCGAGGCCGCAGTGGATCACATCGAGACTCGACAGCGGCGGGACGGTCAACGACCCGAGCGAGAGGCCGTCGGTGCCGACGATCCGCACGTCTCCGGGCACGGCGAGCCCGTCGGCGTGGGCGGCCGACAGCGCGCCCATCGCCATCAGGTCGGTGAAGGCGACCACGGTGTCGGTCTCCGGGTGCTCCCGCATCAACTGCCGGAACCCGACCGCTCCCGCGTCGATGGAGCGCAGATCCATCTCGCACACGACGATCGCCTCGCGCGAGTCGGGCCCGGCGTGCCGCTCGTAGGCTCGGCGCCGGTCGGAGTGGCGGTAGTCGCGGGTGACCAGGTTCGTCTCGAGCAGGCCGAACCGCTTCGATCCGCGCTGCCGCAGGCCCTCGAGCAGGGTCTCGACCCCCGTGCCGAAGTCGATCGAGACCGAGTGGAGGCCCGGTAGCTGCGGGGCCTAGACGATCAGGATCACCGGGATGGCCTGCGTCGCCGTGACGAGCTCGAGCGGGTCGCTGTCGAAGTAGCCACCACGACGTCGACCTCCCCGGCGAGGCGCCGCGGCAGCTCGAGCGGCGAGGCGACCTCCTGCGAGGAAACGTTCATCTGCCACCCGCGGGCCGCGGTGAGACTCAGCAGTTCCGCGGTGAACTCGCTGTAGTAGGGGTTGCGGAACGACTCGACCACGAACCCGATGGCCCTCGTCTTGGTGTTGCTTGCCAGGTTCTTCGCGAACCGACTCGGCTGGTAGCCGGGCCGCCTGCTGGCCTCGAGCACCCTCTCCCGGGTCTGGGGGCTGATCCGTGGCGCGCGTGACCGTCTGCCTCGACCCCCCCACCTCGGCGGCGATGTCCTCGATCGTCACCCGTCGCTTCACTCCGCTCGTCGTAGTAGTCGGTGAACAGCGCGACGGCCGCCTCGCCGTCCTTGACGGCCGGGACGTTGGCAGCCGCGTCGTCACGGGCGGCGACCAGCAGCGCCTTGTAGTCCCCGACGGCCTTCGTGACCTGTGCCTTCTGCTCCGCGCCGGTTCCGGAGAGCGAGAGGGAGACGTCACCGAGGGCGTCGTCGGGCTCCTGCCACGCGGCCTCCTGTGCAGGTGGCCTTGGCGAACGCGGCGGGCTCGACGCCCCCGTACTCGGGTTCGCCCGCCCCGCACCCGGCAAGGGCGAGGCAGGTCACGGTCACGGTGATGGCTGGCAGGCGCACGTTTCTCCTCGGATCATCCGGCCGCGGTTCGCGACCGGAGCGGGCCACGATAGCCAGCGCTGGGGTCAGGGCGACGCGCGTTACGGCCAGACGCAGAAGGGCCCGGACGCGGTGTGCGTCCGGGCCCCCTTGCGGAACCGGTGTCAGTCGTCGAGCTGAGCCGTCAGCTTGGTCAGCAGATCGACGGCGGCCTCGGGGATGATCGTGCCTGGAGGGTAGATCGCGTCCGCGCCGGAGTTGCGCAGCTCCTCGAAGTCCTGGCTCGGGATCACGCCACCGACGACGATCATCAGGTCGTCGCGGCCGAGCTTGTCCAGCTCCTCACGCAGCGCGGGCACCAGGGTGAGGTGTCCGGCGGCGAGCGAGGAGACGCCGACCACGTGCACGTCGGACTCGACGGCCTGGCGTGCGACCTCCTCCGGCGTCTGGAACAGCGGGCCGACGTCGACGTCCATGCCGAGATCGGCATAGGCCGTCGCGATGACCTTCTGGCCGCGGTCGTGGCCGTCCTGGCCCATCTTCGCGATCAGGATGCGAGGACGGCGCCCCTCCCTGGTCTCGAACTCCTCGACCAGCTTCCTGGCCGCCTCGATGGTCTCGGACGAGCCCGACTCCTTGTTGTACACACCAGAGATGGTACGGATGTTCGCCGTGTAGCGTCCGTAGACCTTCTCGAGCGCGTCGGAGATCTCGCCGACGGAGGCCTTCGCGCGGGCCGCGTCGATGGCGACCTTCAGCAGGTTCCGGTCGGGATCGGTCGGGTCGGGGTTGGCCGCCGCCCACGAGACGCGTTCGAGCATCTCCTGGGTGACGGTCTCGTCCCGCTCGGCGCGAAGGCGCTCCAGCTTCGCGATCTGCGCCGCGCGCACCGTCTTGTTGTCGACCTTGAGCACCTCGAGCTCGTCCTCGTTCTCGAGGCGGTACTTGTTGACGCCGATCACCGGCTGGCGGCCGGAGTCGATGCGGGCCTGGGTGCGGGCCGCCGCCTCCTCGATGCGCATCTTCGGGATGCCTGCCTCGATGGCCTTCGCCATGCCGCCTGCCTGCTCGACCTCCTGGATCCGCTCCCACGCCTTGCGAGCGAGCTGTTCGGTCAGCTTCTCCACATACGCAGAGCCGGCCCACGGGTCGACCGTGCGGGTCGTGCCCGACTCCTGCTGCAGGAACAGCTGGGTGTTGCGGGCGATGCGGGCCGAGAAGTCGGTCGGCAGTGCGATCGCCTCGTCGAGCGCGTTCGTGTGCAGCGACTGGGTGTGGCCCTGCGTCGCGCCCATGGCCTCGACCGCGGTGCGGATGACGTTGTTGTACACGTCCTGCGCCGTCAGCGACCAGCCGGAGGTCTGCGAGTGGGTGCGCAGCGACATCGACTTCGGGTTCTTCGGGCCGAACTGCCGCACGAGGCGCGCCCACAGCAGACGCGCGGCGCGCATCTTGGCGACCTCCATGTAGAAGTTCATCCCGATCGCCCAGAAGAAGGACAGGCGGGGGGCGAACTGGTCGACGTTCAGGCCGACCGACTCACCCGCCCGGATGTACTCGACGCCGTCGGCGAGGGTGTAGGCCATCTCGATGTCGGCCGTCGCCCCTGCCTCCTGCATGTGGTAGCCGGAGATCGAGATCGAGTTGAACCGGGGCATGTTCGCCGAGGTGTAGGCGAAGATGTCGGCGATGATCTTCATCGACGGCTGCGGTGGGTAGATGTAGGTGTTGCGGACCATGAACTCCTTCAGAATGTCATTCTGAATCGTTCCGGCGAGCTGCTCGGGCTTGACGCCCTGCTCCTCCGCGGCGACGACATAGAGCGCAAGCACCGGGAGCACCGCGCCGTTCATCGTCATCGACACCGACATCTGGTCGAGCGGGATGCCGTCGAACAGCTGGCGCATGTCGAGGATCGAGTCGACGGCGACACCAGCCATGCCGACGTCGCCGGAGACGCGCGGGTGATCCGAGTCGTAGCCGCGGTGGGTGGCCAGGTCGAACGCGATCGACAGGCCCTTCTGGCCGGCCGCGAGGTTGCGCCGGTAGAAGGCGTTGGACTCCTCGGCGGTGGAGAAGCCAGCGTACTGGCGGATCGTCCACGGCTGGTTGACGTACATGGTGGCGTAGGGGCCACGCAGGAACGGCGGGATGCCGGGGGCGGTGTTCAGGAAGTCGAGGCCCTTCAGGTCGCCGTCGCCGTACAGCGGCGGAACCAGGATGTGCTCCGGGGTCTGCCAGCCGGCGGAGTGGCCGAAGTGGTCATTGCGGGCCTCGAACTCGGCGGCAGCGCCAGCGGGAACCGATGCGCCGCCCAGCTCGACATCTGTGAAACGGGGGATGGTCATGGTCAGGCTCCCAACTTGTTCAGGGTGTTGGTCAGCAGCTCGACGACGTCCATGCCGTCGAACACGTTGCCGTCGACGGCGTCCGCGCCGCCCTCGCCGAGCTCCTTGATCTGCCCGGCGACGAGGACCTCTTCCGCCCCGGCCTCGCGCAGCGCCTTCGCGACGGCGACACCCTGGTCGGCGTAGACCTTCGCGGAGGAGACGAGCACGACGACCTTTGCGTCGTTGTCCTTCAACTGGCGGACGTAGTCCTCGGGGGACGAGCCCTCGGCCAGGACGGTGGCGATGCCGCCGACGTGGTAGAGGTTCGACGTGAAGCCCTCGCGGCCGCCGAAGTCGCGGCGGGCGCCAAGGGCGGCGAGCATGACCTTCGGCTCGTTCCCAGCGGCGCGTGCCGCGTCTGAGCGGTCGCGGAGATCCTCGAAGACCTGCGAGTCGCGAACGGGCTGCAGACCTGCGAGCTCAGGCGCCTCGGGGCGGGCCTTCCGCTCGAGCTTCGCCTCGGTGTAGTTCGGGAACATCGAGACGCCGGTCAGTGGGATCTTGCGGGTCGCCAGCTGCTTGGCGCGGGCCGCGTTCAGCTCGTCCAGCTGGGCCTTGACGGTGCCGTCAGCCAGCGCCGCGGCGAAGCCCTCGGCGTCGAGCGCCTGGAAGATCGCCCACGCCTTCTCGGAGAGCTGCCTGGTCAGGGACTCGACGAACCACGAGCCGCCGGCGGGGTCGTTGACCCGTCCGATGTTCGACTCCTCGGCGAGCACGATCTGCGTGTTGCGGGCCACGCGGCGCGACATGTCGGTCGGCAGCCCGGCCAGCGTGTCGAACGGAAGCACCGTCTGGATCTCGGCACCGCCCGCCGCCGCAGCGAAGGTGGCGATGGTGCCGCGCAGGATGTTGACGTAGGCGTCGTCGCGGGAGATGACGCGCAGCGAGGTGACCGCGTGCTGGATCGCGCCGCGCCTCGACTCGGTGACGCCGAGGACCTCGCCGACGCGTGACCACAGACCGCGCAGGGCGCGCAGCCGGGCGATCGTGGCGAACTGGTCGGTGGTGGCCGACACGCGGAAGATGACCGAGCCGAACGCGTCGTCGACGCTGGCCCCGGCCTCGACGAGCGCGCGGACGTACTCGACGCCGACGGCGATCGCGTAGGCCAGCTCGTGCACGTCACCGGCACCGGCGTTGTGGTAGATCGTCGAGTCGACGACCAGCGGCGTGACGCCCGGCAGGCCGTCGGCCAGCTCGGCGGCCTTTGCCACGACCGACAGGTCGGCCGTGGTGCCCGCGAGGGCGGCGGCGCCGATCGGGTCGACGCCGAGGTTGCCTCGGATCGACTCGGCGTCCACGCTTGCGGCGCGGAAGGTCTCGGCCAGCTTCGTGGCGGCCTCGAGCTGCTGGGTGCGGCTGGTCACGTAGACCGGGGCCAGGTCCAGCAGCACGCCGTCCAGCACGTTCGCCAGGTCCTCGACGCGGACGGCATCGGGATCGACCCGGACGAACGCTGCGGTGTTGCCGCGCTCGAGGTCGTTCAGGATGTCGCGGCGTGCCTCGGTGACGTCGGGGTTCTCGTGCAGCTGCGCGACCTCCCAGGCGTCCATCTCGCCCGTGCGGACCGTCGTGCCGCGCACGAACGGCGCGACACCGGGGTAGCCGAGCTCCTCGACGCCGTCTTCAATGGTGTACAGCGGCTTGATCGTCAGCCCGTCGACAGTGGTGCTGGTCAGGCGCTTGTAGGCCTGATCGATGTCCAGCTCCCTGCCTTCGGGGCGCTTCCGGTTGAGGACTTTCAGAACCTCCTTCTCCCAGTCCTGCTGGGAGGGGGTGGTGAAGTCCGCGGCCAGGCTGATGTCGGCCGCACTCGTGGCTTGATCGCTCATCGCTCTCCGTCTTTCTCAGGGGTTCTCAACCCGGTAGCAACCCTAGACCAGGCGACTTTGGCCGATGCGGGAGGGTCGCGATAGGTCAGACCATAGCGCCGTGCTATGCGTCGCATGGGAGGTCCTCATCGACCGGGCTCCTCGATGAGGGTCAGCTGGGTTCCGTCGGGATCGACCAGGTAGCCGATGCGCAGACCCGACTCCTCGATGCGCGGACGGTGCAGCCTCGGCTGGCCTTGGCTGGAGACACGGACCCCCGCCGCGTGCACCGCCCCCCACAGTTCGTCGAGGTCGGCGACGCGCACCGTGCACTGGAAGTGGCTTGCCTTCGGCTCGAGTTCGGGATGGTGGAAGAACTCGAGGGTGAGCGTGCCGCGCGAGAGGATCATCCACGCCTCGTCGCGGTACCGCTCGACGAAGCTGAAACCTGCGTAGAAGTCGAGGGTGGTCGCCAGGTCGCGCGACGGGAGGTTCGGCATGGCCCTGTCCATCGTCCCTCCTGATGATCGCGCCCGTCAGGCCATCGTAGGTGGACGGCGGCACCCGCGGTGGCCGGCAGAGGGTTGAGCTGATCGACGCGCCGTGCTTCACGGCGCCGGTGAAGCTGTGGTGGCGGAAACGACGCTGGGTGTGTCCCGAGCCGATGTGTCCGGTGAACTCGTTCATGGAGCAAGACCCCGATGTGGCGCGACCCAGGGCGCTGCTCACCAGTCGCGCGACGTCGTGGGCGATCGGGCAGATCCGGCGGGAGAACGCCTCCGTTCAGGGGATGGCCCGGCAGCTCGGCTGCGCCTGGAGGACACTGTGGCGAGCCGTGAAACCGATCCTTGAAGCCGCCGCCGCCGACGAGGCCCGCTTCGCCGGGGTCACCTCGCTTGGCGTCGACGAACACATCGTGCGCCACGAGGCGCTGTTGTATCGGATGGAGGTGGGGGGTCCGCTGAAGGTTTGGTTGACCTCCGGGTTTATGCCGCCAGTGTAGCGGCTGGGTTCATGATGAGTTCGAACTCGATGGGGGTGAGTTTCCCGAGTCGGCGTTGACGGCGTTTGCGGTGGTACTTGCCCTCGATCCAGGACACGATGGCCAGGCGCAGTTCCTCTCGTGTGCCCCAGGATCGACGGTCGAGGACGTTCTTCTGCAGGAGCGCGAAGAACGACTCCATCGCGGCGTTATCGCCACATGCCCCGACCCTGCCCATCGAGCCACGTAGCCTGTGGCGCTTCAGCGCCTTGCGGAAGCGGCGCGACCGGAATTGGGACCCTCTATCGGAATGGACGATCACCCCAGCGGGCCGGCCTCGGTGGGCCACTGCCATCTCGAGCGCGTTGACGGCGATCCGGGCCTTCATCCGCGAATCGATCGAGTAGCCGACGATCCGGTTGGAGAACACGTCCTTGATCGCACACAGATACACCTTGCCCTCGCGGGTGCGGTGCTCGGTGATATCGGTCAGCCACACCTGGTTAGGCCCGTCAGCGCTGAACTGCCTGTTGACCAGGTCATCGTGAACCGGCGCGCCGGCCTTCTTGTAGCGAGTCTTACGCCTGGCGAACACCGACTGGATCCCGGCGACCCGGCACAACCGCCACACTCTGCGCTCGGACAACTCGTAGCCCAACTCAGCGAGGTCGTCTGCCAGCACCCGGTAGCCGCCCTCCGGGTCGTCGTTGTGAAGCTGATGCAGCACCGAGATGAGCTCTTGCTCCTCGGCCTCACGGGCTGACACCGGTTGCTTGAGCCACTTGTAGTAGCCCTGTTTGGAGAATCCCAGTATCCGGCACGCGACCGCCACCGGCACCCTGACCCGGGCACCGGCCGCGGCCATCTCCTTCACGAGCGGATAGATCATTTTGGGGGCGTGATGTGAGCCTGCGACAGATACGCCGCCGCGCGCCGTAGGACCTCGTTTTCCATCTCCAACTCCCGGATCCGACGCAGTGCCTGCGACATGTCCTTGCGCGCCTCTGGATCGGTGGTCGGGGTCATCCCATGGGACTTGAACCTCGCGTCACGGAGCCACGCCTGCAGCGTGGTTTTCGCCACTCCGAGGTCCTTGACGACCTGCTTTTGCGGGATACCCGACTCGACCAACGCGACCGCGTCGCGCTTGAACTCGTCGGTGTAGGTGATCTTCGGCATGGTTGCCATCCTTTCAGCACGACGCCCTCTCAGGAATCATGCGGTCTTGGAGTCAACCAAACCTTCGGCAGTCCCAGGCGTTCCTGAAAGCGGGAGTGCTCACCACGGTGGGCACGACCGAGGGGACGATCACCGGCACCCCACAGGGCGGGATCTTGTCCCCGCTTCTGGCCAACATCGCCCTATCAGTCCTCGATGACGAGTTCGCTCGCCGCTGGGACCATGAGATGGGCACGGCCGGAAAGCGGGCCTGGCGCCGTGACCACGGCAAGGCGTCCTACCGGCTGATCCGTTACGCCGATGACTTCGTCATCGTGGTGAAGGGCAGCCAAGAACACGCCGAGCAGTTGCGTCACGAGGCGGCAGACGTACTCGCCCCGATGGGGTTACGGCTGTCACCGGAGAAGACCCGCGTGGTCCACATCGACCACGGGTTCGACTTCCTCGGCTTCCACATCCGACGGATGCGGAAACGAGGAAGCAACAAGTGGTACGTCTACACCCTGCCCGCGAAGAAGGCCATCGCCTCGATCAAACAGCGGGTGAAGACCATGACCTACAGGCACACCCTGCACCGGGACCCGGGATACCTCATGGACTATCTCGGGCGGGTGCTGCGGGGATGGGCGAACTACTTCCGACACGCGGTGGCCAAAGCGACCTTCGCCGCGATCGACTCCTACACGTGGGAGCGGATCACGGCATGGCTACGCAAGAAGCACCGCCGACTCGGATGGCCAGAACTCCGCCGCAGGTACTGCCTGCCCGGAACCTGGCGCCTCGCTCACAACGGGAAACGGTTCACCGGCGCCGCGAGCGTCCCGGTGACCAGGTACCGCTACCGCGGCTACCACATCCCTACCCCCTGGGACCGGCCAGCTGTCACCACCAGCTGAACCAGCCCTCTCTCATGGAGAGCCGGATGCGGTGAAAGTCGCACGTCCGGTTCGGCGGGCGGCCTGGGGAAACGGACCGGGAGCAATCCCGACACCGCGCCCCAGGCCGACCCAACTGGCATCACGTTTCCACCCGCCCCGTCGACCAGGGCGGACGCGGCCCGAAGGAGTTCACCGGAATGGTCGATCTCACCCGCGACAAGGACGGACGCGTCCGGGCCCGGCTCCTCGATCTGGTCCCGGGCCGATCCGGTGAGGCCTACAAGACCTGGCTGCGTGACCGCGGCGACACGTTCCGCAAAGGCATCGAGATCGCCACCCTGGACCCGTTCCACGGCTACAAGAACGCCATCGACGACCAACTCGAAGACGCCGTCGCAGTCCTCGACGCGTTTTATGCCGAGGTCCTGGTTATGACGATGTGAGGGGGACGAGGCGGTTGTGGGGTGGGCTGAGGTGGCGTGGATGTCGGCATAATCAGAGGCCGTCGAGGAAGGCCAGGAGGGTGTCGTCGGTGACGGTGTAGCGTCCGGGGCTGGCGCCGGTGGGTCGAGTTCGTGCGAGGGCATCTTCTTTGGTCTTGATGTTGGCGTGGAGGTAGACCTGGGTGGTCTCGATGCTCTCGTGGCCGAGCCAGAGCGCGATGACGGTGCTGTCGATGCCCGCGGTGAGTAGCCTCATCGCTGCGGTGTGGCGCAGGACGTGCGCGGTGACTGTCTTCCCGGTGAGGGTGGGGCAGGCTGCGGTCGCGGCCGCCGTGTGGAGCGCGAGGCGTGCGGTGACAGCGTCGTGACTCATCCTTGTTCCATCGCGGGTCGGGAACACGAACGCGTCCGGTGACCTCCAAGCCGAGCTCATCGAGCCGACAGAACGAGGACAGGTCAGGGCAGGCGAACCCCGCCACAGGGGTAGCATCAGACACGTCGAGGTCTTCCAGATGGGCAGTGTGAGAACTTCCATCATCGGGAGACCTCGACCCCTACCCGGCCCGACGCGCCGAACAGCCCCCTACACCCTCATCTGTGATGAGCCCCGTTAGCGGGCGTCTCTCCGCCTGCGACTCGGCACCCGGCAGGGCCATATGATGACCAGCCGAGCCGGTCGCCTGCTTGTGCATGGATCCACACGCTCGAGTTCTGTGTCGTCGACGACCGTGCTCGTGGCTGACGGTGGAGCTATCTTCAGCATGGTGCGCACGACTCTGGACCTGGGTGTGAGAATCAGCACGCCAGCAGTTCCCCGCTCTATAGAACCAGGAAGCCCTCTCCCAACGGAGGGGCTTCCTCATTGTGAGCCTCGGGTGCTGTACTCGCGTCAGCCGCGCGTTGCCGTTCTCAGCTCGAACCTAGTTCCATTGGAGGGCATCGATGGCCGAGACAACCTCAGTACGGGGACTCAAACATGTGAGCTCCAAGGGGATCCAGACATGCACGGCCTGCCCGCTCGCGTTGACAGCAAAGAGATAGGGAAGAGTCACGTACTGCGCATTGCAGGAAGCATCCAGGTCTTGGGGTGTGTCTGGCAGGGCAAGTGCGTGAACTAGCGGTTCTGCGGCGTCTCTGGTTGAGAGTCTAGTGACTCCGCCATGGCCGTCGGGAACGCAAAGCACCCAACTGGACGGGAGGAACTCTGCTGGAAGATGCGCTCCGGGAGGGTTAGCCATGATGGTCGCATCGTCGGGGCAGGTTGCAGCATCGAGGATGTCAACTTCGCTGGGGTTTGGAACCGAGACGGACGCCGTGGGGCTAGGTTCGGTTGTCGCGTCAGGCACGGGGGAACACCCGGCCAGGAGAACCACTGTCAGCAGCAGTGCTCTCCCGGCTACCCGGGCCATAGGCTTAGCGGGTAGTAGGTGACGATCCGGTCAATCGGAACATAGAGCAAGTTGCGCTCCTCCTCAGCTATTTGGACCTAGCTAGTAGAACACGAGTTGCGTTGGGAGGCGGCGAGATCGCAGAACCCGGCGGGGGGTGTCCCTATGGTGTCTGTCAAGCTGCGACGGCTGGTCTTGGCTGGTAGTAGGTCCCGTTGCGGAGCATGGCGTGGAGGACATCGACCGGCCGCACCATGCCCCACGCGCTGCGACGCGTCGGCGGCGACGACGACCTCATCGTTCGTCAGCCCGCCCAGCAGGCCTCCCGGCCCCACGAGGCTGACGCCCTGCTCCTTCGCCTGCGCAAGCAGCTGCTCGGCGATCTGTTGCTGATCGATGATCTCTCCCGTCACAGGATCGATCATCTCGATGGTCTGGCTCATAGCCCTTCCTTTCGGTCAGGCCAGTCCCAGATCCACCGTTTTGCTGACAGTCCCCCAGTTTCCAGTGCTCCACAGCGTGAGCGTATCGGCCGACGATTTACCTAAATAGGGGGTCCTGTAGTTGGTCTCCGAGCGGGGAGCCGGCAGCTGCAGCGACGTCCAGGTCTTCGCCCTGGAGCGCGGCTTCACGGAGGGCGATCGCGCGACCCGCGCGCCGCGTTTGTCGCGGAGGGGTGATCCGATGGTGTGTCGTCGTTCGTGTCGATGCCGCCTGAATAATGACCCCCAGGTGCCGAGCGAAAGTTGACCCCCTCGGTCAGAGTGAGGGAGTGATCAGCGTGGAGGATTGGGCCGAGATCAGAAGGCTCCACAAGTCGGAGAAGATGGCGATCAAGGCGATCGCCCGCCAGTTGGGGGTGGCGAGGAACACGGTGCGGGCGGCGTTGTCCTCGGATGGTCCCCCGAAGTATGAACGAGCTCCTGCGGGGTCGGTGGTGGATGCGTTCGAGCCACAGATCCGGGCGTTGCTGTCGAGGACGCCGACGATGCCGGCCACGGTGATCGCGGAGCGGATCGGGTGGACGCGGTCGGCATCGGTGCTGCGGGCCAAGGTCGCCGAGCTGCGGCCGTTGTTCGCGCCGTCGGACCCGGCCGACCGGACCGAGTACCAGCCTGGGGAGATCGTGCAGTGTGATCTGTGGTTCCCGCCCAAGATCGTGCGGGTGGCTGCGGATGTTTGGGTGGCGCCTCCGGTGCTGACCGCGGAGGGGGTTTGTCTCCGTCAGCGGCCCCGGTCGCTGCGAGCGGGGGGCCGGTCGCCCCGGATCGACGCGAC
This sequence comes from Tessaracoccus flavescens, assembly GCF_001998865.1. Lineage (NCBI taxonomy): Bacteria > Bacillati > Actinomycetota > Actinomycetes > Propionibacteriales > Propionibacteriaceae > Tessaracoccus > Tessaracoccus flavescens. The sequence goes on from NZ_CP019607.1 coordinate 2,089,235, forward strand.
CATGTCGAGCACCCGCCTTGTCGCCCGGACGTCGTGTGCGCGGAACACCGTCGCACCCTGCCAGGCCGCGATGGCTGTGGCCGCGAGCGTTCCCTCCAGACGCTCGTCCGAGGGGAGGTCGAGCGTCTCGCCGACGAAGTCCTTGCGGCTGATCGCCTGCAGGACGGGGTAGCCGAGGTCGACCACGCGCGAGGTCTGTGCGACAAGGGTCAGCGAGTTGAGCGTCGTCTTCCCGAAGTCGAGGGTGGGATCGATCAGGATGTGCTCCTGCGGCAGCCCGGCGGCCTCCGCGCGCGCGGCTCCCTTCGACAGGACGCGGACCACCTCGTCGACGACGGCGTCGCCCGGGCCGTAGTCCACCCCGACCGGGTCGGTGCGGGGAGGAAGGCCGCCGGTGTGGGAGACGACATAGCCGACACCGTCACGGGCGGCGACGCCCAGCAGGTCGGGGTCGGCGCCCTGCCACGTGTCGTTGACGAGGTCGACCAGGCCGGAGCACGCGTCTGCCACCTCGGCCCGCCAGGTGTCGAGCGAGGTGAGCAGGTTCGGCAGGGCCTCGCGCAGCGCGGCGAGGACGGGGCGCACACGGTCGATCTCGGTGGCCTCGTCGACCCAGTCGCCCTCCTGGCCGGCGCGAACCCCGCCGACGTCGACGATGCTGACCCCCTCGTCGAGCATCGCGGCGGCCCGGGCGACGGCGCTGTCGACGTCGCCATGCCTGGCGGGGGCGTAGAACGAGTCGGGTGTCCGGTTGACGATGCCCATGACCGCGGGGCGTGCGGCGTCGAAGCGCTGGCCGCGCAGGATCAGGGGCGCTGGGGTCGGTTGGCTCACGCGTCGAGTCTGCCAGCCCCGGCGAACCGGTGGCGGATGCAGAGGGTGAACTGGACCAGGCTCGGGCCCTGGTTCGGGCCGGCGTCGGCTCCATCGTTGCGTCGCCTGCCCTCGCGAGCCAGTGTCGGCTGGTGACCCGAACGGTCGTCGGCGAACCGGTGGCGGGTGCAGAGGGTGAGCTGGGCCACGGCTCTACTGGTTGAAGGATCCGGCTGACGCTCGTCGCCGGCGATTGCAGGGGAAGCCGGCGGCAGACCGAGCGCAGCGAGACGCGAGCCGGTGACACCTGGGGCGGCGCGGATCGACGGGGAAGCGGAGCCCGCCGGCCGGCGTGGGTCGGGCAGGGGTGATGAGCACCTTTCCGGGTTCGTTTTCGCTATGCCGCCGCGAGACGGTGGAGGGCAAGTGCTGCGGCGAGCGTCTCTGGGCGATGCGGGTGGAGATGCGGCTTCGGGGCAGGCGACTCGTCGGTCTCGGTCGGGTCAACTGCGGGTCGGCGGCCGACCGACGAGCGTGATGCCGGAGGTCGTTCCGGTCGGCTCCGCGGGGATGTCGACCGTCGCTTGGCCATTGACATGCAAGGAGCGCTCGAAAGCCGGGGCCACCGCGCTCATGGCCGATGTCGGCCAGGAGTGCGAAACGCCGACTGCCCAGGCAGTCGGCGTTCGGGGCGTTCGGTCAGTTCGTGATGGCGTCCGGGCCCTCGGCCTGCAGTTCGACCAGGCGCGTGTTCACGGAGGCGAGCACCTCGGTGGTTTCGGCGTTCAGGGCCTTCATGGCCTTCCGCCGCGCCTTGCCGCTGTTGGCCGTCCAGGCCAGCTCGCCGCGCATCCGCAGCGCCTTGGCCTGGCGGCGCCAGCCGTCGGGCTCGGTGGCGTGGGGGAAGGTCTCCTCGACGGCGTTGGCCGCCGCGTCTATCGCGCCGAGCTTGGCGTCGAAGCGCAGCTTGGGGTTCTCGGAGTTCGTCGCTTCCTTCAGCTTGCCGATGGCCGAGTCGACGCTCTGCCCGATCTGCGGGTTCTCGCGCAGGGCGGTCAGCAGGGCGGCGGTGGTGGCGATGACGCCACCCGCGGTCTTGACGATGATGCTGAACTTGCTCACGTACTCCAGTGTAGGTGGGGGGCCTGTAGCGCGTGGCCGAGAACCGGCCCTGCGTTGGCATTCGCGCGCGGCACTCGTAGTATCGGATCAGCTTTAGTTGCAAGGAGGCACAAAATGGTGAAGGTGGCTGGCATCGACTCGTCGACGCAGTCCTGCAAGGTCGTCGTCGTGGACGGCGACACGGGGGAGATCCTAGCCTCGGGGCGCGCTTCGCATCCCGACGGCAGCGAGGTCGCGCCAGCAGCCTGGTGGGACGCGCTGCAGCAGGCCGCCTCGCAGGTCGACCTGAGTGACGTCGCCGCCGTGGCGGTCGCGGGCCAGCAGCACGGCATGGTCTGCCTCGACGCCGACGGCGAGGTGATCCGCGACGCGCTGCTGTGGAACGACACCCGTTCCGCGCAGGCCGCGGTCGACCTCGTCAACGACTTCGGCGACGGGGACGCGGAGGCGGGCGGACGCTGGTGGGCCGATGCCGTCGGCTCCGTGCCAGTTGCCTCCTACACCGTCACGAAGCTGCGCTGGCTGGCAGACAACGAAACCGACAACGCGGCAAAGGTGGCCGCCGTCGCGCTCCCGCACGACTGGCTCACCTGGAAGCTGCTCGGTACCGGACACCTCGAGGACCTGGTCACCGACCGATCCGACGCGTCGGGCACCGGGTACTTCGACCCGGTCAGCAACCAGTACCGACGCGACATCCTCGCCGCCGCGCTGCGCATCGACGAGGCCGCGGCCGAGAAGATCGTCCTCCCGCGAGTCGCCGAACCCGGCGAGGTGGTTGGGAAGGGCACGCTCGGAGGGGCGAGCTTCGACGTCGGGGCTGGCATGGGGGACAACGCGGGCTCGGCGCTCGGAATGGGGCTGAAGGCCGGCGACATGGTCGTCTCCATCGGCACCTCGGGCGTGGTGTGCGGGGTCTCCGAGACGCCGTCGCGCGACGCCTCGGGCCTCGTGTCAGGGTTCGCCGACGCGACCGGCCGCTTCCTTCCGCTGGCCTGCACCCTCAACGGCGCGCGCGTGCTCGATGCCACCGCGCGGACGCTCGGCGTCGACCACAACGAGCTCAGCGACCTCGCGCTCGCGGCCGACTCCGGGTCCGACGGGCTCGTCTTCGTCCCGTACATGGAGGGTGAGCGGACCCCGAACCTTCCCGACGCCACCGGAAGCCTGCACGGCCTGACCCTCACGTCGATGACGCGCGAGAACCTCGCCCGCTCCGCCGTCGAGGGCATCGTCTGCTCGCTCGTCGACGCCCTCGACTGCCTCGTCGACAGCGGCGCCCAGGTCGAGCGCGTGCTGCTGACCGGCGGCGCGGCCGCGTCGAGCGCGGTCCAGTCGGTCGCGCCGAGGCTGTTCCCGGTGCCCGTCGCGATGCCCGCCGCGGGGGAGTACGTCGCCCTCGGCTCTGCCCGCCAGGCCGCCTGGGCGCACTCGGGTGAGGCTGAGCCGCCGACCTGGAAGCTCGAGGTGACTGACCTGCCGAAGGGCGAGCCCGATCCCTCGGTCGTCGAGCGCTACCGCTCGGTGCGTCCCTGGAGCTGAGCTCGCTCGACCAGCGTTGCGGCCATCGTCCTTGACGTTCTGGTTGGCGAGGTCGAGCGGGTCCTCCCGTCGGCCGAGCCGCGGTGCCCTGTGGTGGCGCAGGCATGTGCACAGATCTACGGTGAGCGCGTTTCGTGCCAATAGAGGCACTGGTCGCGCTCACCGAAGGTTTGTGCCCGCCAACGCCGCCACGGCAGGTGGCGACGAGCTGAACTCAGGCCGGATCGGTGTCGTCGGGCTCGACCTCGACGATCGTCGGCTCGCCGACCGCAGGGACGACGTAGTTGCCCCAGCGCTCGATCTTCCAGCCGTCGGCGGTGCTGCCGTTGAGCACGATCCACTGGGTGTTCTCCAGCGGGTGCGCGTTGTCCATGCCGACGGAGGGGTCCTGCGTGATCGCCCAGACGCGGAGCGCGGCGCCGTGGCTGACCAGCGCGACGTGTTCGTGACCGGCCTCCTCGACCTTCGCCACCGCTGCGTTGAAGCGGGCGAGGAACTCGCGCGCCGTCTCGCCGTTCTCCAGGCCGACATCGAGGTTGTCCGGTGCCCACGACATCAGCACCTCGAGGTACTTTCGCCAGTCGGTGCTCATCTCCTCGACGCCGGCCGAGATCTCCTGGATGCCCTCGATCACGACAGCCTCCATGCCGCGGGACGCGGCGAGCGGGGCGGCCGTCTGCTGTGCGCGGGTCAGAGTCGAGGCGTAGAGCGCATCGATGCGTTCGTTCTCGAGGGAGGCGACCAGCGCCTCGGCCTGGCTCAGGCCGAGTTCATTGAGCGGGAGTCCGGGGTGGGCGGTGTCGAGCTGGCGGTTGACGTTGGCCTCGGTCTGTCCGTGGCGAATGAGAAGCAGACGCATGACCTCACCCTACCCGAGTGCCTCGGACGTCTTACCCGTGCCTGGGAGGGACCAAACCAGAGCGACCACGGGTCAGAGGTGACCGAAGCCCGTCCCGATCAGGCCGACCGAGGTGAGGATCGGTTCGCTCTGGCCGCCCGAGTGGGTGATGGTGGCGCCGTCGTCGTGAACGGTCAGCTGGGTGCGGTGGTGACGCAGCGCGCCGGCCACCTGCGGCAGGTAGGGCTCGAGGGCGAACCAGCGGTCTGCCTTGTCGCGGTGCGGGGTGAGCGCGGCGAACGGGAGGCCGAGCCGGGCGGCGGCCGCCTTTGCCACCTCGTTCATCCGGACGTGGTCGGGATGCCCGTAGCCGCCGTCATCGTCGTAGCTGACGACGAGGTCAGCCCCGATGTGACTCAGCCATGCCACCGCGTCGTCGGTCTCCTCAGCGAGGTCGGAAAGGGTCAGCGAACGCTCGCTCGCCCGGTCGCCCGGACCGGCCACGCCCTCGCTGATCCATTCCATCCCCGAGTCGAGGTAGCGGCGCGGGTCGCCGCCCTTCGCCCGCGCCGGTGGCATGCCGAGGTAGGCGTGGGAGCGGACCCCGAGCGCGGCCAGCGCGCCCGCCAACTCGGCCTCGCGGCGCTCCTGCAGTTCAGGGGTTCCCTCGAGCGGGGAAAGGGGACCTGGCACGACTCCGCCCATCTCGCCGCGGGTGGCGGTCAGGACGGAGGCCTCGAACCCCTGGTCGACCAGGTGCGCGATCAGCGCGCCGGAGGCGAGGGTCTCGTCGTCGGGATGGGCGTGCAGGAAGGCGATCCTGCGCACGGGGCCCGAGGCGATGGCGCGACGGTAAGCGGCGCGGGTCTGCTCGGCGACATGGGTCCAGCTCATCCGCAGGGAGCGGGAGCGGCCGGTGCGCGACATCTGCGCGCGCAGTTCCGGGTCGGCCAGGAGCGAAGATATGGCCTTCGCCCACGCTGCCGGCTCGTGGCTCGGAACCAGGACGCCGGTGTGCGTGTTGCACACCGCCTCGGTCAGGCCGCCCGCCGCCGCAGCCACGACCGGCACCCCGGAGGCCGACGCCTCCAGAGCGACGAGGCCGAACGTCTCCGAATGCGACGGGACAAGCATCAGCGAAGCGTGCCGCAGGATCCGCGCGAACGACTCCCTGTCCTGGCCGGGCAGGAACGTCACCTTCTCCGTGAGGCCGCGCTCGGCGACGAGCCGGTGCAACTGCGACTCGTAGTCGGCAAAGTCGGCCGAGGACTGCCCGACGACGACCAGTTCCGGGCGGTGCGCCTCCGGAAGCAGGGCGAGCGCCTCGATGGCGACATCGGGCGCCTTCAGGGGCTGCAGCCGTGCGGCGAACAGCAGGTAGCCCGCGGCGACGCCATCCGGCGTCCAGGACGATCCGGGTGCCGCCGGGTGGAACAGTTCGGTGTCGACGCCCGGCCGCACCACTACGACGCGCTCCGGGTCGGCCTGGCAGCGGCCGATCACGACGGCGGCCTCGTGGCGGGAGACGGCGATGATCAGGTCGGACTGGGTCGCGCAGACGATCTCGCCCTCGAGCCGCGCCGGGGACTCCGCGGGCTCGCCCTCGCGAAGGGAGGAATTGGGGTGTGCGGCGACCGAATGGAAGGTCATCACGTGCGGGATGCCTGCGGCCCTCGCGAGCGGGAGCGCGGCGACGCCGGACATCCAGTGGTGAGAGTGGACCACATCGAACGCGTCGAGCGGGCCGAGGTTGTCGCGGAACTCGTCGATGAACGCGTCGATATCACTCTTCGGCAGCGGCCTCGCGGGTCCCGCGGTGACGTGATGGACGACGAGGCCGTCGTCGAGGGTGACGGTGTCCGCCTGGTCCGGGCTGGAGCGACGCGTGAAGAACTCGACGTCGACCCCGATCGAACGCAGCGCGCCCGCAAGTGCGCGGATGAGCACGTTCATGCCTCCGGCGTCGGCGGTGCCCGCCCGCTCGGCGGGCGAGGTGTGCAGCGAGATGAAGGCGACGCGCATGCGTTGGAAGCTACCACCAAGCACCGAGGCCGCCGGCACCCTCGTCCGTGGTCAGAAGCCGACGCACCGGTCGCCGACGCGCACGCGCATCTGGCCGATCACCTGGCCGAGCCAGCCCGTGAACGCCCAGCCGTTCCGACACGGCGGGCCCTGCCCCGATACCGGCCCAGTGCTCACTGTCGCCACGCTTGAGTGTCTGCAGATTTCGCGGCGTCGTCAGCAGGCGTCGTCGCCTCAGTAGGGCAGCGGGCTCAGATGTCCTTGAGCGCCTCGCGGACCTCGACGACGAGCCCCCGCGAGTGCAGTTCGGCTGCCGCGCCGTCGCCGGCCGAGACCGCCCGGGCGAGCTCGACGTGTCGGTGCAGCGCCTCGCCCTGCGGGTGTGCGGGCTGCAGTCCGAGGTTCGTGCGCCCGATCAGGACCTCGGCGATGGCGTCCGAGAGGGAGGCGAACATGTCGTTACCGGAGGCCTCGAGCAACAGCGTGTGGAACTCGATGTCGGCGTCGAGAAACTCCTGCTGGTCTCCACGTCCACTCGAGCCCAGCTCGTTGAGGAGGTCGGCCAGTTCGACGAGGCGGCCGCGTTGCACATCGGTCGCACGCTCGGCTGCGTGCATGGCCGCCATCGGCTCGACGGCCGCCCGGAGCTCGGTCAACGTGCGCAACTGGGTGTCATGCCTGGCCGAGCGCAGCTGCCACGAGATCACCTTGGGGGAGAAGACGTTCCACCTGGCACGCGGGAGGACCCGGATCCCGATCCGCGGGCGGGCCTCGACGAGCCGGAGATCCTCGAGCGAGCGCATCGTCTCGCGCGCGACGGTGCGGGAGACGTCGAAGCGGTCGGTGAGGTCCTGGAGGGTGAAGGCCTTCCCCGAGGCGAGCGTGCCGTCGACGATCTCGACGCCGACGCGGTCGAGGACCGAGTCGGCGAGTGGGGCGATGCGTCCGCGAGACATGGGGACAGGGTACAGACACGCGATCCCGGTTGCCTCGCCCGTGCAGGGTCTTCTCGTCGAGGCCCATGCGGCCCTTGAGTGGACCATCGAAAGTCGTCGAATGCGGAGCGGTTTCCTCTGATCCCTTGCATTGGTGCTACCAAGCTGTAATGGTGTGATTATTCATTGAGGGTCACCGTCGGCCCTCCGGTACAAGGGAGTACTTCCAATGGAAGAGTGGACTCAGAGCCTCGGTGCGGGGCCGTTGCTGCTCATCGCGGGCGCCGCCATCGCCCTGATCCTGTTGCTAGTCATCAAGTTCAAGGTGCACGCGTTCCTGGTGTTGATCATCGTCTCGTTGGCAACGGCCATCGCGACAGGCCTTCCGATGAACGCCATCGTCAAGGTCATGATCGACGGATTCGGGGGAACCCTCGGATCGGTCGCCCTGCTGGTCGGCCTCGGCGCGATGTTGGGGCGCCTCGTCGAAACCTCCGGCGGAGCGCAGGCCCTCGCCGGCGCCCTGATCAGGGCTTTCGGCGAGAAGCGGGGGCCGTTGGCGCTCGGCGTCGCGTCGCTCATCTTCGGCTTCCCGATCTTCTTCGACGCAGGCCTGATCGTGATGCTGCCGATCATCTTCGCCGTCGCCCGCCGCATGAACGCGCCGGTCCTGCTCTACGGCCTCCCTGCCGCGGGCGCCTTCTCCGTCATGCACGTGTTCCTTCCCCCGCATCCCGGCCCGATCTCGGCGGCCGAGCTGTACCAGGCCAACACCGGCATCATCCTGCTGATCGGCCTCGTCGTGGCGCTGCCCACCTGGTGGGTGACCTGCTACCTGCTCGGCAAGTGGCTCGGCCGCAAGTTCCCGCTCCCCGTCCCCGACCTGCTCTCGGGCGGGCCGAAGGACGAGGACCAGCCGGTCAACCCGCCCTCGGCAGGCACGATCATCGCGCTGATGCTGCTGCCCGTCGCCCTGATCTTCCTCAACACCGGCCTCAACTTCGCAGGCTCGCTCGGCTGGGTCGACCCGGAGGCCCAGTGGGTCCAGGTGCTGCGCATGTTCGGCGAGACCCCCGTCGCCCTCCTGATCTCGGTGCTCGTCTCCTCGGTCGTGCTCGGCACCCGCCGCGGCAAGAGCGGCTCGGCCATCGAGAAGACGCTCGACAGCGCGCTTGGCCCCGTCTGCTCCGTCATCATCGTCACCGGTGCGGGCGGCATGTTCGGCGCCGTCCTGCGCGCCTCGGGCATCGGCGACGCCCTCTCCGGTGTGATGAGCGACCTCGGCGTCCCGCTGATCCTCGCCGTCTTCCTGATCGCGCTGATCCTGCGCATCGCCCAGGGCTCGGCCACCGTCGCCCTCGTCACCACCGCAGGCCTGATGGCCACCGCCGTCGCGGCAGCCGACCTCAACCCGATCCAGCTCGCGGCCATCGTGATCGCGACCGCGGCCGGCTCGGTGGCGGCCTCCCACGTCAACGACTCCGGCTTCTGGCTGGTCGGCCGCCTCATGGGCATGGACGTGGCCACCACCCTCAAGACGTGGACCGTGATGGAGACGGCGATCGCCCTGATGGGCTTCGGCATGGCCGTCGGCATCTACGCGGTGGCAGGGGCCTTCTGATGTCGGGCCCGGTGCACATCGTCGTGATGGGAGTGGCCGGAACCGGCAAGACGACCATCGCAGAGGGCGTCGCCGACTTCTTCGGCCTTCCCTTCGCCGAGGGGGATTCGTTCCACTCCAAGGCCAACAAGGACAAGATGGCCGCCGGGCACCCCCTGACCGACGAGGACCGCTGGCCCTGGCTGCGGTCGCTGCGCGACTGGATGACTGAGCACGCAGAGGAGGGGACGTCGACAGTGGTTGCGTGCTCCGCGCTGCGTGAGGCCTACCGCGACGTGCTGCGCGAGGCGCTGGGCGAGGTCTTCTTCGTCCACCTCGTGCTGCCCCCGGAGGTCAACGCCGAGCGCCTCGCCTCCCGCAAGGGGCACTACATGAAGTCGGGCATGCTCGACTCCCAGCTGGCCACCCTCGAGCCGCTGAGTGAGCGCGAGGACGGCGTGGAGGTGCTCAACACAGGCGCTCCGCGCGAGGTGATCGCCGAGATCAACCAACAGCTGGCCACGCGCTTTCCGCAGCTGGGCTGAATTGGCCCCGACGCCGGGCAGATGCTAGTGTTTGGCGTCGGGTCGCAAGGCCCACTGCGCGCGTGGCGGAATGGCAGACGCGCTGGCTTCAGGTGCCAGTGCCCGCAAGGGCGTGGAGGTTCAACTCCTCTCGCGCGCACGGTAGAACCCCAGGGAGACCTGGGGTTCTTTCGCGTTCAGGACCCTCGCAGCGCGACGCCGATTTGATCCTCTGGTGGCGCGACTGGGCTCGTGGTCATGCGCGAAGACGTGGGAAGGCAGCTGCCGAACCTGGTCGAGCTCGCCGAGGCGGGCGACGATCAGGCCGTGCGCCGCGCCCTCCTCGGCTGGTCGCCCGCAAAGCTCGTCTCCGCCACGGGCCAGGGGCGCAGGAGATACGGCGCGACCGGGGTGGGACGCGTCGACGGGTGCGGCATGGGGGTGTCCTGGCTGCTTGCCATCTCCTGGGACGGCCGGTGCCGCGAGGCCTCCGTCGTGCGGATGACCACCGACCGCTCACCGCTGGCCGACCGGATGCTCGCGCTGCTGCTCAGCGACCACGTCGAACAGGTCCGCCGGCGGGCCTGGCGGGCGGTCGAGCAGCGGCTCGACCCAAACCGGGCGGCCCACACGCTTCCTGTGCTGGTCGCGTTGCGGTCACGGCAACGCGGTAGGCAGGCGCTCGACGGCTATCGAGACCTGGTCGCCGAGCGGCTCGCCGTCGAACCGTGGCGGTTGGCCTGGCTCAGCGACGATCTGCCGACCCGGCGCTGGGCCGCAGAGGAGTGGCTGGCCACGGGGCCGACCCTGACCGAGGTCGTCGAGCGCCTGGAGACCGAGACCGAGCAGTACGTCGCCTCCACCTTCATCCGGCACGTCTCGCAGCAGGCGAAGGCCGCCGACTCGAGCCTGCTGCTCGCCTCCAGGCACGGTCGGCTCCGGGCGGACGGGGCCTGGCTCTCCTCCGACCCTTCCGTCCTCGAACGGCTGCTGGGTGACCGCTCCGCGCTCGTGCGTCGCGCGGCGCAGAGCAGGCTGGCCGCGCAGGGCTTCGACGTCGTGGGCTGGAATGAGCGCAACCGGAGCCAGTCGCGGGCCCTGAGGGCGCTGCGCGCGGCGATCGAGGTCGGTGTCGAGATCCCCGTCGACGACCTGCTCGACCTGGCCGAGGGCGACGACCCCGCCGACCGCAGGCGGAGCAGGTGGCGCGGATCGTCTCGCTGCTGGACCGACCACGGCTCGCCGGTGCGGCCGCCGCGGCCCTGAGGCAGATCCCAGGCTGGAGCTTCGACGAGCTCGCCCCCCGTTGGCGGGATGCCGGAACGGCCGACCGCCGTCGCCTCGCCCCGCTGCTCGCCAGCCGCGGCGGGTGGGACCGCGTCCGCGCAGCGCTGCTGGCGGCAGCCGACGGTGACCCGTGGCTGCGCGACTTCGGAATGAGGAACCTCGGTGACGCTCTGTCGCTCCAGCGCGATCCGAGCCCGCAGCAGCACGACCAGCTCGCGGACCTGCTCGCCGCGAGCGAGCTGCCAGGGGACCGGGTGTGCACTCTGCAGGAACGGCTCGACCTGCCCGTCGCCCCGTACCGGGGGAGCGGGGCGACGGATGGAACGACGCGGACGCCGCCGTCCTGCTGGCGCTCTCACGCAGCGGGAGGATGCTGCGCCCGAGCCTCGGACCCGTCGCGGTGCTCCGCTCGGCAGGCTTCGCGCTGGGTCGGCGCATCTCCCGGGAGTCGCTCGACGCGATCGTCGGGCGTCTCGTCGGGGTCGGCCTCGTCATCCCTCCGCGCGCAGAGGATTACGCCCTCACCGCCGACGGTCGCGCGCTGGTCAAGGGCCTGCGCCCCCACGCCCCCGGCGCGCTCGAGGCCGCGCGGATGCGGCTCGACGCCGTCGAGGCTCCTGCCTGACGCCGTCCGTACCCGGGCCCGCCGCCACCGCTCGGCGGGGGAAGCAGATGAGCAGCCGACCCAGTCCTAGCGGGCGAGGAGATCCTTCAGCCAGCGGATCTGACGCAGGCGCTGGCGGTAGGCGCCGCCCTCGTGGTCGTTGAACTCGTAGACCTCGACCGATTTCTCCGCCGCGTAGGAGTGGTAGGCGGCCATGACCGTCGACGGCGGGCAGATGGTGTCCATCAGCGCGACCGAGAACAGTGCACGCGACTCGGCGCGCTTGGCGAAGTTGACCCCGTCGAAGTAGCTGAGGGTGGAGAACACCGTCTCGGCGTTGTTGCGGTGGACCGAAAGGTAGCGGGTGATCTCCGTGTAGGGGTCCCGGTCGCAGATGTCGACGGCGCGACGGAAGTGACACAGGAACGGCACGTCGGGCATCACCGCGGTCAGGTCGGGCACGAGGCCGGCCACGGCCAGCGACACCCCGCCGCCCTGGCTGATGCCGTTGACGGAGATCGTGGCCGCGTCCACCCCCGGAAGCTGTCGTGCGGCCTCGGTCGCGCGCACCGCGTCGGTGAACAGTCGCCGGTAGTAGTACGTGGCGGGATCGTCGATGCCCATGGTCATCACGCCAGGGGTGTGGGGCACCGAGCCGTGCGGGTCGGGCGTGGCGCCGCCGGTTCCCCAGGAGGAGCCCTGCCCGCGGGTGTCCATCAGGAGATGGGCGAAGCCCGCGTTGGCCCACTGGAGGTGCTGGCCAGGCAGGTCGCGTCCGCCCCCGTAGCCGATGTACTCCACGACGACGGGCAGCGGGCCATCGCTGGCGGTCGGGGTGATCAGCCAGCCCGAGACCGGGTCGCCGCCGAATCCGGAGAACCGGATGTCGCGGATGTCGACCGACGTGAAGGGGTGCTCGACGGGGGAGAGGCGCAGATCGAGATCGTGTCCGCGCGCCTCGCTCAGCGTGGCGTCCCAGAAGGCGTCGAAGTCGTCGGGCTCGGCCACCTGCGGCCGGTAGGTGCGCAGTTCCTCAAGTGAGAGGTCGGAACGTGCCATGTGGGTGGTTCTCCTTGTCAGCCGGCGACAGCAGCGCCGGTGGTCGAGTCGAGCACGCGCAGCAGCGGCGCGTAATGGGCCTGGACGGCGTCGCGGTAGGCCTCAAGGTCGCCGGACTTCGCGGCGTCGAGCATGTCCTGGTGCGCGCGGACAGTGTCTGCCATGTCACGCGGGGTCGGGACGCCGAGCCTCGGGCCGACAAGCGTGTACACGTCCCAGAAGGCCGCGACCAACTGTCCGTAGAGCTCATTGCCGATCAAACCGGCGATGGTCAGGTGGAACTCCCGATCCTCAGACGCGAAATTCTCTCCTCGCTCACCGCGATTGGCCATTTCGACACAAACATCGCTCAACTCGGGGGTCTCGCGACCTTCCAACTGCTCCACGACTTGGGGCGCAATGGCCAGATCGAGGGCTAGCCGAACCTCCACGACCTGCCTGAGGGTCTCGAAATCCTTACCCGGCAGGACCACCCCCTTGAAGGTCAGTCCCTCGACAAGCGGACGCAGCGACATCTCGCCAACGAACATGCCGGTGCCATGACGCACCTCGATGATGTCGAGCGTAGCCAGAGTGCGAATGGCCTCCCGCAGATTTGCCCGCGAGACGTCGAGCAACTCCGCGAGTTGGACCTCTGTCGGCATCGGATCTCCTGGCTTGAGCCCCTTCGAGATGATGAGTTCCTTGACCGCGTCGATGCTGGCTCGGAGCCTCTGGGGCTCACGAACTTTCGTCATTTCGCCTCCCTGATGTTGACTGACCGTCTGATTGTGGCAGAGTATCGGACATCAGATGTCTGATAACCCAGAGTTTTTACACGTCTAGGAGACTCAATGACGAATCCCACCTCGGTGCCCCGACGGGATATTTTCAAGTTTGCTGGTGCCATGGGTGCCGCAGCCGCCTTCACCGCGACGCTGTCGGCATGTGGCAAGCAGGACCCGATCACCAACACTAGCTCCGCACCCACCGGTGCCGCGAGCACCGGCACCTCCGCGGCGCCTGCGGGTTCCGACGGCACCATCATCGCCGCCATCTCGTACGAGCTCGGCACCAACGGCTACGACCCGATGACCACGACCGCAGCCCTCACCCAGGCCGTGAACTGGCACACCCTCGAGGGCCTCACCGAGCTCAACCCCGCAACCCGCGAGGTCTCTGCGGCCCTCGGCGCGGACATGCCGAAGGAGGTCGACGAGACGACCTACGAGGTCGCCCTGCGCGACGGTGCCGTGTTCCACGACGGCACCCCGGTTACCGCCGACGACGTCGTCTTCTCGTTCGAGCGCGTGCTTAACCCCGACAACCAGTCGCTGTTCGCCTCCTTCATCCCGTTCATCGACTCGGTGACCAAGAAGGACGACAAGACCGTCACCGTGAAGCTGAAGTTCCCCTTCTCGCTGGTGCCCGAGCGTCTCTCCGTCGTCAAGATCGTCCCGAAGGCCGCCGTCGAGAAGGACGCGAAGGCGTTCGACCTCAACCCCGTCGGCACCGGCCCGTGGAAGATGACCGACAACGGAGCCAGCTCCCAGCAGGTCGTCTTCGAGCGCAACGACGACTACACCGGCCCGCATCCGGCAAAGGCCAAGTCGATGACCTGGCAGATCATCCCCGACGACTCGACCCGCACCAACGCGCTGAGCTCCGACACCGTCCAGGCGATCGACACCGTCCCCGCCGCCAACCTGGCGACCCTCTCGCAGACCAAGTCGGTCGCGGCCGAGCAGGGCTTCGGCCTGCTCTTCGCCATGTTCAACTGTGGCCTCGCCCCGATGGACGATGTGCGCAACCGTCAGGGCGTCATGTATGCCCTCGACTACGAGAAGATCTGCAAGGTCGGCATGTCCGACCTCGCCACGCCCGCCACCAGCTACCTGCAGAAGGAGCACCCCTCCTACAACCAGGCGAAGGTGCAGTACGTCGGCCAGATGGAGAAGGCGAAGGAGCTCTTCGCCGAGACTGGCCTCAAGGCCGTGCGCGTGCTCGCCTCCGACCACGGCTGGTTCGCCGCCGTCCGCCCGATGATCAAGGAGTCGCTCGAAGCCGCAGGCCTGACCGTCACCTACGAGGAGAAGAAGTCCTCTGACGTGTACGCGACGATCGACTCCGACCCGAACGCGTTCGACATCGTGATCGCCCCCGGCGACCCCTCCGTCTTCGGCGACGACGCAGACCTGCTGCTGCGCTGGTGGTACACCGGTGACACCTGGACCGACGCCCGCATGCACTGGAAGGGCCAGGACTCCTACAACAAGGTGCAGGAGCTGCTCGACACGGCAGCCAAGTCGACCGGAGACGACCAGAAGAAGGCCTGGTTCGAGATCTTCGACGTCGTGAGCGAGGCCGTCCCGATGTACCCGATCTTCCACCGCAAGTCCCCGACCGCCTTCGACGCAGAGACCCTCCAGGGCTTCAAGCCGATCGCGGTGACCGGCCTCTCCTTCATCGACGTCGCGTCGACGAAGTAGTCAGCCACACCCTTCACCGGAACAGGGTGGCGCGCCCTGTCGTGCCACCCCGTTTCCATCCCAACTCTTCCCCCGGGGCCCAGCATCGCGCCCCGTCCCTCTCCCCAAGGAGAAACTGCAGTGTCCAACCTCCTCCGCTTGCTCGGCCGGCGCCTCGTCGCGCTGCCGATCATGGTGCTGGGTGTCACGCTGCTGGTGTTCGTCGTCATGTCGTTCTCCAGCGCTGACCCGGCGCGTCTAGCTCTCGGCGAGAGTGCCTCCGCCGAGGCCCTCCAGGCCTACCGTGAGACACACGGCCTCAACGATCCGCTCCTCGTGCGCTACGGCCGCTACCTCGCCGGACTCGTCCAGGGTGACCTCGGCGAGTCGTTCACCGGGGTGCCGATCTCGCAACTCGTCGGCCAGAACTTCCCCGTGACACTGCAGATCACCTTCGTCGGCCTGCTGATGGGCGTCGTGCTCGCCCTCGTGCTCGGAGTCGTGGCCGCCCTCTACCGGGACCGCTGGCCCGACCAGGTCATCCGCATCTTCTCGATCGCAAGCCTCGCCACCCCGTCGTTCTGGCTCGCGCTGCTGCTGATCCAGGCCTTCGGGAATGTTCCGGGCGGCACCTACACGTTCCCCGCAGTGGTCACCGAATGGGTGAAGTTCAGCCAGAATCCCGGCGGCTGGGCGACCCAGATCTTCCTTCCAGCCCTCGCCTGCGCCATCCCGCTCAGCGGATCGCTGACCCGCGTCGTGCGCACCTCGATGGTGGAGGAGCTCGACCGCGACTACGCCCGCACCGCGATCGGGGCAGGCGTCCCCCGCGGCGAGGTCGTCGCCCGCAACGTCCTGCACAACGCCCTGATCACCCCGCTCACCGTGCTCGGCCTCAGGATCGGCTACATGATGGGTGGCGCCGTCGTCATCGAGATGATCTTCAACATCCAGGGCATGGGCCAGCTGATCTTCCAGGGCATCTCCCGCAATGACGTCAACATCGTCCAGGGCGTGACGATCACCATCGCCATCGCGTTCATTCTGATCAACATGCTCGTCGACCTGCTGTACGTCCTGGTCAACCCGCGAATCAGGAGCATCTGATGCTGTCGTCTGAATCCCGCAAGAAGCTGACCTCGCAGGCAGGCCTCCGGTTCCAGGGCTTCAAGGCCCTCCCGATCGGGTCCAAGATTTCCATCGTCGTCCTGACCCTGCTCGCCCTCCTCGCGATCTTCGCACCCCTCATCACCGCCTACGGCCCCGGAGACAGCGGCCTTGTTCCTCCCGACATGGTCGTGGAGCAGGAGATCACCATCGAGGGCGTCGGCACGACCGTCGTGCCGGACAACTCGATCGCTCCCAACTCCCAGTTCTGGTTCGGCACCGACGACAAGGGACGCGACCTCTTCACCCGGGTCATCTACGGCACCCGCGTCTCGCTGGTGGTCGGCCTCGCCGCCACGGCGCTCGCCCTCGTGGTCGCCGCCGTCCTCGGCTCGATCGCAGCGACCGCGAACAAGGTCGTCTCCGAGGTGCTGATGCGCATCCTCGACATCATCATGAGCTTCCCCGGCATCGCGCTGGCGGCGGTGATGGTGACTGCGCTCTCCTCGAGACTGCCGATCCTGCCCGTCGTGATCATCTCGATCGCCTTCCTGTACGTGCCGCAGCTCACCCGCGTGGTCCGAGCGAACGTGCTCGCCCAGTTCGGTGAGGACTACGTGTCGGCCTCGAAGGTGATGGGCGCAGGTACCCCCTGGATCCTGATCCGGCACGTCGCCCGCAACTGCCTCGCCCCGATCATGGTCTTCGCCACCGTGCTCGTCGCCGACGCGATCGTCTTCGAGGCGTCGCTGTCGTTCATCGGCTCCGGCATCACCTCGGTCAACACTCCGACCTGGGGCAACATGCTCAGCGAGGGCAAGGCCCTGCTGCTTTCGGGCCACTGGTGGGCGACCTTCTTCCCGGGGCTGTTCATCCTGATCACGACGCTCAGCCTGAACATCCTGTCCGAGGGCCTCACCGACTCGCTCGCGTCGCCGAAGATCAAGACCCGCGCCAACGTGCAGGCAGATGAGGACGCAGGAAAGGGCGCGGCCACCTCGATCGCCGAGTCCTACGCAACCCAGACCGCAGCGCTCGACCGTCGTCTCGACGACCTGCGGGTCGCCGAGCTCGCCCGCGACGACCGGCTCGTGCTCCCCGCTCCCGACGCCGAACCGCTGCTCGATGTGCGCAACCTCTCGATCTCGTTCCCCAGCGCCCACGGCGACGTCAAGATCGTCGACAACGTGTCCTTCTCGGTGCGCCCCGGCGCGACGATGGGTCTGGTCGGCGAGTCGGGCTGCGGCAAGTCGATCACCGCGATGGCGATCATGGGGCTGCTGCCGCCGTCGGCGAAGTTCGAAGGCTCGATCATGTTCGAGGGCCGCGACTTGCTCAAGCTCAGCGAGAAGGAACGCAACGCGCTCCGCGGCCACGAGATGAGCATGGTCTACCAGGATGCGCTCAGCTCGCTGAACCCGTCGATGCTGATCCGCGCCCAGATGAAGCAGCTCACCAAGCGCGGTGGGCAGCGCACCGCGGAGGAACTGCTCACCCTCGTGGGCCTCGACCCCGTCCGCACGCTGAAGTCGTACCCGCACGAGCTCTCCGGGGGCCAGCGTCAGCGCGTGCTGATCGCCATGGCGCTGACCCGCAACCCGCGTCTCGTGATCGCCGACGAGCCGACCACGGCCCTCGACGTCACCGTCCAGGCCCAGGTCGTCGACCTGCTCAACGACCTGCGCGAGAAGCTTGGCTTCTCGATGGTGTTCGTCTCCCATGACCTCGCCCTCGTGGCGAAGGTCGCCCACCGGATCACCGTCATGTACGCGGGCCAGGTCGTGGAGCAGGCCACCACGAGCGAACTGCTGACCAACCCGATCCACGAGTACACCCGCGGCCTTCTCGGTGCGGTCCTCTCCATCGAGGAGGGACACGGGCGGCTGCACCAGGTGCCCGGCGTCGTGCCCTCGCCGCGCGAGTTCGTCGCGGGCGACCGGTTCGCCCCGCGCTCCTCGCACCCGAATGTCGGCCTCGACGAGAAGCCGACCCTTCGCAAGGTCGACGGCGTCGACCACGTCTACGCACGCACAGACGCCCTCGTCTCCGTGCTCGCAGAGGAGGAGCAGCGATGACCACCCCAGTGATCGAACTCAGCGACGTCCACGTCGTGCACAAGGCCCGCACAGGCAAGCTGTTCCGCCCCGACAGGGTGCACGCCGTCAACGGTGTGAGCGTCTCCGTCAGCAAGGGCGAGACGCTCGGACTGGTCGGCGAGTCCGGCTGCGGCAAGTCGACGCTCGCCCGCGTCATGGTCGGCCTGCAGCCGGTCACCTCCGGCTCCATCCGCCACCTCGGCAAGGAGATGAAGCTCAACGAACGCGGACGCAAGGAACTCGGCCGGGCAGTCTCGGTCGTCTTCCAGGACCCCGCAACGGCGCTCAACCCCCGCATGCTGGTGCGCGACACGCTGCTCGACCCGTTCCGTGTGCACGGAATCGGCAGCGAGAAGGAGCGCACCGCCCGGGTCCGGGAACTGCTCGACCTGGTCGGGCTGCCCCAGTCGGCGCTCGACGTGCTTCCCCGCCAGATCTCCGGCGGCCAGCGTCAACGGGTCGCGATCGCCCGCGCCCTCGCGCTGCGACCGGACGTGATCATCGCCGACGAGCCCACCTCAGCCCTTGACGTGTCGGTTCGCGCCCAGGTGCTCAACCTCCTCGTCGACCTCAAGGAGGAGCTCGGCCTCGGGCTGGTGTTCATCAGCCACGACATCAACACCGTCCGCTTCATCTCCGACCGCATGGCCGTGATGCTCGCCGGACAGATCGTCGAGACGGGTCCAGCCGACGAGGTCTTCAACAACCCCACCAACGACTACACACGCGCCCTGCTGAGCGCCGTGCCTTCACTTCTGTAACCCCGAATAGGAGCTCCACCCACCATGACTGACTTCCGAGGCGTCGTTCCTCCCGTCATCACCCCCATGAACCCGGACGGCTCGCTCGACCTCGAGGGCCTCGACCGCGTGGTCGACCACCTCATCGACGGCGGCATGCACGGGCTGTTCATCCTCGGCTCCTGCGGCCAGGTCGCCTACCTCACCGACGCCGAGCGCGACGCCGTCGTCACCCGTGTCGTCGAGCGGGTCGCTGGTCGGGTCCCCGTGCAGGTCGGCACCCCCGACTTCACCGCCCGCCGCATGTCCGAGAGCGCCCGCCGCGCCCAGGAACTCGGCGCGGACGCCGTCGTCGTGTCGGCACCGGTCTACGCGCTCAACGACGAGGCCGAGATCGAGCGCCACCTGCGCATCGTCGCCGACTCCGTCGACATCCCCGTGTTCGCCTACGACGTGCCCGTCCGCGTGCACACCAAGCTCGGCCGCGACCTGCTGATCAACCTCGGCAAGGACGGCGTGCTCACGGGCGTCAAGGACTCATCCGGTGACGACGTCGCCTTCCGACGCCTCGTCGCCGCCAACGGCCTCGCGGGGCACCCACTGCAGCTGCTGACGGGCCACGAGGTCATGGTCGACGGCATGCTGCTGCTCGGTGCCGACGGCGCCGTCCCCGGGCTCGCCAACGTCGACCCCGCAGGCTACCGCCGACTCTGGGACGCCGCGCAGGCCGGCGACTGGGCCGCAGCCCGCGCCGAACAGGACCGCCTCGCCGAGCTGTTCGAGATCGTGTTCGTGCCCACCGGTCGCTCCGGTGACGCCGGCGGCATCGGAGCCTTCAAGGCCGCGGCGGCGAGCCTCGGCATCATCGACTCCGCCGCGATGCCCTCGCCGCTCGAGGGGCTGACCCCGGCCGACGTCGAGCAGATCGACGAGATCCTCACGAAGGTGGGACTGCTGGCATGAGCCACGCCATCGGCGTCGACCTGGGCGGCACCAAGACCGCCGCCGCCCTTGTCGGCGACGACGGCAGCCTCGGCGAGATCATCACGGCACCCACGCCGTCCTCGACCGGGCCGGACGCTGTGCTCGACACCGTCGCGGCCCTGGTCGGGCGGCTCTGGCGCGACGACGTGGTCGGCCTCGGAGTGGGGACCGCCGGGGTCGTCGACGCGACCCGCGGCACCATCATCTCCGCCACCGAGACGTTCTCCTTGTGGGTGGGTACCGACCTGCTAGCCGGGCTGCGCTCCCGGCTCGGGCTCGGCGCAGACACGCCTATCGAGATCCGCAACGATGTCGACGCCCACGCCCTCGGCGAGCACTGGCTCGGCGCGGGCCAGGGGCACGAGTCGATGCTGATGGTCGCCGTCGGCACCGGGGTCGGCGGGGCGGTGATCGTCGACGGCGCCCTGCGAACGGGGGCCCATCACGTCGCGGGGGAGATGGGCCACGTGCCCACCCCGGGCGCGGACGACCTGCGCTGCGCCTGCGGAAGGCTCGGCCACCTCGAGGCCATCGCCGCTGGCCCCGCCATCGAACGCCGCTACGCCGCGCTCAGCGGAGCCGCACTGTCGGGCCGCGAGATTATGGCCCGCGCGGAGTCAGGGGAGCTGGCCGCGCTCGAGGTCGTCCAGGGTGCGGCCGTCGGCCTCGCGAAGGCGATCTGCGGCCTCGTCACCGTGCTCGACCCCGGCTGCGTCGTCGTCGGTGGGGGAGTGGCGCTCGCCGGTGAGGTCTGGTGGAACCCCCTTCTGGTCACCTGTCGCGCCGACCTGATCGACGCGCTCGCCGACATCGATATCCTGCCTGCACGGCTTGGCACCTCCGCTGCGCTGCTCGGGGCGGCGCGCACCGTCTTTGACGCCAGCGACATCGACCAACCTAGGAGAAGTCATGAATGAACTGCTGAACTCCCTCAAGGGACGCCTCATCGTGTCCTGCCAGGCCTACCCTGGCGAGCCGATGCTCGATCCCAGGACGATGGCCCAGGTCGCCCAGGCCGCCGTCGCGGGCGGCGCTGCGGCGATCCGCGCAAAGGGCCTCGACGACCTGCGTGCGATCCGGGCGGAGGTCGAGGTGCCGGTGATCGGGCTGGTGAAGGTCGGCAAGTCCGACGTCTACATCACCCCGACCCTGCACGACGCATTCCAGGTCGCCGAGACCGGCGTCGACATCGTCGCGATCGACGGCACCCGTCGGGAGCGACCCGACGAGCGCACGCTCGCCGAGACCGTGCTGGGGATCAAGGAGCGCTTCCCCGAGATCCTCGTCATGGCCGATTGTGGTTCGCTCGGCGACGCGGAGGCCGCGATCGAGGCGGGCGTCGACATCCTCGGCACCACGCTTGCCGGCTACTCGGGCGAGCGCGAGAAGACCGAAGGCCCGGACTGGGAGGTCGTCGACCAGCTCGTGCGGCTCGATCGGCTCCCCGTCTTCGTCGAGGGCCGCGTCCACACCCCCGAGCAGGCGGCCGAGGCCATGCGCCGCGGCGCCTGGGCGGTCGTCGTCGGCACCGCAATCACGCACCCGACCAGCATCACCGGCTGGTTCGCGAAGGCTGTCGACGAGGCCAACTGATCTGGGGTCGGGTCCTGACTTGAGCACTTTTCCGGGTTCGTTGTGTCCAGACGGTCGTTTGCATGTTCCAGTCGGCAACGAGACCCGATAAGTGCTCAAGATGACACCTGACCAGCGCTGACATCCGGCGGTCCCGCTCCTGCGGGGCCGCCGTCGTCGCTCACTGGCACGACGCGCTCGCTCGGCGCGGGCCCGTCGGCCGGCTCAGCCGACCAGGGGGCCGAGCACCATGCTGGCCAGCTGATCGTTGGGGCGCTCCTGGTCGCTGTGCTGCCCCCGGAAGGCGGCGCTGGCGTCGGTGCCGCAGAGGCCGAGAATGCGATCCTCTCCGCCCGGGTGCAGCGCGATCCACTGGGTCAGGTCGTAGACGTTGCCGTCGACGGCGGCCCAGCAGCTCTCCCGCGTCGCATGCTGGGCGACGTCGTCCATCGTGTAACCGGTCGGCTGCGACGGCGTCGGGCTCGCCTGAGCAGAGGTTCCGGCCGTCGGCGTCGCCGTGGCGGCCGGGCTGTCTGCGGGGCTCGCGGCGGGTCCGGGCTCGGCTTCCTCGCTCGTCGTCGGCTGCGGTGTCTGGGTCGCCACCACGTCGGACCAGGCGGCGGTGGCGCCGGAGTGGCCGACCAGGCCGGTCAGCACGATGATCCCGACGGAGCCGAGGGCGACGACCCAGCCGAGTCCCTGCTGGGCGCCGGTCGGCTCCTCGGATTTCCGGGTCCACAACAGCCAGCCGCCCGCGACGACAAGGAACACAAGCGACGAGATCACGAGGCTCACGCCGTAGGTCTGGTGCGTCGCGGGGATTCCGACGCGCTCGCCGAGCGCGTTGCCCGACAGCATCGCGGCGACGGTGCCGAGGGAGCCGATCGCGAGCAGCACGAGCACCGGCATCGCGAACCGGCTGCGCCATGCGGGCCGGAACGCCAGCAGGATGAGTGCGACCGCGACGAGTGGCAGCAGCACGACGGGCGCATGCACCACGAGGGGATGGACGGGCAGGCCGAGGATCGTGTCGAACATGGCCCAAGCGTAGGTGAATATTCAAGCAAAACCCGGTGTCGGAGCGAATCGTGACTCAATCGTTGCCCTCGGAGCTGAGCCGATTTCCGGGTTCGTTGCACGTTGTGCTCGTTCATATCCGCCCGCGGCGCAACGAACCCGGAACAGTGCTCAAGGTCCCACGTTCGCCAAGCGGCGGAGCGGTCGGCAAGATGGACCCATGAGTTCCGAGTTCCGCCTGAACGGGCTGATCGTCTGCCTGCCCGACGCCGCCGTCGACGACTACGTGGGAGTGATCGAGACGCTGATCCAGGAGGGGCTGACGACCTTCGCGCTCCCAGCGACGGCGCAGGACTTCTCCGAGGTGCTCGGCATCTTCGGCGCCCGCGCCACCTTCGGGGCGTACCGGGTGAGCGCTGTCGACCAGGTGTCCACCGTGATCGACGCGGGGGCGCGGTTCGTGTTCGCCGATGTCGACGGCGACCCGGTCGACGCCGCCGTCGAGCGCGGCGTCGCCTGCTACGCCGCCGCCATGACGCCGACCGAGGTCCGTCGCGTGCTCGACGGTCGTGCCACAGGTGCGCTGCTGTGGCCCGCCGACGTCGTGGGCCATGCGATCGGCGCGCGCTTCGCCGAGATCGGACTAGCCGAACGGGTGATCCCGCTCGGCGGCATCGGCGCCTACGCGGCGGGGGAGTGGCTGAAGTCGGGCTCCCCTGCCGTCTGCATCGACACGACGCTGATCGGGGACGCCTTCACCGGCGGATCGCTCGTCCAACTGCGCGACCGGTGCGGCTCGTTCGTGACCGTGCGGGACAAGCACGCCGCAGGGTGAGCCTGGAGCGCCCGCGCGACCCGGGCCCCGGGGCAGCGTCCCGCAGAGGTCGCGCCTTGGCCCGGTCGGGGCGATGTGCGCGGCGAGCTCAGTCGGTCGCAGTAGTGCCCGTCATGACGGCGTCTCGAGCAGTTGGCCGGTCGGCCGGGCTCGCGCCCGGGGTGAGTCGTGCCCGGCGTGACGCGGGCCTCCGGGGCAGTGCCCGCCGGGGTCGAGCGTCGGCACGTCTGTGCGATGGTGTGGTGAGCGGCAGGCTCAATCGGCGGAAGTCGTACCCTTCATGACGGCGTCCCGAGCGATGGGCCCGCCGGGGGAGTCGCATCGTGGCCGGTCTCGAACCGGTCAGTCGGCGGGAAGTCCGCGTCGCGGTCTCGGTGGGGCCTCGAACGGTGCGGGATCGTCCTGCGCAGGGGCCTCGCCCCTGGCCCACTCGCTGTACGTGCGCGACGGCCCCGACCCGGCGGGCGGCGTCGGCTCGGAGGGGACGTCTGTCGTTGCATCGACGGGTGCGTCAGGTCGGCGGAGCCACTCGTCGTCGACGCTGTAGGACTCGGTGGGTTGGGCGAGCTCCAACTCCTCCTCCTCCACCGGCTCGTAGCGCTGCGTGGGCTCGTCGCCGTCCTCTGGGCCCACGATCAGTTCCTCATCGTCGAGGATCGCCAGCGCAACGGAGGAGCCGCGACGGCGGCGACCGAACACGGCGCGGGCGACCATCACCGTGAGCACGACAACGGCAACGGCCGAGACCCCGATCAGGGCGGCGAAGAACACGGTCATGGGCCCGGCGCCTGCCTGCGCCTCCACCGTTCCCGAGGCCGCAGGGGCCTCGGCCTCCTCGGTCGACGAGCGGCTGGCGGCTGGCGCCTGTGGCTCGGAGCCCGCGGTCGGCGTCGGTTCGGCCGACTCGGCGGGTGGCTCGGATGCCTGCTCCTCCTCGAGTTCCATGAAGGAGATCGGGATGCTCAGCCTGCTGCTCGCGTCGGACCCGTCGACCTGCACGGTCAACCGCAGCTCGCCGTCGGGCTGATCCTCTGGGATCGAGTACCAGGTGGAGAAGCCGCCCGAGTCGTTGGTGAGGGTGTAGGAGTCGGCGACCTCTCCGGACTCGTCTCCCACCGAGACGCCGACGCCCGCCGCGGGGTTGCCTTCGCCGTCGACGACCTTCCCGCTCAGTTCGACGACCTCGCCGTTGTGCGCGTCCTCAGGGCCGCCGACCGTGATCGTGAACGTGGGTGCCGGGGGAGCGGAGGTGGCAGGGGCTGCCGGGGTGCTGGACTCGTCGGCGACCGGAACCTCCGGCGCGGCCTGGGGGGCGTCGCCTTCGTCTCCACCGATAATGAAGTCCGAGGCGGTGGCGGCCGGGCCGGCCTGGCCGCGCCCGTTGAAGCGGACCATGACGGTGTGTCGCCCAGGAGCGAGCGGGGTGCCGAGGTTCGCGGAGATCGTGAAGGCGCCGTTGCCGCGGGTTCCGCTCCGCCCGACCTCAGCCCCGTCCACATGGGCGATGACCTCTTGCTGCTTGACCGGCTTGTCGCCGTCCATCAGCGTGCCGGTGACGGTCACCTGCGTGGCGGACGCGGAGACGCTGCCGATCTCAAGGCGCACATCATCAGCAGTCGCCACCGGGGCGAGCAACGCTGAGAGCGCAATGAGAAATGCCCCAAGAAAGCCGAGGCGAATCGAGCGTCGACGCATGATCTATCCGTCAGACCTTTCTATGCTGTGGGCAGAGACTAGCCCATGGCAACGGCCATGCGACAGGTACTCCCCGGGAGCGACGCGCGGGCGTTTGGTGATTGCCACCTGGCCGCGTACCCTGAGAGCACCTTAGATTTTCTCAGGAAGGTGTTCATGATGGCGGAAGCGAGGCGAGCAGCCCAGGTCGACGCGGAAACCGGCGAACAGGTGGCTGAACTCGGCACCGTCGCCCCCGCGCGTCGTGCAACCGGCGGCGTCGTTGCCCCGAAGACCGCGCTCAGGTTCGTCCTGGCCCCACTGGCGATCGTCTCGGTCGTCGGGTTGGCTGCCGGTCTGATGTTCCTTCCCCCGAGCGACGCGGCCAGCGACCACACCGACCCGAGCGGCTTCTCCACCGCGGCCCTCGGAACCTCCCGTGACCTTGCCCGGCCGAAGCTGTCGCCCAGCCCGTCGCCGAGCGCCTCACCCTCGGCGAAGGCCAGCCCGTCCGTCAGCCCCAGTGCTGTCGCGTCGACCCCGGCCGCCACCCCTGCGACGGCGACGCCGACCCCCACCCCGTCGCCTGCCGCAGCCGCGCCTGCGGTCGAGGCCACCCCGACGCCCACGCCCACGCCAACCCCCACCGTCGACTACGACGAACTGGGCGATAGCGCAGGCACCCAGTACGCCACCGGCACCGTCAACGTGCGCACCGGGCCGGGAAGGGACTTCGACACCCTCACGACCCTCTCGGAGGACGACGACGTCGCGGTCACCGACCGCGAGATCGAGGGATGGCGTCAGGTCATCATCCGCAAGGAGTCCGGCTGGGTCAGGGCCACCTTCCTGACCAAGGAGGAGCCGGCCGAACCCGCCACCACCTCGCGGTCGTCCAGGTCCACCGGCACGTCCTCGAGCGACTCGTCGGCCAGCTCGGATGACAGCTCGGACAGTGGGTTCTCCAGCGCCTCGTGCCCCAAGGCGGGCAACCTCGAGTCCAACGTCACGGCGCGCACTGCCAAGGTGCTGCGCGCGGTGTGCGCCAAGTTCGACGGTGTCAGCAGCTACGGCGGGTACCGGCCCGGCTCCGGCTCCTACCACGGCTCCGGCCGCGCCATCGACGTAATGGTCTCCGGTGAGTACGGCTGGGAGATCGCACGCTGGGCCCGCGCCAACGCCTCCGAGCTCGGCATCATCGAGGTCATCTACCAGCAGAAGATCTGGACCACCCAGCGCTCCGGCGACGGCTGGCGCAGCATGTCCGACCGTGGCAGCACCTCGGCGAACCACTACGACCACGTGCACCTGAGCATCGGCGGCTGACGCCCCGGGGTCCGGCGCCGACGTCCCGAGGCTGAGCGACGCCGACGCCGACGCCGACCGACCGCGCTTCTGCCAACCCGCTGACCCATCAACCCCTGTTCATCGAGGTTGCCTGGGCGTGCCGCGTGGGCGAGCCCTAGTCTTGGGGGCATGAACACTCCGGTTGATCCCACCACCACCGAAGCCTGGGCTGATCTGCAGACCCTGAAGGATGCGCTCGTCCCCGACCTGCGCGGCTGGTTCGAGGCCGACCCCCATCGGGCGGAAGAGCTGACCTTCGACCTCGCCGACCTGCGCGTCGACCTGTCCAAGAACCTGATCAACGAGGACGTCGTGGCCGCGCTGCTCCGCCTCGCCGATCAGGTCGGCCTGCCGGGACGCCGCGAGGCGATGTTCTCGGGCGAGAGGATCAACACCACCGAGAACCGGGCCGTGCTGCACACCGCGCTGCGGCTCCCCTCCGACGCCGAGCTGGTCGTCGACGGTCAGGACGTGGTCGCCGACGTGCACGCCGTCCAGGACAAGATGTTCGCCTTCGCGGAAAAGGTCCGCTCCGGGGAGTGGAAGGGCGTCACCGGAAAGCCCATCTCCACCGTGGTCAACATCGGCATCGGCGGTTCTGACCTCGGACCGGCCATGGTCTATGAGGCGCTGCTTCCGTACAAGCAGGACGGCCTGACCTGCCGCTTCGTATCCAACATCGATCCGAGCGACATCGCGGAGAAGGTCGCCGACCTCGACCCGACCACGACGCTGTTCATCGTCGCCTCCAAGACCTTCACCACGCTCGAGACTCTCACCAACGCCCGGATCGCGCGCGACTGGCTGCTGAATGCGCTCGTCGATGCCGGAGCGATCGAGGACACCGACGAGGCCCGCAAGGCGGCCATCGCCAAGCACTTCGTGGCCGTCTCGACGGCGTTGGACAAGGTAGCCGACTTCGGCATCGATCCGGACAACGCTTTCGGCTTCTGGGACTGGGTCGGGGGCCGCTACTCCGTCGCCTCCGCGGTCGGCCTGCCGGTCGTGATCGCGATCGGCCCCGACGGCTTCCGCGACCTCCTCTCCGGCTTCCACGCCGTCGACGAGCACTTCCGCACGGTCGCTCCCGAGGGCAACGTCCCGCTGCTGATGGGCATGCTCAACATCTGGTACGTCAACTTCTGGAACGCGCACAGCCATGCGGTGCTGCCTTACGCGCAGTACCTGCACCGCTTCCCTGCCTACCTGCAGCAGCTCACCATGGAGTCCAACGGCAAGTCGGTGCGCTGGGACGGCTCGAAGGTCACCACGGACACGGGCGAGATCTACTGGGGCGAGCCGGGAACCAACGGCCAGCACGCCTTCTACCAGCTGATCCACCAGGGCACCCGGCTGATCCCGGCCGACTTCATCGGCGTGGTCAACCCGGCGCACCCGATCAAGGACGGCGACACCGACGTGCACGGCCTCTTCATGGCCAACTTCTTCGCCCAGACGGCCGCGCTCGCGTTCGGCAAGACGGCTGACGAGGTGCGCGCCGAGGGCACCGACGAGGCTATCGTCCCTGCCCGGGTGTTCGCGGGCAACAAGCCGACCACGTCGATCCTCGCTCCGGTGCTTTCGCCGTCGGTGGTCGGCCAGCTGATCGCCCTGTATGAGCACATCACGTTCGTGGAGGGCATCGTCTGGGGTCTGGACTCGTTCGACCAGTGGGGCGTCGAGCTCGGCAAGAAGCTCGCCCTCGAGATCGCGCCCGCCGTCTTCGGTGACGCGGAGGCGCTCGCCAAGCAGGACCCGTCGACCCAGTCGCTCGTGAGCTGGTACCTCGAGAAGCGTGACTGACGGCCGCTCACGGCGACGCCGGTGGCTCAAGGCCGTCGGTGTCGCCGCGGCGGTGGCGCTGATTCCGGTCGCCGCCAGCTGGATCCATCTCGCCTCCGTGTCCGCGGGGCGCACGCACAGCGCGGACGACGTGCCGCAGCGCGGGGTCGGGATGGTGCTCGGTGCCAAGACCCATCCGGAGCGACCGTCGGCGTTCCTCGCCGCGCGCCTCGACGTGGCGCTCGAGCTGTTCAAGGCGGGCAAGATCAGGGCGATCCTCGTCACCGGCGACGGGCTGGAGCGGTCGAACTTCGAGACGAAGGTGATGCGCGAGTACCTCGTCGAGCGGGGAGTGCCGCCCGAGCAGATCGTCGAGGACCCCGCCGGGTTCGACACCTACGACTCGTGCGTGCGCGCCCGCGACGTCTTCGGGGTCACGGAGCTGACCGTGATCACGCAGGACTACCACGTGGGACGGGCGATCGCGATCTGCGAACTGGTCGGCGTTGACGCCGTCGGGGTCGGGGACACCACCATGCTCGGTCGCTTCCCGTACAACTGGGTCAAGGGCGCCAGTCGGGAGTGGGCGGCGAACCTGAAGGTCGAGTGGGACACCCTGACGAAGCGGCAGCCGCAACAGGATTCGTACGACCCGTCGCTGCTGGAGGCGGCCGGTCGCTGAGCCTCGACGGGGTCGCCGGGCCGGCAAGGAGACGGGCCTGCCAGCTTCCGGACGTGGGATGGCGCGGAGGCAATGCCTGCATCTATGAGCGCACCTTCGCGCTGACCTGCGGGGGTGGTCGTCGTGCCGCTGCTTGACGCCGTCGCGGATCGCCTGCGACTTGAGAGGAGCGAGGTCCTCGACGTCGGCTCCGGAACCGGGCGGCTGGCCGCTGCCGCGCCCGTCGTGGTGCGGTCGTCACGGCGGTCCCGATCCGGCGATGATCCGGGAGGCACAACGGCTCCGACCTGACGCGGCCTCGCGCTGGCTCGTGGCGGGGGCGCCGACGCTTCCCTTCCCCGACGGGGGCTTCGACGTGGTCACCCTCGCCTTCATCTTCAACCACGTCCCGTCGCCCGAGTCCACGCTTCGTGACTGCGCGAGGGTGCTGCGACCAGGTGGCGTGTTGGCGATTGCGGTCTGGGGCGACTCGGGTCTCGTCGAGGCGTGGGACGCCGTCCTCGGGGTACCCGGGGCGGTCCGCCTGCCCACCCCGCAGCTGCCGCCGGAGGAGGACTTCGCGCGCACCGCCGAAGGGCTCGCCGAGCTGTGCGGGCGCGCAGGCCTGAGGGTGCTCGGTCGGTCGCAGCCCGCGTGGACGGTGCGGATCTCCGTGGACGAACTCTGGCAGGCCCCGCTCGCGGGGCTGGCGAGGATCGGGCGGCAGGTCGCCGCCCAGACGCCTGCCGTGCAGGCGGCGATGCTGCAGCGCTGCGGTCGCATGCCAAGCGTGCCGGGTCGTCGGAGTTCCTCACCGTTCGCCCGTCCGCCCCGGTCGTGCTCGCCCGCGCCAGCGGCTGATCGCGTCGTGGGGGCGGCGGATCCATGACACTCCAAGCCGGGTAGCCCCATCCTGACTATCATGCGCGGCAGGCGACACGAGGAGTCAACCGCATGCAGCACGACGACGCGCCACCACTGGCCGGGCACATCTCGGTGCGTGGGGCGACTGAGCACAACCTGCGCGACGTCAGCCTCGACATCCCTCGTGACAGGGTCGTTGCCTTCACCGGCATCTCAGGCTCGGGCAAGTCGTCGCTGGCCTTCGGGACCATCTACGCCCAGTCGAGGCAGCGCTACCTGGAGTCCGTCTCGCCCTATGCCCGGCGACTGATCGACCAGGGCTCCGCCCCCAAGGTGCGCCAGATCGTCGGCCTCCCACCGGCCGTGGCGCTGCGTCAGCAGCACAGCGCTGGCTCGGCTCGCTCGACCGTCGGCACCGTAAGCCGCGTCTCCAACGTGCTGCGCATGCTGTACTCCCGCGCAGGCGACTATCCGCCCGGCTACCGGCCTGCCGATCTGGCAGGCAGCTTCCCCCGCGACGCGGCACCGCTCGACTCGGACAGCTTCTCGCCCAACACCGCCGTCGGGGCCTGCCGGACCTGCTCGGGGATCGGCAGGCTGCTCCAGGTCGACGAGGACCTCCTCGTCGGAGACCCCGACCTCAGCATCCAGGACGGAGCCATCGCCGCCTGGCCCGGGGCCTTCGGCGGCGCCAACTACCGCCGCATCCTCGCCATCCTCGGGATCGACATCCACGTGCCGTTCCGCACCCTCCCCGCGGACACGAGGCGGTGGGTGCTCCTCACCGACGAGCAGCCCACCGTTGACGTCGAGGAGTTCCACTACAAGGGCACCTACATGAGCCCGAAGCGATGGGTCGAGCACACCTTCCACGACTCGCAGTCGGCGCGGATGCGGGCGAAGGCCGCCGAGTTCATGACCGAGCGGTTGTGCCCCTCGTGCCACGGTAAGCGGCTCAACCCCGAGGCGCTCGCGGTCACCATCGCGGGCCGGGACATCGCGCACGCCACCGCGCTCCAGCTCACCGGGCTGCGCGACTTCCTGCACGAGGCCCTCACCCATCCCGACACCCTCGCCCTCCCGGCGGAACGCAGGCAGGCGGCCCACGCGCTGATCGACGTCCTGGACGACCAACTGCGCACCCTGATCGATCTCGGGCTCGGCTACCTCGCGACCGCGCGCCCGACCACCACGCTGTCGGGTGGCGAACTGCAGCGGCTGCACCTGGCGACACAGCTGCGCAGCGGCCTCTTCGGCGTGCTCTACGTCCTCGACGAGCCCTCCGCCGGCCTGCATCCGTCTGACACCGAGGTGCTGCTCGGCGCGTTGCACCGGCTCCGTGACGAGGGGAACACGCTGTTCGTCGTCGAACACAACCCGCTCGTCATCTCGGCCGCCGACTGGATCGTCGACCTCGGGCCAGGCGCCGGTCGCTACGGCGGCGAGGTGTTGTTCAACGGGCAGGCGGCGGAGCTTCCAGGCGTCGAGGGATCGGCCACCGCCCGCTATCTCGGGGGGGGGAACCGCCGGCGGCCCCCTCCCCGCCGCGTCCCCGCCCCACGGGCAACTTCCTGCGCCTGGGTGGCGTCCGTGGACACAACCTGCGCGGCGTCGACGCGGCCATCCCGCTCGGCTGCCTCACAGCGGTCACCGGGGTGTCGGGAGCAGGGAAGTCGACGCTGCTGCAGGCGCTCGCCGACACCGTCCGAGCGCATCTGCACCCGGACCTGTCCCCGGAGGTGACGGAGGAGGGTGAGGAACTCGTCGAGGGTGTGCCGGTGTGGGACGTCGAGGCCGACCGCGTCACCGTCGCAACGGTGGCACGCATCGACGGTGTCGACCGGCTCGTCGTGGTCGACCAGAAACCGATCGGCCGCACCTCGCGCTCCAACCTGGCCACCTACACCGGCTTGTTCGCGACCGTGCGGCGGCTCTTCGCCGCCCAGCCCGAGGCGAAGCGGCGCGGCTTCGGCGCCAGCCGGTTCTCGTTCAATCTCCCGGCCGGCCGTTGCCCGCACTGCCTCGGTGACGGCGAGGTGAGCATCGAACTGCTGTTCATGCCGACCGAGACGGTGCCGTGTCCCGTCTGCCTCGGCTCGAGGTACAACCCGGAGACGCTCGAGGTGCACTACCGCGGCCACACGGTCGCCGACGTGCTCGCGATGAGCGTCGACGAGGCACTCGGGTTCCTCGGCGACGTGCCGACAGCAGGCCGGATCCTCGACCTGCTCTCCGGGATCGGGCTGGGCTACCTGTCGCTCGGGCAGAGCGCGACCACCCTGTCCGGAGGCGAGGCGCAGCGGATCAAGCTGGTGAGCGAGCTGCACCGCGCCCCGGCCGGGCACAGCCTCTATCTGCTCGACGAGCCGACCAACGGCCTCCACCCCGCGGACATCGACCTGCTCGTCGGGCGGCTGCAGGCGCTGGTCGATGCGGGCAACACGGTGGTGATCGCCGACCACGACGTGCGCACCATCGCCGTGGCGGACTGGGTGATCGACATGGGGCCGGGGGCAGGCGGTGACGGCGGGCGGATCGTCGCGGAGGGCAGGCCAGGCGAGGTGGCGGACGCGCAGGGCAGCCGCACGGGTGCCCACCTGCGTCGATGGATCGGGAGCTGAGAAGGTGTCGGCCCCGCCCGGACGAACCGGACCGGGCCGCAGGGCCTTGGGGGTCAGCCCTTCTCCGCGCCCTCCGTCGTCGACATGATGCGCCTCTGGAAGATGAAGAACACCCACGGCGACGGGGATGGTCATCAACACCGCGGCGGCCAGCTTCAGGGGGAACTGGTTGCCGGACCCGAGCTGACCCGAGACGAGCGCGCCGACACCGGTGGTGAGGGTGTGCAGTTCGGGACTCTGCCTGGAGATGATGAAGATTCCCGCCGCGTCCACGAGCAGGGCAGGATCATGCCGAAGTAGGTGTCGAACATGCCCAGTTCCGTGATCACGAGGAAGCGGGGAATCATCAGCACCACCGACGGAACGGTCATGACGGCGATGAACAGCCCGAACACCACCGAGCGGCCGCGGAACGGCAGCCTGGAGAGGGCGTAGCCGGCGAGCGAGTTGAAGAACACGCGCGAGATGGTCACGACTACGGCGATGACCGGCTGAGCCGGAGTGACGGTCAGCGGCAGCGGACCTCACTCGGCGGGCTGGTAGCGGTACTGCAGGTCGGCGTAGTCGGGGTGCTTGACGATCCAGGCCTTGATGAACGGGCAGATCGGCAGCACCTTCCGGGTTCCCTGTCCGCGGATGTCGTCGAGTGCGAACCGGGCGAGCGCCCCGCCGACTCCGCGTCCTTCGAAGGCCCGGTCGACCTCGGTGTGCGTCATCACGACGAGCTCGTCGGTCAGTTGGTACTCGGCGAATCCGGCGAGCGCACCGTCGACGGTGGCCTCGTAACGGTTCTCCTGTGGGTTGTTCGTGACGGTCACGTCGCTCATGGTGCCTCCCTGCCTCGGCTGTCTCGAGCCTAGCCGCGTCGGCGTCACCAGATGCTGACCCCGCGGCCCATCCCGTAGTAGTTCCAGCCCGCGTCCGACCAGCGCTTCGGGTCGAGCACGTTGCGACCGTCGATGATGTTCGGCGCGGCCACCAGGTCGCGGATCGACGTGGGGTCGAGGTCGACGAAGTCGCGCCACTGGGTCAGGATCATCACGGCGTCTGCGTCGGTGACCGCCTCCTCGAGCGTCTCCGGGACGCGGAGGTCGGGACGGCGCTCGCGCAGCTTGTCTCCAGCCGCCGGGTCGACGATCGCCAGATCGGCCCCCGCCGCCCACAGCTTGCTCGCGATGTCGAGGGCAGGGGAGTCGCGCAGGTCGTCGGTGTCGGGCTTGAACGTGATCCCCAGCACGGCGATCTTCTTGCCGGAGAGGCTTCCTCCCACGACCTCCTCCGCGAGGCGGACGGCGTGGTCGCGGCGGCGCAGGTTGATCGTGTCGACCTCGCGCAGGAACGTCAGAGCTTCGTCGACGCCGAGCTCTCCCGCGCGGGCCATGAACGCGCGGATGTCCTTCGGCAGGCACCCGCCGCCGAAGCCGATGCCCGCCTGCAGGAATTTCGGACCGATCCGGTCGTCGTAGCCGATCGCCTCGGCGAGCCGGGTCACGTCTCCGCCGGTGGCGTCGCACAAGTCGGCCATGGCATTGATGAAAGAGATCTTGGTTGCCAGGAAGGAGTTCGCCGCGACCTTGACCAGCTCGGCGGTCGGGTAGTTGGCCACCACCAGCGGGGTCTCCGCCTCGAGCATCGTGGCGTAGCACTGGTTGAGCACCTCGCGCGCCGCCTCGCCCTTCGCGACATCGTCGGGCAGGCCGTAGACGATCCGGTCGGGATGCAGGGTGTCCTTGACGGCGTAGCCCTCGCGCAGGAACTCGGGGTTCCAGGCGAGGACGAGGTTCTTGCCTGAGCCGTCGAACTCGTCGGAGATCAGCTGGGCGGTTCCGACCGGGACCGTCGACTTGCCCGCGACCAGCACCGGACGCTCCGTGCCGGGTTCCGCGTGTTCGATGATCGTGCGGACGGCCTGCGCCACGTAGCTCATGTCGGCCCCGAGGCGTCCGGACAGCTGTGGGGTGCCGACGGCGATGAAATGGATCTCTGCGTCGGCGATGGCCGCCGGGTCGGTGGTGAAGCCAAGTCGCCCCGACTCGACGCCGCGCTTGAGCACCGCGTCGAAGCCCGGCTCGTGGAACGGGGCCACCCCGGCCGCGAGCTTGGCGATCTTGTCTTCGTCGACGTCGAGACCGACGACGTCGTGGCCCAGCTCGGCCATGCAGGCGGCGTGGACGGCACCGAGGTAGCCGCAGCCGATCACGGAGATACGCATGGGGCCAAGCGTAGTGGGGAGTCGTCAGGGGCCGCCGAGACAATGCAGCGGATCGACGCAAAGGGGCTTCGGCAACCCCGGCATGTACTTATCGCCCTCGGCAGGCAAGAATGGGGCCACACCGATTTGGAGGTCAACGTGGATCACGACACCACAGCCAGTGAAGCAATTGTGAACGGTCACACTGCCTTGGGTATCGAGTTCGGCTCGACCCGCATCAAGGCGGTGCTGATCGGCCCGGACCAGCAGCCCCTCGCCACCGGCGGCCACGACTGGAAGGCCAAGTTCGAGGACAATGTGTGGACCTACGACCTGGATGCGGTCTGGGCCGGGGTGCAGGCCGCATATGCCGACCTGGCCGCGAACGTGGAGCAGGCCCACGGCCTGCCGCTCGAGCGCGTCGGAGCGCTCGGCGTCTCGGCCATGATGCACGGCTACATGGCCTTCAATGCCGAGGGCGAACTGATGGTGCCCTTCCGCACCTGGCAGAACACCATGACGTCGGAGGCCGCGGGGGAGCTGACCCAGCTGTTCCAGCACAACATCCCGCAGCGCTGGAGCATCGCCCACCTCTACCAGGCCATCCTGCGCGGCGAGGAGCACGTCGCGGACATCGACTTCCTCGCCACCCTCGCCGCCTACGTGCACTGGCGCCTGAGCGGCGAGCGCCTGCTCGGCATCGGTGATGCGAGCGGCATGTTCCCGATCGACGTGGCCACCGGCACCTACGACACCGCGATGCTCGCGCAGTTCGACGAGCTCGTCGCCGAGCGCGGCTACCCGTGGAAGCTCGAGGCGATCCTGCCGAAGGTGCTCAAGGCAGGCGAACAGGCGGGCAGCCTGACCGAGGAGGGTGCGCGGCTGCTAGACCCGTCCGGCACGCTCCAGGCAGGAGCGCCGCTCGCTCCTGCCGAGGGCGACGCCGGCACCGGAATGGTCGCCACCAACTCCGTTGCCCGTCGCACGGCCAACGTCTCCGCAGGTACGTCAATCTTCGCCATGGTGGTCCTCGAGGGCCCGCTGAAGCGGCTGCACGAGGAGATCGACCTCGTCACCACCCCGGCGGGCGATCTCGTCGCGATGGCCCACTGCAACAACGGCACCATCGACCTGAGCGCCTGGGTCAACCTGTTCGGCGAGGTCGGCAAGGCCCTCTGCGCCCAGTTCGACACCAAGCAGCTCTTCGAGACGCTGTACCGCTCCGCCCTCGAGGCGGCGCCCGACGGCGGCGGCATGTTGGCCTACAACTACCTCGCGGGCGAGCACGTCACCGGGCTCGAGGCCGGTCGCCCGCTTTTCGTGCGCACCCCCTCCAGCGAGTTCACGCTCGCCAACTTCATGCGCACCAACCTGTTCGCCTCGCTCGGCGCGCTGCGCGTCGGCATGGACGTCCTGCTCCGCGACGAGGGCGTCCAGCTCGACTCGATGTTCGCCCACGGTGGTCTGTTCAAGACGAAGGGCGTCGCGCAGGGCTTCCTGGCCGCGGCCATGAACACCCCGGTCTCGGTCGGTGAGGTCGCGGGCGAGGGCGGCGCGTGGGGCATGGCGCTGCTCGCAGGCTTCCTGCAGGCCGACGGCGCCTCGCTCACCGACTGGCTCGCGACCGAGGTCTTCGCCGACGCGGAGATCGAGACGGCCGAGCCGGTCAAGGCCGACGTCGACGGCTTCGACCAGTTCATGGAGCGCTACCGCAATGGCCTCGTGATCGAGAAGACCGCGGTCGAGGCGCTCTGACCCCGTTTGGCGCGGGTTATTTCGTTGACGCCTGGCGCGACTTCGTAGGCCGAGGCTGCTCAAGGAACGGGGGCGCGGCTCCGCCGCCAGACTGCTCAACGAACGCCGGACGTGGGGTTTCGCGCCTACAGTCTGTGTAGGAGAGGAGCCGAGAGATGCGTGACTGGGTGTCCTACCTGCTGTGGCTGCTCGTCGGCGCCGGGGCTCGTCGGCATCGCGTCCATCGGGGTCTTCGTGCTCCCGGCCACGGTGGTGGTCTTGTCGTCGCGATCCTCTACTCGAAGGGCCGAGGGGCCGCCGGGCTGTTGCTCGGCGCGGGCCTCGTCCTAATGTACGTCGCCTTCCTGCACCGCCAGGGCCCTGGCGAGGTGTGCACGTCCGACGCCGTCAGCACCACGTGTGTGGACCAGTTGAACCCGTGGCCCTTCCTCGCCGTCGGTGCCATCTTGGCTCTGCTCGGAATCGGCCTGCAGGCGCTGGCGCGTCGCCGATCCGCCACCTGAGGGCTGCTGAGCTCCTGGCCGGGCCGGCCCGGGCTCCCGAACCGCATCGACCGCGCCGCGGCGTCGACCGTCGCTAGGTTCCCCCGAGCCGGGAAGCTACGATGGAATCGTCACATCAGGGTTCGCGCGTGACGGGAGGCTGGGACGTCGCGCAGGTCGCCTCGGCGACCCGACCTGAGGAACCCCATGACCACCACCGTCAATGACGCTGCCGTCGCGCCCGCTGAGACCCCCGGGCCGGCCGGCTTCCGTCGCCTCGTCTCCGTGATGGGCTGGCCCTACTTCGTGGCCTCGGCCCTCGCCAGGTTGCCCCAGTCCATGCTCACCATCGGAGCCCTGACCTACGTCGCGGCCGGTGCCGACGACTTCACCACGCCCGGCGCGGTCGCCGCCATCTCCGGCGTCGGCGTCGGCCTCGGCGCCCCGATCATGGGCGCGGCCTCCGACCGCTGGGGCCAGCGGAAGGTACTGCTCGTCTCGACCGTCGCCTACGTGCTCGCCCTCGTCGGGCTGCTGTGGGCCGGCTCGCCGCGCGACGGCGCCGTGCACCTCGACCTGCCGCTCGGCGCGTTCGCCGTGCTCGCGGGCATGGTGGTGCCGCAGATCGGGCCCATGACGCGCGTGCGCTGGATGCGCCGCCTCACCGGCGCGCGGGACCGCTCGAGCGTCGACCTGGCGATGGGCTACGAGAGCACCGTCGACGAGATGGGCTACGTGTTCGGCCCGGCGCTCGTCGGCATCGTCGCGGCCGCCGCGGGAGCCCCGATCCCGCTCGTCATCGCGGGCGTGCTCGCCATGCTGGCCGTCCCAGCCTTCGCCTTCGACCGCAGCTCGGCGGCGGGCGCCCCGCTGCGGCACGAGGAGGCCACGGGCGTGGCCGGTCCGACCCGCATGTCCTTGGGCTTCATGGCGCTGGGCATCGCAGGCATGCTCGGCATCGGCACGGTCTTCGGCTCCCTCGCCACGACGATGACGGTGTTCGCCGACGAGACCGGCCACCCCGGCACCGGAGGCCTGATCTACGCGGCGATGGGCATCACATCAGGACTCGCGGCGCTGACGGTGTCGCGCTGGCCCGCCAGGTGGGGCGCCGCCTTCCGCTGGGTGCTCTGCGCCGCCCTCGCCGTCCCCGCGACCGCGCTGCTCCTGCTGCCGACCGAGCCGTGGCAGATGGCACTGGGCATGCTCGCCGTCGGCGCACCCATCGGTCCGATCCTCGTCACGATCTTCGCAGCCTCCGGCCCCCGCACCCCTCCGGCGCGGCTCGGCCTCGCGATGACGCTGCTCCCGGCGGCTATCACGCTCGGCACCTCCGTCGGCAACCTCCTCGGCGGCACCGTCGCTGACGGGGCCGGCCACCGCGCAGCGCTCGGCGTGACCGTCTCCGCGGCGGGCGTGCTGCTGGTCGTCGGGCTGCTCTTCGCGCTCTACGTGCGAAGGGAGAACAGCCGCCGCTGAACCCGAGGCTGTGCGATCGGTGCGACGCGAGGCCCCGGGGCGGGGCTGAGGGGCGTCGATTGAGGGGAACTGACTGCTGGTGAGACAATGTTGACCATGCAATCGCTCCCCGCGCTACTAGACGCACGCCTGCGGGCTGTCACCGGCGTCGACCCTGAGATGCGCCCCGCCACCAAGCCCCAGTTCGGTCACTTCCAGTCCAACGTGGCCCTCCGCCTGGCGAAGCAGGAAGGTCGACCCCCGCGCGAGGTGGCCGCCGACATCATCGAGCGCCTGGACGTCGCCGACCTGTGCGAGACCCCCGAGATCGCGGGCCCCGGCTTCATCAACTTCCGGATGCGTTCCGACGTGCTGGCCGACTCCGTCACCAGCCTG
The DNA here is from genome assembly GCF_001998865.1 of Tessaracoccus flavescens. Lineage (NCBI taxonomy): Bacteria > Bacillati > Actinomycetota > Actinomycetes > Propionibacteriales > Propionibacteriaceae > Tessaracoccus > Tessaracoccus flavescens. The sequence goes on from NZ_CP019607.1 coordinate 2,127,610, forward strand.
CTCGAGGATCCCGACGGCGGAGTCAACGTCACGGCCTACCCGCAGCGCGTCGTCATCGACTACTCGGCCCCCAACGTCGCAAAGCAGATGCACGTCGGCCACCTGCGCACCACGATCATCGGCGACTGCTTCAACCGCGTGCTGACCCGGATCGGCCACACCGTCATCCCACAGAACCACATCGGCGACTGGGGCACCCAGTTCGGCATGCTGATCGAAGAGGTGCTCGACGAGAACCTCGACGTCACGGCGCTGACCCTCGACGAGGCTGACGCCCTCTACAAGCGGGCCGCGGCACGGTTCCGCGACGACGAGGAGTTCGCCACCCGTGCCCGAGCCCGCGTCGCCACCTTCCAGGGCGGCGACGAGCAGTCGCTTGCCATCTGGCAGCAGCTCGTCGACATCTCGAAGCCGGCGTTCAACCGGGCCTACGAGCGGCTCAACGTGCTGCTCACCGACGACGACCTCGCCGGGGAGAGCACCTACAACGACGACCTGCCCGTGCTGGTCAAGGAGCTCGAGGAGTCGGGCGTCGCCGTCTGGGACCAGGGCGCGCTCTGCATCTTCGTCGAGGGCTTCGATGCGCCCCTGATCGTGCAGAAGTCCGACGGCGGCTACGGCTACGCGACCACCGACCTCGCCGCGATCCGCCGCCGCGTGCGGGAACTGCACGCCGACCGGATCATCTACGTCACCGACGCCCGCCAGGCTGGCCACTTCGCCCAGGTCTTCGCGGCGGCGCGGATGGCCGGGTTCCTGCCCGACGACGTGATCGCCCAGCACGTCGGCTACGGCATGGTGCTCGGCCCGGACGGCAAGCCGTTCAAGACCCGCGACGGAAAGGCCGCCACCCTCGACTCGCTGCTCGACGCGGCCGAGCAGCAGGCGGCTCCCAACATCGCGCTGGCCGCGATCAAGTACGCCGACCTGTCGAGCGGGCTGCAGAAGGACTACACCTTCGACGTCGAGCGCATGGTGCAGACCACCGGCAACACCGGCCCCTACCTCCAGTACGCCCACGCCCGTGCAGGCCAGATCCTGCGCAAGGCGGAGGCCGAGGGCATCCACTTCGCGTCCGTCACCGTCCTCGACCAGCCGATCGAGCAGCAGCTCGCGCTGACCCTCAGCGGCTTCGGTGACGTGGTCGACGACGTGGCCCAGCAGCTCACCCCGCACAAGCTGTGCGGCTACCTCTACGACCTGGCCTCCACGATGGCCTCGTTCTACGAGGAGTGCCCCGTGCTGAAGTCCGAGGGCGACGTCCGCGCCTCACGGCTCGCGCTGTGCGCGGCCACGAAGCAGGTGCTCGCCACAGGGCTCAACCTCCTGGGGATTGACGCGCCGGAGCGCATGTGAGCCGGATCCGCAACATCGCGGTCGGGCTCCCGGTCAGGGACGGGCATGTGCTCGCCCTGCTGGGGTCCGACCCCGTGCGCGGGGCGGGAGATAGTTGGCGCTACTCTTTCCCGCATGAGCATTTTCCTGGGTATCGACGTCGGCGGGTCCGGCATCAAGGGCGCACCGGTTGATCTTGAGACCGGCGAGTTCATCGGCGACCGGCTGCGCATCCCCACCCCCGCCAAGTCGACCCCGGACAACGTCGCCGCGGTGGTCAAGGAGATCATCGAGGAGTTCGCCCCGGTGATCGGCGACGCCCCCGTCGGCCTCACCATCCCCGCCCCGGTCGTGCACGGCGTCGTGCCGTTCATCGCCAACCTCGACAAGTTGTGGACCGGAATCAACGCCGACAAACTCTTCGAGGAGAAGCTCGGACGCCAGATCCACCTGGTCAACGACGCGGACGCCGCCGGCCTCGCCGAGGTGCACTTCGGCGCAGCCAAGGGCAACGACGGTCTCGTCATCCTCACCACGCTCGGCACCGGCATCGGCTCGGCCCTGATCTACCGCGGGACGCTCGTGCCGAACGTCGAGCTCGGCCATCTTGAGCTCGACGGCCACGACGCCGAGACCCGCGCCGCCTCGTCGATCAAGGACAAGGAGTCGCTTTCCTACAAGAAGTGGACCACCGAGCGCCTGCAGCCCTACTACTCGCACGTCGAGATGCTGTTCTCGCCCGACCTGTTCGTCGTCGGCGGAGGCGTTTCGAAGGACTGGGACAAGTTCGGCCCGCTGCTCGAGCTGCGCACCCCCATCGTGCCTGCCACCATGCGCAACCGCGCGGGCATCGTCGGCGCCGCCCTGTTCGCGAAGGACCTGGCAGAGCACCCCGATCCGCTGATCGAACAGGCCTGAGCCTCACGCAAGGAGCCGCCCGCGACGAGCTCGTCGAGCAGAGCGCGACGCCGCCCTCACCGGGCGGACCTTCGTCTGACCGGCCGCGAAAGGCGCGGGTGCGGCTAGTCGGCCGACTCGCGGGCCCGCTTCGCGCGGGCAAGCTGGTCCTCGAACACCGACCGGGCGAGCGTGGCGTCGAGGTGGTACATCCGCAGCGTGACCGGGCCGTCGGTGGTGTGCACGTAGATCTGGGCTAGATCCAGCCTCCGCTGCAGCGGACCCTGCTCGATGCTGGCCGACTGCATCCGACGGTGGGGGACGATGGAGCGGACCTGGTTGATCAGGCCGTGCTGGGCGATCACCACGTCGTCCCCGATGCCCCACGTGTGGGTGGAGAAGGTCAACGGTGTGAGCCAGCGCGCCCGGTCGGGCTGGCCGTGCACCTCGATCGCGGCGAGCTCGAGCCCGGGCCAGATCACGTGCAGGACCCGCAGCACGTCGTCCCAGGTGCCGTAGGGAAGCACGATCGCGTTGCTGGCCTTGTCCTCGTCGGTGAGCGGGTTGCCGTAGCCGAGCACTGTGACGCTCATCCGGTAGAGGCCGGTGGTGCGCTGCAGGAGGTCCTGTTGGATCGCGACAGCCTGGATCCTGCCCGTTCGGAGCCCCTGCGCCGAGGTGCTGAGCAGGCCCCGCCGCAGCCGCAGGGTGTCGCCGCGGCGCGTCATCACGAAGCCCCAGTTGGCCCCGGTCTGCGCCCAGATCCAGCCGACGACGGCGACCGCGCTCGCGATCAGCGTGACGGGCGATCCGGACAGGATCGTGATCACCACGAAGAAGGCGGCGGCGACCAGTGCCCCGAGCGCCCCGGTCGACACGAGGGAGCCGAGGATCAGGTTGCGCGGCGGCACCTTGACCACGATCTCCTCGGACTCGGGGGCAACCAACGCGCCGTCGGTCGTTCCTTGGCCGGGTGTGCCATCGCCGAGGCTCGCGCCGCCCTCGACGGCTGTGGGGGCCACGCCCGAGACGATCCGCGCCCGCTGCATGTGCTCGAGCAGGTGTTCGCGCAGCGACTCCGCCCGCGCCTTCGTCAGGAACTCGAGGTCGACGCCTCCGGCCCCTCCGACGTCGATGTGGACCTTCGCCAAGCCGAGCAGGCGGGCGATGAACGGCTGCGAGATGTCGATCGACTGCACCTTCGTGTAGTCGACCCGCGTCGACGTCTTCGACAGGAAATTGCGCTCGACCCGGAACTCGTCGTCGTCGGCGATGAAGGTCGTGGTCTTCCACGTGACGATGCCGCTCAGCCCGGCGATGACGGCGATGCCGAGCGCGATCAGGCCGAGGATCGGGACGCCCTCGAAGTCGGCGCCATTCTCGAGGAACTCGCGGCCGACGATGATGATGGCGATGCCGACGGCGATGCCTCCGCGGGCGATGCCGGTCAGCGGACTCGGATGCTCGACCACCTTCTCCGGGACCGGAACCGGCACGGGCGGCGGGGCTGCGGCCTCGGGATGCTCATCGCAGGTCATCAGATGCCGGCCTGCTGCTGCTCTCCTCGCGCGATGAGACGGTCGCGCAGGGCGGCCGCATCAGCGGACGCGAGACCGGGAATGTTGACCGTGCCCGCCGTCGAAGCGGTGATCATCTGGACGCTTGAGATGCCGAAGCGCTGCTCGAGCGGGCCCGACTGCACCTCGACCAGCTGCATCCGGCCGTAGGGCACGCACTGCAGCGACCTGCTGAACAGGCCTGAGGTGACGTAGACGTCCTCGTCGCGCTCGGCGTAGCCCCAGCGGCGGAAGACGCGCGGGGCGCGCAGCATCCGCCAGGCGATCCACACGACGGCGACGCCGAGCAGGATCCACAGCGTCCAGCGCGGGGCGAAGAGGAACAGCGGCACTCCGGGCACGACGAAGAACAGCGTCCAGTTGATCGGGATCAACAAGAGCTTCAGCTTCAGATAGCTCGGGGACAGCCGTTGCCACGGCGTCCCGGGTGGCGCAAAGAGGTCGTCCAGGCTCACTTCACAAACTTCTCGTACTTGGTCTTCTTGGTGTCCGGTCCGCAGACCTTCACCTCTCCCATGACCACAGTACCCACCAGGTTGATCCGGATGCCGTCGGGCCGCGGGCTGGTGCCCTCGACCTTGGTGTCGCCCATCACCGTCGACAGCCCCGAGACGTTGACGTCGACGCCGGCGGGCACGCGGATCCGCACCTCGCCCATCAGGCCGCCGACGTTGATCGTGGTCTCGCGGTCGGCGAAGGTGGCGTCGACCAGGTCGAGCCGCACCTCTCCGAGCCACGCGTTGACGGTGACCTCAGGGGCGACGGTGTCGATGCGTCCCGGCTTCAGCGTCGAGAGCACCGCGTTGCCTCCGGTGTACTGGCCTGGGGCCGCGGGGACCCTTGCGGCCGCTGCTGGGGCGACGGCGGCCGAGGGGGCCGGCCGTGGACGTGGGACGGCGACCAGGTCGCCGGTCAGCTCGTTGAGGTCGCCGAAGGTGAGGGCGTCGTAGGCCTTTGCGATCCGCTCGGCGTGCTCCTCGAAGGTGATCCGCCCTTCGGCGTAGGCGTTGTTGAGGACCTGGGCGACCAGCTCGCGGTCCTGGTCGGCACAGCGGAGGGACTCGAGACGGGGCGCTTCGGGAGACATGACATGAGTCTAGGCTGAGCGGCCCCGATCGGACCCTGCGGGGAGGGGCATCTGGGTGTCCTCTCGGGGGCGGATCAGGGAAGACCCTGGACGGTGATCGTGAAACCGTGTCCGGGCACCGTCGCGCGGCAATAGGGTGAAGCAAACGAGGAGGATCGATGACCAAGCGAGTGGGAATTCTCACGGCCGGCGGCGACTCGCCGGGCCTCAACGCCGCGATCCGCGGCTTCGGCAAGGCCGCGATCGGCCAGCACGGCATGGAGCTGATCGGGTTCCGCGACGGCCTGCGCGGCCTCGTCGAGGACCGCTGGCAGGACCTGGACGGGGAGGCCCTCGCAGGCATCCTGACGATCGGAGGAACCATCCTCGGCACCTCCCGGGACAAGCCGCACAAGATGGTCGTCGACGGTGAGGTCCGCGACATGGTGCCCACCATCGTCGAGAACTACGAGCGCAACAAGCTCGACGCGATCGTCTGCATCGGCGGTGGCGGGACCGCGAAGAACGCCAACCGGCTCGCCCAGGCGGGCCTCGACGTCATCCACCTGCCGAAGACCATCGACAACGACATCGCCCACACCGACACCAGCTTCGGGTTCTCCACCGCGCTGGGGATCGCCACCGAGGCCGTCGACCGCCTGCACTCGACGGCGCACTCGCATCACCGCGTGATCGTGGTCGAGATCATGGGCCACAAGGCGGGCTGGCTTGCGCTGGGCGCAGGCATCGCGGGCGGGGCGGACATCATCCTCATCCCCGAGATCCCGTACTCGATCGAGTCGGTCGCCGACTCGGTGAAGGCAAGGGCCGCCTCCGGCCGCAACTTCTCCGTGATCGCACTCGCCGAGGGGGCGCGCAACCAGGAGGACGCGGCCGACCTGGCCGCGGCGACCGCGCTGGTGAAGGGTGCGGGGACCCCTGAGGCGAAGGCCGCTGCGAGCAAGCACAAGGCATCGGTCGAGGCCGCCCACCGGGACAACCCGTTCAAGGTGGCCTCGGCCCTCGAGGAGGCGACGGGGCTCGAATCGCGCGTGACCATCCTCGGCTACGTGCAGCGCGGCGGAACGCCCGACGCGAACGACCGCCTGCTCGGCACCCTCCTCGGCTCCGCCGGGGCCGACCTGATCGCCGAGGGCGTCTCGGGTGTGACGGTGGCGTCGCAGGCGGGCCGTGCGGTCCCCGTCCCCCTCGCCGACGTCGCGGGCAACCTCAAGACGGTGCCGCTCGACGATCCGTGGATCGCCGCGGCGCGCGGTGTGGGCACCGGCCTGGGCGACTGACGAAGATCGAGCGCGTCAGCCCTCCCGGTAGCCGTACAGGTCGCTCTGACGCTCGTTGACCCACAGTTCGACGCCGCCGTCGGGATCGTCGATGCGCAGCGAGCGGCCGTAGGCCTCGTCGATGACCCGGGAGTCGAAGCCGCGTGACTTCAGGACCTCGGAGAGGCGGTCGACGTCGCCGTCCCATTCGAAGGACAGGACGACCTCGGCCTCGCCGCCGTGCACCGCCATCAGGCCGTCGGTGAGAGTGAAGTCGACCCAGTCGCCCGAGTCGCTCGACAGCCTGCGCTCCGCCCCGATGGCGAGCATCGCCGCGGTGGCCGCCTCGACGTCCGGGGTCATCCAGAGGGGCAGCACCGCGAGCCGGACGTCTGCGCCCTCAACGTTCCCTTCGCCGTACTGCCATGCGTCGAAACCGAGCGTCACGCCGTCGGGCATCGTCGCCATCCAGAAGTTCTGCTCCTTACCGTCGGCGACCTTCTCCTCGATCCTGCCGCCGGTGGCTTCTGCGGCGGCGCGGTGGTCGTCCGACTGGAACCAGGCCTCGCTGCGTGGCTCATCGGCGGCGTGCAGGCAGAACACGCCGCGGCCGGCGCGGGCGACCTTCCAGCCCGGCTGGTCTGCGACGAAGGTGCAGCCGAGCGCGAGCAGCAACTGTTCCCAGCGCTCGATGTGGGGGGTGAAGCGGATGGGTGCGGTGCGGATCATCGTTCCTCCTTTGGTGCGCGGTCCAGGTATTCGGTGAGCGCCTTCTCCACGAGCGCGGAGAGGCTGAGCCCTTCGTCGATCGAGCGGTGCTTGATGTCTCGGACGAGTTCCGGTGGCAGATACACGTTGCATTGCTGCTTTGTTGTCATGCTAGCAATCTAGATAGCGATGTCGTGACTGTCAACCCTCCAGTTCGCGCGGGACCTCCAGTAGCCTCGACCCATGCACAGTCGCCGCCGCTGGCCAATCGTCCTAGCGATCATCCTCGTCGTGCTGATCGCCGCGGGGATCGGCGGCTACTGGTATCTGCGTCCTCTGCTTCGCACAGGGACCGGCTACGCGGCGCACAACCTCTGCGCGATCACCCAACTCGTCGGCCGCGACGACGCCGAGGCCGACCTGCCGCCCAACCCGCTCGCTGACTACCTGACGCCCTGGAACGACCCTGCCTCGGGCCATTCGCGGGTGGCCGTTGCCGGCTTCCTCGCCGGACAGGACGCCTGGTACACGGAGGGCTTCGGCTGCACGGTCGGTGACGAACGGCAGGAGTTCCCCGCGCCGGTCGAAGCGACCCCGGCCGTCGAGTTCCCGACCGCGGAGCTGAGTCCCGCCATCGAGGAGGCGATCGACAGGGCCTTCGGTGAGGACCTAGACGACACCGAGCGCCTGGCGCTTGGCACCCGCGCCGTCGTGATCGTCCGCGACGGGGTCGTGATCGGTGAGCGGTACGCCGACGGCTTCACCCCGGACACCCGGCAGCTGGGCTGGTCGATGACCAAGTCGGTCACCAACCTGCTGACCGGTCGGCTTGTCCAGCAGGGCAAGGTCGATCTCGACGACCGCAACCTGCGCACCGAGTGGGACGACGAGCGGGCCGACATCACCGTCGACGACCTGCTGCGGATGACGAGCGGACTCGAATGGGACGAGACCTACGACCTCGGCACCCCCATCACCCAGATGCTCTACGCCGAGCCCGACATGGCGGGCTTCGTCGCGGCGCAGCCGGCAGCTCACGCGCCCGGCACGTTCCAGCAGTACTCGAGCGGGTCGACGACTCTGCTGTGTTCCGTGCTGAACGCGAAGGCCGGGCTCGGGCCGAACCTTCCGCGCGAGCAGCTCTTCGCACCGCTCGGCCTCGGCTCCGCCGTCCTCGAACCGGACGTGACCGGAACGCCGGTGTGCGGGAGCTACCTGTGGGCCACGCCGAGGGACTGGGCCCGGATCGGGCAGTTCGCCCTGGACGACGGCGTGGTCGACGGGCAACGACTGCTCCCCGAGGGATGGATGGACGAGTCCACGACCGTCGAACCGGTCGCCGAGAGCGACGCGAAGGGGATGGCCGCCTCCTGGTGGGTCAACGACCTCGGTGGCGGGGAGATCCTCAACCCGGAGCTTCCGGAAGACGCCTACTGGGCCAGCGGCCACGATGGTCAGAACCTGTTCGTGGTCCCGAGCGAGAACCTCGTCGTCGTGCGGATGGGCTTCACGCCGGTGGTGGACGACAACCGGGCCGCTGCGCTGGTCGCCGATGTGATCGCCGCGGGCTGAACGCTCAGCGGGTCGCCTGCTCCAGCAGTTCGAGGATGTGGCGGTACGGCTGGCCGGTCGCCTGGGTCATGCCGATCTCGCAGGTGCGGTTCACCGAGGCGTAGCCGTCGTAGTGGTGCCGGTTGATCTCGGCGGCCATGTCCTGGGTGGCGCTGGCCGTCAGTTCGGGGTGCAGCAGTCCGCGGTCGCCCGCGAACCCGCAGCACGACCAGGAGAGCGGCACCGAGACGTCGTCGCTGATAAACTGTGCGACCTCCATCAGGTCCTCGTTGATCCCGAGCCGCGTCGATGCGCAGGTCGGGTGCACCATGACCGAGTCGAGCGGCCGGGTGACGGTGAGCCGGGGGAGCAGTTCGTCGGCGGCGAACTCGATCACGTCGAGCACGGGCACGCGCCAGTGCCGGACCATCTCGGCCAGCGACTGGGTGCAGCTGCTCGCATCGGTGATGATCGGCAACTGGTCGCGCATCACCACCTGGTCGCGCACCTTGCGGCGCATCACCTCGTAGCCCTCGCCGATGCCCTTTGCCGACCAGGGTGCCCCGCAGCACAGGTCCTCGACGTCCAGCATCGTCACCCGGATCTCGGCGCGCAGGCACAGCTCGCGGAAGGCCGCGAAGACGCCCTCGCCGGTCGTGCCGAACATCGTCTGGAGGCAGGAGGGGAAGTAGGCGGCGACCCCGGCGTGGCCCTTGTCGCGACGGCGGGGGCGACGGTGCACGTTCGATCCGCGAGGCAGTCGGGCGTCGTAGCGGGGGACCACCTCGGAGCCGAGGCGCCGACGGCCGAGGTCGGTGGCGGCGTTGGCGAGCGGTGCGGCCGCCTTCGCGAGCGTGAGCGCTGCCGAGCCCATCCGGGTGACGAGGCCCCAGGTGCGCGCCGCCTGGTTCCAGCCTGCCTTCTCGACGGCGCTGATGTTGTCGGAGCGCTGCCTGCGCACGAGCGTTCCGGTGTCGATCCCGAGGGGGCACGCGACCGAACACATGCCGTCGACGGCGCACGTCTCGACCGCCTCGTACTCGTAGCTCTCGGCGATCTGCCTGAGCAGGTCGTGGTCGTCGCGGCGGGCGGCGATCTCGCGACGCAGCACGATCCGCTGGCGCGGCGTCAGCGTCAGGTCGCGGGAGGGGCAGCCAGCCTCGCAGTAGCCGCACTCGATGCACGCGTCGACCTCGGGTTCGACGGTCGGCATCAGCTTGAGGTTGAGCAGGTGCTCGTCGGGGTCGTCGGTGATGACGACGCCGGGGTTGAGCACGCCTCTCGGATCGAACAGGAACTTGATGGCGCGCATCACCTCGTACAGCTCGTCGCCGTACTGGGCCCGGACGAACGGCGCCATGGCCCTGCCTGTGCCGTGCTCCGCCTTCAGCACGCCGCCGCGGCGCAGCACCTGACGCACCAGGTCGCGGGTGAACTTGCGGTACCGCAGCAGGCCCTCCGGCTCGTCGAACCGCTCGCTGAGCAGGAAGTGAATGTTGCCGTCGCGGGCGTGGGCGAACAGCGGCACGTTCAGCACGCCGTAGTCGTGCTTGGCGAACAGGTCGTCGAGCGCCTGGCACATCTCGGCGAACCGGTCAAGGGGAACGCAGATGTCCTCGAGCAGCGTCGTGGTCCCCGACGCGCGGGCACCCGCGACCAGCGCATAGAGACCCCGGCGCAGCTCGATCAGCGAATTGCGCCGGTCGCGGTCGGTCGTCATGGCGATCAGGTCGATCACGTCGAGCCCGGCCAGCCTCTGCTCGGCCTCGGCGAGCCTCGCCTGCAGGGTCGCCTCATCGGTGTCGTGGAGTTCGACGAGCAGCGCCGCCTGCGTGGTCAGGTTGAGGGAGCGTAGCTGGGCGGGCGCCGTCGGCTGCCGCACGACGACGCGCAGGGACGCCACGTCCATCAGTTCGACCGACTCGAAGCCGCCCTCAACGAGCTCCGGTGCGGCCTTCGCGGCAGACGGCAGGTCGGGGAAGATGGCGAGCGCCGCGGCCGTGTGCCGGGCGAGGGGGACCGTGCGGAAGGTGGCCTCGGAGATGAAGCCGAGCGTCCCTTCGCTGCCGATCAGCAGGTGGGAGATGATGTCGACCGGCCGGTGGAAGTCGAGCAGGGCGTTGATGCCGTAGCCCATCGTGTTCTTGATCGAGAACAGGCGGCGGATCTCGGCCATGGCGTCGGGGTTGGTCCGCAGCCGCTTGCGCAGCATGTGCAGGCCGCCGGAGAGTTCCGGCTCGTCGAGGCGCAGCGTGATGTCTGCCGACGGGTCGGCGGTGTCGATGATCCGTCCGCTCGGCAGCACGAAGACCATCGACTCGACGGTGTGGTAGCTGCTCTGCTCGATGCCCGAGAGCATGCCGCTGGAGTTGTTGGCGAGGATCCCGCCGATGGTGCAGGCGATCGCGCTCGTGGGATCGGGGCCGAGGCGCCGGCCGTACCTGGCGAGTCGGGCGTTGACTGCAGCGAGCGTCACGCCGACTCCTACCCGGACGCGTTCGCCGTCGTCGAGCACCTCGAGCGTGCGGAAGTTGCTGCGGGTGTCGACCAGCGTCGAGTCGGTGACGCCCTGCCCGCACAGGGAGGTGCCTCCTGAGCGGAAGGTCATCGGCTTGCGCCGCCGCCCAGCCTCACGCATCAGCGTCGCGACATCTTCGGCGGTTCCGGGAGTGACGACCTCGGCCGGGGTGAGCAGGAAGTGGGAGGCGTCGTGGGCCATGGCGAGGCGCCTGATGGCGCGGTCGTCGCGCACGATGGAGTTCTGCGCGCTGCCCATGGGGAAAGCCTACTCAGCGTCGGGCGCGAAGAGTGCCTCGTCACAGCGGGCGGACAGCGTCCCACTCGGGCGGGCAGGCTGTATCCCTCGGCGGCGTGCTGCCGGTCCCGTCCCGTGACCTGTCGGCTTCTCGACGGGTGGACGCGCGGGGAGGGGAGGCGCGACGTCGCCCAACCCTGCTAACCTGTGTTCCACGCGGGCGTAGCTCAATGGCAGAGCGCTAGCTTCCCAAGCTCGATACGCGGGTTCGATTCCCGTCGCCCGCTCGACTGGCCTGACAAGGCCGAACGGCCCTCGACTAGGCCTAGTCGGTGATCCCGTGGAAGGCCAGACGTCCAATAGGGGTCCGTAGCGACCGTTTCATTCGTTGCACCGCACGCCCTGCGGGCCGCGTCGATGACGCAGTAGTGGCCGCGCCCGCTGGGCCGCGGGGCTACTCTCGTCGGCGGTGGGCACTCGCGCGCTACATGGTCCTGCCGGATCCGCCACCGTCTACCGACTAGTTGCCGCCACCTCGCAGGCTTGCTCCTTACCATGCGCGTGTAGTTCCTCGTGCGGAGCCTTCTGGAGTACCCATCGCGGGGCGATACAGGTGCCCATGAGGTGATGCTCGGCAGCCAACGCTGAGGGTACTCAAACTGTCAGGCGTGCACTCTATGCTTGTGTGATGATCTCCGATGTGTCCGACCAACTCGTACCATGCGCTGTTGTCGTCGACCACCGAAACCTTGTGGGGCAGGCTAGGCGTGTGTTCGGTCGCCCTCATACCCTCAGCCTGCCTGGACTGGGCGTGGCGCTTGCCCGATATGGCCTCAGGCCGGTCGACGTGCGCGTCGGGATGGCGACGAGGGTGCTGCAAGAGAAATGCTCCAATCAGGTGCACTCCATGCTTGGGAGGAACCGAGAGCTAGCCGAGCAGTACCGCCAAGGTGGAGCGCAGGTACTCGAGGGGTATCTGGTTGAGCGGGCAAAGGGACCCGAGGAGAAGCAAGTCGACGTTCTGTGCGCTCTGGCCGTGGCCGACATCGCTGACCGCATTCAGGACGGGAGTGCTGAAGCGCGCTGCATCGTAACCCTCTCGGAGGATGCGGACTTTGTGCCCTCCTACGACTTCGCCGCGACCCGAGGGGTTTCGGTCTACGCGGCCTCAGTCGACCGCGTGCATGAGAGGTCCCTGACTTCGTGGATCCTCTTGGACGAAGTGGCCATGGCTGACATCACGCCGCCTGGTGGGAGATTCCGTGGCAAGGAGTTGCGCGCGTGGATCGCCAAGGTATCGCTAGAAGGGTCTCAGATCGCTGGGCAGTGGGCAGCAGGCTACCGCTCAGGGGCCGCTGTCGAGATGGTGCGAAACAACGGCGCCGTAGGAAGCTGGGTACCTGGCAGGGCTGTTAACCGTGGCGAGAAGGTGAGCCTCTACGCGAATGGAGTCCGTCCAGATCCCACGAACGAGTCGTTCCCTAACCTGGTCCTGGCCGAGGAGCCAGTCGACGGTACCTTCCCGGGTGTCGTGGAGGGAACGGTGAGCTACTGGACCCATCAGACACGCGTCCGAGTGGAGTTGGAGGGCGGTCAGGTTTTCGCCTCCTGGGCGCCGCCTGGCAGTTACTTGCCTGGACAGCGCGTTGCGGTGCAGACGTCGGGCTCAAGACCCTTCCTTGTCGGCGAACTCGAGAAGCCCGCGGTCCCGACCTCCTGGCAAGGGTCTAGGAGTCTGCGCACTCTCGTTCAGGTCGTGCGCTCAGCTGGTCCGGCCTGGGTAATTGGGAGAGACCTTGCCTCAGGCCAGGAAGTTGCGCTGGCGCGCAAGAACTATGAGCCAGCAGTCGGTGACATTGTGTACGCCGTGCTCGTCGGCGAGCATCCAACATGGGAGCTACCGACTCTGTTCCCACTCACGACATCGCTTCAACAAAAACTGAGTATCTGATTATCTCTTCGAGTTGAAAACTGAGCCTGTTTGCATGCAAGATAGTTGTGCGCACGGAAACGTGACGCAACTAGCTGCACCGGACGTATGGGCCGGGAAGCAACGGGCCAGCCTACGGCTGGCCTGTTGTCATTTCTGACACGCCGACGCAGCCCCGCGATGAGCTATGACGTTGTGCGAGCCAGGCCTTCCCAAGCCGTGGTTCCCAAGCTCGATGGGCGGGTTCGTCGCCCGCTCCACTGATCCCCGGATCGACGCCCCGTGGCCCGCCTGCGGGACGTTCTTGTTTGTCGGGAGGCCTTCGGCCAGCGGCGAACCAACTTTGGTATCCGATCACCCCCGAGGCCTTTTGCCCTCGATGGGCGCGTGGAAGAATCGCTCCAACCGTCGAGGGGAGCCGTCATGGGCCTGTTGGATTCGCTGCTGATCAGCATCTCGGTCGTCGGGGTCGCCACCCTGATCGCCATCCCCAAGCGACGCTCGGCCCGGGTCATCGCCACCCTGCTCACCCTGGCCTCGTTCCTCGCTGCGATGCGCTGGGAGGCGACGCTCGACGAGGCGGTGCCCCAGTTGACCAGTTTCGCCGTCGCCGCCGTCGCGCTCGGGCAACTGGCCCAGCTGTGCGTCGAGGTCTACAACAGGTTCGCGGTGAGACCCCTCGAGCAGGCCGAGGGGGAGCGCTCTCCAGACGTGGAAACCGTCTGACAAGGGGCTTCGGAAACTACATCGGAGAAGTCTCGAGAAGGGCTTCCGGACGCGCGCCCGCGCCCGCTAGCATCGTTTCGTCCAGCAGCGTCCTTGGAGGGAGACGGGAACCGCATGAACGTGAATCCGTTGGTCCTGCACCGTGTGGGCACGCTCATGGTCCTACTCCTGATCGGCCTCACCGCCATCCTGTTCATCGCGGGCTCCGACTACTCGTGGCTCGGCATGGGCGCCACAGGGCTCGCGCTGCTGGCCTGGGCCCTCGTCGACCTGGAGTTCGGCTCCCGACGGCGCGCGGTCATGGCAGCGCTCGGGGTCGCCCTCTCACTGTTCGGTCTGCTTCCCTGGTTCGATCTGCTCAGCGCCCACGCAGCCTGATCGCCGCCCGTTGCTAGGGTGAGGCCCAAGCGCCGAGCGAGGGGGGCAGATGGCGGGCTACGACCTGTCGAACCGACTGGTGATCGGCATCGCCTCCAGCGCGCTGTTCAACCTTGACGAGTCGGGGCGTGTGTTCAACGAGCAGGGCCCGGCCGCCTACCTCGCCTACCAGCGCGAGCATCTCGACGACACCCTCCGGCCAGGCGTTGCCTACCCGTTCGTGCGACGGCTGCTCAGCCTCAACGACCTCAGCGCCGACCCGGACGATCCGCTCGTCGAGGTGATCGTCCTGTCCCGCAACAGCCCCGAGACCGGCCTGCGCGTGATGCGCTCCATCGCAGCCCATGAGTTGCCGATCACCCGGGCGATCTTCACGGAGGGCCGCGCACCGTTTCCGTACATGGAGCCGCTCAACATGGCGCTGTTCCTCTCCGCGGACGCCGCCGACGTGAGGCAGGCCGTCGAGAACGGGCTGCCCGCCGGCCATGTGCAGGAGTCACCGGGCCTCGATGACGACCCGCTCGACCGCGGGCTCCGGGTGGCCTTCGACTTCGACTCCGTGCTCGCCGACGACGCCTCCGAGCAGGTCTACGCCTCGGGTGGACTGCACCGCTTCCAGGAGCACGAACTCGCAAACCAGAACCTCGCCCACGAGCCGGGTCCGCTGCGGGAACTGCTGCGCAGGCTCAACCAGATCCAGGCGGAGGAGGAGAGGCGCCGCGAAGATCTGCCGGGCTACCGGATGCGCCTGCGCGTCTCGGTGGTCACCGCGCGCAGCGCGCCGGCCCATGAACGCGCGCTGTGGTCGCTGCGGGAGTGGGGGCTGCGCGTGAACGACGCCTTCTTTCTTGGCGGGATCGCCAAGGGGCCCATCCTCGAGACGCTGCGCCCCCACATCTTCTTCGACGATCAGCAGCTGCACCTGACCTCCGAGTCGGTGCCAAGCGTCCACATCCCCTTCGGCGTGCGCAACGCCGAGCCCAGGCCAGGCCGAGGCGGGCCGCCGACGTCGAGGACTCCGCCGCCGTCTGACACCACGATGCAACACACTTGGCTCCCATGAGCGACTACCACGACGAGGCCGTCCCCCGCAGCTTCTTCCGCAGCGAGTACGCCCAGGACGAACTGGTGCGCCAGACGGTCAACGACCAGGCCCGCGCGCTGAGCGCCATGGGCCGCGACGCGTCCCGGATGCGCAAGCAGCTCGAGAACATCACCGGTAACGTCGAGCGGCGCCTCGGCAACCTGACGAGGGCCTTCTACGCCTTCGTCGAACTCGACGCCATCCGTGCCCAGTTGGCAGCCTTCCCCGACAACGCGAAGGCGCGCCGCTTCGCCGCGCTCGACCTCGAGGAACTGATGGCAGGCCGACGGCCAGAGCCCCGGCCCGACGTTCCCGGCTACTGGCTGCCCGCGGCCGTCGCCGCGCTCGGCCCCGACGGCGAGGTCGATCCTGAGAGGGCGGCCATCGCCATGGAGCGGGGCGACGACGCCGAGATCTTTCTGGTCGCGGCCCAGGCGCTGCTCGGGCACCGCGCCGACCTCGTCCCGCGCCTGCTCCCGCTGCTCGACAGCCCCCGGTGGAGACCTGTCCAGGCGAAGCTGTGGACCGCCGTCCTCCAGGGTGCGTTCGGTCAGGACGCGCTCGCCCGGCTCGAGCCGATCCTGCGCAGCCGCCTGGCGCAGACCGACACCGACGCCTGGAAGGCCTGGGTGGGTGCACAGTCCACCGTGGCACGGCGTCAGGAGAACGCCGTCATGCTCGAGTGGGTGGAGGGACAGCTCTCGCCGCTGACCGCCGACCCCGCGGGTCCCGACCATGCGGCCTGGGGACTTGCCATGCGAGAGTCGGCTGACGAGGACGCCGCCCCCGCCGTCACCTACAGCACCGACGACCCAGCAAGGGCCGACGCCGTCCAACGCGCGACGCTCGGCGAGATCATCTCGCTGAGCATCGAGAGTGGAGACCGCGGCGAGCGGGACCTGCTGGAACGCGCAGAGCAGCTGCGCAGACAGATCGCCGATCCGGATGCGCCGGCACCCGAGGCGACGGACGAGGTCGAGGAGGGGCTGGACCCCCTTCAGCTGATCCGCGCCTCTGCGATGGACCCCACCGTCAGCCTGCGCGACCGGCGCCTGCTGTGGAAGGTGATGCTCGATCAGCTGCGTCCGTGGCTCGACGAACTGACCGCCTCGGCCGAGCCGAGTGCCAAGGAGGTCGCCGTCGTCGGCATTTCCGGCCTCACCGCCACAGCCGACGGCCTCGACGAGGCGCAGGTCAGGGCAAAGGCACGCGAGATCTCCCGCGAGGCGGAGCAGGACCTGGACAAGTCGACCTACGCCAAGCCGGTCATGATCGCAGGCATCGCGCTCGTGGTGGCAGGCTTCGCGCTCTCGGCGGCGTCGGCCTGGTTCCTGGCGCTCGTCGTGCTCGGCTTCGTCCTTGGCTACTGGGGCTACATGCTGCTGACGACCCGCAAGGAGGTCAAGGCGAGGCAGGAGCGCCAGCTCGCAGATCTCGACCGCAACGTCGCGTCGGCGATCGACCAGTCCAAGCGCGACCTCGACCGGGAGGTCAAGCACTGGAGCGAGACACAGGAGGGGCTCACCCGAGTGGAGGCGGCCATCGCCCAGGCTGGGATCTGACCGAGGCCCCGACCGGCTCCGGCCCGGGGTGATCCGGCGCAGCGAAGCCCGTCATGACGGCCCGGGACGAATGGGGGAGCAGCCCGGCTGGAGACGGCCATCGGCGGTTGGGCAGGTGAAGCTCTTGGGCGGTTGGGTGCGCCCGGCCGCGGCTCCGACCGACGGCCGGGGACGGCCTCCGCAGAGGGGTCGGGTCGCGATAGGTGCCCGAGCCGAGGGATGCCCGACGATCAGACCGTGGTCTTCGACCGTGCCGTCACCTTGGAGGTGAGGTGCCCGGCTGCGTAGGGTGGTCCCGGTTGACCAACGAACGAGACGAGCACCGCATGGCCGAGCCGACAGCCCCCGCTGAGGACATTGAGACCGACGTCACCCGACCCGATTCGGTCGGACGCTGGTTCGCGCGGCTGCTCAAGGGCATCGCTGTAGGCGTCGGCGCGATCCTTCCCGGCCTCTCGGGCGGAGTGCTCGCCGTCATCTTCAAGCTGTACGACCCGCTGATCCGGTTCCTGGCGAACCTGCGTCGCAACTTCGTGCAGAACGTGCTCTTCTTCATCCCCGTCGGCATCGGCGTTGGCGCAGGCATCGTGTTGTTCTCCGTCGTGGTCGAGGCGGCGTTCGGTAGGTACGCGGCACAGTTCATCTGCCTGTTCATCGGCTTCGTGATCGGCACCTTCCCCTCGCTGTTCCGGCAGGCGGGCAAGCATGGGCGCAGCACGCTGGACTGGGTGATCATGGCCATCGCCGCCGTCGCCATCTTCGCGCTGATGTACCTGGGTGGCGAGAGCACCTGGCTGCAGGTCGAGCCGAACATCCCCGTCTGGTTCGGCTCCGGGGCGCTGATCGGCCTCGGCCTGATCGTGCCGGGCCTGAGCCCATCGAACTTCCTGATCTACTTCGGCCTCTACGACAAGATGGCAAGCGGCATCAAGAACTTCGACATGTCAGTGATCATCCCGCTGGCGCTCGGACTGATCGCCTGCGTCCTGCTGCTCGCCAAGGCCGCGGAGTGGGCGTTCCGCAAGTACCACTCGCAGATGTACCACCTCATCCTCGGCATGGTGGTCGGCTCGTCGATCGCGATCTTCCCGACCGTCGTGTTCCCCGCGTTCACCGAGCAGGGGCTCGCCGCCTCCGGGCTCAGCCTGGGTGGGGCGATCGCGTTCGCCCTTGCCATGCTTGTCGTCGGCACGATCGCCTCGTTCCTGTTCAGCAGGGTCGAGGACCGCGTGTCCGAACAGCGCGAGGAGATCGACGCCGCGGCCAAGGCGAAGCCGACGCAGTAGCGGGCCGCCTCGCGTCCTGCCGGCGGTCGGCTCGGGTGCTCCGGGCTCTCGTGCCGCCCACCGTCGAGCCTGCGCTCGATGGAGAGCCGGGCGGTGGGTCGAGTCCCACTCCCAGGTCGGGAAATCGTCTGCCGTGACCCGGATCGGGATCGTCGGATCGGTTGTCAGCGCCCCCTGCGTGTGACAGGGTTTTCACCATGATGAGGTAGAGCCACTGGCCAGCCGGAGCGTCGCCACCGACGGCGACCCGCTCGTCCACGCCCAGACACACCCTCCAAGGAACCAGCATGCTCGAGATCATCCATTTCCCCCTGCCTGAACGCCACGACGACCGGGTGTGGCTCGACTACCAGGAACTGGCCCGCACGCTCGACCACGAGCTGGTTGGCGGCCCCGGGCTCAGCGTCAGCCCCGAATCGGCCTGGGAGACCGCGAGGCGAGTGACCGAGACGCGCCTGGAACGCCTGATCGCGTATGCCGACGGCACCCCCGTCGGCTACGCCAGCCTGCGCATCGAGCTCGTCGATGAGCCCACCAGTGGCAGCGTCTACGCCTATGTCCTGCCCGCGCACCGTCGGCGCGGCATCGGTTCGGCGCTCGCCGGGCGGATGAGGGAGATCATCGCTGAGGCGGGCCTCACCAAGCTCACCGCCTGGGCCATGGTGCATCCCGAAGGGGAGCGGCGCCTCGTGCCCGCCTCGGGCGTCGGGTCGGTGCCCGCCGACGACCCTGGCATCCGCTTCGCCGTCGTCAACGGCTTCACGCTCGAGCAGGTGGAGCGGGTGAGCCGCTACGACTTCGACGCCCCGCTCGTCGACCCGATGGAGGCCATGACGCAGGCGCGGCGCGCAGACAACTCCGACTACGAACTGCTGACCTTCGAGGGCTTCGCCCCCGCAGACATCGTCGGAGACCTCGCCGTCATGCGCGAACGGATGATCACCGATCCGCCGTCGGGCGGGATGGAGGTCGTCGAGCAGAAGTGGGACGCGGAGCGGCTCAACAAGCGCGACGAGCGGCTGCTGGTCACCAACTGGTTCTGGCGCGCCGTCGTCCGCCACGTCCCGTCCGGACAGTTCGTCGCGCTGAGCGAGATCCTGCGCAACCGGACCAACCCGGACGCGTTCCTCGAGCAGTGGGACACCATCGTCCTCCCGGAGCACCGTGGACGCAGGCTCGGCATGCTCGTGAAGGCAGCCAACCTGATCCAGGTGCACCGGGCGGCCCCCGACGCCACGTCGATCCTCACCTGGAACGCCGAGGAGAACCGTTACATGCTCGACGTGAACGAGGCGCTCGGCTTCCGCCAGGTCCTGGTCGAGGCCGCCTTCCAGCGCAGGCTGTAGCGCGCGTCATGAGCACTTCTCCGGACTCGTTTCGTCCGCGAGAGGCCGCTGCGATCCAGCGCGAGGACATCGACGCCTGGGCCGCCTCCAACGACATCGTCACGACCCACGGCGAGGCCACCGAGACCGGCGCGCGACGCCGACGTCGCGCGGCCCGTTGGGCGGCGCGGACTCGGCATCAAGGGCGCTGAGCCTGCGATCGGGTGATCCGCGTGCGCCCGCCGGTGCCCTGGGGCGCGCCGTCCCAATAGGCTGTCGGGCATGAGTGACTACCTTGACGTCAACCGGGCCAACTGGGATGCGCGGGCCGAGGTCCACGTCGGGCCCGGCGGCTACGCCGTCGATGAGGTCGTCGATCCCGAGTGGATCTCCGGAGTCGTCCGCTTCGACCAGCCGCTGCTCGGAGACCTCACGGGCCTCGACGGAGTCCATCTCCAGTGCCACATCGGTACCGACACGATCAGCCTTGCGCGGCTCGGGGCGAAGATGACCGGAGTCGACCTGTCGCCCGGGTCGCTGCATCAGGCACGCAGGATCGCCGAGCGGGCCGGCATCGGGGTCGACTACTTCGAGTCAGACGTCTACAACGCTCCCGAGGCCCTCGGCGGTCAGCGTTTCGACCTCGTCTACACCGGCATCGGCGCGCTCTGCTGGCTGCCGGACATCAGGCTGTGGGCGAAGACGGTCGCCGAACTGCTCCGCCCGGGAGGCCGGCTCTTCGTCCGTGACGGGCATCCCGTCCTCAACTCGCTGCTGCCCGTCACCGTCGGCGAGGTGCAGCCCGATTCCGACCAGCAGGAATGGCTCACCGGCGTCGGCGCGCTGACTCCCGCGCTGGAGCTGCCCTACTGGGAGCAGCCGGAGCCGATGGTCTGGAACGACGCCGTGAGCTACGCGGGGACCGAGAAGGTGACCTCGCCCGAGTCCGTCGAGTGGAACCACGCCATCTCGCAGATCGTGATGGCGGTCCTCGACGCCGGGCTGAGCCTCGAACTCCTGGTCGAACACGACAGCGTTCCGTGGGAGGCCCTCCCCGGGATGATGATCCAGGACGAGACTGGCGAGTTCCGGCTCAAGGACCGCCCCGAGCGGCTGCCTGCCTCCTTCACCCTGATCGCGCGCGCCGCCGGCTGATTCCCGGACCCCGGGCGGTCGGCCGATCCCGCAATCCGCGACCGTGGAGCACCGGGGTGAGACCAAGGGGAGACGCGATCTTCAGCCTCGGCGCCTAGATTCGAGACATGGCACCGCGTTCCCGACTCCGCATCCTCGCGCTGATCCCGCTCGTCGTGGTCGCCGGCCTGCTCGGCCGGAAGCTGCCCGCGTTCGCGGGTGACTTCGCGGGTGCACTGCTCTACGCGGTGCTGATCTACCTCGTCCTCGCCCTGTTCGCCCCGAAGGCGTCGGCGGTCGCGCTCGCGTTCTGGACGGGCGCCGTCGGCATTCTGATCGAGGTGCTCCAGGCCACCGGCCTGCCGGCCTTCCTCGCCGACCGTTGGGAACCGTCGAGGTATCTCCTCGGCTCGACCTTCGTGCCGCTCGACCTCGTGCTTGCCCTGCTCGGTGCCGGTCTGGCGACCATGACCGACCGGCTGACCCGGCCCGCCAGGCGCAGCCACACCTACTAGCGGCCGGGTCGCCTCGTCAGTCGCCGGAGGTGTGCTTCGCGCGCCGCACGATCAACGGATCGGGCGCGTAGACGACCGAGTCGTCGCGTCCCTCGTAGTCGAACTGGTACAGGAAGGAGCGCATCGCGTTGATCCGGGCCCGCTTCTTGTCGTTCGACTTCACCGTCGTCCACGGGGCGTACTTCTTGTCGGTGCGCAGCAGCATCTGCTCCTTCGCCTCGGTGTAGGCGTCCCAGCGGTCGAGGCTCTCGAGGTCCATGGGGGAGAGTTTCCATCTGCGGACCGGGTCGAGCTGGCGGAGCGCGAACCGGGTGCGCTGCTCGTCCTGGGTCACCGAGAACCAGAACTTCGTCAGGCTGATCCCCGAGTCCACGAGCATCCGCTCGAACTGCGGCGCCTGGACCATGAACGTCTCGTACTCCTCGTCGGTGCAGAAGCCCATCACCCGCTCGACGCCTGCCCGGTTGTACCAGGAGCGGTCGAACAGCACCATCTCGCCGGAGGTGGGCAGGTGCTCGACGTAGCGCTGGAAGTACCACTGGCCCCGCTCGGTGTTCGAGGGGGCAGACAGCGCCACGACTCGGGCGGCCCGCGGGTTCAGATGCTCGTTGAACCGCTTGATCGTGCTGCCCTTGCCTGCGGCGTCGCGTCCCTCGAAGACGAGCACGTGCTTGGCGCCGGTGTCCTGGGACCAGTACTGGAACTTCAGCAGCTCGACCTGGAGCAGGTACTTCTCGCGTTCATACTGCGCCCGGTCCATCAGCTCGTCGTACGGGTACCCGCCGTCCAGCCACGTGTGGACCGCCTTGCCGTCGGGAGCGATCAGCTCCGGGTCGACCCCCTCCGCGCCCTCGACGTGATACCCCTCGTCCTTGAGGTGGTCGATGTACTCGCGCAACGACATGTTCTGGGTCATGCGCCCATGCATACCGCGTCAAGGTGTCCTGCGGGTGAACGGGTCCAGATCTGGGCGTCCGTGCGTTGACGCGACGACCCGGCGCAAGGAGACCCGCCGGGAGGCGATCCGACCACCTGGCCCTGGACGCGGCGCGACAGTTCCAAGCCGTCGCCCTTCAAGACTGCCCGACGTGCCGCGTGCATCTCGGTGCCGCCTGGGATGGCTCAGATCGTCGGGCCCACGAGACGGGCGGTGACCTCGTCTGCGGAGTCGACGACGATCTCTGCCCCGGCCGCCAGCAGGGCCTCGCGGGGCGAGGCGCCCGTCGTGATCCCCATGGCGCGGGTGCCAGCGGCCATCGCCATCTCCATGTCCGAGGCCGCATCACCGACGTACCAGGCCCCCTCCAGCGGGGCGTCGAGCAGCCGCAGACCGAGCAGGACGGAGTCCGGGGCCGGCTTGCCATTTGCCACCTGGTCGTTGCCCACCACCACCTCGACGACGTCGCGGATGCCGATCCGCTCGAGCAGGTGCACCGCCTCGGGGGTGGTCTTCGCGGTCACCACGGCGATCCGCCAGCCGTCCTCCCGCAGCGCCGTCAGCATACAGTGGACCCCGGGCAGGAGCAGTTCGTCGCCCTGCTCGTTGATCGCCCTGCGCCAACTCTCGTGATAACCCGTGACCATGTGGCCGATCCGCTCGTCGACGGCGCCGAAGCCACTCAGCTCGGCCAGCGCGAACTCGAGCGGCCGCCCGATGTAGGGCACCACGGAGATCGGCTCCACCGCAACGCCGAAGGAGGTGATCGTCGCCGCGATGTGCTCCGAGATGAGAGGGACGGTGTCGGCGAGGGTGCCGTCGAGGTCGAACAGGACTGCCTTTGTGCTCACCATTTCACCCTAGCCAGCGATGTCTGCGGTTCCGCCTCCGGCTCCGAACCTGGGCAGATGCCCACGTGGCTGTGCACAACCTTGAGCACTTATCGGGACTCGTTGCGCGACACGCCGGGTGAAGGGGTTGCAAGGCGCAACGAACCAGGAATTGTGCTCAAGTCTCCACAGGCACTCAGGCCGATCGACGCGCGACGGCGGGGCGACCCGATCGGTCGCCCCGCCGCCGGGGATCAGCGCAAGGGAAGGCTCAGCAGGTCACTCCCGCGGGCTTGACCGCGGTCGCGCCGTTGTTGCGGCACAGGCCGACCCCCTTGTTGGCGAGGCCGTCCTTCATCTGCCGCACTGCCGAGGCGTTGAAGCCGTTCCACTGCATGTGCATCAGGACGGTGTCGCCGCCCTTGACGTTGTTGACCACGTAGCTGACCAGCTGCGAGCTCGACTTGCCCCGCCAGTCGTTGGTGTCGACGGTCCACGTCCAGATCCGCATGCCGACGGCCGCGTAGGCCTCGCGCACGGTCGAGTTGTAGGCGCCGTAGGGCGGGCGACCGTAGGTCGTCACCACACCGGGCGAGCCGAGCTGACGGATCACGGCCGACTTGCTCAGGTCGGTGAGCTGTGGGTGGCTGACTGAGTGGTTGAACACGTAGTGGCCGAGCGACCTGGCGTACGACGCGTCGAAGCGGCCGGCGGTGATGCAGTCACCCGTCGGGAACAGGGCGACGCTGATCCCCATGTCGGCGAACGCCTTGACCGTCGTCTTGAAGGAACTCAGCGACTTCGGGCAGTCGTCGAAGGTGAGGATCGCGCGGTTCGAGGTGTTCGGCCCGCGGGTGATCGAGTAGCTGCCCGACGGCGGGGGAGTCGGCTTCGGATCCGCCGGCGGGCGGTACCTGTACAGCGACTTCAGGTCGGAGCGGATGGCGCCGAACTGGACCAGGTTGTTGAAGACGTAGTTGCCGCGCCCCGTCGAGTCGATGTACGAGCGGCAGCCGTTGCGGCCGGTGCGTGCGGTGTCGCACTCGGTGAACCACTTTCGCCCGGCGACCGTGTGGTAGCCGGGGGTCGCCAGCGGGTTGCCCTTCCACAGGGTCCTCGGCGACGGGAGGTAGGTGAGGTTGTTGAAGGTCCACACGCCCGCGACCTTGATCTGCGTCGTGCAGCGCGCGGTGCGCGAGTACGGCTCGCACCAGGTGCGCCACTGGCGGCCGTTGATCGTGTGCTCGCCGGGTGTGGTGTAGACGTTGATCTCCGCATTGGCGGCCGGCGCCGTGACGCCCATGCCCACGAGCAGGGCAAGGGTCGAGAAGGCGCCGGTGATGATCCGTGAGATTCGCATGCTTCCCCCAGGGGTGTCGGTTCGCCTCGACTCTAAACCCGGTGAAGTGCGTAGAGAACCTACTTTCGGACACGAAAAAGGGCCGCCACGCCGATGCGTGACGGCCCCTTCCGGACCTAGGGTGTCGGATCAGCCGGGGATCACGTCGCCCGAGGGCCACTCCGTCTTGATGAACTCGGCGACCTCGTCGGAGTGCAGGAGTTCATCGAGCTTCTTGATCGAGGCGTTGCCGTCGTCCGCGGTGCGCCACACGAGCATGTTGGCGTAGGGGTTGCCCTCGACCTTCTCGATGGCGATCGCGTCCTCGGCCTTCAGGCCTGCATTGAGGATGAAGTTGCCGTTGATCAACGCGGCCGCCACCTTCGGATCCTCGAGCTGCTGGACGACGACCTCGGGCTGCGACTCCTCGAAGGTGAGCTTCTTCGGGTTCTGCTCATCGGTCAGCGTCAGCACGGTGGTGTCCTCCGCGATGTCGTTGAGCAGGCCGTTCTCTTCGAGCAGCTTCAGGCCGCGGTACTGGTTCGACGGATCGTTGGTGATCGCGACGACGCCGCCCTCGGGGATGGCGTCGGCGGAGTCGAACTCGTTCGAGAACAGCGCGAAGGGCTCGATGTGGATGCCCTCACCGTGCGAGAACTCGTAGCCCTTCTCCGCGATCTGGTTCTCCAGGTAGGGAAGGTGCTGGAAGTAGTTCGCGTCGAGTTCCTCGTTCGCGAGCGCCTCGTTCGGCAGCACGTAGTCGTCGAACTCCTGGATCTCGATCTCCAGTCCCGCGTCGGCGGCGAGGTTGTCGCGCACGAACTCGAGGATCTTGGCGTGCGGAACGGGGCTCGCGCCGACGACCAGCTTTGTGGTGCCGCCGGAGGCGGGGGCCGAGCCGTCGCCGGGGGCGGACGACGGCGTGGCGTCACCCGAACCGCAGGCGGTCAGGGCCATGGTGGCTGCCAACGAGGCAGCGACTGCAGTCAGAATCTTTCGCATAGGGTTTCCTCCTTGCTCTGGGCCAACAACAAGTTGGCCGCCTGGGTGGCCTTGTGGCCGTCCCGCCGAGGCGGGAAGTAGGTGGGGCTCAGCGATGGTCGATCGCCTTGGACACTGCGTCGCCGATCCACTGGATCAGCTGGACGAGGACGACAAGCAGCACGACCGTCATGATCATCACGTCGATCTGGTAGCGCTGGAAGCCGTAGTTGTAGGCGAGCCGGCCGAGGCCGCCGCCGCCGATCAGGCCGGCCATCGCCGAGTAGCCGACCAGCGTCACGACCGTCGTCGTGAAGGAGGCGACAAGCGAGGGCATCGCCTCGGGGATCAGCACCTTCGTGATGGACTGCAGCTTCGTCGAGCCCATCGCGTGGGCCGCGTCGAGCTTGCCTGAATGGACCTCGCGCAGCGACGTCTCGACGAGGCGCGCGAAGAACGGGATCGAGGCGATCGCCAGCGAGACCGAGGCCGCGATCGGGCCGAGCGAGGTGCCGACCAGCCAGCGCGTGAACGGGATCAGGGCAAGCATCAGCACGGCGTAGGGGATCGAGCGCGTGATGTTGACCACGACGCTCGACAGGATGAAGTTCAGCGGCCGGTTGGCGCTCATCGCGCCCGGGCGCGTGATGTAGAGCAGCACTCCGAGCGGGAGCCCGATGACAAGCGTGACGAGGGCGGAGATGCCCACCATCTGCAGCGTCTCGCCGAGCGCCGGGAGCAGCGCCTTCTGGATGGCTGGGTTGGCGAACCAGGTGTTCTCGAGCGGGATCATGCGAGGTCCTCCACCTGGGAGAGCGAGTCGGTCAGGGCCGCGTCGGCCCCGAGGGCGCGCAGCTCGTCGATCACGCGCTGCGGATCCACTCCGTCCGGGACGGAGAGCCGCAGGTGCGAGAACGTGGTGCCCGCGAGGTGTTCGACGCTTCCGGCGAGGATCGCGATCTCCGCTCCGACGGCGTTCGACACGTGCGCCACGACCGGCTGCAGTGCCTTCGGACCGGAGGACAACACATCGACCTGCGTTCCGTCGCCTCCTAGATCGGCGTGGGGCGGGATGCCGAGCAGCGCCTGGCTCAGCCGGCCGTCCAGGCGGTTCACCACGTCGGTCAGGGCGCCCGACTCGACGATCCGGCCGCCCTCGAGCAGCGAGACCGAGTCGCAGATGCGCTTGACGACGTGCATCTCGTGCGTGATCACGAGCACGGCAAGCTCGGCGTGCGTGCGCAGGGACTGGATCAGGTCGAGGATCTCGTCGGTGGTGCGGGGATCGAGCGCCGAGGTCGGCTCGTCGAACAGGAGCACGTCCGGATCGGTAGCGAGCGCGCGGGCGATGCCGACCCGCTGCCGCATGCCGCCCGAGAGCTGCGACGGATATGCCTGCCCGGCGTCGGTGAGGCCGACCAGCCCGAGCAGTTCGTCCACCTTCGCCTTCGTGCGTGCCTTGTCCGCGCCGATGATCTCCAGGGGGTAGGCGACGTTTGCCGCGATGGTGCGCGAGTCGAAGAGGTTGGCCTGCTGGAAGACGAGACCGATCCGTCGGCGTGCGGTACGCAGCGCATCGGAACGGGCGGCGGTCAGGTCGACGCCGTTGATCTCCACGGTGCCCGAGGTGGGCCGGTCCAGCATGGTGAGGCAGCGCACGAGGGTCGATTTGCCAGCTCCCGAGTGGCCGATGATCCCGTGGATCGAACCGGCGGGAACGGTGAGGGAGACTCCGTCGAGGGCGCGCACCTGGCGCTTGCCCTGCAGGTAGACCTTCGTGAGGTCCGACACGGTGATCATGGTGCGGCTCCTGTTCTGCCGGACAATATTCAAGCAGCCGGGATGGTGTTCAACGAATTGCCGGGCCCTGTGTCCAGCCCGCGTTCACCGATGGCGAAAGGCCGGTCCTAGGCTTGGCACATGCCAGCACCCGTCGTGTTCGTCCATGGCCTCCGCACGTCGTCGAGCATGTGGGATCCACAACTGCGGATCCTGGGCGACCGTGGCTGGAGGTGCGTCGCACCCGACCTGCCGGGGCACGGCGACCGTCGCGGCGAGGCATTCACGGTCGAGGCGGCGCTGGCCACCATCGACGAGGCGATCGCAGGTTGGGGGGAGCCCGTCCACCTCGTCGGATGCTCGCTCGGCGGCATGTTCGCCCTCCACGCCGCCGCCCTCACCGACCGCCGTCTCCTCTCGGTCGTCGCGGCTGGCTGCACCACGCAGCCATCCGTCAGGTCGGCACGGGCCTACGGTCGCGTGATCGGACTCGTCGACGTGGTCGGCGGCGAGGGTGCCGTGCGCCGGGCGATGGGGGAGGAGGCAGCCGCCCACTTCCTGCGGAAGGGAAGGGCCGACCTCGCAACCGTCGACGCGACGGTTGTCACCGTCGGAGGCTTCGACCTCCTCGACGACGTCGCACGTATCGACGCGCCGGTCACCTTCCTCAACGGCCACCTCGACCAGTTCCGCGGCGAGGAGCGGCGCTTCCTCCGCGCCGCCCGGCGGGGACGCCTCGTCGTGCTCCCGTTCGGCACCCACATGGTGAACCTCACCGACCCCGGGCGCTACACGACGGTCCTCGAGTCGCTGCTGCTCGATGCGGAGTCGCTCAGCTGACGACGAGGCGCCGGTCGATCAGGCCGAGGGCCCGCGCCGTGGCCGCCTCCCGGTGGTCCGGGTTCGCGGTGACCACGCCGTGGACCATGTGCAGCACGAGGATCAGATCATCGGTCGTCCACGAAGGATCGGCGAGCCCAGCCGCCGCCGCTTCCCGCAAGGGCCGCTCGATGAGCCGGGTCAGCCGTTCGCTCGCCACATCGTCCGGGAGTTTTTCCCGGGCATCGATGACCATGTCGACGAACGCCGTCGACTCGACCGTGTAGCCGATCAGCATCCGCCACAAACCGGCGAAGGCGTCCGGCCCCTTGAGGGTGGCGGCCGCCTCCTCCAGTGCGGCGAAGTTCTCGTCGAAGACGGCGTAGGCGAGCTCGAGCCGGGTGGGGAAGTGGCGGTACAGCACCCCCTGCCGGAGATTCGCGCGAGGAGGCGCTGCGCTATCTGGACGAGACCGTCGGTGACGTCGGACGCGCGACCTCGCGGGAGCGCAAGGAGGCCTTCGTCGACGGGGTGAGCGGTTTCGTCGACCTGGCCGAACGGCACGGCGTCCGCTTCGCGAGGGCGGCCGATTACCCCGACTACTACCCGGAGTGGCCAGGAGGCAAGATCGGAAGGGCGCTCGAGGTCGAGCCCTTCGACGTGAAGCGGATCGGACCGTGGTGGGAGTCCGCGCGCGGCCAGGACGGCGTCCCTGCGCCGGTCAAGACCGACGACTTCTGGCTGCTGTCGCGCGCCTGGTCGACCGCGGGTGGTTTCGTCCGCGGCGCACGGGTCGTCTTCCGCACGATCGGGAGCCTCGCCCGTGGCCGCAAGGCGGTCGGCATGGGAGCCGCGCTCGCCGCGTCTCTGCTCGAGGTGGCCACGAAGCTTGGCGTCGAGATCTGGCTGTCCAGCCCAGCGACGGCACTGGTCGTCGACGGCGAGCGGGTCGTCGGGGTGCGCACCGACCACGAGGGAAGGTCGCTGACCATCCGCGCCACCCCGCGGCGTCGTGCTCGGCGGTGGCGGCTTCGACCACAACCGGCAGTGGCGCGAGCGCTACCAGGGCGTGGACGGCACCGCCTCGTCCGGATCGAAGGGCAACGTGGGCTCCGCCATCTCCATCGCAGAAGACATCGGCGCCGCGACCGAACTGATGGACGACGCCTGGTGGGGTGGCTCGGTGCCGCCCGTCAACGGTGGAGCTGCCGCGTTCCTCGTCAGCGAGCGTGCCATGCCGTACAGCATCATCGTCGATGCGCTCGGCGAGCGTTTCGCCAAACGAGTCCGAGTCGTATGTCGACCTCGGTCACCACATGCTCGAGCACTCGACGCGGGTGCCCGGCCGCTACTGGATGATCGGCGACGTGCGGCACGGCCGCCGCTACCTGCGCTCCTATGCGCTGGACCCGAAGGTGAACAAGGCGCGGATCGAGGCGGGCATCCAGGTCACGGCCGACACGATCCAGGAACTCGCCGGGAGGCTCGGCATGGAACCGGCGACGCTGCAGGGCACCGTCGAACGGTTCAACGGCTTTGCGCGCTCTGGGGTCGACCAAGACTTCGGCCGCGGCAACTCCGCCTACGACCGGTACTACAGCGATCCGCTCGTGCGGCCGAACCCGAACCGCGGGCCGCTGGAGAAGGGGCCGTTCACGGCCATCCAGATCGTCCCGGGCGACCTCGGCACGAAGGGTGGGGTGCTGACCGACGAAGTGGGCCGCGCCCTCCGCGGCGACGGGACCTTGATCGAGGGCCTCTCCGCAGCAGGCAACAACTCGGCCTCGGTGATGGGCAACACCTATCCGGGGCCGGGCGCGACGCTCGGTCCGGCCGCGGTGTTCGGCTACCTCGCGGGCAGGCACATGGCCGCCATGTGAGAGGCGCCGTCCGGTCGGCAGCACGTCGCGGTCGGTCGGACGGTCAGCCCTCGACGGCGGCGACCGCCTCGATCTCGACCAACTGGTC
Source organism: Tessaracoccus flavescens (assembly GCF_001998865.1). NCBI lineage: Bacteria > Bacillati > Actinomycetota > Actinomycetes > Propionibacteriales > Propionibacteriaceae > Tessaracoccus > Tessaracoccus flavescens. The sequence continues at coordinate 2,157,372 of NZ_CP019607.1, forward strand.
GTCGTAGCCGAGCACAGTCACCCCGAAGAGGGTGCTCGGGACGTCATGCGAGCCGAACCTGCCTCGCACGACCTCCCAGGCCGTGACGAGGTCGGCCTGGCGGGAGGAGACGACCAGCACCCGGGTGTGGATCACGTCCTCGAGGCCCGCTCCGGCAGCCTCGAGCGCTCCGACCAGGTTGTCGAGGCAGGACGCCGCCTGGCCTGCGTAATCCCCGACGGCCGCGGTGGTGCCGTCGGCATTGAGTGGGCAGGCTCCGGCCAGGAAGATGAACCGCGAGCCGGCCGGAGCGGTCGCGGCGCAGGCGTACTCGGCGGTGTCGGACAGCGCCTCGGCCCTGATCAGGCGTACGGCCATGAAGTTCCTCCTCAGTAGTGGCGCAGGACCTCACGCGCGACGTCGCGGAAGATCTCCTCCTCGAGGATGGCGCCGATCCGTCGCACGGTGTCCGGGTCGATCCGGATGATCCGGTTGACCCTCGCCTCGCTGGGCCGACCCTGCGAGTCCCAGGCGCCTCTTCCGATGTCGATCCAGTACCGCCCGGCGCGGGCCTCCTGATCGCGGTCGCGATCGTGGTCCTGCGAGGTGACCTGCAGCCCCAGCAGCCAGGAGCCGTCGCGGGCGATCAGCAGGACGGGGCGGTCCTCCCCCTGCTGGTGGTCTTCCTCGTAGGGAACCCAGGTCCACACGACCTCGCCCGGGTCGGGACGGTCGTCGTGTGACGGCTGGTAGACGATCACGGGCGTGCCCGTGAAGTCGCCGGGGTAGCCGCCGGCGCTCGGGCGACTGGTGTCTTTGCGACGGGTGTCCTCGTCACGCGCGGAGCGGGTGCGACCGGAGCCAGACGACGACTGCGTGGGCTTCGGACGCTGCCGGGTGGCCGAGCGCTTCGACTCTGGGCGGGTCGCGCGGTCGAGCGCCCGGTTGGCCACCTGGCGCAGAACGCGCAGCGCGCCGTCGAGGAGGGGGTTTTTGCCTGCCATGCAGCGGAGTTTAGTGGGCCGTGCGCGGCGTGGTGCTCAGCGGAAGCGGGGAAGCCGACCGTAGAAGATCCACCCTGGGCGTCGGTAGGCCTCGGGACGTTCCGCGCGAACCTGCGCCCAGCGACGGAAGTACGTGGTCATCGGAGGCAGCCAGACCAGGACGGCCGTGACGAGCGAGAGACCGAGCGCGATGTAGGCGGGATCGGTCGTGATTGCGGCGTAACCGCCCATCAGCAGCAGGCCGACCAGGCCCGCCCAGCGCGACCACTTCCAGCCGTTCCAGGCCTGGAATCCTGCGACGGCGACGGCTCCGGCCGCCAGCACCGATGCGGCCGCCAGCACGCCCTCGAGCGTGAGCGACAGCCATTTGCCCGGTTCGGGTGCCACCCATTCGATCAGCCTGGCCGAGGTGGCGTAACTGTCGGGGTTGGCTGCCCGCCACCAATGCAGCGCGTAGACGCCCATCACGACGGCCACAGCGGCATAGCTTGCGACGGCGGCGACGACGGCCACGATCGGGCGCTGCGGCTCCCCGGTGCGGGTGCTGAGCGGCGTGCTCCGATGCAGTTCCTCGATGGGAGGCAGCGTCTGGATCTGCTTGGGCTGGCTCACCCGGACAGCCTACGACACCGCGCAATCAGCGCCGCGGAACCGCAGACCCAGAAGCTGACCACAGTGGTCGCACAGCGGACGCACAGAGCGGGCCGACAGTTCGACTCCGACCACCGCCGAGTCGAGCGATACGACCTCGAGCGCACCCGTCGAGTCCACCGAGCCGAGCACCGAGCCGTCGGAGGACGTCACCGCCTAGCCTTCCGAGGCTGTCTCGGAGCCGACGGAGAGCGCCAGCGCTCCCGAAGAGGCTGGCAAGGCCGACCCGGACGAGATCGCCACCCAGGCGGAGGAGGCGCTCGAGGCGCAGGTCGGCAAGCGTCCCGACATCGACTGCGGAACCGAGCCGGTCGAGGTCGTCCCGGGCGGAACGCATGTCTGCGCCCTGACCGACGCCGGTTCCAACGAGCCGGTCTACGACGTCACGATGACCTTCACGGAGGTCGACGGTGACGCGTTCAAGTTCGACATCCAGGTCGCCGAGACGCCGCGTCCGTGAGGTTCAGGCCCCCACGTCGTGGGTGTGGTGGGCCAACTCGTGCAGCAGATAGAGGCCAAGCGTCGACGCGGTGAACTCCACCCCGTCGCCGCGACGGCCCCGCAGCTGCCACTGATCGCCCGAGGGGGCGGCGAAGGAGTTCGCCGAGGCGCGCCAGTACTCCCTCTCGACCGAGGCGGCCTCGCCGTCCCACGAATCGAACTCGGCAAGGCCGTCGGCCTCGAGGATCGCGTCGAGCCGCTGGGCCATGACCTCGCACACATCGGCGAGATGCTGGCCGTACTCGATCGCAGACCAGACCTGCGGGGAGGGGCGCTCCTCGGCGTCTGGCAGGTCGAGGACCACCCGGAAGCGCTCGCTCAGTGTCGTGATCTGTTCGGGATAGGCCTCGGGCGTCACGGCCGCCGGGTCGAACCCGCACTCGGTGCAGGCGCGCTGGGTCACCCAGGTCCAGTCCTTGTCATCGGCCTGTGGCTGCTCGGGAGGGATCGTTGCGCTCATGGCGTGAGCCTACTGCCGAGGGTGAGCAGGGCCGCGGTGGCCGCGTCGACGGGGCGGACATCCGGACGAAGGGCGCGCAGCACCGGCTGGCGCATGAGACCGCTGGTGGAGATGGACAGGTAGCGGACCTGGACGCAGATCATCGGCTCCACCCAGCTGGTGCGCTTGAGCTCCGAGCCGGTCGGGAACGGCTCGAACGGGGCGGCGTCGATCTCGATGCCACGCAGCACCGTGAGCAGCATGTCGCGCTCCGAGTGGGACAGGCCCGAGCCGACCCGGCCGAGCGGGTACAGCACCGCAGCGGTGTCGAAGGTCGCCTCGTCCGTCGCGTGGCCGACCCACACCGAGCCGAGCCGACGGGGGTCTCCGGTCTCCGGGACCCAGCCGCCGATCACGGCGACCAGTTCCGTGCGGTGCGGCGTCTTCAGCCAGTCAGGGCTGCGCGCGCCCGGTTGGTAGGTCGACGTGAGGCGCTTGCTCATCACCCCCTCAAGGCCTGCCCCGCGGGTCAGCTCTGTGATGATGCCCGGATCGTCGTAGGTGACCGACAGCTGCCAGGCTGGGCGGTCGAGATCGAGCTGCTCAAGCAGTGCCCGTCGCTCGGAGAGCGGAAGGCGCGTGATGTCGTGCCCGTCGATGCGCATCACGTCGAACACGACGAGGGTCGCGGGGCGCTCCGAGGCGAGCCGCCGGGCGCGGTCTGGGTCGCGCACGTGGATGCGCGGGGCGATTCCCTGCAGGGTCGGCACCCCTGAGGCGGGGTCGATCGCGATGATCTCGGCGTCGAGCAGCAGCCCGTCGGGAAGCCCGACCGCTCCGGCGACGATCTCGGGGTAGGCGGCGGTGATCTCGCCTTCGTTGCGGTTGTAGAGATGCAGCGTGGAGCCGCGGGTCTCCGCGAGGGCGCGCACCCCGTCCCACTTCACCTCGTGGAGCCATTCGGCGCCCTGCGGGGGCACCCCAGGGGTGGGCGTCGGTGTGGCCAGCATCGGTCGCATGACGACATTGTGCCCGGCTCCGACGAAATCTCCCGACGACACCGTCAACCAGGAGTGCGCGAGCGCCTGAGCCTGGTGACCAGATGCCGGAATGGCGTTGACTCGCGCCCGACGCCTACACGCACAAATAGTTAAGCACGTTGCTTAATTACTGACGGGAGACGTTGATGTCCGCTGCGACGCGACCTGCACACCTTGCAAAGGTCTTCGAACTTCTCCGCTCAGGGCGACGACGGCCCGTGACCTCGTCGCAGGAACCGGGCTGTCCAGGCCGACCGTGATCGCCTCGCGCTCGATGCGATCAACGCGCAGCAGCTGTATCCCTCGTCACATTTCACTGTGCTGCGAGGAACCCTAGCCAGGACGAACCGCTGCTCGATGCGGGCAACACGGTCGTCGCCGCGGAGCTGGACATGCGCGCTGTCGCGGTGGCCGATCACGTGATCGATCTTGGACCCGGTGCGGGCGACGCCGGCGGGACCGTGGTTGCAGCTGGTACGCCCGCCCACGTCGCGGACAAGGGCGTCGGTGCTTCCGCGGGCTACCTCACCGCCGCGCTGCAGGCAGCCACCAACGTGACCCCAATGTGACGCGTGTGTGTCGGCCAGAATCGCGGGTCACCCCCCGCGATTGGGAGACACGCCCTAGGAGGGCGCTGAACAAGGTGTGATCTGAGGCGGGTATGGCGTGAGGGGGGCGGGCGGAGCGCCGCCAAGGCCGTCTTTGCGGCAGTGAGGTCAGCACCCTGGGGTGCGACAGTCGGGGTCGTTCCGCCCGCCTGAGGCCATCCTGCGCTCGATCGGGGCGGCGTGGCAAGGGCCCAGCGGCCCCCGGTCCCACCCTCAGGCGATGGCCCAGGTCCCGTCCTGGACGGTGAGCCCGAGGTTGAGGAGGCGTCGCAGGTTGAGACCGGCGGCGCGGTGGTGCAGCCAGGCGTCGTTCTTGGCCACGCCCCGGTAGGGCACGCGGCGTGCTCCGCGCGTGAGCCAGGCGATGGAGCGTTCGACCATCGGCCGGTGCCGTCGGTAGACGGCCTGGAAGTCCGGGTCGGTGGCTCGTTCGCGGTGCTGTCGTTGGAGCTGGTGGTGCTCACCCAGGGTGACCTTGCGGCCACGTTCGGCGGTGGTGCACCGCTGCCGCAGCGGACAGCCGGCGCACGCGGCGCCGAAGGTCACCTTGCCCTTGGCACTGACGCCGCGGGTGAGCCCGGCCGGGCAGGTCAACGTCCCGGCGACCGGGTCGTGGATGAAGTCGTCCAGGGTGAACCCGCCCTCGACAGCCGGCCGCAGCGGCCAGGGTTTGAGGACCGGTTCCCACTTGCGGGCATCGAGCGTGGCCAGCATGTCACCGGAGGCGTAGGCGGAGTCGCCGAGCACCTGCACCGGCGCGTCAGGGGTGGCGGTGAGGGTGGAGTCGGTGGTGACCAGGTCGGCACCCACCGCGGCGTCGGAGTGCTCGGCCCCGTTGGTCTTCGTCAGCTTCACCATCGTCATCAGCCCGGTGTCCGGCTCGACGACGACATGGGCCTTGAACCCGTCCTGACGCCGTTCGCGGGTCTTGTGCGCGTGCCGGGCATCGGGGTCGACGGTGGAGATCATCCGGTCCGGCGCGGTCTTGCGGGCGATGCGCCACCGCCCGTCGGTGCCGTCGGAACCCTCCGCCGGCTCGACGTCCTGCCCGGCGACCAACGCCAGCAGCGCGAGGGCCTCGGCCGGTTTCCCACCCGCCTCGGACAGCAGCGCCAGGCCGTCCGGGTCGCCGTGCTCGTCGTGGTGGGCGGCGTCGAGAGCGGCCAGCAGGGCCAGGGCGTCGCCCACCAGTGCGCTCACCAGCTCGGTCCGGGCGGCCTCGTCCTCCCAGGCGATCCGCGGCTTGCCAGCGACCGTGTAGTCACCGCCGGTGACCTCGGCCAACCGGGTGCACTCCTGGACCACCAGTGCGTGCGCGCCCGGCACGTCGCGGCCGACCCGGCGGATCGAGGCGATCAGCTGGGTGACCGTGTCCTGCCGGGCGACCGCGTCGTCGAGCACCGTGGAGTCCAACGCCCGCCGCGTCTTGCCCGACAGGACACCGGTAGCCATGACGACCTCGCGGACCGCCTCGAAGATCCGGTCCGGACGTTCGCTGGCGGCCAGCCGCTTACGCCAGTACGTCAACGTCGAAGGGTGGAACCCGGCCCCGTCGACCGCGTACCCGCACGCGGCCTTCCAGCGCAGGTCGAACGTGAGCGCCTCGACCGCTTCCCTGTCAGAGTGCCCGTACAAGGACTGCAGCACCAGCACCGAGGCGATGACCTCTGGCGGGATCGAGGGCCGACCCCGCCCCGAGGGAAACAGGTCGGCGAACAGCTCCGGCGGGAACAACCGCAACCGGTGCTCGGCCAGGAACGCGAACACGCTCCCCGGCACCAACAGATGTCCCGCCAACGCCTCCACGTCCAACAGCTCCCGCTGCCGATCAGCCTCACCCTGCATGAAACAAGGATCGCAAGCCCACCCCGATCAGCACCCCGCGACGCGCGGGTTATTCAGCACCGTCCTAGGCCGAAACCTCGTCCCTCGCCGCGACGAAGGCGGCGATCGCCGTGTCGAGGTCGTCGCGCGTCAGTGCCGCCGACAACTGCGTACGGATCCGCGCCTTGCCCTTCGGCACGACCGGATAGCTGAACGCGCGGACGTAGACGCCGCGAGCCAGGATCGCGTCGGCCATCCGGGCGGCCAGCACGGCGTCGCCGAGCATCACCGGGACGATCGGATGGTCCGACTCCGGCACCTCGAAGCCCTCCTCGACGATGCGGCGGCGGACGTAGGCGGTGTTCTCGCGCAGCCGGTCGAGCAGCTCGGGCTGGTTCGCGATCAGGTCGAGCACCGCCATCGAGGTGGCCGTGATCGACGGGGCGAGCGAGTTGCTGAACAGGTACGGGCGCGAGCGCTGGCGCAGCAGTTCGACCATCGGGGCCCGCGCGCAGGTGAAGCCGCCGGAGGCGCCGCCGAGCGCCTTGCCGAGGGTCCCGGTCAGGATGTCGACGCGGTCGGTGACGCCGAAGAGCTCCGGCGTGCCTGCGCCCGTCTTGCCGACGAACCCCACGGCGTGGGAGTCGTCGACCATGACGAGGGCGCCGTACTCGTCTGCGAGCGCGCAGATCTCGTCGAGCGGGGCGACGTAGCCGTCCATCGAGAAGACGCCGTCGGTGGCGATCAGCGTGTGCCGCGCCCCGGCGGCCGCCTCGAGCTGGGCCCGCAGGTCGTCGAGGTCGCGGTTGCGGTAGCGGAAGCGCTTCGCCTTCGACAGCCGCACCCCGTCGATGATCGACGCGTGATTCAGCTCGTCGGAGATGATCGCGTCCTCGGGGCCGAGCAGCGTCTCGAACAGGCCGCCGTTTGCGTCGAAGCACGACGAGTAGAGGATGGTGTCGAACCCGTCGGCACCGGGCCGCAGGAACGACGTCAGCGCAGCCTCGAGGTCCTTGTGCTGGGTCTGGGTCCCGCAGATGAACCGCACGGAGGCCATGCCGAAGCCCCAGCGGTCGAGCGCCTCCTTCGCGGCCTCGATCAGGACGGGCGAGTCGGCGAGCCCGAGATAGTTGTTCGCGCAGAGGTTGATCACCTCACCCTCGGGCGTTCCGACGTGGGCGGCCTGCGCCGTCGTCAGCGGGGCCTCCTCCTTGTAGAGGCCCTCCTCGCGCAGCTGGGCCAACTCGGCGTTGATCTGGTCGAGGATGTTCATGGGATTTCTCCTGTCGGTTGCTTCGGGGGACGCTCAGTCCCAGGACATGATGACCTTGCCGGACCTGCCGTCGCCGGCCACGGCGAACGCCTGCTCGAACTCCGCGGCAGGGAAGCGGTGCGTGATCACGCCGGAGATGTCGAGGCCGGAGCGCAGCAGCGAACTCATGGCGTACCAGGTCTCGAAGATCTGCCTACCCGTGACGCCCTGGATGGTGAGCATGTTGAAGATGATGGTCGAGAAGTCGACCGTCAGTTCCTTCGTGGGGGTGCCGAGCAGAGCGATCCGCCCGCCGTGGGTCATGTTGTTGATCATCGACGTGAGCGCCGCGCCCGAGCCGGACATCTCCAGCCCGATGTCGAAGCCCTCCTTCATCGAGAACCGCTCGTAGACGTCCTCGAGCCGTTCCTGCGCCACGTTGACCGTCGACGAGAGGCCGAGCGAGCGCGCCAGTTCGAGCCGTTCGGCGCTCAGGTCGGTGATCACCACGTTGCGGGCGCCCTGGAACTGGGCCACGAGCGCGGCCATGATGCCGATGGGCCCTGCGCCGCTGACCAGCACGTCCTCGGCGAGGGCCGGAAACTGCAGCGCGGCGTGGACCGCATTGCCGAAGGGGTCGAAGATCGCGGCGACGTCCGGGTCGGCGTCTGAGGGGTGCACCCACACGTTGACGGCAGGCATCGCGAAGTACTGAGCGAAGGCGCCGTCGACGTGGTAGCCGATGCCCTGGGTGTTGCGACACAGGTGCCGTTTGCCTGCCAGGCAGGCGCGGCAGCGTCCGCACACGTAGTGCCCCTCACCGGAGACGAACTGCCCGACCTCGAGGCCCGTCACCGACGAGCCCATCTCGACGATGTGGCCGCAGAACTCGTGGCCGAGGACCCGTGGCGTCGCCACCGTCTTGGACGCCCAGCCGTCCCAGGAGGCGATGTGCAGGTCAGTGCCGCAGATGCCGGTGCGGGTGACCCTGATCAGGACCTCCGTGGGGCCGGGGATGGGCTTCGGGATGTCGATCAGCTCCAGTCCCGGACCGGGACGCGTCTTCGCGAGGGCCAGCATGGTCTACATGGTGGCACGTCACCCGCGGCGGGGGAGAGTCAGGGGGCAGTCGAGGTGCCCACATCGGGCTGCGGAGGCAGGCCAGCCTGGTCCACGAGGCGCTTGGGGGCGAGCACGCAGAACGACTCGATGACCAACTCGCGGACCTCCTCCCAATCGGTGGAGTCGTCAAGGATCAGGCCGATCACGTCTGCTCCCCATCCGGCGCGGAAGTAGGGATGGCCGAGGTGTTCGAACGCGGCGACGTCGCCGCTCTGACCGTGCAGGACGATCCGGAACTGCTGATCCTCCCCGCCGAAGAGGTGCGCGACGGTGGCGCCGCCGACCCTCCAGCGCAGACCGACCCAGGCGTCCTCCTCGTAGACCTCGGGCAGCGTGTCGGTGATGGCGCGCACCCGCTCCACCATCTGCTCCGGCACCTCGGGGCGCTCACGCTTGGCCATGGGGCAGAGCCTGCCACACCCGTGCGACAACTCCCGCCCTCCGGGGCATCGGCACGGGCCCCGCTGGGAGGGTCAGTAGCTGAGGCCGTCCCCGAAGGACAGGTACACACCCCCGCCGGGCTTCGGCACGTCGACCGGGAGCCGGCCCTGCGGGTTCACCCGGCCGGTGATCACCCGCGCGACCGCGCCGGCGATCACAGGTGAGTACGAGTAGGTGCACAGCTCTGCGTTCGCCTCGTAGTAGGCGACGTCGTACGGGTTGCGCACCGCGACCGTCACCACGGGGGTCCCCGAGCCGGTGAGGGCCTTGACGAGGTTGACCTGCGACGCGGAGGTGGCCACGTTGTTGGTTAGCACGACCACGAGGTCGCTGCTCCTCGCCGCGGTCACCGCAGCGGTGATCTGCGCGGCGGTGGGGGCGTTCGAGGTCTGCCTCGTCGTCGTCGCCCCGAGCCGCGCAAGGGCATCCGCGACGGCGGTGGTGGTGGTCGCGCCCCAGCCGCAGACGAGTACCCGTCTGTCCGTCACGTCCACCGGGAGGGTCCCGTCGTTGCTGACCAGGGTGACCGTGCGGTCGGTGACCTCGTCGGCCGCCTCGAGGTGTTGGGGGATCCCGACGATCCGGTCGACCAGCGCAGGCTCGCACAGCGGCCGCTCCACGATGCCGCGGCGGTACTTCATGGTCAGCACGCGCGCGACCTTCTCGTCGAGCTGCGCCTCGGTGAGCCGGCCCGTGCGCACCGCCTCGAGGACGGCGTCGCGCGCGGCGAGCGGGGCGGGCGACATCAGCAGCAGGTCGACGCCCGCCTCCATCGCGCGCACAGCCACCTCCGCGTCGCCGTACTTCTGCCTGACGCCCGCCATGTCGAGCGCGTCGGTGACGATGACACCGTCGAAGCCGAGCTGGTCGCGCAGCACTCCGGTGAGGATCGGCCTGCTCACGCTCGCCGGATCGCCGGAGGGATCAAGGGCTGGGACGAGCAGGTGCGCCGTCATGATCATGTCGACACCCGCCCGGATGGCCGCCTCGAACGGCGGCGCGTCGAGCGCCTTCCATTCCTCGGGCGTGTGGGTGATCTCCGGCAGCCCGTAGTGCGAGTCGGTCGCCGTGTCGCCGTGGCCCGGGAAGTGCTTGGCCGAGGCGCAGACCTTTCCGTCGATCTGGTAGCCGACGACCTGGGCCGCCACCATGTCGGCCACGAGATCGGGTCGCGAGCTGAACGACCGGACGCCGATCACCGGGTTGTCCGGGTTGACGTTGACGTCGGCGTCGGGGGCGAAGTCGACGTTGATGCCGACGGCGCGCAACTCCTTGCCTGTGATCGCCGCGGCGGTGCGCGCGTCCTTCGTCGAGCGGCCCGCGCCGAGCGCCATGGACCCCGGGAACTGGGTCGCGGGTGGACCGAAGCGGGTGACGATGCCCTGCTCCTGGTCGGTGGCGATCAGCAGCGGGACGGCCACCTTCGTGCCGACCGGTCGATCCGGCCTTCCCTTCGGTCGGGTCTCGAGCGACGCCTCCTGCAGTGCGTTGCTCGCCGCGGCGACGCCGTCTGGCCCGTTGTCGTAGGTGTTGGTCCATGCGAAGTAGATGACCCCGCCCAGATGGAGGTCACGGACGACGTCGACTCCCTTGGCCGTGCCGTACTTGCTCAGGTTGCGCGAGTCGTCGACCGTCGGGTCGACCCCGTACACCTCCTGCACCATCAGCTGACCGACCTTCTCCGGCAGGCTCATCCGCGCGATCGTCGACTGGACGTATCCCTTGACGCCCGCACTGGCAGGCAGCGCTCCGACAACGGCCGATGCAGCGAGTGCCCCAGCGCCCATGCCGATCAGGTGACGACGGCTCAGGGTGATCATGGTTTCTCCCTCCGGTGCGTCCCGCGCAGGGACGGACAGTCCAGCCTGACACGCGGTCGTCGTGCCCGCCGGAGAAACGGGAAATCGCGTGCGCCGGAAGCTGGGCCTCGACGACCTCAGTGGTCGCCGACCTCGCCCGCGCTGAAGCGGCCGTCGGGTCCCGCCGACGCCCGAGGTGAACCTCACCCCGCCGCGAGAAGGAACTGGTTCAGTGGCTGACCCACGCGCTCACGAACCGCCAGATCGGCAGGAACATGGGGCTCTCGGAGGGGTCGGTGAAGCAGTACCTCTCGCACGTGGGAGACAAGCTGGGCGTCACCTCCCGCACCCAGATCCTGATCCGCGCCATCCAGCTGCGCCTGGTCGATCCCCCCGCCCTTTCACCCCTGCGCCGGGCCGCTGACGGCTCAAGGGCGTACAGGGTCGCGAATCGGCTGCGTCCAGTGGCCGGAAACGGCCCCGGCGACGCCTCGTGCATCTACCGTGTGAAGTGGGTCGGCGGTGCCCTGAACGGGGAATATCCAGGCTCGAATGAGGTTGAGTTAGGTAGACTCAATTTTACAAACGGATCCTGATCGAGAAAGACGTAGAACACCATGAACACTGAAAGGCTGACGACCAAGTCGCGCGACGCCCTCACGGCGGCCATACGCCAGGCCCTGACGAAGGGCAACCCCAACACCGAACCCGAGCACCTGCTCCACGGCCTTCTGCTGACGCCGGACAACACCGTCGGCGCGCTGCTGACAAAGGTCGGCGCAGACCCGGCCGTCGTCGACAATGCGGCCGTGCTCGCCATCGACAAGCTCCCTACGACGAGCGGATCGTCGGTGAGCCAGCCCGCGATCAGCGGCTCGCTCGCCCGGGTGCTCGCCCAGGCGGAGACGCTCGCCGACGAGCTCGGTGACAGCTTCGTCGCGACGGAGCACCTGCTCATCGCGCTGGCCCAGGTGCAGTCCGAGGCGCAGAAGATCCTGGCCAAGAACGGCGTCGATCCGGAGCGGCTGAAGGAGGCCTTCGAGGCCTCCCGCGGAGGCAAGCGCGTCACCTCCGCCGAGTCCGAGGGCGGCGAGTCCGCGCTCGAGAAGTACTCCGTGGACCTGACGGAGGCCGCCCGCGAGGGCAAGCTCGACCCCGTGATCGGCCGCGACTCCGAGATCCGGCGCGTGATCCAGGTGCTGGCCCGCCGCACCAAGAACAACCCCGTGCTGATCGGCGAGCCTGGCGTCGGCAAGACGGCAGTCGTCGAGGGCCTCGCCCAGCGCCTCGTCGCGGGCGACGTGCCCGACTCGCTGAAGAACCGCCGCCTCATCGCGCTCGACCTCGCCTCGATGGTCGCAGGCGCGAAGTACCGCGGCGAGTTCGAGGAGCGGCTCAAGGCCGTCCTGAACGAGATCAAGGAATCCGCCGGAGAGGTGATCACCTTCATCGATGAGCTGCACACGGTCGTCGGGGCGGGCGCCTCCGGCGAGGGGGCGATGGACGCGGGCAACATGCTCAAGCCGATGCTCGCCCGAGGCGAGCTGCGCTTGATCGGCGCCACCACGCTCGACGAGTACCGCGAGCGGATCGAGAAGGACCCGGCGCTCGAGCGCCGCTTCCAGCCGGTCTTCATCGGCGAGCCGAGCGTTGAAGACACCGTCGCGATCCTCCGCGGCCTGCGCGAGCGCTACGAGGCGCACCACAAGGCGCGCATCACCGACTCGGCGCTCGTCGCCGCGGCGACGCTCTCGAACCGTTACATCACGAACCGTCAGCTGCCGGACAAGGCGATCGACCTGGTCGACGAGGCAGCGTCGCGGCTGCGGATGGAGATCGACTCCTCCCCGGAGGCCATCGACATGTTGCGCCGCGAGGTGGACAGGCAGACGATGGAGAAGTTCGCCCTCGAGAAGGAGACCGACGACGCGTCGCGCGAGCGGCTCGCCCATCTCACCTCCGAGTTGGCGGACAACGAGGAGAAGCTGCGCGGCTTGGAGTCGCGCTGGGAGGCCGAGAAGTCGGCCCTGAACCGGGTCGGCGACCTCAAGAAGAAGATGGACGAGCTGCGCGGCGAGGCCGAGAAGGCCCAGCGCGAGGGCGACCTGACGCGCGCCTCGACGATCCTCTACGGCGACATTCCGAAGGTCGAGGCGGAGATCGCCGAAGCCGAGCAGACCGACAACGCCCCCTCCATGGTCTCTGAGGAGGTCGGAGCGAGCGACATCGCCGAGGTCGTCTCGGCCTGGACGGGCGTGCCCGTCGGACGCCTGCTGCAGGGCGAGTCCGAGAAGCTGCTCGACATGGAGGAGCGCATCGGCGCCCGCCTGGTCGGTCAGCGCGAGGCGGTCAAGGCCGTCTCCGACGCCGTGCGGCGCAGCCGTGCGGGGATCTCCGACCCGAACCGTCCGATCGGCTCGTTCCTCTTCCTCGGCCCGACCGGCGTCGGCAAGACCGAGCTCGCGAAGGCGCTCGCCGACTTCCTCTTCGACGACGAGACCGCGCTGATCCGCATCGACATGAGCGAGTACTCGGAGAAGCACTCCGTCGCCCGGCTCGTCGGTGCGCCTCCCGGCTACGTCGGCTACGAGGAGGGCGGCCAGCTCACGGAGGCCGTGCGGCGCCGTCCGTACTCGGTGATCCTGCTCGACGAGGTCGAGAAGGCGCACCCGGACCTGTTCAACATCCTGCTCCAGGTGCTCGACGACGGACGGCTGACCGACGGCCAGGGCCGCACGGTCGACTTCCGCAACACCCTGCTGATCCTGACGTCGAACCTCGGAAGCCAGTTCTTGGCCGATCCGCTGCTCGACGCGCAGAGCAAGAAGGACTCCGTCATGGCGGTGGTGCGCCAGGCGTTCCGGCCCGAGTTCCTCAACCGGCTCGACGACATCGTGCTGTTCGAGCCGCTCTCCCCGGAGGATCTCGGCAAGATCGTTGAGATCCAGATCGACAAGCTCAACCGCCGACTCGCCGACCGCCGGATCACGCTCGTCGTGACCGAGGCCGCCAAGAAGTGGCTGGCTGAGGTCGGCTTCGACCCCGTCTACGGTGCGCGACCGCTGCGCCGCCTCGTGCAGAACACCATCGAGGACCAGCTCGCCCGCGCGATGCTGGCAGGCGAGGTGCACGAGGGTCAGACGGTGACCTTCGACAAGGTGGGCGACACCATCAAGATGGTCTGACGCAGAGCGTCACGCGGGCCGCAGGGGACACCCCCTGCGGCCCTTTCGCGTGCCGAGCCGCTTCTCCGATCCGCCGCCATGCCGGGCACGGGTGCGTCAGTACACCTCGCCTGATGCCCTCGGCGGGTCTTTGGGTAGGCTTGGTCCATGGCTGGCGACGACAACATGCGCATCGGAGACGCTGAGCGGGAGCGCGCCGTCTCCAGGCTGCAGGAGCATCACGCGGCCGGCCGGCTCAGCACCGAGGAGTTCAACGACCGGATGGGCAAGGCCCTCGAGGCGCGCACCGGCTCCGATCTGCGCGGCCTGTTCGTCGACCTGCCGGGCGGAGACACCCGCTACGAACCGGGTCAGCCTCCGACCTATGGAGCCTCGCCGTACTCGACCTCCTCGGGGCCTTACGACGATCCGTACGGGCTGCAGGACAGCAGCCTCGGGATGGGCAGCGAGCCCGCCCCCTACTACGGTCAGCCCGCCTCGAGCGAGGTCGACGAGAACAGCGGTCACTTCGCCAAGCCTTGGTACGCGCAGTGGTGGATCCTGCTCGTCGCCATTTTCGTCTCCGGCATCGCCGACGGAAGGCTGTGGTTCCTGGTGCCCGCGGCCGCCATCTGGATCTGGGTGGTCTACCCCAACCTGCACCGGCGTCAGCAGCCGCCGCCGCAGGTCAGCGCGCCGCCACGTCCGATGACCTATCTCGAACGTGACGAGGTGATCCTGGCCCTGCAGACGGGCGGAGAGGTCGAGGCCATCCGCCGCTACCGCGAGATGACCGGCGCCGACCTGTACACGGCCACCCAGACGGTGCGCGCGATCAACCGCGAGCTCGGCGCCTGAGGCTCACGGGAAGAACAGGCGCAGCTCGTCTGCGTTGGGATTGAAGAAGCCGACGGAGTCCTTGCCTGCGAGGGAGCGCGCACTGTCGGCTTGCCCAGCTCGACCGGGACCGTCGCCCTCGTGATGGTCGGGCCGAACTCGTAACAGGTGTTCCCGTCATGTGCGTCCGCATAGGGACCGTTCGCCGCCGGGAAGTCCGAGGAGAAGTCGGAGTACCAGTTGCGCATCGCGACGGTCCCGACGTCGGGGTCGTCCGACGGCGTGGTCTGCCTCGTGTACCACCCGACGAACGCGTCGTCGTCGGCGGGGGCGGCCTTCGCGTCGAAGATGACGATCTCGTAGCTCATGGGTGTTCCTCCTTGTTGGTGCGAAGTTACCGCGCCCCGCTGCCCCGCGCGGGCGAACCGGTGGTTTGATGGGCCAATGGGTTCCCTCCATGACATCCGGCGCGACTACGCGGGCGACCCGCTCCCAGGCGACCCGATGGCGATCGATCCGTGGCGCTTCTTCGCGGCCTGGGTGAGCCAGGCCGTCCAGGCAGGCGAACCCGAGGCGACGGCCATGACGCTGGCGACCATCGGCGGCGACCTGCGCCCGTCGTCGCGGATCGTGCTGCTCAAGGAGTACTCGCCGCGGGGGCTGGTCTTCTTCTCCGACTACGACTCCCACAAGGGACGCGACCTGACTGCCAACCCCGTGGCCGCCGCGTCCTTCTGGTGGCCGGGCACCATGCGCCAGGTCAGGGCCGTCGGGCCGGTGAGCCGGCTCCCTCGGCCCGAGTCGGAGGCATACTTCGCGAAACGGCCGAGGGCGAGCCAGCTCGAGGCGTGGGCATCGAGGCAGTCCGAGCCGCTGCGTCGCCGTGCCGACCTTCGCGACGCCGTCGGCGCCGCGCAGGAACGGTTCAAGGGCGCTCAGGTGCCCTGCCGTCCGTCGTGGGGCGGTTATGTGATCGACGTGGACACGTTCGAGTTCTGGCAGGGCCTCCCCGGCCGCCTGCACGACAGGATCGTGTGCAGGCTGACCGAACACGGCTGGCGCAACGAGCGGCTGCAGCCCTAGTCGCAGCCGTCGATGAACTCGACGCCGGGCACGAGGCGCTCCCATTCCTGATCGGTCAGCGGGTCGCCGAAGGTTGCGCACATGGCGTCGCGGGCCGTTGCCGGGTCGTCCTCCCAGGCGACGGTGCGTCCGTCGTCCATCGACATCACGATCTCGCCCTCGTAGGCCTCGACGCCCATCACGTTGTCCTGGCCGGGCCGCAGCGTCAGGTACAGCGACCAGCCCTTGCCCTCCCGGCTCCACACCCACACCGTCCCCGCGCGTGAGGCGGCGATCAGCTGCTCTCCGGCGTCGTCGAACTGCAGCTGGGAGAGGGAGGCGCGGGCATCTCCGAGCAGGAAGGAGGCGTGGGGCGCCGCCGGGTCGGACATGTCGTAGAGGGTGACCTCACCCTCGTCGTTGCCCAGCGCGAGCGTGCCGTCCGGAGCGAAGGCGAAGCGGATCGGCACCGCTGCGTCCGTCGTCCTGCGTTCGGCCAGCCGGGTCGCACCGTCGCCGCTCACCCTCCACACGTTGAAGCCCTTGCCGTCGAGCGTCATCCCGACGAACAGCGAGCTGTCCGCGCTGAAGGCCGCCGAACTCGGCCAGCCGTCGAGGGTGGCCACCTTCGACCAACCGCGATCATCGGCGCGGAAGAGTTTGAAGTCGGCCTTGTTGCGGTAGCCGAGGGTGAGCAGCGTGTCGTCCGGTGACATCTGCAGGTCGATCAGTCCGGTGGGGAGGGGCTGGGCGTGCGCCACCCGGTAGCCCTCGCCGTCGAAGGCGAGAGTGACGAGCTGGCCGCCCTCGCTCTGGTTGACCAGCGTCGAACCGTCGGCGCTGATCGCGTGGTAGGGGTTGTAGCTGGTGCCGTCAGGGGCGGGGTCGATGGGACGTGGCACCCACCCGTCCCCTCTCGCGGCTCATCACGACGGCACCCTCCGCGGTCCCGATCAGGAGGCCGACGTCGCTGCGGGGCACGTCGAAGTGCGGTGTGCCGGAGTCGGTCTGCAGCACGAGCCTTCCCGGGGCTGGTGCCCAGTGGTTGACCTCGCCGTCGCTGGAGCCGACCACCAGCGAGTCACCACTGCCTGCGACCCCCGTGACGATGCTGCGTCCGGGGTAGCGGTGCAGGGACGCGCCGTCGGGGGAGTAGATGTCGACGGTGCCGAACGACCCGGCGACGATCAGCCGGTCCCCGAGGTGCGCGACGGCGTTGACCCCCGAGGAGGTGGCGATCGTCTTCAGCACCCAGCCCAGGGGGATCATTCGGGGCGAAGCTCCAGCAGGGCAGCGGAGTCGCCGTCGCGCAGCAGCCAGATCGCTCCGTCGGGTCCCTCCTCGACCTCGCGGATCCGCGCGTCCATCGGCCACGTGTCCGCGAGGGCGGCTGTGTCGCCCGCGAGGTTGACCCGGATGAGGGCCTCCCCTGAAAGGGCTCCGATGAACGCGTCGCCCTTCCAGGCGGGGAACAGGTCACCCTGGTAGATCATCAGCGAGCCGGGCGAGACGCTGGGGTTCCACGACACCTTCGGCGGCTCGAAGCCGTCGCCTCCTGTGTGGTCGGGGATGTCGGAGCCGTCATAGTTCGAGCCGTTCGAGGCCTCGGGCCAGCCGTAGTTGAGGCCGGGCCTGATGAGGTTGACCTCATCGCCGCCCTTCGGACCCATCTCGCTCGACCAGAGCCGCCCGTCGGCATCGAAGGCGAGGCCGAGCGGGTTGCGGTGTCCGATGCTCCAGAACTGCTGTGCGATCGGCGCGTCCTCCTGGAAGGGGTTGTCGGCGGCGGGCTGGCCGTCGAGGGTCAGGCGGAGGATCTTGCCGAGGGTCGAGTCGATCTCCTGGGCAGGCGTGAACTGGCGCCGGTCGCCCGAGCTGACGAACAGGTACTCGCCCTGGATGGCGAGGCGGTGCGAGTAGTGGCCGCCGCCGTCGATCTTCGGGCTCTGCTCCCAGATCTTCGTCACGTCACTCAGCGCCGCGCCGTCGACGTCGAGTTTCGCGGTGCCGACGACTGCGCCGGTTCCGCCCTCCCCGGACTCGACCCAGCTGAGGTAGACGGTGCCGTCCTGCTCGAAGGTGGGGCCTGCGATGATGTCGCCGAGGCCGCCCTGTTGCGTGACGGTGACCTCCGGGACCCCGCTGACCTCCCGCACCCCGCTGGCATCGCGGAGCTTGAGGGCGCCGCCGCGCTCGGTGACGGCGAGCACGTCCGTGCCGGGCAGGAACGTCATGGCCCACGGCTCGTCGAACGTCTCGTGCTCGGCGACCGTGAAGGTGTGCGAGGTGGGGGTGGGGCTCGGGGCCGCGCTCGTGGCCTCCGCGCTCGGGGCCGGGCTCGTGGACGCGACCGACGGGTCGCTCGAGGCCTGCGGGTTCGCGACAGGTGTGCTCTGCGCGGGCGTTCCGGAGGGCGCGGTGGGGGTCTCCCCCGGCGACGAGCAGGCCGCGGCGAGCCCGGCGAGCGCGGTGAGGGTGGCGATTCTCAGAGCTCTCATGTGTCGACGCTACCCGTCGGGGCGTGAGAACCGGGGCGGTCGCGGAGATCGGCGTGGGTCACGTGTTGTCGTCGACGACGAGCCACCCGTCGCCTCGTGCGCGCAGGCCGAGGGTCACGGCCCGTGCGCCCATGAAGCCGACGGTGAAGGCGAACCAGAGCCACAGCAGGGCGGGGACGCCGCTCGGCAGGAGCAGGGCGACGAGGGCAAGGGGCGCGTAGACGGCCAGGTTGATCGCGCCGGCCTTTGCCAGGTAGGGACCGTCCCCGGCCCCGATCAGCACGCCGTCGAGCAGGTACACGTAGCCGGCGAGGCCGAGGGTCGCGCCCGCGACCAGCAACAGATATCCGATGATGCGGCGAACGTCCGCATCGGTGCTGAAGGCGGCGGCGATCGGGGCGCGCAGCGCGATGGCCGCCAGGCCGAGGATCACCCCGGCGCCGATCGACCAGCGGATCATCTTCGACGTGAACAGGCGCGCCTCGGCCTTGTTCCCGGCGCCGAGCGATGTCGCGATGATCGTCTGCCCCGCGATCGCCAGCGCGTCGAGTGCGTAGGCCAGCAGGTTCCACACGTTCATGGCGATGTGGTGGGCGGCAAGGGCCGAGGCGCCCTGGGCGGCGGCGACGTAGGTGGTCAGCAGCAGGGCGGCGCGCAGGAGGAGGGTGCGCAGCCACAGCGGGAAGCCGACGGTGAGGCTGTGCATCATGTCGGCCCAGACCGGGGCGAGCCGGGCCCCGACCCGTCGTGCCTTCACCGCGACGAGGGCGGCCGCCGTGAGGCCGAGGGCGGTCTCGGCGACCGCGGTACCGAGCGCTGCACCCGAGATGCCCATGCCGAGGCCGAACACGAAGGCCAGGTTGAGCAGCAGGTTCAAGGTGGCTGCGGCGACCGAGAGCACAAGCGGGGTGCGGGCGTCCGAGAGTCCGCGGAAGGTTCCCGTCGCGCCGAGCATGACCAGCATCCCCGGCAGGCCGGGCAGCGACCAGCGCAGGTAGTCGACGGCGTACGGGGCCACGTCGGGGCCGGCGCCCATCGCGCTGGCGAGCCATGGCGCGAGCGGCCACATCACCAGGGCGATCAGCGCCCCCATCGCCGCGGCGACCCACATCGCCTGGACGCCCATCTCCAGGCCACGGCGCTGACGGCCCGCGCCGACGAAGCGCGCGACGACCGCCGTCGATCCGTAGGCGAGGAAGATCGACAGGCCGACGACCGTGAGCAGCAGGCCGCTGCCGATGCTCAGCCCCGCCAGTTCGACGGTGCCGAGCCGGCCGACGATCCACGTGTCGGCCAGCAGCATCAGCGGGTGCGCAAGCAGCGCCGCGAAGGCGGGAACGGCGAGGGAGAGGATGCGTCTGGTCAGGCTCATGTCCCGCGACAGCCTATGCCCGCACGGCCGGTTCGGCTCAGCCGGCCAGGCCAGGCAGCAGCGCCTTGACGCCGGCGGCGATCATCGAGACGCCGATCGCGGTCAGGATCATGCCCATCAGCCTCGTCATGATGGTGCGCAGCGTCTGCGACAGATGCTTTCCGATGAACCCGGCGCAGAACAGCACGACCGTCAGCGCCACGAGGATGACGAGCAGTGCTGCGCCCACGGCCACCCAGTCGGCCGGCCCGTCGGCGTGACCGGCGAGCAGCACGAGCGTGGTGATGGTGCCCGGGCCGGCCAGCATGGGGAAGGTCATCGGGTAGAACGAGATGTCCCCGCTTTTCGCATGCTCCGTCTGGTGCGCCTGCTCGGAGGCGGTGCCGTCGTGCACGGTGCTTTCCCCATGCAGCATCCCGATGCCGATGATCGCGAGCACGAGGCCACCTGCGACGCGAAAGTCGTCCACGCTGATCCCGAACACCTTCAGCAGCAGCGAGCCGGTGGCGAGGACCACGGCGCAGAAGATGGTCGTGTACAACCCGACCCTCAGCGCCGAGCGCTTCTGCCTTGCGGGAGAGTAGCTGGCCGTCAACGACAGGAACATGGGCAGCGAGACCAGCGGGTTCATGATCGCGAACAGCGACCCGAGGGCGCCGAGGAACATGCCGAGATTCATCAAATCCTCCTGACTGCCCCCTCACCTTACGGCCCTTCGTGCGTCGCAACGGTGTGGATAGGCTCGGGGTGTCAGAAGGAGGAGACCATGTCGGTCGTCAAGATCAACGCCATCGAGGTGCCAGACGGTGCCGGGGCAGAACTCGAGGCCCGGTTCGCCGCACGGAAGCACGCCGTCGACCAGTCGCCGGGGTTCGAGGGCTTCCAGTTGCTGCGCCCCGTCGCGGGTGAGACGCGCTACTTCGTGGTGACCACCTGGGCGAGCGAGGAGGACTTCCAGGCCTGGCGCGACGGCGGGGCACGCGCCGCCCACGCGCCGAGCGACCGGAAGCCCGTCGCGAGCGGCGCCTCGCTGCTCGAGTTCGAAGTCGTCGACCTCTGAGCGCAGACGCGACTCGCTAGGCTCCTGGGATGAGTGAGCGGCTGTTTCCCGACCGGGACGTCCCTGGCGCCTTCTGGGTGCGGTTCGGGC
The DNA here is from genome assembly GCF_001998865.1 of Tessaracoccus flavescens. Classification (NCBI taxonomy): domain Bacteria; kingdom Bacillati; phylum Actinomycetota; class Actinomycetes; order Propionibacteriales; family Propionibacteriaceae; genus Tessaracoccus; species Tessaracoccus flavescens. The sequence goes on from NZ_CP019607.1 coordinate 2,178,115, forward strand.
CGACGTCGCAGTCGTGGGTCGATCCGTCCCGGCCCGACTTCCTCGCCTTCGAGTACGTCCAGCACATCGCCATGGTGCTCGACCACACCGTCCTCGACACCGAGCCTGAGCGCAGGCTACGGGTCGTGCACCTCGGGGGTGCAGGCATGTCCCTTCCCCGCTGGGTGGCGTGGCGCCGCCCGGGGACGGCGCAGGTGGTCTGCGAGCCCGACGTCGAGCTGACCGCCGAGGTGCGGCGCAAGATCCCGCTTCCTCCCCGCTCGGGCATCAAGGTGCGAGACGTCGACGGCCGCACGGGCCTTGCCGCGATGGCAGACGAGTGGGCCGACGTGATCATCATCGACGCGTTCGACGGGGCGCAGGTGCCGGGCGAGCTGGCCACCCAGGAGGCGCTCGACCAGGTGCGCAGGGTGGTGCGTGGCGATGCCGTGGCCGTGTTCAACATCACCGACCGTTCCCCCTTCGCCTGGGCAAAGCGGCTCGCGGGCGGTCTGCAGCAACGATGGCGGCACCTGCTGATCGGCATGGAGCCGGTCGTCGCGAAGGGGAAGCGCTTCGGCAACCTCGTGCTCGTCGCCAGCGACGTCAAGCCGGATCTCGCGGGGATCGAACGTGAGTCGGCGAAGCTGACCATCGGGTACCGCTGGATCGCTGGCCAGCAGGCGCGGGGCTGGCACGGGGGAGCCGAACCCATGACAGACGATGCGCACGAGCCCTCGCCGGGGCCGGCCGGGCGCGGCTGGTGACCAGCGGTGACCTGCAACAATGGGTGACGTGTTGGCCATGTGTGCGGCTCGAAGGACCGTCTCCCCACTCCTGGTGCTGCTGATCGTCGTGCTTGTCGCGCTGGTCGGCCTCGGGGGATACCTGGGATGGCAGTTCTGGGGGACCAATGTGCTGGCCGCCGGCCCGGCCACCGACGAGGTGACCGCCCTGCGCGACGCGTGGAAGGCAGCTCCAGCGCCCACGCAGGAGGAGGGCGAGCCGGTCGTCGTCGAGGAGCCGACCCTGCACGAGCCGGCCTGGGTGCTGCGCATCCCGACCCTGGACCTCCAGTACCCGGTCATCGCGGGCGTCGACCCGGACGATCTGACGCGCGGGGTCGGCTGGTATCCGGGCACCGCGCTTCCCGGGCAGCTCGGCAACGCGGCCTTCGCGGGCAACCGCACCACCCACGGAAAGCCCTTCGCCCGGCTGCTCGAGCTGAAGGTGGGCGACGAGGTGGTCATCGAGACCGCCGGGGCCGTCTTCACCTACACCGTCGTCTCCGCCCCGGGCGAGCTCACAGTCAACAAGGACGAGAGCTGGGTCATCGACCCCGTGCCCGGCCGCCCGGACGAGGTCCCGACGCAGGCCTACCTGACCCTGACCACAGCCGAGGACCTGGTCGCCACAGACGACCGCGCCGTCGGCTTCGCAACCCTCACCACCACGGAGACCCGATGAGCGACCGCAGCGACCTGATCAAGCACATTTCCGACCTCGCCGTCGTGCACGGCAAGGTGACCCTTGCCTCCGGGAAGGAGGCCGACTACTACGTCGACATGCGGCGCGTGACCCTCGACGGCGCGGCCTCGCCCGTCGTCGGCCGCGCGATGAACGCCCTGGTCTCCGACCTCGACTTCGACGCCGTCGGGGGGCTCACCCTCGGCGCCGACCCGGTCGCCACCGCCATGCTGCACGCCAGCGCCGCCGCAGGCGGACGGCTCGACGCCTTCGTCGTGCGCAAGGAGTCGAAGGCCCACGGCATGCAGCGCAGGATCGAGGGGACCGAGGTCGCCGGGCGCCGCGTACTGGTCGTCGAGGACACCTCGACCACCGGCGGATCGGCGCTGACCGCCGTCGAGGCGGTGCGGGAGGCCGGGGGAGAGGTCGTCGCCGTCGCCGTGGTGGTGGACCGTGGCACCGGCGCCGCGGAGGCGGTCGCGGCTGAGGGGCTCGAGTACCGCTACGCGGTGGAGCTTTCCGACCTCGGTCTGTGACGTAGAACCCTCCCGTTCGGACCGCCCCGTCCGCTACCGTGATTCCTAACGTAAGGAGACCACCGTGCCCACATTCGTGATCGTGCTCATCATCCTGCTCGTCGTCATCCTCGCGGTGGTCGGCTGGGCAGTGAGCGCCTACAACGGCTTCGTGCGCAGCCGCAACGTCATTCAGGAGTCCTGGCGTCAGATCGACGTCGAGCTGAACCGACGCTACGAACTGATCCCGAACCTGGTCGAGACGGTCCGCGGCTACGCGGCCCACGAGCGCAACACGCTCGAACAGATCACCGCGCTGCGCAACCAGGCCCGCGCCCTCGCCGGCCAGAGCGGCGGCCAGCCGACCGAACAGCGCTCCGCGATCGAGGCCGAGCTGTCCCAGGCGGTCAGCAACCTGCTGGTCACCGTCGAGGCCTACCCCGAGCTGAAGTCGAACACCAACTTCGTGGAGCTGCAGCGCGAGCTGACCAGCACGGAGGACCGGATCGCCGCGGCCCGCCGCTTCTACAACGCCAACGTGCGCGACTACAACACAAAGGTCGAGTCGGTGCCGAGCAACATGATCGCCAACTTCGCCAAGTTCGAGAAGGCGACCTACTTCGAGCTGAACGACCCGATCGCCCGCCAGGCGCCCGACGTGAACTTCGGCGAGATCTCCCAGCGTCCGGGTGGGCAGCCGGAGGGCGCGCCCCAGATCTCCCCGCAGGACGCGCAGAACCCCGTCCAGCCGCCGCAGACCCAGCAGGCACCCCAGGCGCAGCAGGCTGAGCGCCCGCCGTTCCAGGGCTGAGCCGACTTCTCCGTCGCCCCCGTCTCCGCAAGGAGGCGGGGGCGTCGTCACGCTCAGGGAGAACAGGAAATCGCGCAGACCGGCCGAACCCGGCGCCTCGATTTGGCAGGCTGGAGGCTCCGACAAGCGTCGCCTCCCGTTGGCGGCCACCCCCCTCAGCGAATCAAGGGGAGTCCGACTCCACTTGTAGTTGAAGGATAAACCAGAAGTCGCTAATGTTGGTTGCACCGACAAGAAAAAGGACTTGAAACATGAAACTCAACGAGCTCAAGGGCACCTACGTCCTCGACCCCACCCACACCACCCTCTCCTTCATCGCCCGCCACGCGATGGTGACCAAGGTCCGCGGTTCCTTCGAGGAGTTCGAGGGCAAGGCCGTCGTCGACGGGGCCAACCCCGAGGCCACCAAGCTCGAGGTCAAGATCAAGACCGCCTCGGTGAACACCCGCAACGCCGACCGCGACGCCCACCTCCGCTCGGCCGACTTCTTCGACGTCGAGCGGTTCCCCTACATGACGTTCGTGGGCACCTCCACCGTCATCGAGGGCGACGTCGTCAAGGTGACCGGTGACCTCACCATCAGGGACGTCACCAACTCCGTCACCTTCCCGCTCGAGTACGCCGGCTCCGCAAAGGACCCCTTCGGCAACACCCGCGTCGGCTTCGAGGGCTCTGCCCAGGTCCTCCGCTCCGACTTCGGCCTGACCTGGAACGCCGCCCTCGAGACCGGTGGCTTCCTCGTCTCCGACAAGGTCACCCTCGAGGTCGAGATCTCGGCCATCCAGCAGGTCGAGGCCGTCGCCTGATCTGACTCGTCGAGCGGGTCCCACGCCCTGCGTCGGTTGATCCACCACTCGCTCCCGAGCCGGCCCTCGCGGGCCGCAGTAAGCCCCGACCATCTGGTCGGGGCTTCACCCTTTCCATGCCGACCTCGTCTCGGTTGCGCCGCGCGGGCGCAGGCGGATTGCGTCACGTGCCCGACCTGCGGCACGCTCGTGCCGTGACCGACGAACCCCAGGACCCGACCGCGCCGACGGTCGGCGTCGGCCCCCACCCCCTTCCCTGGCCCGACGACGAGCGACTCGACCCCGAACTGCTGCGCGACGGCGACCGCCGCAACGTCGTCGACCGGTACCGCTACTGGCGACTCGACGCCATCGTCGCCGCCCTCGACCGCAGCCGCAGCCGACTGCACGTCGCCATCCAGAACTGGGAACACGACTTCAACATCGGCTCCATGGTGCGCACCGCCAATGCCTTCAACGTCGCCGCCGTGCACATCGTCGGCCGCCGCCGCTGGAACCGCCGCGGAGCGATGGTCACCGACCGCTACCTCCACGTCCACCACCACGAGGACGAGGCCGCCCTCCTCGCGCACCTGGCCGAGGCAGGCGTCACGCCGGTCGGCGTCGACAACCTCCCCGGCTCCGTCCCGCTCGAGACGACCGAACTGCCGGCAGACTGCTGCCTGATCTTCGGCTCCGAGGGGCCAGGCCTCACCGACGCGATGGTCGCAGGCTGCGAGCGACTCGTCGCCATCACCCAGACCGGATCCACCCGCTCCATGAACGCAGGCGCCGCCGCCGCGATCGCCATGTACCACTGGAGCCTGCAGCACCGCTGAGCCGGCTGCGGGACACGGGCCGAGGGCCGGAGCCAACGCTCGATCCGGCGACGGAACCGGGCCTGCCGCTAGAGTGACGCGCATGCAGCAGCCATCGCGATTCGTCGCGGGTCTCACGCCCCTTCCCACGGCCGCCCGCGTGACAAGACAGCGCGGAGCCCTGCGCATGCGCATCATCACCTCGATCATCTCGCTGGTGATCCTCGTCGTGTTCATCCTCATCTTCGGCAAGACCTGGAACACCGGCTGGACCATCACCATCGTCGTGCTCTGGGTGCTCTCGACCGCCTTCTGGTTCCTCGTCACCGTCGACGCCCTCCGGCGGGCCAAGCGCGACCTCGGACTCATCCCCGAGGGCGACGCGTTCTACCTCGACCCCGAAGGCATCGAGTTCGTCTTCCCCAAGCCCGTCCGCGTGCGCTGGTCAGAGGTCACCGGATTCAAGCTCACCGGGCGCAACTTCGGCGCAGGCCCCGCCCTCACCGTCGACGCCGACGGGCAGGAGGTCGCGCGGATCCCCGTCAGCTTCCTCGATGCCACCCCCGCCGTGATCGATTCCGCCGCCCAGGCCTACTCCCTCGGCCGGGTCCGCCTCGACACCGGAGCCCTCGACAGGATCCTGTGACACCCACGGGGTCACCGTCTTCCACAGCGGGCCCCGCTCTCGCCTGCCACTGGCAACGCGATAGGCTAGGGTCGAAACGACTCATCGAGAAAAGAGGCTTCCATGCCAGTCGCAACTCCCGAGGTCTACGCGGAGATGATCGATCGCGCCAAGGCAGGCAAGTTCGCCTACCCGGCCATCAATGTCTCCTCGTCGCAGACCATCAACGCCGCGCTCCAGGGCTTCGCCGAGGCTGGCTCGGACGGCATCCTGCAGATCTCGACCGGTGGCGCGGAGTACGCGTCCGGCCCGACCATCAAGGACAAGGTCACCGGCGCCGCGGCATTCGCCGCCTACACGCAGGTAGTTGCCAAGAACTACCCGATCAACGTCGCGCTGCACACCGACCACTGCCCGAAGGACAAGCTGGACAGCTTCGTCCTTCCGCTGCTTGCCATCTCGGAGGAGCGCGTCGCCCGCGGCGAGCTGCCCCTTTTCCAGTCCCACATGTGGGACGGCTCCGCCGTTCCCATGGAGGAGAACCTGCAGATCGCTGACGAGCTCCTCGCCCGCACCTCGAAGGCCAACATCATCCTCGAGATCGAGGTCGGCGTCGTCGGTGGTGAAGAGGACGGCGTCTCCGCCGAGATCAATGACAAGCTCTACACCACCGTCCAAGACGGCCTCCGCACCATCGAGGTCCTCGGACTCGGCGAGAAGGGCCGCTACATGACGGCGCTCACCTTCGGCAACGTGCACGGCGTGTACAAGCCGGGTGCCGTGAAGCTGCGCCCCGAGGTGCTGAAGGAGATCCAGGACGCCGTCGGCGAGAAGTACGGCAAGGAGAAGCCGTTCGACCTCGTCTTCCACGGTGGCTCCGGCTCGACCGCCCAGGAGATCTCCGACGCTGTCGACTACGGCGTCATCAAGATGAACATCGACACCGACACCCAGTACGCCTTCACCCGCCCCGTCGCCGACCACATGTTCCGCAACTACGACGGCGTGCTGAAGGTCGACGGTGAGGTCGGCAACAAGAAGGCCTACGACCCCCGTGCGTGGGGCAAGGTGGCGGAAGCCGGCATGGCCGCGCGTGTCGTCGAGGCCTGCCAGCAGCTGCGTTCGGCTGGTACGTCGCTCGGTAAGTGAGCATCTGACTGACTCGATGTCGGCCGGTCCCTTCGGGGGCCGGCCTTCGTCGTTTCTTGGGCCGTCTGGGGGTTCCGGTCAACGGGTCGTTCCTGTCGTTTCGTCGCCGGGTCCTGTGCCGGTTCTCGACACCGTGGCTGGGTCTTTTTGCGGGCCAGCCTCGGTCAGCTGCCCGTGCGGCGTTGTCGTCGGGTCTGCTTGTCGGGTGCTGGTCGTGTTCGGTGCGGGTGGTTGAGGCCGCCCGGTCAGCTGCCCATGAAGAACTGGGCTGGCGCGGTGTTTTCGGACAGCGGAGTTGATTGGTTTCTCTTACGCTGCCAGTGCTGGCTGTTGGTAACTGTAGTGGACCTCGTTGGGCCTGTGGTAGCCGAGGGCGGAGTGCCGGCGGCGGCTGTTGTAGAAACCCTCGATGTAGGCGATGACATCACGCGTGGCACGTTCTTTCGTCGCGTAGACGGTGCGGTGGACCCGCTCGTTCTTCAACGCGGAGAAGAACGATTCGGCCATCGCGTTATCCCAGCAAACGCCCGTGCGTCCCATCGAGGAGGGCATGCCCAGCCCTGCCACCAGTGCCCGGTAGCCGGCCGAGGTGTAGACGCTGCCGCGGTCGCAGTGGAAGATCGCGTCAGGCTCGATCACTGCCGTCGCGGCCGCGTTACGCAGCGCGGTCTCGACGAGTCCGGTGCGCATGTGATCAGCGATCGACCAGCCGACGACCTTCTTCGAGTAACAGTCGATCACAGTGGCCAGGTAGATGAAACCCTGCCAGGTATGGATGTAGGTGATGTCGCCGACGAACTTCACCCCGGGCCGCTCGGCAGTGAAGTCCCGTTTCACCAAGTCAGGCGTGCATGCCGCAGCTTCCGCGTCTGCTTGGGTTGTGACCCGGAACGGGCGCGGCTGGCAGGGCACGAGGTGTTCCTGCCGCATGATCTGGCGCACCAGCTCCGGTGAACACTCCACGCCCTCAGCCGCAAGGTCTGCGTGGATGCGTCGATAGCCGTAGGTGCCGTCAGAGGCCGTGAAGAAGTGCCGGACCCGTGCAGCCAGTGCTTCCCGGCGCGCGGCAGTGGCTGACTGCGGGCGCTTGAGCCAGTCGTAGAACCCCGAAGTTGACACCGCCAACCACAGACACATCTTCCACACCGGGCTCGTCTCGGTCGGGTCGTTTCGGAGGGAATCGATGTACTCGTACTTGCCCACTACCGCGGTTCCCTCGCGAAGTAGGCCGCGGCTTTTTTTAGGAACGCCGTCTCCGCACGGAGCTCCTGATTCTCCCGCTCGAGCTCCTTCAACCGAGCACGCTCGGTGACCGTCAGCTCCGTCTCGGTGCCCCCGTGCGCGTCGCGGTACTTGATCAGCCAGTTACGCAGCGTCTCCGGGCCGACACCGTAGGCCTCAGCGACCTCCCGGATCGGTTTCGAGGTCGAGATCACCTCCTGACACAGCTCGTCCTTGAACTCTTGGCTGAATCGCCGTCGTGATGCAGTCATCCTGCCGATCTCTCTTTCAGTAGCGCCCTCAGCATAAGAGGGCCCACCGTCCGAAATCCCTAGGCCCCCCAGATCGGCGTGGCCGTGCCGTCCGAGTCACTTGTAACGGGTGCGCTGACTGGACAAGTGCAGTGTGCGGGTCCAGTTGCCGTGGCGCCGTGGTACCAGGTGGGTGGATGCCGTGGGGAGCGGCCCGTCTGGTCACTTGTACCCCCTTGCCTTGGCGTTCGCTGGGTTTCTGTGGGTCGGGCACTCCGCGCCGGCCAAGTTTCAGTGGCGGTGCCCGGCGCCGGGGCGGCCGTGCATGAGCAGCATCATGCCTGCGCAGAGGAGGCCGCCGATCAGCGCGCCTGCGCCGCCTCCGCTGAACAGCGACCACAGGCCGAACCCGATCAACGGTAGGCACATCAGGAGCATGTGCCACATGTGGCCACCGTGGCCCTGGTGCTGTTGGGCGGGTCCGGTGGCCGCGGGTGGGGTGTCGGGGCCGGTGTCGGTGGGGCGGTGTTGGCTGTGGAGGCGCATGAGCCGGGTTCCTCTCGTTCGGGTGCTGCTTCCACTGTGCGGGGTCCGGATTCAGATCCGATCCGCGGCCGGTCAACCTCTGATCAAGAACGGTTCAGCTGCGGACGAGGCGGGCGATGGCTGTGGAGGCCTCGGCGACCTTGGCGTCGCGGTAGGCGGGGTCTGGGGAGTGGATGGCCTGGGTGAGGCAGTGACGGTGCTCAGCGATTTTCCCCAGAGTTGCTCGTCGAAGTTCCTCAGGTCGCGGGGTTAGGTTAGCGCAGGTTGGTGCCGGTTGTGGCGCGGCGTAGTTCGTCGGCTGCGGCGTGGTGGTTGCGGAGTCGGTAGGAGGGGCCGTCGAGGGTGATGACGACGGAGCGGTGGAGGAGCCGGTCGAGCATGGCGGCGGCGACGGTGGTGTCGCCGAGGATCTCGCCCCAGGCTCCGACCGGCCGGTTCGTGGTGATCACGATCGAGGTCTTCAGGTAGCGCTGGTTGATGACCTGGAACAAGGCTGAGGCGGCCTCGCCGGGCAGCGGGAGGTAGCCAAGCTCGTCGATGATGAGCAGGGTCGGACCGGCGAAGAAACGCATCATGGTGGACCACTTGCCTTCGATCGCGGCGCGGTGGCAGCGGGCGGCGAGGTCGGCGGCGGAGGTGAAGTAGACGCGGTAGCCGGCGGTGACGGCGGCGTGCCCGAGGCCGGTGGCGATGTGGGTCTTCCCGACGCCGGGTGAGCCGATGAGGAGGATGTTGGTGGCGGTGTCGAGGTAGCGGCAGGTGCCGAGTTCGGTGAGCAGGTTTCGGTCGATGCCGGAGGCGTGGTCGAGGTCGAAGTCGTCGAGGGTGGCGCCGGTGGGGAGGTTCGCGAAACGGAACCGGCCGGCGAGGCGTCGGGCTTCGGTGGCGGTGACCTCGATGCGCAGTAGGTGCTCGAGGGTGTGGGTGAGGCTCCAGCCCTCGGTTTGGGCTTGGTCGAGCACCTTCGGGAGGGCGTCGGCGGCGTCGGCGAGTTTCAGGTCGGTGAGGTGGTTGCGCAGCTGTTGGTAGACGCTGGCGGCGGTGTTCGTGGTGGTGGTCATGGGAGGGTGTTCCTGTTCTTCGCGGCCTGCTCGTAGGCGGCCAGGCTGATCACGGTCGAGAGCGGTTCCGCGGCGCCGGTGAGCACGGCGGCGGCGCGCAGGGCGGTGGCGCCGGGTGGGATGCGTTCCTTGCGGCGGTGGGAGCGTCCCGGCGGTGCCGAGGCGAGGGCGATCGTTTCGAGGGCGGTGACGTGTCCGGTGTCGCGGATCGTGACCCCCAGGCCCGGTTCGGCGACTCGGTGTCGGGCGAGGACCGCGCCGGAGAGGGTGGCGATGTCGATGGTGTCGCTGCCGTGGCGGTGATGGACGACGACCTTCCCGGCAGCGAGTTCGGGTGGGACGGAATACCGGTTGCCGCGCCAGTCGATCAGCGCCTGCCGGGTGGCGGTGCGTTCCTCGGTGAGGATCACCGGGAACACCGTCGGTGGCAACGCTCGGAGCCGTTCGGCGGCGAACATCGCCTTCGCGGTGCTCCACCCGGACACGTCTTCCCGGCGTCGCTGGTCTTGTCGGCGGGCGAACGCCTCGACACCGGCCTGGGCCTGCTCGAGGGTGAGTTCGTCGGGCAGAGTCCGCCACCAGCGTTGCGCGGCGGTGTGGTTATTCTTCTCGACCACGCCCTTGCGGTTGCCGGAGCGGGGCCGGCAGGCGACCACCTGGACGCCGTGGTGCTTCGCGAACCCGGCGAACATCGCCGTCAGATCCCCCGTGACCGGGTCCAGCACGGTGCGCATCCGATCGAAGCGCCACACGCGAGTGAGCCCACCCAGCAGACGCAGCAAGGTGCTCATCGCGGCCAACAGGTGCGGCAGATCCATCGACGGGGCGAGCACCGCCCGCCAAACCCCCGAGTGGGCCAGCGAGCCGACCAGCAGGAACGCCTTCTTCGTCGGGAACCCCCAGTGCGTGGGCGCATCGGGCAGCTCGAGCCAGTCGAACTGGGTCTCCTCACCCGGCGGATGCTCGATGACCGCGTTCGGACGCTTCGTGACGTGCGCGCAGGCGGCGCAGGCCGGCCGCAGCCCGCGGTCACGGATCTGTCGGGTCAACGTCGGATACGACCCCGCGTAGCCCAGCGGGCGCAGCTCGTCGAGCAACGTCGCCGCCCACAAATGCGGGTCCTCCGATAGGCGCGCGCTCACGTAGTCGACGAACGCCTCGAACGAGTCCGGCACGGCGCGTTGCCGCCGCCCCGGGACCCGGTCCCCGTTCAAGTACGCGCGGATCGTCTTGCGGTCATGGTTGGTGCGGCGGGCGATCTCGCTGATCGTCATCCCCTGCCGTTTCAGAGCGTGGATATACACGCTGCTCCTTTCTGAGAGCATAAGAACAAGGGCCTTCCTCGAGGTGGTGTGTGGTCAGAGACCACCAGTCTCGGGGAGGGCCCGCCTCATGCGGCGGAGCGACCCAGGGTGAGGAATTTCGATGAGCAGAACTGGGGAATTTCAGTGAGCGCCGTCAGCAGTGCTGGAGGTGGTTGTCGACCAGGTCCAGGGCGACTGAGCGCAGCGAGCCGGTGACTGCTGAGGTCTGCGTGAGGATCTCGATGCAGTTGGCGTCCTGATAGACCATGCGGGCGATGCCGCGGATATGGCCTTCGATCACGGCGAGTTGGCCGATGAGTTCCGGACGCTGTGGGTTGCCGGTCATGTGTCCTGGACCTGGTCTGGTTCGGCGGCTAGTGGTGGTGCGGTGCGGGGGTGTGAGCCTCGGGTTGGTGCTCGGCCGCGATCTGGGGGTGTCCGTAGCGGGCGGGGTCCGCGTCGAAGGCTTCGGCGCAGTGGGTGGAGCAGAAGTAGATCGTGGTCTCGCTGCGGGTGCGGGTGGCGGCCGCGGTGGCGGGCTTGACCTTCATTCCGCAGACGGGATCGATGTGGGTGGTGGCGGTGGTCTTCTTGCCGAACATGGGGGTGTCCTTTCCTGTGGTGTGGTGCTGGGTGGTGGGGGTCTCGCCGCCGATTTCGACGACGGGGGTGACGGGGGAGCCGGTGGTGGGGGACTCGTGGATGGGGTGTGGTGCCCAGCGGCGGAGCCGGTTGGCGTTGGTGACCACCGACAGTGAGGACAGGGCCATGGCTGCGGCGGCGACGATGGGGCTGAGCAGGATCCCGAAGACGGGGTAGAGCAAACCTGCGGCGATGGGGATGCCGAGGGTGTTGTACAGGAACGCGAACACCAGGTTCTGTTTGATGTTGCGCATAGTGGCCCGCGACAGGTCAACGGCGGTGACCACCCCTGACAGGGCGCCGGAGATCAGGGTGATGTCGGAGGATTCGATGGCCACGTCGGTGCCGGTGCCGATCGCGAAGCCGACGTCTGCCTGCGCGAGGGCGGGGGCGTCGTTGATGCCGTCGCCGACCATTCCGACGATCTTGCCTTCGTCCTGGAGGCGTCGGACCTCGGCGGCCTTGTGGGCGGGCATCACTTCGGCGACCACGCGACGGATCCCGACCTGGGAGGCGATCGCGGCGGCGGTTGCCCGGTTGTCGCCAGTCATCATGATGACCTCGATGCCGCGTGCCTGGAGGGCCGCGACCGCGGCCGGGGAGCCGTCCTTGATGGTGTCGGCGACCGCCACGATTCCCGCGGGGAGCCCGTCGACGGCCACCAGCATCGGCGTCTTGCCCCCTGCTGCGAGCGCGTCATGCAGCGGCCGCAGCGTGTCGGTACTGATGCCATTTTCGTCGAGAAGTCGCCGGTTGCCGACCAGGACGTCGTGGCCGTCGACGTGGCCGCGGACGCCTTGCCCGGTGACCGAGTCGAAGTCAGTGACCTCGCCCAGGGTGAGACCGCGGTCGGTGGCGCCGGTCACGATCGCCGCCGCCAGGGGGTGCTCGGAGCTGTTCTCGATCGCGGCGACCCAGCCGAGGAGCTGGTTCTCATCGAACGCTGCTACGGTGGCGACGTCGGTGAGGGTCGGTACACCCTTGGTGATGGTGCCGGTCTTGTCGAGGATGATCGCGTCAAGCTTGTGCGCGGTTTCCAGCGCTTCAGCGGAGCGGATCAGGATGCCGTGTTCGGCTCCCTTGCCGGTGCCCACGGTGATCGACATCGGGGTCGCGAGCCCCAAGGCGCAGGGGCAGGCGATGATCAGGACCGAGACGGCGGCGACGAGCGCAAACACGAACACCGGCGGGGGACCCACCAGCAGCCAGATCGCCAGCGTCCACACCGCGATGATGATCACGACCGGGACGAAGTAGCTCGAGACCTTGTCCACCAGCCGTTGGATGGGGGCCTTCGAGCCCTGGGCCTCACGGACCAGTTTGATGATCTGGGCGAGCAAGGTATCGGAGCCGACCTTGGTGGCGACATAGCACAGTGCCCCGGTGGCGTTGATGGTTGCGCCGATGATGGTGTCACCGACCGTCTTGGCCGCAGGGATCGACTCCCCGGTCACCATCGACTCGTCGACCGCGGAGGATCCGTGAATCACCTCACCATCAACGGGCATCTTCTCCCCGGGGCGGATCACGATCACATCCCCGACCACGACGTCCTCGACCGGGATCTCCAGCTCCACATCTTCGCGTAGGACGCGGGCGGTGCGGGGCTGCAGGCCGATCAGTTTGCGGATCGCCTCACCGGTGCCGGCCTTGGCTTTGGTTTCCAGGAGCCGGCCGAGCAGGATCAACGTGATGATCACCCCGACGGCTTCGAAGTACACCTGCCGCAGCTCCTCAGGCAGTAGTCCGGGGGCGAAGGTCACCACCAGGCTGTAACCGAACGCCGCGACGGTGCCGAGCGTGATCAGCGAGTTCATGTCTGCGGTGCGGTGCGACAGTGCACGCCACCCCACGCGGTGGATCGGCCAGCCCGACCACAGCATCACCGGCGCAATCAGCGCCAGCTGCAACCAGGGACTCATCAAGATCTCAGGCACCCAGGTGGCGCCGAACAGCTCGACGGCCATCACCGCGATCAGCACCGGGGCGGTGAGGATGGCGCCGATGATCACCCGCCGGGTCAGGTCCCGGATCTCCGCAGCCCGCTCTGCCTCATCATCGGCGCCGTCGGTCGCAAGACCGGCCACTGCCGGGGAGGCGGCCACCTGCGCGTGGTGATGATCCGATGCTGTGGTGGGGGTGGGTGCGGTGTGGGGGTCGCCGGTGACGCGGATCAGACCGGAGACCATGTTCATGCCGCATGCGAAGCGGAACTCGCCGGCCTCAGTCGGGGTGAACTCGACGGCCGTGGTCCGGTACGCGGGAAGGCTCGCGTTGACCTTGAAGTCCGGCATCACCACCCGCGAGGTGCACTCGCCACCCTCTCGGCGGTCGAACATGATCCGCACCGGCATCCCCGGACGCACCCCGTCGATCACCCCCGGGTTGTAGCCGCCGTCGACAGTCACCTCCACCACCTGAACACCATCTTCGATGCGGACCTTCCCTGCCCGTTTCGGGCCGAAGAAGAACCACAGCAGCAACCCGGTCAGGACCACCGCCCCACCTATGACCAGCCAGAGCATCACAATCTCCACTTCCACTCGACTCCCACCCAATACCCTGGGGGGGTATGTATCCAGGGTAGGCCCGCGCAGGTCCGGACGACCCCGATGGGGTCAGGCTTCGGTCAAGATTTCCCGGCCGTCGTCCACAGGGGCTGTGGTGAGGGCATGTCGGAGCCGGCTGGGTCGGGGCCGGCGCCGATGTCGGGTCACTTCGAATCCGGAGCGGTCGAGGGTGGCCCGGACCTGGGCGCTGGTCACGGCGCCGGCCGGTGCCAGCGTCAACAGCGACTCGCCGTGCGGCTCCAAATCCATCCCGACGGTATGCACCCCGGGCAAGGCCCGGACCGCGTCCACAGCGCTGATCATGCAGCGCCAACAGCTGAGCCCGCGCACCCCGTAGGTGGCCTGTGTCATCGTCGTCACGTCGAATCACCCTCTCTTCCTGGTCGGTTTCGCGTGTTCATGTTCGATGGTGCCCCCCGCGGTGTCGGGAACCGGTCTGGGTGGGGTCAAGATCCCGACAAGACCCGGCCAGGTGGGCGGATCTTCACCGCACCCACACCACCGGTCACATGAACAACGAGTAGGACCCGGACAGGTACCAGTAGCAGGTCACCGGTGACGACTTCGGAGGTTGGGACCTCCACGGGCTGACCGTCCCGGAGCACGACTGCCTGGGAGGGCGCGAGTTCGAGCAGCGTGCGCACAGCGTCGGTCGCGCCGCCACGAGCCCGCATCTCCAGCCAGTGCCCGAGCAGGACGAAGGTGGTCAGGACCGTGGCGGCTTCGTAGAAGACCTCACCCCCGCCGGTGAACGTGACCACCACGCTGTACAACCAGCCCGCCCCGACCCCGACCGCCACCAGGACCATCATGTCCAGCGTTCTCGCGCGGAGCGCCCGGAAGGCCCCGTCGAAGAAGATGATCCACGCCGAGTAGAACACCACCGGAAGGGACAAGATCAGCGAGAAGACGTCGTCGCGCAGCCCGAAGGGTGCCGGCACGGTGAACCCCAGGACCTCTCGCCCGATCGGCGACCAGAACAAGATGACCACCGACAGGACCGCGGCGACCAGGAGCCGGTTGCGCATGTCGCGCACCATGTCCACCATCGACCCACCGTGCCCGCCGTGGCCCATCACCGCCTGCGCGGACCCGCCATCCTCATCCTCACCGCCTCGTGGCCGGTGTGCCGCTCGTGGCCGATGTGGGGGTCGGTCGAGACCGGTTCCGCCATGGTGTGGCTAGGTACCGACTGCCGGTGCAGTGGTAGCCGCAGTCATTGACCCAGCCGACCAGTTGGGCGACCGACGTCTGGTTCGGGTCATATGTGACCGTCGCGGTCTGGGAGACGGCGCTGGCCTCGACGGCCAGCACGCCGGGTACCCCAAGTAGCGTTCTCTCGATCACTGATTCCGAGGTGGCCCAGTGCAGGCCACCGGCCTCCAGGACCGTGGTTTGACTCTTCATGATCGGGTCTTCCTCTCCGACCGCTTGGCCGACAGGTCGTGCGCCGACGGGCTCGGCGGATGCCTGCCCGTCCGTCCGGTCTCAGGCCGTCGTGGCCCTGACCGGGGCGGGAAAGAACTCGCTGGTCACGGCCCCGGCCGGGGGCAACAGCGACTCCACCGGCGGCTCCAGATCCAGGTCGACGCAGTGGACGCCAGATTCTGGAGATCGCGGTGCCCCGCGAGCACCACATCCGCTCGGACGCCATCTGAAGAGCTGCCGCTTGAACCCATCTCGACCACCAGCCATTGAATCTCGAGTTTGGCACGCACCCGCCACGGAGCTTCGACCTACGCCGAAGAGCCCTTTCCTCAACTTCCGAGCCGACACGGGGGACCCGTGGTATCGACGCCGCCACCACACCCCAAAGGGGTATGTCATCAGGGTAGGCAGGGTGCAATCCAAAAAGTCACGGTCAGGTGGTCAGGCTTCGCTCAAGATCCGCATTACTGTGTGGCGTTACCTCGTCCAGGCACGTGGACGGGGATCTTGACCAAACCTTGTCCGGGTCCTGCTCGTTGCTTGAGGTGACCGGTTGAGACTGGCAGTGAGGCCCCGCGGTCACGTCGCGCGCCTGGAACAGTTTCGACGATGGGAGTGGGCTGTGTGGCCTGAGGTGTTCTCGATTTTTGGTGTGGGGATCCAGAGCTATGGGCTGAGTAAGGCGCTGGCGCTGCTGGTCGGCGCGTTCCTGTTGGGTCGCGCGTTCACGCGGATCGGTTACGACAAGGAACTGGCGCACTCGATCGCGTTGTGGGCGACGGTGTGGGGGTTCGTCGGCGCGAAGGTGTACTACCTGATCGCGAACTGGGACAACTTCAGTTGGCACCTGTTCGGCGGGTCCGGGTTCGTCTGGTACGGGGGATTGATCGCCGGGTCGATCGCGGTGATCGTGATGACTCGACGCCACGATCTGCCCCTTGGACGGGTGGCGGGCGCGATGGCGGCGCCGCTGTCGGTGGCCTACGGCATCGGCCGGATCGGCTGCTTCCTTGCCGGTGACGGCACGTACGGCACACCCACCGACCTGCCCTGGGGGATGGCGTTCCCCAACGGGGTGGTGCCGGTGAACGTGCCGGTGCATCCCGTCCAGCTGTATGAGGCCGCCGGCGCCTTCCTGATCGCCGGCATCCTGTGGGCGCTGGGTCGCAGGCTGCGACCGCTGGCCGTGTTCGGGTCCTACCTGCTGCTCAGCGGCGCGGCACGCCTGCTCGCCGAGGTCGTCCGGATCAACCCGCACGTCCTGTTGGGCCTCACCGAGGCGCAGCTGATCGGCATCGTCAGTATCATTCTGGGCGTCGCCCTGATCCTGCGAGACGCCTTCCACCCCGCAGTTGCGCCCTCAGATGCTCCTGTCGGCTCCGAATCGGCCGTCCTTAGCTCTCACCCGGTCGGGAGGTGAGCGGCGCCATGGACACGATCACCGAGCCGGCCACAGCCGTGAGGGGTGGTCGCGGGTTCTGGGGTGCGCTGTGGGCCGGGACCAGGGCCACCGTCGGCGCCCTGATGGGACTGGCGCCGCACGTGATGCATCACATCGGCTTCCTGGCCGGGGCCGCGTTCCTGACCGGGTTCCTCGGCAACTCGCTCCTCTATGTGGTCGGGTTGCTGCTGAGCATCCCGCTGCTGCGACGGCTGCGTCGCCGATTCGGCACCCGGAAGGCCCCCGCGATCGGGGTCGCGGTGTTCACCGCCCTGTTCGCCCTGTCCGCGTTCGTGATCGGGCCACTGTTCAACCCCGCCACCCCCAACCAACCAGACACGCCGTCACCGGCGGCCTCCGCCAGCGCGTCCGGCACCGAGGACCACGAGGGGCACCACAGCGCCTCGCCCACCCCATGATCAACACCACAATGAAATGAAAGGAAACCAAGCACATGTGCAATCACGAGCATGGACACCAGCACGGGAACCAGCAGGAGGCAGGCTGCTGCGGCGGTCACGCCGGCGGCGGTCAGGGTGGGGGCCATCACTGTCAACATGACGTGGTGGCGGGCCCAGGCGACGAGCTGGTCACCTGCACGGTCCGCGGGACCAGCACGCTGAAGTCCACCGCCGAGGCGGCGGGACTGTTCCGCGACGTCGAAGGCCAGCGGTTCTACTTCTGCTGCCGACGTTGCCAGGACCTCTTCGACGCCGAGCATCTCGCCAGCAACCCAGCCGCCTAACCCCGCCAGGTACGGCGTTCGCGCCAACCAGGGCAACCGACGAAGCGCCCGCCCAGCCACAACGGCTGGACGGGCGCCTCATCGCTTGCACGCCTGGGTTGGTCAGAGGCTGGTGAGCATCTCCTGCATCTCGGTGATCTCAGTCTGCTGGTCGGCGATGATCTTCTCCGCCAACATGAGAGCATCCGGGTTCTGCCCCTCGGCCAACTGCTGCTCGGACATCCCGATCGCACCCTCGTGGTGGGCGATCATGGCCTCGAGGAACGCCTGATCAAAGTCGGCGCCGGACATGCCGTCGAGTTGGGTCATCATCTCCTCCTGGCTCATTCCGTTCATGTCCATGCCGCCCATGTCCATGCCGCCATGCCCACCGGGGGAGACATCTTCACCCCAGGCGCTGAGCCAGGCGGTCATCTCCTCGATCTCCGGGCCCTGGGCCTCGGCGATCCGCTCCGCGAGGGCCACGACCTCGGGGGATTCGGCGCGTTCGATCGCCAGCTGAGACATCTCGATGGCGCCCTCGTGATGGATGATCATCATCTGCGCGAACGTGGTGTCCTGGTCGTTGTGGTCGGCGGACACCTCAGATGAGGCGCTCGCCGACGCCGACTCGGACTCAGTGGCCGTGGCGGAGGTGCTGCCTGTCGGGGAGGTGGTCGCCGCCGGGGGAGTGGCGCCCTGGTCCGCGCAGGCCGCCAGGGTGGCCGTCAGGACCAGCCCCGCCAAAGTGGCAGTGATCCGCTTAGTGCGTGTCATGAAAGATGCTCCATTCCTGGCCGACGGGGGCCGCCGGTCCTAACGTCGAGGCTATGAACGATCAGCTCAAGAGCCAACCCGTGTAAGGTCAAGAATCGATCAAGACCCGCTCAGGTGCTGGCGCGGTGGGCAGGTGCAGGGTGAAGATCGAGCCGTGTCCGGGGCCGGGGCTGGCGGCTGTCAGTGAGCCGCCGTGAGCCAGGGCGAGGCTGCGGGCGATGGTCAGCCCGATCCCGGAACCGCCGGCGTCGCGGGCCCTGGCCGTGTCGGCGCGGTAGAACCGTTCGAACACCTTCGAGAGCTGCTCCGGGGTGAGGCCATCGCCGGTGTCGGTGACCGTGATCACCACCTCGTCCCTGGACTCGCGTGCACTGATGTGCACGATCCCGCTGGGTGGGGTGTGCCGCAGCGCATTGTCGAGGAGGTTGCCCAGGATCTCACCCACCCGCTGCGGATCGGCTGCGACGAGGCCCGGGTCGGAGTCCGCGGACAAGACGACTCCCTTGGCCTCGTATCGGGTGGTGACGGAGGCGACGGCGGGTTCGATGAGGTCCCAGACCGGCTGTGTCTGGGTGTCGAGGGTGAATCGGCCTTCCTCGGCGCGGGACACGTCGTCGAGGTCGGCGGCGATCTTCTTGAGCCGGGCGGCCTGGAGGGTGAGCAGTTGTTGGCTGTCGTGGTCCCAGGGGACCACGTCGTCGATGACGGCCTCCAGCTCAGCGGTCAGGGTGGCCAGGGGGGTGCGGAGCTCGTGTGCCACGTCGGAGAGAAGCCGCCGTCGGCTGGTCTCGGTGGAGTCCAGGCGGCTGGCCATGTCGTTGAACGCGTCGGCGACGGCCGTGAACTCGGGACTTGTTCCACTCTGGGGGACGCGGGCGGTGTAGTCGCCTGCCTCGAGCTGGGCGGCGGCTGCGGTCAGTTGTTCCAGTGGGCGGCGCAGCCGCCTGGTCTCGATCCAGGCCAGGCCGATAGCCAGCGTGAGCGCCACCACCAGTCCGATGCCCAACGATCTGACGCCAGCGTCGAGGAACGCCTGCTCCACATGCCCCATCTCGGCAGTTCCGACAGAGTACCCGAGTTGTTGCAGGTGTTCGTGGAACAGTGGGGGCCCGACCACCACAGCGACCAGGGCGGCGGTGATCACGCCGACCGCCACCACCAGGGCCTGGGTGAGGAAGGTGCGGGTTCCCCACCGCATCCGGCCCACGAGACCGCGCAGCCTGGTCATGCTCCTGGTCCCATCCGGTAGCCGACTCCGCGGACGGTGAGGATGTAGCACGGTTCCGCGGGCGGGTCGTCGAGCTTCTTGCGGAGATTTGCCACATGCACGTCGACGACGTGATCGTCGCCGACCCAGCCCGGGCCCCACACCGAGTCGATAATCTGCCGCCTGCTCAGCGCCACGTTGGGTCGGGCTGAGAGTGCGTCGAGGATGTCGAACTCGGTGCGGGTGAGCCCCACCTGCTGGTCGTCGACCCACACGTCGCGGCCTTCCGCGTCCACCCGCAGCCGCCCGAACTCGCGCGGCGCGGTCAGTTGTGTGCCGTGGGTCTGGCGGCGCGGGCGTCTCAGCACGGTGTTGACGCGGGCGATGAGCTCGCGGGGGCTGAACGGCTTGGTCAGGTAGTCGTCGGCGCCCACCGACAAGCCGATCAGTTTGTCGACCTCGTCGGCGCGGGCGGTCAGCATCAGGATGTAGCAGTCGGAGAACAGCCGGATCTGGCGGCACACCTCGATGCCGTCGATGCCGGGTAGGCCCAGGTCAAGGATGATGACGTCGGGGTCCAGGTCTTGCGCCGAGGAGACGCCGTCCGGGCCGGTGTAGGCCAGGGCGGTGTCGAAGCCTGCCTTGTTGAGGTAGGAGGCGACGATCCCTGCCAGCGGGCGCTCGTCGTCGATCACCAACACACTCGACCTGCGGGGCTCAGCCATACAGCCATTATTGACACTCCCCGCCCGCCACCCCACCCCCTCACGGTGCTGAGGGAGTGTTCTTGGCCGAATCTTGACCCGGGCTGAACCGTTCCCTGATCTGGAGGGTTGAGGCTGGGATCGTGAACGAGATTCCGGCATCAGCACCGCCGACCGCCCCGACCGAGGTGGTCAACGTCACCTTGGTGACCACCCCCGCCTGTCACTTCTGCGACGACGCCCATCAACGCCTCCACGCTCTGGAACGTGCAGGATTGTTGCGGCTGACGGCAGTGCCGGCGGAGTCACCGCAAGGTGAGGCGCTGATCGCCGAGCACCGCCCTGGGAGTTTCCCGCTGACCCTGGTGGCGGGCAGGTACTTCCACGCCGGCCGCATTCCGCGAGGCAAGCTGGCGCGGCTCGTCGACCGCCTCGGTGCCCGCTGATGGGTGCCGACTTGCTCAGCGCGGGAGGGATCCTGGCGGCGTTCCTCGCCGGCGGCGTCGCGCTGTTCGCCCCGTGCTGCATCGTCTTCCTCGCCCCCAGCTATCTGGCCGCGGCGGCGAAGAACCGCCGTTGGCGCCTGATCCCGCTGACCTTCGTGTTCGCCGCCGGCCTGGCAGCGGTCCTGGTCCCGATCACCATGGGGGTCAGCCTGATCGCCGGCGCCATTGCCAAGTACCACGTGGTTCTCTACTGGGCCGGCGGCCTGTTGATGATCGGACTCGGCCTGTTGGCGTTGTCGGGGGCGATGTGGTCGATGCCGTCGTTCCTCCGGGCGCCTGACACCGCACGCGGGGACACTGCCACCTTCTTCAGCCTCGGCGTGTTTTCCGGCATCGCCTCCAGTTGCTGCGCGCCGGTCCTGGCGGGCGTGATGACCCTGTCGGCGCTGTCCGGCTCGCCCGTCGGTGGGCTGGTGCTCGGTCTGACCTACGTGTTCGGGATGGTGATCCCGTTGTTCGTGATGGCACTGCTGTGGGACAAGCGACCCGAGCGGATGCGCAGCCTCCGCGCCAAGCCCATCCGGATCAACCTGGGCCGCTTCACGCTGGCCACCAACACCGTCAACCTGCTGGTCGCCGTCGGGTTCGTGATCATGGGCATCCTCGTGATCGGCCAAGCCGGCGCCACCGAGATGACCGGCGCCGACGCCCCGCTGGTCGGCATGGGCGCCTGGCTCTCCGAGGTCTTCGCCTGGCTGATCGCGATCACCGCCCCTATCCCCGAGGCCGTCCTCGGACTGGCACTGCTCGCGCTGGTGGCCGTGTTCGTCATCGCCACCCTTCGCGACCGCCGACACGCCAAGCCCACCGCCGCCGTCCATGACTGCTGCGACACCCAACCAACACCGACCCCCGCGCCCGAAGGAGCCAGCGCTCCGACGACACTCTCCCAGGAGCCACGATGACCACCACGAACCCCGCACCCTCACGGCGCGAGCAACTCAAAGCCCGCCAGGAGGCCGAGACGCGCCGCGACACGAAGCGCCGCACGTGGAGCCGGATCATCGGCGGAGTAGTGACCCTGATCGTCGTCGTCGTCGGCTACGGGCTGTGGACCGCCATCCCAGAACAAGGCGACACCCAGCGCCTCGCCCCCGACTTCACCCTCACCACCACAGCCGGCGCCACGGTCACCCTCAGCGACCTACGACCCAGCCCGGTGCTCATCTACTTCAACGAAGGCGCCGGCTGCGCCTCCTGCACCATGCAGATGGCCGAGATCGAGAAGAACCCCGGCTTCGCCGAGGCCGGCATCCAGGTTTTGCCAATCGTCATGAACAGCGCCGAGCAGATCCTGCCCGACATGCAGCAATTCGGCGTCACCACCCCTTACCTCCTCGACGACGGCACCGTGTCCAAGGCCTACGACGTCCTCGACAAGGGCATGCACCCCGGGATGCCCGGACACGGCTTCGTCCTCATCGACGGCGAGGGCGTCCAGCGCTGGTACGGCAACTACCCCTCCATGTGGCTCGACCCCCAGGAACTCCTCGACGAAGTCACTACACGACTGCGGTGAAGTCATTGCGGGGGACGTGTCGTTCGGTCCGAGTGCCCCGCGGCGGCTTCGACTCACTGGTACCGCTTGAGGATCTCCTTCATCTGGGCGATCTCCCTTTCCTGCGCCTCGACGATCTCGCTGCAGAGCTGTTCGATCTCAGGATCGGTGATGCTGGCCTCCTGGCACACCAGGATGGCGCGTGAATGGTGCGGAATCATGGAGGTGAGGAATCCCTCGTCGCCTACCCCCACCTCGTTGCGGCCCATGAAGAACTGGGCTGGCGCGGTGTTTCCGGACAGCGGAGTTGATTGGTTTCTCTTACGCTGCCAGTGCTGGCTGTTGGTAACTGTAGTGGACCTCGTTGGGCCTGCGGTAGCCGAGGGCGGAGTGCCGGCGGCGGCTGTTGTAGAAACCCTCGATGTAGGCGATGACATCACGCCTGGCACGTTCTTTCGTCGCGTAGACGGTGCGGTAGACCCGCTCGTTCTTCAACGCGGAGAAGAACGATTCGGCCATCGCGTTATCCCAGCAAACGCCCGTGCGCCCCATCGAGGAGGGCATGCCCAGCCCTGCCACCAGTGCCCGGTAGCCGGCCGAGGTGTAGACGCTGCCGCGGTCGCAGTGGAAGATCGCGTCAGGCTCGATCACGGCCGTCACGGCCGCGTTACGCAGCGCGGTCTCGACGAGTTCGGTGCGCATGTGATCAGCGATCGACCAGCCGATGACCTTCTTCGAGTAACAGTCGATCACAGTGGCCAGGTAGATGAAACCCTGCCAGGTGTGGATGTAGGTGATGTCGCCGACGAACTTCACCCCGGGCCGCTCGGCAGTGAAGTCCCGTTTCACCAAGTCAGGCATGCATGCCGCAGCTTCCGCGTCTGCTTGGGTTGTGACCCGGAACGGGCGCGGTTGGCAAGGCACCAGGTGTTCCTGCCGCATGATCTGGCGCACCAGCTCCGGTGAACACTCCACGCCCTCAGCCGCAAGGTCGGCGTGGATGCGTCGATAGCCGTAGGTGCCGTCAGAGGCCGTGAAGAAGTGCCGGACCCGTGCAGCCAGGGCCTCCCGGCGCGCGGCAGTCGCCGACTGCGGGCGCTTGAGCCAGTCGTAGAACCCCGAGGTTGACACCGCCAACCACAGACACATCTTCCACACCGGGGTCGTCTCGGTCGGGTCGTTTCGGAGGGAATCGATGTACTCGTACTTGCCCACTACCGCGGTTCCCTCGCGAAGTAGGCCGCGGCTTTTTTTAGGAACGCCGTCTCCGCACGGAGCTCCTGATTCTCCCGCTCGAGCTCCTTCAACCGAGCACGCTCGGTGACCGTCAGCTCCGTCTCGGTGCCCCCGTGCGCGTCGCGGTACTTGATCAGCCAGTTACGCAGCGTCTCCGGGCCGACACCGTAGGCCTCAGCGACCTCCCGGATCGGTTTCGAGGTCGAGATCACCTCCTGACACAGCTCGTCCTTGAACTCCTGGCTGAATCGCCGTCGTGATGCAGTCATCCTGCCGATCTCTCTTTCAGTAGCGCCCTGAGCTTAAGAGGGCCCACCGTCCGAAATCTCTAGGCCGCCCAGGGGCCCTGCGGTCGGCTGCCGGTCCTGCTCGGTGTCGGTTCTTTCCCCTGCCGGTGTTTGCTCGTCAACGTGAGCTGGGCCACTGTCGCAGCCGTGGTCGGCGTTG
The DNA here is from genome assembly GCF_001998865.1 of Tessaracoccus flavescens. NCBI lineage: Bacteria > Bacillati > Actinomycetota > Actinomycetes > Propionibacteriales > Propionibacteriaceae > Tessaracoccus > Tessaracoccus flavescens. The sequence continues at coordinate 2,201,827 of NZ_CP019607.1, forward strand.
TTGCCTCCCAGTTTCCGTCCGCCGGCCTTCGTCGCTTCTTGGGTCGTCCGGCGGTTCCTTGATCGTCGGTCGTCTGTTGCCGGCCAGCCTCGGTCAGCTGCCCGTGCGGCGTTGTCGGTGGGTCTGCTTGTCGGGTGCTGGTCGTGTTCGGTGCGGGTGGTTGAGGCCGCCCGGTCAGCTGCCCGTGTCTGTCCTGCAGGGGTTGCGGGTGCTGCTGGCAGGGCGGGCGCGCGCGGCTGCGGGCCGTGGCCCTGGGTCGCCCTCGTTGGTCGGGGTGGTGACCGCTTGTGGTCGCTCCTGACGAGGGCGGATAGGGTGCAGGTCATGAGGGCATTTTTGAGGGGTGCGGCGACGCTCGGGGCGCTGATCGTCCTGGCGGGTTGCACCGTGCAGTTCGACCCGCTTTCGCGACCGACCGTCACCGTCACCGCGGCCGAGCCGACCGGGGCCAGCCAGGCTGGCTCGATCCCACCGTCGGCGGAACCGAGCCAGACCCCGGTGGCCGCGAGCGAGACCGCGCAGGCGTCGACGCCGGCGGCCGCCGGATGCGTCGACCCGACGATCAAGCTGCCGTGGTTCGTCTCGCCCGAGGCGTGCCAGGCCGTCGAGATGGCGCCCTACGCGGCGCAGGACTTCCGCACCCCGTCGGGCAACATCTCCTGCCAGATGGAGAACGGCCAGGTGTGGTGTGCGGCGATCGAGACCCAGATGATCGCCGACACCCACAACCCCGAGGGCGACGGCATCTGCGACGGCTACGTCCTCAACGACGCCGCCCGCCTCGCCTGCCACAGCATTCCGAACGAAGAGGTCGATGGGCCGACCGTCGCCTACGGGGAACGGGTCGGGGTCGGGGAGTTCGCCTGCACCGTGGAGGACATCGGCGTCACCTGCTGGAACGGGCTCACCGGGCACGGGTTCTTCCTGTCAAAGGCCAGGTACGCGTCCTGGTGAGCCCGCGACGGCCCGACGCCCATCTGAACCGCCGTTGGGTCTAGTCGACCGCGGTGCCCTCGAGCTCGACGACCTGGCCCGGGATCGCGAGGCGGGTGACGCCGAGCATCGTCGTCGTCGGCGCAACCCCGGCCTCGGCGAGCCTGCCCGCGAGCACGCCGTAGTGGGGGAACAGGGCGTCGACATCGGTGGTGTACACGTTGAGCCGGACCAGGTTCGCCAGCGACATCCCCGCCGCGGCGAGCACCGACTCCAGATTCTCGACTGCCAGCGTCAGTTGCGCTGCGACGTCCCCCTCGTGGAGCGGGCGACCCTCGGCGCTCATCGCGGTCTGGCCCGAGATGTACAGCGTGCGTTGCGCTCCGCGGACGAGTTCGCCCTGGTTGAAGCCCAGGTCGAGCGACCACGGGGCCGGGTTCACGGCTGAACGTTCCATGTCTTCTCCTATCGTCGGGCCGCGGCCGGGTGCCGCGGCGCCTGCAGACCACCTTTCCCATCAATCACGACATCTTGTGGCGTGATTTCCGGGAAGATTCGGGGCATGCGCGCCGACCGACTCGTGTCCCTCGTTCTGCTACTGCGGCAGCGCGGCAGGATGACCGCCGACCAGCTGGCGGGCGCGCTGGAGGTCTCGACCAGGACCGTGCTGCGCGACATCGACGCGCTCTCGGTGGCGGGGGTGCCCGTCTATGCCGAACGCGGACGACACGGCGGCTTCGCACTCCTTCCGGGGTTCCGCACCGAACTGACCGGACTGAACGACGACGAGGCGCTCGCACTTCTCACCGCCGGACGAGGCGACGGCGCCTTCGGGCTCGGAGGCCAGCTCGTCTCGGCCATGCGCAAGGTCGTCGACGCACTGCCAGAGGCGCAGCGACCCTCGCTCGACGATGCGTCGAGCCGGCTGCTGATCGAGCCGGAACGCGACCTGCTCTCTCGGCGTCGGGCGCCGGAGGAACTGGCCGACGGCGTCATGACGGTGGTCCGCCGCGCCGTGCTCGCCGGTCGCCGGCTCCGGTTCCGCCATGCGCGGCCCGGCGAAGAGCCGAAGGTGCACGCCGTCGACCCCGTGGGCCTCGTGACCGTCCGCGGCCGCTCCTACCTGCTGGCGCTCAAGGGGGACGAGGACCGCACGTACCGGTTGTCGCGGATGCTCTCTGCGGAGGTGCTCGCAGACCCGGCGCAGAGGCCAAGGCAGACCGACCTCGAGCGGATCTGGGCAGAACGTGGCGCCGCCTTCCTGTCCGAGTCGCGACTCGCGGTCACCGTCCGGGTGCGTGGCGATCGTCGCGACGAGCTGCTCGACCACGCAAGAGTTGTCCGCTCCGCGGAGGATGAGACCGATGGATGGGTGCGGCTCGAGGTCGACTTCGAGGACCTGCGCCACGCCGTCTGGGCCGTCTGGCAGCTCGACACGGGGGCCGAGGCGCTGGCGCCCGAGTCGTTGCGCTCCGCGCTGCGCGCACGTGCGGTCGCCGTCGCTGAGAGACACGCGGAGGCGGTAGATCCGCGGAGAAGTTGAACACTCCACTAAATCGGGAATCTTCCGTCGGCTGCGACCGTTGTACCAGGCATGAGAGCTTTCGGATTCCTGTCCTTCGGGCACTACGCGCCCATGCCCGGGTCGCAGACCCGTACCGCGGCGGACATGCTCAAGCAGACGGTCGACCTGGCGGTCGGCGCCGACGAGATCGGTGTCAACGGGGCGTACGTCCGCGTCCACCACTTCGCGCGGCAGGCCGCGTCCCCGATGCCGCTGCTGACGGCGATGGCTGCGCGCACGAAGCGGATCGAGGTCGGCACCGGTGTCATCGACATGCGCTAGCGCATGTCGCGGTTGCAACACTCGCCTTATCGGTCGCTCTCGCCGCCTTGCATGCGGTCGCGCAACGCCTCATCGATCTGTGTTGCCGCCGGTGCGCCGGCGAAACCGTTCTCAGCCACATAGACACGGCACGCCAGTGAGTGAACGAGTGTTGTCGGGAACAGGTCGATGCCGTCGACGAGAATCGTAGGCGAGCCTCCGAACCCAGTGTTCGCCGCTTCGGCCTCGGTCCCGATCGTCACCAGCTCGACAGGCACGGCCCCGAGTCCGAGAGCGTCCAGCGCTGCCCGTGCGTTGGCTTCGGCGATTCCCGTGTTCGGGCAGTCGGCGATGTGCAGCAGTTCCACCTTCATGAAGCTTCTTCCGTTCGTTCACCCTCAGCTGTCGTGCGAGGGGTCTGCGTGAGGAGGTTCAGACATACCAGGCCGACACCGGCGACGACGAAGACGTCGGCGACGTTCCCGACGAACAGGTCGCCGTAGGCGAGGAAGTCCGTGACGTGCCCCTGCCCGAACGCGGGCGAGTTCACGAGCCGGTCGACGAGGTTGCCGACCGCGCCGCCGAGGACCAGCCCCAGCGCGACGCCCCACCGCGCCCCGCGCATCCGTGCGGCAAACACGACCACCGCCACGGCGGCGAGGAGGCCGCTGATCGTGAAGATCCAGGTGGCCCCGGAACCGATCGAGAACGCGGCTCCGGGGTTGTAGACCAGCGACAGCCCGAACAGGTCGCCGACCAGCGGGATCCGCTCGCCCTGGGTCAGCTGCGCCGCGGCGAGGACCTTCGAGCCTTGATCGATCGCCAGAGCGAGCGCCGCGACGACGAGGGCGACGACGAGCGCCTGCCTGCTCCTCGTGGATGCCCCGCCCGTCGACTCGACGACAACGGCGTCCTGCGCAGTCACGCGGCGCTCTTCCGGGTCCGGGCAGCCCGCAGGCCGTTGAGGATCACGACGACCTCGGCGATCTCGTGCACGAGCACCACGGCCGCGAGCCCCAGGACGCCGAAGAGGGCGAGCGGGAGCAGGGCGGTGATGATCAGCAGCGAAAGGATGATGTTCTGGTTGATGATGTGCCGTCCGCGGCGGGCGTGGTCGAACGCACGCGGCAGCAGGCGCAGGTCGTGGCCGGTGAACGCGACGTCGGCGGACTCAATCGCGGCATCCGAGCCGGTCGCGCCCATCGCGATGCCGATGTCGGCAGCGGCGAGGGCGGGAGCGTCGTTGATGCCGTCGCCGATCATCGCCACAGCCCCCTTCTCGCCGAGTTCTGCGATCGCGGCGGCCTTGTCCTCCGGGCGCAGCTCGGCACGCACGTCGCCGATCCCGGCTTGGGCGGCGAGGGCGCGGGCGGTGCGAGCATTGTCGCCGGTGAGCATGGTGACCCCGATGCCCTGTGCGGCGAGGGTGCGGACGACCTCGGGGACCTCGGGACGCAGCTCGTCGCGGACGCCAATCGCGGCGACCGGCGTGCCGTCGCGGTGCACGATCACGACCGTCATGCCCTGCTCCTCCAGCCCAGCAACCTGCTCGCCGAGCGTCCCGGCGTCGAGCCAGCGCGGGCTGCCGACCGTGATCCGCGCACCGTCGAGGGTTCCCTCGATGCCGTGCCCGGCCTGCTCGGTCACACCGTCAGCCGCGGGGGCCCCGGGGGCCGCGGCGGTGATCGCGGCCGCAAGGGGGTGGGTGCTGTGCTGCTCGAGCGCGGCGGCCCAGGCCAGCGCCTGCTTCTCGGTCACGCCCTCGGCGGTGAGGACGGCGGTGACGGCGGGCTCGTTGCGGGTCAGGGTGCCGGTCTTGTCGACGGCGACGTGGCGGATCACGCCGAACCGTTCGAACACGGCCCCGGACTTGATGATCACGCCGAACTTGCTCGCCGACCCGATCGCGGCCACCACGGTCAGCGGCACCGAGATCGCCAGCGCGCAGGGAGATGCCGCCACGAGCACGACGAGGGCGCGGGTGATCCACAGCTCCGGGTCGCCGAGCAGCGACCCGATGATCGCGACGAGGGCGGCGAGGATCAGCACGCCCGGGACGAGGGGCCGGGCGATGCGGTCGGCGAGGCGGGCGCGGTCGCCCTTCTCTGCCTGCGCCTTCTCCACCAGGTCGACGATCGTGGTCAGCGAGTTGTCGGTGCCCGCCGCGGTCGTCTCGACCTCGAGCGCCCCAGCGGTGTTGATCGCGCCCGCGGAGACGGTGTCGCCGGGTTCGACTTCGACCGGGATCGACTCGCCAGTGATCGCGGACGTATCCAGGCTGGAGCGTCCCGTGCGGACGATGCCGTCGGTCGCGATCCGCTCACCCGGCCGCACCAGCATCAGCTGACCGACAGCCAGGTCCTTCGCCGGGACCTCGACCGATGCTCCGTCGCGGCGGATGGTCGCGGTCTCCGGGACGAGCTTGAGCAGCGCCCGCAGCCCGCCGCGGGCACGGTCCATGGCCTTGTCCTCCAGCGCCTCAGCGATCGAGTACAGGAACGCCAGGGCGGCGGCCTCCTCGACATACCCGAGGATCACCGCGCCGACCGCGCTGATCGTCATCAGCAGGCCGATGCCGAGCTTGCCCTTGAACAGCTTCCGGATCGCGCCCGGGGTGAAGGTCGACGCGCCCAACAGCAGACCGATCCAGAACAGCACCAGCGCCGGGACCTCCAGCCCCGCCCACTCCAGCACCAGGCCGGTCAGGAACGCGACGCCGGAGAAGACCGGGACCATGATCCCGCGGTCCCGCCACCAGGGACGCGCCGCCTCCTCGGCTTCCTCTCCCGAAGTGGTCTCAGGCTCGTCGTGCTCGCAGCCGCACGCCGCGCTCACTCGCCCGCCCCCGTCCCGCAGCAACCCGGCACTGTGCACGAAGAGTCCACGCAGGGCGCGTGCTCGTCGACAGCGAGCGTCACGTCCACCAGTGCGGTGAGCGCCGCCGCCAGATGCGGGTCGGCGATCTCGTAGCGCGTCTGCCGCCCCTCCGGCTCGGCGACGACGATGCCGCAGTCGCGCAGACAGGTCAGGTGGTTGGAGACGTTCGAGCGAGTCAGCTCCAGCTCGCGCGAGAGCACGGCCGGGTAGCTCGGGCCGTCGAGCAGGGTCATCAGAATCCGGGAGCGCGTCGGGTCCGCCATGGCCCGGCCGAGCCGGTTCATGACGTCGAGACGAGAAGCAACAGTCAGCATGCACTGAACTATACAGTGTTGGCTGACTTATTGTCGACTCGCCAGGGCTGCCGCACGCGCTCCGCGCGCTTGCCCTCGGGAACCCTGGTCGCCTACTTTCGCCAGCGCGGCCACTTCGGCAGCCCGCGGTCCTTCCAGGTCTCCACGAGGCCAGCGACCCAGCGGACGGACGCGAAGAGCCCGTAGCTGGCCCCGGCGAGGCCCACACCGACCACGAGCCAGCGCCCGATTCCGAGCCACACGCTCCCGTTTACGTCCAGCGCCCACTGAGCGCCCGTGATGAGCCCGGCGATGCCCATCCAGAGCCCAGCGATGACCACGACCACCGGCAGGAGTGCGAGGCACATCGCGGCGGCAGCCGACCAGAGCTGACGGGTCTCCAGCTTCGCCGTGGCGGCGATGATCCGCTCGGCCCGCTCGTTCGACGCGTCGAGGTTTGCCGTCATCGTCGCCGAGGCCTCCCCGGTGACCTGCTCGACGGCCTTCTCGACCCGCTCCTCGGTGCGCTTCTCGATCCGCTGCACGGCTCCGCCGACCTGGCTCACGAGCTTCTGGTTCGCTGCGGCCTGCGCCTTGAGCCCCTCAATCGCCGAGGCCGTAGCCGCGTGATTCTTCTGCGCCTCCGCGACCAAGCTCCGCGACGCGGCGTTCAAGCTCTCGCCGTTGAGACTCCGCGCGAACTCGCCGAGCGTGCTCGCGATCTCGTTCTGCCTGCTCTCGATACTCGCGATCCTCGCGGACACGTCGCTGGAGGGCGAGGAGGTCGACGCCGGGGCCGCGATCCTCTCCAGCCGCCTCGTCGTCTCCTCGTCCATGACCTTCACGAACCCCGCGAGCTTCTTCTGCTGCTCGGCCAGCCGGTCGAGCCTCGCGTTCTGCGCCTCGACGGCGGTGAGGATCGAGGTCAACACCTCCATCGTCGCCGGACTGCCGAGCTGCTGCGGCGGCTGCTCGTGCGCGTTCTGCTGCTTCAGCCTGTCGAGCGCTGCGCTCATGTTCCTGCTCCTTCTGCTGCTGGTGGTAGTCGAAGAACGCGGCTGCGCCCTCCGGTGTGAAATCCGCCGAGAGCGCACTCGTGCGCTTGCGGCGCTCAGCGCGCCCGGACTCGCCGCGGCGGTCCTCGATGTAGAGCGTCCAGGTCTCCTGACCGGCGCGCTTGCCCTTCTTGCTGACTGGGCTGTGCAGCCGCATCCGCGGCACCCGATCCCCGTCATCACCGAGCTGCTGGTTCTGCTCCTCGATCACCGAGACCAGACCGGCCTTGTCCACCGCGCGGGGATCGGCCAGCGCCGCACTCATCCGGTCGCCCATCTCGCGGTCGAGCGACCCCTCGGCGAAGTCTTCGCGGCGCAGCTCCCAGTCCTTCGGCGCGTGCTCCAGCCGCTTCACGACCGAGAGCCCGTGCTCGCGCATCAGCTCGTCGTTCGCCGACTGCACGCCCTTCTGATTCCCGGCCTTGCGGTCGTGGAACGTGCGATAGTCCGAGAGCGCCTTTCCCGTGCGGTTGTTGTGATTGAGAACCAAAATATGGTTGTGCGGCTTCTTTCCCCGCCCATCCACATGACTGACGACGAGGCAGTCGGAATCCGGGTGCATCTTCTTGGCGAGCTGGTAGCCCAGGTCGTTCACCCGCTGCACGTGTTCGGGGTTCTTCGGGTCGAACTCCTCGTCGCTGAACGACTGGCGGTAGTGCAGCGCCTCGACCTCGCGCGTCGTGTTCTGCGTGAGCGCCCGAGCGCGCGCCGAGAACGCGCCGGGGCCTCCCGGCACATCGCACGTGATCGCGACGCCACGCTCGTCCTCCTTGCCCCGGATATAGCGCTCCGTGTCGGCGGCGCTGGCGCTCGGGCTGTAGTGCGTCGTGCTCACGAGGCCGTCCGATCACCGAGCAGGGCGCGGACCTCGCGCAGCAGCTCGATCAGCTCGGGCACCTCCGACGACAGCGCAACCGCCTCACCGGCACGTGCTCGGTGGTCCAGGTCGTTGACGTTGATCGCCAGCGGGCGGATCTGCGCGGCCAGCTCGCGCGCGTCCGCCGACACCTGCGCGCGCGCCTCGACGCCGAGCAGGTGCGCGGCCACGGCGGCGTCCAGCTCCTCGCTCCGAGAGGCGTGGAGGGCATCTCGGACGACGGCCCGCACCCACGTGCCCGGAGCCAGCCCGAGCCGCTTCGCACGAGTGCGAAGCGCCGCGAGCGTGGCCTCTCCGAAGTCGGTATCGAGCTTCGCGCGGCCCCCACGACGACGCTTCGCGCCGCCGTGACTCTGCCGCACAGCCTCCGCATCAGCCCGACCGGTTTTCACCTGGGAGTCGGCCTGCTGCTCCACCTGTACGCCAGAGTGGCAAGCAGTAGGCCTGTCGGACACATCGCTGACGCTCGTGTCCTCCAGCCCTGCTTGCGAGGGGGCTCCGCCCCCTTCGATCCCCTGGAAGAGCGGGTGCTGATCGGCGCTCATGCCGCACCTCCGATCAGCGCCAGCGGCACGTCCGGGCTGCGCACCGCGAGCCCGCTCAGCAGTTCGACAACCGCGCTCTCGGCGTCGTGCTCCGCGGAGGTCTCCGGACCGTAGGTGAGCTCGCGCGACGGAGCCACCTGCTGGTGGTACGAGTTGCCGTTGACGCCCGGCGTGTGCGCGGCCGCCGGAAGGCTGCACTGATGCCACTCGTAGGGCTCGATCTTCCCGATGTGCTGCACGAGGTAGCGGTTGATATCGTCGGCGCGGAACACCTTCACGACCGATGCCAGGCGACGGATGAACTGGTCCAGCGCCTCGTCCACGTTGCCCTTCTGGCGGGCGTAGAAGAAGAACTCGACCGGCTCGATGGTGGCCGTGATGACGATCAGTCGCGGAGCCACCTCGCCCTTGTTCTTGTAACGCGCCTTCGCCGGGGAGGCGTTGTACGGATCGAGCAGCAACAGCCAGTCGTTCGCATCCATCGCCGAAGCCCGCAGATCGTCGAGCAGCAGAACCTCCTCCCCGCGCCAGTCATCGAGCGGGTTGCCCGTCGCGGCCCGGTAGACCTGCCACCGCTCGCCGTTCGCGTTCGCCGCGTCAATCGCCGCCATGATGAAGTCCGTTGCGAACCGCGTCTTGCCGATCCCGGCATCCCCGTGGACGAACACCACATGCGTTGAGAAATCACCGGCGCGGAGCTTCGCTGCCGCCCGATACGCGCGGCGCTGACCATAGGCCGACAGTGCGTCGTCGATCTCCCGCTGATGCCGCGAGTAGATGTCGAACAGGCCATCGGTGAGCATGATCTGATCGCGCGTGATCTCGCCCTGGAGCACCCGCTCGCGCATGTCCTCGAAGTTCTCGGCGACGACCTTCTTCTTCACGTGGGCGCGGCCCTTGAGCCACGTCTCCCGGCGCAGGGCGTCGATGCCGAGGTAGTCCGGCCCGCGCACCGTGGCGACCTCCGAAGGGGCGTACTGGTGCTTGTCCGCGTACTTCACGTGCGTCAGGTACGACAGCATGTTGTCGAAGGCGTAGCGTCCGCGACCGGGCTTCTCGACGTACTGCGGCTCGACGCCGATGCCGAACGCGAGCCGATCCAGCGGCGCGCTCTTCGAACGACTGGCGAACTTGATCACCGCGTGCAGGTGATCCGGCTTCGGCTCGACCACGAGTGCCTTCTCCGTGTCGCTCCAGACCTCGCGCTCGTCCTTGTCGTGCACGATGCCGTAGGCCTCGACGACTTCGCAGCCGACCGCCTCGAGCCGCTGCACGATGTAGGTGAGGATCGGCCCGGCCCCCTGCTGGAGCAGCGCGGCCCCGTTCGCATCCTCGGCAGCCCAGGTCCAGTACGACGGATCGAGGTATTGCGTGAGTCCGATGCTCGTGGGGTTGTTCTCCTGCTTAGCCACGGCGACCACCGCCCGCGACATCGTAAGGAGCGTGCGGCGCCTTAAATGACCCCCTATTGACCCCCAAATGAGACCCCAAATGATCCCGCGAGGTCACGCGGCGGTGCGAGGGCGGAACCGGCTCCTGACCAGGCATGTTGGTGCATGGCGCGGCAATCGACAAGCCCTTGCCGCGCCCGTAGGAACGAATGAAGCTCCCGAAACTCTTGGAGTGCGGAACACGGCTTCCGGCGGTCATCACGACGACGGGCAGCCCGCCTCCGGCGGGTGCCAGGGCAGGCCCTCCGGGCGGGGTCAGGTCGGCGGACACGAGGGCGCTGGTGCAGTCGGTGGTGCTCATCGGGCACCGCCCTTGCGGTAGCGCTTGATGACGGCCTGATGCGTGACGCCGAGGGCATCGCCGATCCTCGCCCAGGTCACCCCATCGGCGCGGGCGTCGGCGACGGCGATCTCGACGGCTTCTTCCAGCACGGAGCGGAGCACGCCGAGGTCGTAGAGATGCGCTTCCGCGTCGGCGAGAGTGGGATCGCCCAGACGCCAGCGGAAGCCGTTCACGTGGTCGAAGGCAGCGGAGTTGGCGCTCATCAGCGACCACCACCCATCACGGCGGCGACGGCGGCGCGCTGGCGCGGGGTCAGCGGCGTGCTGGTCAGGCGCTCACCGGCACGACGACCGGCGGCGAGGGCAACGGCGATGACGGGATCGAGCCCATCAGCTTGCGAAACGGGGATCAGGTCCTGGTCGAGCCCAGGACGGTCCAGCGCGGAGGCGCGGGGAGCGTCGATAACGACAGACATCGGAAGTCCTCAAACATGAGTGTGCTTCCGGTTCCCCGCCACGGTAGTTGGGCTGTTTGACCGGCTACTCATCCGGGAGTAGAACCCGCGCTTCTAAGTCGCGGCCCCGGTGGGATCTTCTTGTCTGCAACCATTCTCCCATGACTCGACTCACCAGTCCACTGACGAGTCGACTCGCGTGTCAGTCGCGACGCGGCTCTATTCGAATGAGGTCGGGGTCGAACTTCACGTGACCCGGCGCGATGGGTTCGATGGTCACCGTTACCAGCTCGTCCACGAGCATCCGGCGGCGGTCCATGTCCAAGGCCTTCCACTTCGACTCGACGACCTCCCGGCGCTCCATGGTGCCGAGCGACTCGTCCACGTCCCCCAGCAGCTTCGCCGCCACCGACACCGAGCGGTCGAGTATCTCCGCGTCGATCTGGTCGATGCGGGCCTTTCCGCCCCTGATCGCCTCCGTGATCTCCAGGACGGGCTGGCGCACGTCCAGCAGCAGCGGGCTCAGCTCCTTGACGCGCTCGACCAGAGCGTTCCGCTCGGAGCAGCGCCTCGCGGTCCGGCCCGTCGTCCTCCTGCGGCATCACGAGGTCGTGCACGTCCACCGACGACAGGCGGGTGAGCACCGCCTCGGTGACCATCGCATCGACGGGCTCGCGCTGGCGGGTGAGGTGGAACTGCTCGCCGCAGCGGTACGTCGGCTGCTTGCGGCTGTTGGTCCCCGAGACGAGCGTCGCGCCGCACTTCCCGCACAGGCCAATCGTGGACAGGAGGTACTTCGGCTGGTTGCCCTGCCTCGCCGACCTCCGCACGTTGTCCTCCAGCTTTGCCACCGCGGCCCGCCACGTCTGCTCGCCAACGATGGGCGGGAACGCGTCGCCCTGCACCGGGTACAGCTCGCCCGAGGCGTAGTGCTTGATGTAGCCAGCGTAGAGCGGGTTCGCCAGCAGGTACCGCACGGCATCGACGGAGAACGCCGACCCGCGCGCGGTCAGATGACCGGCGCTGTTCAGGTCCTCGCGGATGCGACGGATCGACAGCGACGGCTCGCCGAGGAACGCATCGAAGGCCCGCCGTACGGCGTCGGCCTCCGCCTCGATCAGCTCACCCTCCCTCGTCCAGCCGAACGCCTTCCAGGAGGACGCCGGGATGCCCTCGGCGCGGCGGCGCTCGTTCGACCTGATCTGACGCTCCGCCTTGCGGCGCGCCTCGAACCGCGCGAGAGCGGCGAGCATCGTCGCCCGGAACTCGCCGTCCGCCGTCGAGAGGTCGATCTCGCCGTCCACGGTGACGACGCGCAGGCCGAGGTCGATCAGCGTGTTCAGGTCCTTCGTGCTGCGCAGGAGGCGGTCCATGTCCACGGCGACGACCATCGAGAACCTGCCCGCGCGGGCGTCGTCCAGCATCTCGGCCCACCGGGTGCCAGCGCGGCGCTTCTTCGTCGCCGACACAGCGTTGTCGTCGTAGACCTCGACGACCTCCCAGTCCTTGGCCTCGGCGAGAGCCCTGATCTTCCGCAACTGGGTCTCGACCGTCCACCGGTCGCCCTTGCGATCCATCGAGGCGCGGACGTACGCGGCGACCTCGTTCGTCTTCCTCAGCGATACCAGTTCAACCATGCAACCAAGCTTACGTGAACGAGTGTTGCAACCGCGATATACGCTATGAGAACCCCCTCTACCTCGCCGAGGAGGCCGGTGCGCTAGACCTGCTCTCCGACGGAAGGCTCGCGCTGGGTGTGAGCCGGGGATCGCCGGAGACGGCGCTGCGCGGCTACGAGGCCTTCGGTTACACCGGGTCAAGCGACCCGAGGGGCGCCGATCTCGCCCGCGACAAGTTCGACCTCTTCTGGCAGGCGATCAACGGCCAGAAGCTCGTCGACGGTGATCCGCGCATGACGCCGCAGGGCAGCCGGCTCGCGATCGAACCGCTCTCCGAGTCGCTCCCGGAGCACGTCTGGTGGGGAAGCGGCACCCGCAGCACGGCCGAATGGGCCGGGCGGATGGGCCTCAACCTGATGAGCTCCACCCTGCTCACCGAGACCACCGGCCAGCCGTTCCATGAGCTGCAGGCCGAGCAGATCGAGGCGTTCCGGCAGGCCTACCGCGAGGCCGGACACACCGGCTCGCCGCGGGTCTCGGTCAGCAGGAGCATCTTCCCGCTGACGAACGAGATCGACCGCCGCTACTTCGGCGACGGGCGCGACGAGGGATCCGACCAGGTGGGCATCATCGACGGCTTCCAGTCGACGTTCGGCAAGACCTACGCCGCCGAACCCGACCAGTTGATCGAACAGCTCAAGGCCGACTCGGCCGTCCAGGCCGCCGACACGGTGATGCTGACGGTGCCGAACCAGCTCGGCGTCGCCTACAACCTGCACGTGCTGGAGTCCTTCGCCAAGCACGTCGCCCCGGCGCTCGGCTGGAAGCCGAACACCGAGGGCCCGGTCCTCGGCGACCCGGTCGCCTGAGTTCCGCCCGCCGCGGTCTGTCCCGCGGCGGGCGTCTCCATCCCCAAGACTGGCGGTGGCGACGACCCCCTGAAGCGCCCCTCGCCCAAGCTGCCACCATGTCTCAGTCCGAACCAACGCCGGCGAACGCAGCGCATTGTCCCCCGCCTGACAGGACTGGTCGGGATCCTCAGCGGGCTGTTGATCCTCTTCGGTGGGATCACCCTGCGCTCCACGCCGACCTCCTGCGCCGCTGACGCGGACCGAAGTCTCCTGAGCGCAGAGGTGCCCGCCCCATGTGGGACGGGCACCTCTGTGTCTTCTGGCAGGTCAGGAGTTCTTGAACCTCACGATGTTGTTGAGGATCTCCTTCCTCTCCCACCGGTAGGCGTAGGTTCCATCGGCCTTCCTGGAGGCCGCGATCACGTCCGCCGTGATGTAGGAGCGGCAGCCGCCTCGACCGGTGGCCGCGGTGTCGCACTCGGTGCGCCACTTGCGTCCGTCGGCCGCCGTCCAGCTGGTGTTGTTGGCGAGCGGGTTCGAGCCCCACTGCTGGCGGGTCATGCCCGGCAGGTAGGTGAGGTTGTTGAACACCCAGCCGTTGCTGACGACGAACTTGCCGTCGACGTCATCGACGGTGGTGGCCCAGATCTGGGTGCGGCAGCGGGTGGTCTGCGAGTACTTCTCACAGGTGGTCAGCCACTTGCGCCCGTTGACCGTGTGGTAGCCCGGCGTGTTGTACACGTCCGGCACGATTGGCTTCTGGGTCGGCACCGGCTTGGTCGGAACCGGCTTGGTCGGCGTGGGCTTCACGCTCGGCGGCGGGGGAGCGGCACGCAGCTGGAAGACCTTCGAGGTCCACGACTGGGTGCCGCCGTCGCCGTCAGGCTCCTCGGCCGTGAAGCGCAGGACGTACTGGCCTGCCGGGGCGTCCGCCATGAGGCCCTTGTCGTTCTTCAGACGACCGTCCCACGAGTACAGGTCGAGGTCAGCGGTGCGGCCCTTGTAGTCCATCGTGAAGACCTCGCGGGCACCCGACTCGACCGGCTTGCCTGCCTTGACGGGGATGGCCTCGAGCTTCAGCGACCTGACCGGGTACGCCAGGTGCAGGAGGACGCTCGGATTGTCGCCGTTGCCCTTGTAGACCTGCATGTTCTTGGCCAGGTCGAAGTCGACCGAGCTGTCGACGCACTGCTGTTCCTCCCAGGCGTCGCACTCGTTGATCACGGCGAGGGCCGGGATGGGCAGGCTCTCGTCGGCCGAGAGGGGGAAGGCGGAGGCGAACAGCTTCATGTTGCCGTAGTCGCCCGTCATGCCCGCGAACGGGACGTCGACGGTGGTGCCCTCGGAGTCGGTCAGCACGACGAAGCCGCTGTACTGTGTTCCCTCGAGCGAGTCGGCTGCGGGCTGGACGGTGACGTCCACAGTCGCCGTTCCGCCGGCGGGGACCGTGACGGTGGGCGCCGAGAAGGTGACCCTCGACTCCTCGAACACGAGCTCACCGTAGTTCTGCAGCGTCGCGGAGTCGTTGTAGGTCGACAGAGCATCCTCGTGCGAGAGCGTCCAGGTGACGGCCTCTCCGGTGGCGTTGCTGATGGTCAGCTTCTGCGTGAACGGCCCGTCGGCGGACTCGCCCGCGGAGATCTTTGAGGGGGTCACCAGCGAGTCGGCGAGGATCGCCTTGTCTACCTGGATCAGACCCGCGCCCTGGCGGTGCGCCGCATCGAGCCGTTCGCTCGGCTGCTGCAGAGCGAGCCGCTCGGGGTTGAGGCTCGGCGCAGCGGTGTTCTGCAGCCGCGTGAGCACCTCTGCCGGCGTGAGGTCAGGGTTCTCCTGCAGCATCAGCGCCACGGCTCCGGCCACGTGCGGTGCGGCCATCGAGGTGCCGGAGTTGCTGAGGTGGCCGCCCTTCTCGAGCGGGTAGGTCGAGTAGATCGAGCCGCCGGGGGCGCCCAGGTCGGGCTTCAGCGTCAGGTCTGCCGAGAGACCCCAGGACGAGAAGTCGGAGATCCTGCCGCCGAGCGGGTTGGGGGTCTGGACCTCTTCGCCGGTCAGGGCGCCGGTGATTCCGCCGGGAAGGGCCGCCACGATGGCCGCTCCTTCGCTCTGTCCGATGGTCACGACGGGGATGGTGATCTGAGTTGCGCCCTCGACGGTTGCGTTGATGAATCCGGGGACGTTGTTGTAGATGACGAGCGCCTTCGCGCCGGACGCCTGCGCAGCGACGGCCTTCTCGTGGAAGGAGCAGGTGCCGCGCGAGACGATCGCGATCTTGCCGGTGACGTCGCCGCCGGCCGTGCAGCCGAACGGATCGGTCATGGCCGACACCGCGGTGCCGTTGATGGCGTCGGTGATGTCGGGCGAGCCCGTCGACGTCAGGTAGCCGGCCGAGATCGGCTCCCCGGTCGCGGGCGTGAACAGCATCTCGCTCATGCGGACCGAGACGTTGTCGTAGGAGGCGACGCCGATGGCATCGCGCGCGACGCCCGGGGCGCCGACGGCCTGGGTGAAGTAGTCGCCCTCATTGCCCGCCGCGTTGACCACGACGATGCCGTTGCGGACGAGGCGGTCGGAGGCGGTGCCGGTCGGGTACTCCTGCCACGACTCGAACGCAGCGCCGAGGCTCATGTTGACGACGTCCATGCCATCGGCCTCCGCGCGCTCGAGGGCGGCGAGGATGATGTCGGTGTCGGTCGAGCCGTCGCAGCCGAAGACGCGGTAGGCGCCCAGCGTGACGTCGGGAGCGACGCCGGTGATCTTGCCGTTGCCGCCGACGATGCCGGCCACGTGGGTGCCGTGACCCTGGCAGTCGTCAGGCATCGCATCCGGCTTGGGCACCGGGTTGAAGTTCGCGTCGTTGGGGTCGGCGTTGTACGCGTCACCGACGAAGTCGTAGCCGTAGGCGACGCGCGCGGTCGGGAAGGTCGTCGTCCCGTTCTTGCCGCTGCCTCCGAAGTCGGGGTGGTCGTAGTCGATGCCGCTGTCGATGACGCCGACCTTGATGCCCTCACCGGTCAGGCCAAGCTCGCCGCGGGCGATGTCGACGCCGGTCATGGTGCCCGCCGTGAACATGGCGGGGTCGGAGTTCTGGGACTCGGGGACCGCGACCGGGATGACCGGGAAGATCGCCTTGACCTCGGGCAGTTCTGCGAGCGCCTGGGCGGTGTCGGCGTCAGCTTCGACGGTGGCGCCGTTGAACAGCGAGTCGAACTTGCGCGTGACGGTGGCTCCCTCGCGCTTCGCGTCGGCCTCGAGCTGCTTGTGCCCGCGGTCGATCTTGGCCCGGTTGCCACCGGTGGAGGTCGGCTCCCCTTCGAGCTCGACGAACCACTTGGTGGTGTTGACGAAGCCTGCCGTCACCTCGCGGGCGATTTCCTTCTTGTTCGGGATCGTGACCCGGTCACCGTCACCGGGGGCGCCGAATGCGGTGCCTGGTGTCAGGACGAGGGCTGCGGCGACAGCCGCCACAGCCCCGCGCCGGAAACGTCTGGATGTTGCCATCTTTGGCCTTCCTCTAGCGTGGACTGACTCAACCTAGCTGCGACGTGTGTCAGTTGTGTGCCAATCCCACGGGCGGTCGCAACGAGTTCGACGGCGTGTCCGTTGAGTGTCTGCCCACACCAGATGCGCATCCTGGGCGGCCGGGGACATGAAATGACCGGAGGACGATCTCTCGTCCCCCGGTCATCCCCCCAAGAAGTGGTCGTCTGGCTAGACGCGGAACCCGCGGTGTCGACGCGTCAGCCGCACGGCCATCGCGACGGTCTGGATTGCCGCGAGGACCGCGAGCGCGGGCCAGGCGAACACAAGGCGATCTCCTTGACCAGCAGCGGAAGCGCCAGCCAGGTGAGCACCAGCACGGTGAAGGTCACCGCGAGATAGGCGAGCGGCTGGACGAAGGCGTTGTCGCCCTTTCCTCCCTCCGCTGCGGCCTGGGCGCCCCAGTTGTCGACGTCGCGACGACCGAGGAACTTCGCCCAGGACCGGAGGAAGTGGCCGAGTTTGAGCCACAGTGTACAGCTCGCCGGGCAGGAAGAGCAGCGCGAACGCGATGTCCTTCGCCGTCCGGTCGTGCATCGAAAGGGCGGTGCGCACGTTGAGCGCGATCGCGACCAGCGGTGGCAGCAGTCACCAAGGCGAGAAGCGCGCCGATGCTCATCGATGCGGCAAGAAGAAGCACGAAGCCGATCCGCACGAGGAGGTTGAACAGCATCGACCAGTTCTCGAGCCAGCGGAGCCGCAGGTTCGGGTGGAACGGCTGGCCGGAGGTGTCTCCCCACTGCCCGGGCCACATGAGGTCGATCGCGCCGTAGTTCCACTTCACCTGCTGGGCGTCCAGCGACTTCAGCGTGACCATGGGGCCGACCTCGGCCCGGGCGCTCGCGGAGATCTTCGTCGAGAAGCCGCACCGCTTCAGTTGCAGCGAGAGCAGCGAGTCCTCGACCTCGGAGTCGGAGCCCCACGGCCCGTGTTGACGGTGTGCGTCACGCACCGTCTTCAGCGCGGCGACGGAGAAGATCGAGCACTGACCGCCGAGCACGGCCATGTTGCGTCCGCGCAGGAGGTTCTGCAGGTTGAAACTGGCGAACTGCTGACGCTGCCCGGCGATGAGGAACTTCTCGCCGCCGTTGCGTCCCTCGGCGTAGTCGATCGAGTAGATGGCGCTGATGCCGCCGATGCGCGAGTCGGAGCTGATCTCCGCCAGGAGGTTGGCCACCGCATCCCGGGCAAGCACGGTGTCACCGTCGACGCCGAGCAGATAGTCGCAGTCCTCCACGAGCTTGAAGCCGATGTTGAGCGCACCGACCTTCCGTTCGGGGAGCCGACCGACGTCGTGCACGCGGATGTCGCAGACCATCTTTTCGTCGCGGTAGTTCCGCTCGTGGCGGCCGGCCAGTTCGCGGGCCACCCAGAAGGTGTCGTCGGTGGTGTTGTTGATGATGACGTGGATCACATCGGGGATCCGGGTCTGGTTCAGCAGCGCTTTGGAGCACGGACTCGATCGAGGCTTCCTCGTTGCAGGCGGGAACCACGCAGCCGACCCGCGGGCGCTCCGGCTGTTCCGGAACGTAGGCCCCGGCGAACACCTCCACCTCAGCACCGGTCGTCGCCGATGCCGTGAAGGCGTCGACCTCCTCGTCGGCCAACTCGATCACGCTCATGTCCCCCCTGGATGCGTTTCCTTGACGATTCAATCCTGACCGCCCGCACGGCCGGACACCAGCGTGCAGACCACCAGTTTCGGGCCCCGTAGTACCGGGTTTTCCGCGCCCCGTACCAGGCCCGTTTTCCTGGGGTTGCCGGGGGCCCCTTCTGAGGGGAGGCTTCGTTGCGACAGCGACCCTGGAAGGCGACGACGTGCGAAGAGGACTGATCATGGCCAGTGTCACGGCTTGCCTCGTGGTGAGCGGGTGCTCGGCGCCGCCCTGGGAGGCGGCGAATGCGGCCGAGGTGCCCACTGCTTCGGCCGCAGCAGCTGTGCCTCGATGTCCGAGGAGCAGACGCCAGCCAAGGTGCCCGAGCCGCAACCGTCGACCGAGCCGTCGGAGGAGCCCTCCGCCCCGCCCATGGTGGTCGACGACCTGGCCGACGGCGCGGTCCGACACCAGTTCACCGCGGGTGGCCTCGTGGTCACGGCCGACTACTGGACGACGCGCGACAAGCGCGACTGGACGGCACCCTCGGTCAAGCCGGTCACGCTCAACCTGTCAGCGGAGGGAGCCGACGAGGTGAGCCTCACGGCCATCCAGGTGCAGGTCGAACGGCTGACCGGATGCCGGATGGGTGGCGGTCCCAGCGGTGAGCATCACCCAGCCGGTCCTGGCCGGAGCCCCCGTCGTCGTGTCGCCATCAACCGCGAGCGCCGCCGTGCTGGTCAACGCGGTCGAGGTCGACTCGCACGCGCTGCGCTACACGCTCGTCTACACCTTGACCGTCGCCGGACGTGAGGGGCCGGTGCAGGTCGTCGCTGACGACACCCTCGTCGTGGCCCTCGCGCCCTAGGACGCGGCCATGGCCTCCTGCAGTTGACTGCGTGAGGTCATGTTCATCTTCGTCAGCGCGTTGTGCACGTGATACTCCGCCGTGCGTACCGTGACGAACAGGCGGGTGGCTATCTCGCGGTTGGTCAGGCCCTCCGCGACGAGGAGGGCGACCTCACGCTCGCGCGACGTCAGCTCGGCCAGCCTGACCGTCACCGACGACTCGTCGATGAACTCGTCCTGGGTCAGCGCCGTGTGGTCGAAGGCGGCCAGCCGGTCGCGCCAGGCCGGGGCGCCGTTGGCGTTGAGCAGGGCGACGCCCTCCTGGAGCAGCTCGAGGCCGCCTCCGGCGAGCTCGATCCCTGTGTCGGCCGCGGCGCGGGCCCAGTCCTCGGCAAGCACGATGCCGTACAGCCGCAGCGTCGCGCCGGGGTTGGCCTCGCCGTGTTGACGCAGCAGCCAGGCCGCCTCGGTGAAGTGCTCGTCGAACGGCTCCCCGGCACGGGCGGCGAGCAGGCCCTCAGCGTGCGCGCGCACGTAACGCTTCGCGGTCTCCTCGTACGGCTCGTCGTCGATGGCCGCGAAGGCGGCCTGTGCCGAGCCGAGGTTGCCCGCCGCGAGATGCGCCCGGATCCGCAGCACGGCCGTCAGGAACGATCCGGTGTAGGAGACGTTGCCGGAGTTCCAGACGAGGTCGAGCGAGTTGGCCACGTCGGCCTCGTTGGTGCCGGCCGCGACATCAGTCCACACGCGGGTCAGTTTCTGCGTCGCGTCGGCCACCGACGAGACCCCGACCGTCTCCTGCCAGCTGAGGTACTCGCGCACGATGAGCCGCTCGCCGCGCACAGCGGGGACGAGGGCCGCGATCGCGAAGGCCGGCTGCCACATCGTCGACTGGAGTGAGTCGAGCGTCGAGGCGAGCTGGACATCTGCGACCTGGTGCGCCCTGTCCCAGTCGCAGTCGAGGAAGGCGATCTGGGAGAGCGAGAGTTCCGCCTGGATCCGGACGACCGGCAGGTCGACCACGGAGATGGCGTCCAGCTCCTGCCTGGCCTGGCTGAGCTCGCCGAGCACGAAGTACAGCAGCCCGAGGACGGAGCGGACCATCGGCATCAGCAGCGAGGTGCGCGGGTCGTCAGCGATCCTCTTCTTGATCCCGAGCAGCGAGGCGATTCGCTCCCGCGCGGGGATCTCGTCGTTGAGGCCCGTCACGAGCATCACCTCGAGCAGGAAGGCGTTGGTGGCCAGCTCCGCGGAGAGATCGGGGGAAGCGGTGGCGAGTTCCTCGGACCTGCGGGTCAGGAGCGGGATCAGCCGGGTGAAGCGCGCGCCCAACTCCGGGGTGACGGCGAGCAGGCCCTGGATCGCGACGTGAGCACAGGCCTGGGTCAGGACGATCAGCTCGCGGGGGTCGACGACCGTCTCGGGGTCGATCCGGTTGAGCTGCTCCGCCGCGGCCTCAGGCGTCTTGCCCTCCGAACCCAGCAGGGCCAGTGAGCAGGTGCGGGTGACCGACGGGGCCATGTTGGTGATCTCGTCCGCGACGTCGAGCAGCCGGTTCGGTCTGCCTGCGCGCAGCGCCGCGAGAACCACCTCAACCATCATCGTCGGGTCGAGCCGTGCTGCCTGGGTGGCCCAGCGGAAGGCGAGGGCCAGATCATGGACCCGGTAGGCGTCGACGAGTCTCGCGACGACCTCCTGGAACACGGTCGCGCAGTCGACGGGTCGGCCGCCGCGACCTGATGGGTCAGCGCCTCGAGGCCGGTCAGGGAGTCGGCGAGGGCGGCGTGACTGCTGCGGGTCTCGTCCCAGGCCGCATGCTCGAGGATCTCCCGTGAGGAGAGCCGGTGCCGCAGATGGACGGCGTCGCCCCCTGCGCGCTCGACCAGGCCGGTCGAGAGGAGCGACTCGGTGCCGATCTCGGGAAGGTCCCGGGCGCGTAGTACGTCGGAGAGCTGGTCGGCCCGAAGTTCACCCGCCTGGGCGAGCGCGATCAGCGCCCCACGAAGGGACGGCGTCGCGTCGGCGAGCACGGAGGTGACGTGCTGGCGCAGCAGCCCGCTGCCGCGGGTGCGCTGGATGAGGGTGCCGAGCACACCGCGGATGCCGGTGCTCGGCCCGACGAGGCGCAGTTGGTCGATCAGTGAGACGAGCAGGGCGGGGTTTCCTCCGGTGACCTCCTGGACCCGGGCGAGGGTGTCGCCCTCCACGGGGATCCCCAACTCCTCCTTCAGGAAGGCGGCCAGTTCGGCGTCGCTGAAGGGGCCGACGTTGAACACGCGGCCACGCTCGGGCGAACGCAGCAGCAGGGAGAGCCCGTCGAGGAAGGTCCCGGTCGTCTCGGTGCTGGTCACGATGAGGAAGACGGGCAGCCGACGGAACCGACGCACGATCTGCCAGATGGCGAGCTGGGACGCCTCGTCCATCCACTGCGCATCCTCGATGATCAACGTCGTCGGCGCGGCTGCCTCGATGGCGGACAGCAGGTCCTTCGCCGGGTCATCGCCGAGCTCGACGCCGAGCGTCGCGGCCAGTTCCTCGGCGGCGGCGAGGGGCGTGCGGTGGTCCTCGGGATACACGTCGAGCCGGTGGACGGGGGCCTGGCTCTTCTCTGACGCGACCCGCGCGAGGGTCGACTTTCCGACCCCTTCAGGGCCGACCAGCCAGGCGACTTTCGCGCCATTGCTGACATCGGCGCCCATGGCGACGAGATCTGCCAGCTGGCGCTGCCTACCGATGAGCAATCCGGGCTCTCCTTCCCCTTCCCCCCATCCGGCGTAAACATACACGGCTGAGCGAGCCCGTCGCGGCCTGTGTTCACCCGTGGAACAGTGCGAAGTCACGCCCGGCTCCGCGGTGGGAAGGGGGCGAGCGAGCGTCACGATTCGGTAACGGGGATTTGCTGTTCGGCGCTTCAGTGCTAGCGTTAACATCGTCGTCGTTCATGGACACGGAAGCCCATGGACGGACAAGGTACGAAGGAGTACGAGTGACAAAACTGCTTGAGCTGAGGAACGTGAGCAAGACGTTCCCAGGCGTGAAGGCGCTCCAGGGGGTGAACCTGGACCTCAACGCCGGAGAGGTGCTCGGCCTCTGCGGCGAGAACGGCGCGGGCAAGTCGACGTTGATGAAGGTCCTCACCGGCATCTACACCCCCGACCCCGGGGCGGAGATCTGGTTGCAGGGTCAGCAGGTGGAGGTGCGCGACGTCAACCACGCCCGCGACCTCGGCCTCAGCATCATCCACCAGGAACTCAACATGGTTCCCGACCTGACGGTCGCGCAGAACCTCTACCTTGGCCGCAAGGGCAGCCACCGCGCAGGCCTCGTCAACGACAAGTTCCTGAACAAGGAGGCCGGCGACCTGTTCGACCGCCTCGGCATGCACCTCAATCCGCGGTCCTACATCCGTGACCTCTCGGTCGCCCGCCAGCAGATGGTCGAGATCGCCCGGGCCCTCTCCTACGAATCGCGGATCCTCGTCATGGACGAACCGACCGCGGCACTGACCCTCGCCGAGACCGATGCCCTCTTCGGCATGATCCGCGACTTCATCACCCCCGAGACCGGCCTGATCTACATCTCGCACCGCATGCCGGAGATCGAGGAGATCACAGACCGGGTCTCCGTCCTGCGCGACGGGCGCTACATCGGCACCGTCGTCACCGAGGAGACCGAGATGCGCGAGATCATCTCGATGATGGTCGGCCGCGAGGTCTCGGGCGACGCGCGTCCCCGCACGGTCGTCGAGAGCGACGAGGTGGCGCTGAAGGTGGAGAACCTCAGCACCAAGAAGCTGCTCACCGACATCAACTTCGAGGTCCGCAAGGGGGAGGTGCTCGGCTTCGCAGGCCTGATGGGCGCCGGCCGCACCGAGGTTGCGCGCTGCGTCTTCGGCGCCGACCCGCGCCAGTCGGGCGACATCCACGTGCACGGCCGCAAGATCAACGTGCGCGGTGCGGCAGACGCCGTTCGCGCGGGCATCGGCTACCTCTCCGAGGACCGCAAGCAGTACGGCATCCTGCTCGACCAGGACATCAAGGCAAACACCGTGATGGCCGCGATGCGCGACTTCAACATCGGCGGGTTCATCCTCGACGGCAAGATCAGGACAGTCGGCGCGGAGTTCTCCGAGAAGCTGCGGGTCAAGACGCCGAGCGTCAACCAGTTGCTCGGCAAGCTCTCCGGAGGCAACCAGCAGAAGGTCGTGATCGCCAAATGGCTGGTGCGCAACTGCGACATCCTCATCTTCGACGAACCCACTCGAGGCATCGACGTGGGCGCCAAGGAGGAGATCTACGAGCTGATCGAGGCCCTCTCCCAGCAGGGAAAGGCGATCATCGTCATCTCGTCCGAGCTGCCCGAGGTGCTGCGCGTCTCGCACCGCATCGCCGTCATGGCGCACGGCCACATCACCGGCTTCCTCGACAACGAGGACGCCACCCAGGAAAACATCATGGAGCTCGCCACCGTCGGCAAGGCCCAGTTGAAAGGAACCGCAGCGTGAGCACCAGCACCGCACCCAAGCCTGACCTGCCTGCCTCGCCGGAGACCCCGGCCGCGACGCCCGCCCCCAAGGGCCCGGGCGGTGGCTTCAACTTCGGCAACCTCCTGCGCTCCTCGCTGCAGCAGGTCTTCGTCTTCGCGGCCCTGATCGCGATCTACATCTTCTTCATGATCGCCGCGCCGAACTTCGCCCAGCCGAGCATCGCGCTCGACATCGTGCAGCAGTCGGCCTACATCGGCGTGATGGCGCTCGGCGCCACGTTCGTGATCGCCACCGGCGGCATCGACCTGTCCTCCGGCACCGGCATGACGCTGGTCGCCGTGATGGCGGGCGTGTTCCTCGCGGGCGACTGGATGAACCTGCCGACGGCCATCGGCCTGCCGCTCGTGATCGCCTTCGGCGCCCTGATGGGCCTGGTCAACGGCCTCAACATCTCGGTGCTCGGCCTCCCGCCGTTCATCGCGACCCTCGCCATGATGATGGTCGCCCGCGGCCTCGCCCTGATCATCTCCGGGGCCTCGTCGATCACCATCGCCAACCCCGACTACAAGTTCATCGCCTCCGGCCAGATCATCCCCGGCGTCGCCAACGCCATCCTGATCTTCGCCCTCCTCGCGGTCGTCGCCTGGGTGCTGCTGAACAAGACGCTGCTCGGCCGCTACGCGCTCGCCATCGGCTCCAACGAGGAGGCCACCCGCCTCTCGGGCGTCAACGTGAAGCTCTGGAAGACGCTCGTCTACGTGACGGCAGGCATCTTCGTCGCCTTCGGCGCCATCCTCTACTCCGGCCGCTTCGGCTTCGTCCAGCCCGCTGAGGGCGTCGGCTTCGAGCTCAACGTCATCGCCGCCGTCGTCATCGGCGGCACCTCCCTCGCGGGCGGCCGGGCCAACATCGTCGGCACCGTCGTCGGCGCCCTGATCATGGAGACCCTCAAGAAGGGCCTCCAGATGATGGGCATCGCCCAGGAATGGCAGCTGGTCGTCACCGGCATCGTCGTCCTGATCGCGGTGTTCGTGGACATCGTGCGCCGCAAGCGCGCCACCGCCGTCTAGCCGCAACGGCCAGGCGACAACTGAATAGACCAACACCGTTGTGAGGGGACAAAAGGACGTCCCCTGCGACCGAAAGGAAACCGCCCATGCGCATCCTGCGCTCAACCATCGCAGCGTCCGCCGTGCTCATGCTCGGCCTCACCGCCTGCTCCACCTCCACCTCCGGCACGTCCCCCGCCCCGACGACCGACGCCGCGACGTCGGCCGCGGCCAGCACCCCCGCCGAGTCCCCGGCCGCCTCCGAGTCTGCTCCCGCCGAGGGCTCGGGCGAGGTCCCCAAGGGTGACGGCACCCAGACGATCTACCTCGTCTCCAAGGGCTTCCAGCACCGCTTCTGGCAGGCGGTCAAGGAAGGCGCCGAGCAGGCAGGCAAGGAGTACAACTACAAGATCCAGTTCGTCGGCCCCGACGACGAGACAAAGGTCACCCAGCAGCTCGACCAGCTGAAGACCGCGCTCGACTCCAAGCCCGCCGCGATCGGGTTCGCCGCCCTCGACACCGGCGCGGCCGCCGACGTTCTCTCGCAGATCGAGGCAGCCAACATCCCGATGATCGCCTTCGACTCGGGCGTCGACTCCGACCTGCCGCTCACCACGGTCCAGACCGACAACTACGCGGCAGCCGAGGAGGCGGCCAAGCACATGGCCGAGCTCGTCGGCAACAAGGGCACCGTTGGCCTCGTCTGCCACGACCAGACGTCGCAGACCGGCAAGCAGCGCTGCGAGGGCTTCCAGGACTGGATGAAGGACAACGCACCCGACGTCAAGGTCCTCGACCCGCAGTACGCCGGAGAGGTCGGCCTCGCAGCCAACACCGCCAAGGCCATGATCCAGGCCAACCCCGACATCGTCGGCGTCTACGGCTCCAACGAGGCCGCAGCCACCGGCGCCGTCCAGGGCGCCATCGAGTCCGGCAAGGAAGGCATCACGGTCGTCGGTTTCGACTCCGGCAAGACCCAGCTCGACGCGATCCGCAACGCTCAGATGGCCGGCGCCATCACCCAGGCTCCCGTGAAGATGGGCTACGAGACCGTCGTGTCGGCCATCAAGGCCATCGACGGCCAGGAGCTGCCGAAGGTCACCGACTCCGGCTTCGCCTGGTACGACAAGAACAACATCGACGATCCCGAGATCGCCGCGAACCTGTACGAATGATGCGAGTGGGTGGGCCTTCGGGCCCACCCCTCCTCTTCCATCCCTACGCTCGACAACAGGGACATCCGACGCGGCGGCTGCCCGGCCCGCCGCGCCCGAGACCACTGGCCGGACACCGCAAAACCAACCACGCAAACCCGCAGAGAAGGTGCGATTCGTGACCAACTATCCCAAGATCGGCGTCCGTCCCATCATCGACGGTCGACGTCGGGGTGTTCGTGAGAGCCTCGAAGACCAGACGATGAACATGGCCAAGCGCGTCGCGGCCCTGTACGAGGCTGAGCTTCGCTACCCGGACGGCAGCCCCGTCCAGGTGGTCATCGCCGACACCACCATCGGTGGCGTCGCGGAGGCCCAGGCGACGGCGACGAAGTTCCGCGCCGAGAACGTCGGTCTCACGCTGTCGGTCACCCCCTGCTGGTGCTACGGCACCGAGACCATCGACATGGACCGCAACATGCCGCACGCGATCTGGGGCTTCAACGGCTCCGAGCGTCCTGGCGCCGTCTACCTCGCAGCCGCGCTCGCGGGCCACGCCCAGCTCGGCATCCCCGCGTTCGGCATCTACGGCGAGGACGTCCAGGACGCCGACGACGAGACCATCCCCGACGCCGTCCGGGCCCGACTGCTCGACTACGCCAGCGCCGGCCTCGCCGTCGCCCAGATGCGCGGCCGCTCCTACCTGGCCATGGGCGGCGTGTCCATGGGTATCGCCGGCTCGGTCGTCAAGGACGAGTTCTGGAGCAAGTACCTCGGCATGCGCAACGAGTACATCGACATGTCGGAGTTCGACCGTCGCGTGCGCGAGAACATCTTCGACCCGGAGGAGTACGACAAGGCCTACGCCTGGATCCGGGAGAACTTCAAGCAGGGCGAGGACTTCAACGACGCCGACCAGCAGATGCCCGACCAGTACGAGGGCTGGTGGGAGTACTGCACCAAGATGACGCTGATCGCCCGCGACCTGATGGTGGGCAACCCCCGCCTCGACGAGCTCGGCTTCGGCGAGGAGGCACTCGGTCACGGAGCGATCGCGGCCGGCTTCCAGGGCCAGCGTCAGTGGACCGACGGCATGCCCAACGGCGACGTGATGGAGACCATCCTGAACACGCAGTTCGACTGGAACGGCACGCGTGCGCCCTACATCATGGCGACCGAGAACGACGCGCTCAACGGCGCCTCGATGCTCTTCAACCACCTGCTGACCAACCAGGCCCAGCTCTTCTCCGATGTGCGCACCTACTGGAGCCCCGACGCGGTCGAGCGGGTCACCGGCCACAAGCTGGAGGGCAGGGCCGCCGGAGGCGTCATCGACCTGCGCAACTCGGGCTCGACCACCCTTGACGGCACCTTCGCGGCCGTCAAGGACGGCGAGAACGTGATCAAACACTGGTGGGAGCTGACCGACGAGGACGTCTCGGCGATGCTCGAGGCGACCGAGTTCCACCCCGCGAACGTCGGCTACTTCCGTGGCGGCGGCTTCTCGACCCACTTCCGCTCCGCTGGAGAGGTGCCCGTGACGATGTCGCGGATCAACCTGGTCGACGGACTCGGCCCGGTGCTCCAGATCGCCGAGGGCTACACCGTCGAGCTGCCAGACGAGGTGGCCACGGCGATCGAGGTCCGCACCGACCGCGCATGGCCCACCACCTGGTTCGTGCCGAACCTCACGGGCGAGGGCGCCTTCACCAGCGTCTACGAGGTGATGAACCAGTGGGGCGCCAACCACGGAGCGATCGCCTACGGCCACATCGGCGCCAAGCTGATCACGCTCGCCTCGATGCTGCGCATCCCGGTCAACATGCACAACGTCCCCGCTGAGCAGATCTTCCGCCCGAAGGTCTGGTCGGCGTTCGGCACGCAGGATCTCGAGGGTGCGGACTTCCGCGCCTGCGCGACCTACGGCCCGCTGTACAGCTGACCCGCAACCGGCACCCTCCCGACCAGGAACCATCCCAGGAGCATCCCGTGAACCACGTGACCGCGTTGGCCGTCGACCTCGGCTCGTCCTCCGGACGGATCGTCGCAGGAACGCTGATCGACGGCCGGATCGACGAGGTGGAGGTGCGGCGTTTCCCGCACCAGGCCAGGTTCGTCGACGGCTACCTCACCTGGGACCTGGACTTCATCTGGAGCGAGGTCGTGGCAGGCCTGCGTGAGGCCTTCTCCCGCTTCCCGCACGCGGTGAGCGTCTCGGTCGACACGTGGGGCGTTGACTCCGTCTGCCTCGACGACGACTTCAAGCCGGTCGTGCCCGGACGCGCCTACCGCGACGAGCGCACCATCCGCACCCACACCGCCTTCCGCTCGCGCCTCAGCGACGAGGCCGCCTGGGCCGCCACAGGCATCGCGCCCGCCACGATCAACACCGCGAACCAGCTGTTCGCCTACCTGCATGAGGAGCCGGGCGCCGCGGCCGACACCGCGCACGTGCTCCTGCTTCCTGACTACTTCACCTACCTGCTCTCCGGCCAGGTCGGCTGGTCCCGTTCGCACGCCTCCTCATCCGGGCTGTGTGCGCCCGGGGCCAACGAGTTCAACGACGAGGTCTTCGAGGCGCTCGGCATCCCACGCGACTGGTTCGGTGACGTCTCGCCCGAGCACAGCGTCGTCGGGCCGTGCACCGTCGAGGGCCTCGAACACCTGACGGTGGTGCGTGCAGGCGCCCACGACACGGCCTGCGCCGTCCACGCCCTCCAGCGTGACGTGACCCAGGAGTCGTACTTCCTCAGCTGCGGCTCCTGGTCGGTGCTCGGGGTGCTGCGCGACGAGCCGCTGCTCAGCCGCGCGGCCTATGAGCTGGGGCTGACCAACGAGGCTCGGGGCGATTCGGGTCTGCGGCCCCTGTTCAACATCACCGGCCTGTGGATCCTGCAGGAGTGCCAGCGCCAGTGGCGCGAGGCAGGCCAGAGCCACGACATCGTCGAACTGATCCGCATGGCCGAAGCGGCGCCGTCGCTCGGCGTCACCTTCAACCCCGACGAGCCGCAGTTCGCGCTGCCGGAGGGCATGGTCGACCGGGTCAGGGATGCCGTCGCGGCCGAGGGCGTCGATGCGGCAGCGCTCTCGCAGGGCGATATCGTCCGTCTCGTGCTCGAATCCCTCGCCGCCCGCTACAAGCGCGGCATCGAAGACCTCACGGCGCTCACGGGCGCGCCAGCCACGCAGCTGAACCTCATGGGAGGCGGGTCGCGCAACGCCCTGCTGTGCCAACTCACCGCCGATGCGCTCGGCATCCCGGTGATCGCCGGCCCCAACGAGGCGTCCGCGCTCGGCTCGGTGCTCGCCCAGCTCGAGATCACGGGCCACCTCGACCCGGCAGAGCGCAACGACGTGATCGGCGCCACGGCGCACACCGTCGAGTACAGGCCCGCGTCGTGAAGCCGAACCTGCGCCGCGCGAACCTGCGCGACATCGCGGAGGCCTCCGGGGTCAGCATCCAGACCGTCTCGCGCGTCGTGCGCGGGGTCGACGTCGTCGCCGAGACGACGAAACAACGCGTGATGGAGGCCATCCAGCGGCTGAACTACCAGCCGAACCTCGCGGCACGCTCGCTCTCGGCGCACCGCACCGGCGCCGTCCACGTGATCGACGCGGTCCCGCTCTTCCACGGCCACGCGGCCACCTTCGTCGCGATCTGCCAGCAGTTGGCAGCGCTCGACCTGCACATCTCCACCACGGTCGTGCCCTTCGGCCTGACCGACACCCCCGATCCGCGGCACCTCGTGCCGCTCAGCGCCGACGGCATCATCATCCTCGGCGGCCGTGCCGAGCCACCTTCCTGGGTCGACGAGATCGCTTCGACGGTGCCGACGGTCATCGTCGGGCGCGTGCACGAGCTGCCCGGCACCTCCGTGGGCGTCGCGATGGACCACAAGGAGGGTGCGCGACAGGCCGTGCGCCACCTCATCGAACGCGGGTCCCGCGACATCGTGCACATCGCGGGACCGCTCGACTGGATGGACGCCTACCTGCGTCTCGAGGGATACCGCGAGGTGTGCGCGGAGGCCGGGCTCACCGAGCGCGTGCTCCACGCCAGGTCCTGGGATGCCTCCGCCGCGACCGAACTGATGAGCGCGCTGCCGGACGGCGACTTCGACGGCGTGTTCGCCGCCAACGACCAGCTGGCACTCGGCTGCCTGGGCGCGCTGCAGCGCCGTGGGGTGTCCATCCCTGGCCAGGTCCGCGTCGTCGGCTTCGACGACATGGCCGGAGCCGATGCCCTGTTCCCGGCGCTGACCACCGTCCGACAGGACTTCACCCGGGTCGGCGAGCTCGCCGTCGACGCCTTGAAGCTGATGCTCGCGGGGGAGAAGGCAACGACCGCCGTCGTCGCCCCGAGCCTCATCGTCAGAGAATCCACCTGAAAGGAACAACCGTGCTCTACGGCCCCATGCTCCACCCACAACTGCTCGGCGCCCTCGGCAGGGCTGGTCACGGGGGTAGGGTCCTCATCGGCGACGGGAACTACCCGTCCATGAACGGGGTCAACCCGTCTGCCGAGCGGATCTACCTCAACCTCGCCCCCGGCCTGCTCACGGTGAGCCAAATCCTCGACGTGGTGAAGGAGACGATCCCAGTCGAGGAGGTCTGCATCATGGTCCCGGCCGACGACGCCGTCGGCGTGGAGCGCCCTGAGACCATTCCCGCTCACGACGAGTACCGCGAGACCATGAATGGCGTGCCGTTCACAGAGATCAAGCGGTGGGAGTTCTATGAGGTGGCAAAGCGCCCTGACGTGACCGTGTTCATCCAGTCGGCCGACCAGCGCCTGTACGCCAACGTCATGCTGACGCTCGGCGTGCGCACCACCTGATTCCCATCACGACGCACACAACGGGAGGGGCGCCTCGCTTGGCGCCCCTCCCGTTGTTCGGAGATCAGCTGTTCTCTTCGATCAGCTTCATCCGCTCCGGATCGTTGGCGAAGACCTCCTTGAGGTTCGCCTTGGTCACGACGACGGGATCGAGCTGGTAGATCGGGACATCGACCTTGCCGTTGTTCTCGGTGGCGTCGCCCTCGGGCAGGGCCTCACCCTTCTGGGCTGCCTTGATCAGTTCCACGGTCTTACCGACCAGATCCTCCGTGGGCTTTGCGACGGTGGAGTACTGCTTGCCGGAGGCGATCCAGGCGATTGTCTCGTTCTCGGCGTCCAGGCCTGAGGTCACGGGGATCTCCTGGCCGGCCTGCTCGGCAGAGGTGATGATCGCGCGGGCGATGCCGTCGTTGGGGGCAAGCACGCCGTCGATCTTCTTGTCGGAGTAGAAGCCCGACAGGAGGGAGTCCATGCGGGCCTGGGCCTTGGAGTTGTCCCAATCCTGCGTCGCGGCCTGGGTGAAGTCCAGCTGGCCAGAGACGACCACGAGCGTGCCGTCGTCGATCTTCGGCTGAAGGACCTTCATTGCGCCCTCGAAGAACTTCGGGGCGTTCGGGTCTGCGGGGCTGCCCGCGAACAGCTCGATGTTGTAGGGGCCGGAGCCCTTCTCGGCTGCGAGGCCGTCCAGCAGAGCCTGTCCCTGCAGCTCACCGGTGCGGATGTTGCCGAACTGGATGACGCCGTCGACGGCGTCGGTGTTCTCGATGAGTCGGTCGTAGCCGAGCACGAGCACACCAGAGGACTTGGCCGTCTCGAGGACGGACCCGAGCTGGGTGCCGTCGACGGGGCCGACGACGATCGCCTCGGCACCCTGCTCGATCATGGCCTCGATCTGCTGTTGCTGCTGAGGCACCTTGTTGTCAGCCGCCTGGATGAGGGGCGTGAAGCCGGCCTCCGTGAGCTGGCTGTCGAACAGCGTCTGGGCTTCCTTCCAGTTCTGGGTGCCGAGCCAGGGGAGGGCCACGCCGATGGTCGCATCGGCGGCGAATCCTCCGGCCGCGGTTGAGGAGCTGCCTGAGGAGCTCGGGTCGGTTGACGTGGTGCCCTCACGACCGCCGCCGCAGGCGGTCAGGCTGAGAGCGGCCACGATCATCGATGCCACGAGTGGTGCTGCCTTGAACTTCATCGTGTTTCCTTTCATGCCTACGAGGGGATCGGAGGCTGTTTCCAGATGGGGTCTGGGGTGTGACTGAGGGGTCAGTCGGTCTTGAGGGGGAGCGGTTCGGCCTTGTCCTTGCTGAACCGACGCGTCATGGTGCCGATGATGGAGGGCTTGCCTGCGACCTTGTTGCGTACATCGAAGGCGACGGCGGCCAGCAGGACGAGTCCCTTGATGACCTGGGTCTGGTCGGCGCCGACACCCATCAGCATCAGGCCGCTGTTCAGGACGGCCATCACGAGGCCGCCGATCATGGACCCGGTGACGGTACCGATGCCGCCTGAGACGGCCGCGCCACCGATGAACACGGCCGCGATG
This sequence comes from Tessaracoccus flavescens, assembly GCF_001998865.1. NCBI lineage: Bacteria > Bacillati > Actinomycetota > Actinomycetes > Propionibacteriales > Propionibacteriaceae > Tessaracoccus > Tessaracoccus flavescens. Next base: position 2,233,934 of record NZ_CP019607.1, read on the forward strand.
GCGTCGAGTTCCCAGGCGGTGCCGTCGGTCGGGCCGGCCGCGGTGGATCGGCCGATGAACAGGATGCCCGCGACCGCGGCAAGGAAGGACATGTTCATCATCACGAAGAAGTAGACCTTTGGGACGCTGACCCCGGAGAGTGCAGCGGCGGCCTTGTTCCCGCCGACGGCGTAGATGTGGCGTCCAAAGCGGGTGCGCTGCGTGAGGATGTGGTAGATGATCACGAGACCGACGAGGATGAGCCCGGGAATCGGGAACGACGTGCCAGGACGGCCGCTGCCGAACAGGTAGGTGGCGTAGCCGATGATGACGGACACGAGGACGATGCGGGCAATGGAGGCCCACAGCGGTGCCTCGTGCTTGCGGGCGAGCAGGGCGCGCCGACGCCGCAGCTCATGTACAACGAACCAAGCGATGGCCACGAGGCCCAGCAGCAGGGTCGAGTTGTTCAGCCCCGTGTCTGGGCCCCACTCGGGCAGGTAGCCGGCGCCGAAGACGGTGAACTCGGAGGGGACCGGGACGGAGATGGACTTCGAGATCCAGATCACGAGGCCACGGAAGATCATCATCCCGGCCAGCGTCGTGATGAACCCTGGGATGCCCATCTTGGAGAGCCAGAATCCGTGCCACGCGCCGACGACGATGCCGACGACGAGGCCGAGCAGTAGGCCCAGCCACCAGGGGAAGCCGAGGTCGCGGATGCTGAGCGCGACGCACATTCCGACGAAGGCCGACACGGAGCCGACCGACAGATCGATGTGGCCCACGACGATCACCATCACCATGCCGATCGCCAGGACGAGCACGTAGGCATTGCCGGAGATCAGGTTCTGGAAGTTGGAGGGGGTGAGCATCCGCCCGCCGGAAATGACGTTGAACACGACGATGAGCGCGATCAGCGCTAGCGCCATGGTGTACTGCTGGAGATTGCCTCCGAACACCTGCTTGAGGTATTTCATGGTTGTTATCCCTTGTGTTTCAGGCTCAGGACAGTGCCTAGTCCGCTGGCACGGTCGAGGTGGTGGTCATGCGGCGCATCAGGGTTTCCTGGTCGGCGTCACGCGAGGCGAGCTCGCCGGTGATCTTCCCTTCGCGGATTGTGTAGATGCGGTCGGTGATGCCGAGCAGTTCGGGCAACTCGGACGAGATCACGATGACAGCCTTGCCCTGGTCGGCGATAGCGTGGATCAGCTTGTAGATCTCGTACTTCGCGCCGACGTCGATGCCACGGGTGGGCTCATCGAGGATCAGCACCTGCGGTTCGGTGTACATCCACTTCGCCAAGACGACCTTCTGCTGGTTGCCCCCCGAGAGTGTGGCCACGCCCACATCGACGCTGGACGTCTTGATCCTCAAGTCGGTGCGATAGCGCTCGGCGACGTGCGCCTCCTTGTCGAGCTGCAGCAGCCCGTGCGAGACGATGTCTTTGAGGTTGGCTGAGACGATGGTCGACTTGATGGAGTCCAGGAGGTTCAGCCCGAGCGTCTTGCGGTCTTCGGTCACGTAGGCAAGGCCGTCGCCGATGGCTTCGGCGACGGAGGTTGGGTTGATCTCTCTGCCGTCGAGCCACATCCGGCCGGAGAGGTAGGTGCCATACGAACGCCCGAAGAGGGAACGCATCAGTTCGGTGCGGCCGGCCCCCATCAGCCCGGCGAAGCCGACCACCTCGCCGCGGCGCACCGTGAAGGAGGCGTCGCAGCTGGCCAGCTTGCCTGGGATGTTCGGGTGTTCGACGTTCCAACCAGAGACCTCGAAGAGCGTCTCACCGATGTGCGGCTCATGCTCTGGGTAACGGTTCTCGATGGAGCGCCCGACCATGGCCTTGATGATGCGGTCCTCGTCGACCTGGCCGGCGGTGACGTCGTAGGTGTCGACCGTCTTGCCGTCACGGATCACCGTCACCGCGTCGGAGACGGCGGCGATCTCGTTGAGCTTGTGGGAGATCATGATGCACGTGATGCCCTTGGCCTTCAGCCCGCGCATGAGCTCGAGCAGGTTCTCCGAGTCGTCCTCGTTGAGGGCCGAGGTCGGCTCGTCGAGGATGAGGAGGCGCACGTTCTTGGACAGAGCCTTTGCGATCTCGACGAGTTGCTGCTGCCCGACGCCGAGGTTCTTCACGGGCGTGTCGGGGTCGATCTCCAGGCCGACTCGGGCGAGCAGTTCCATGGCCTGGATTCGTGCCGTGTTCCAGTCGATGAGCAGGCCCCGCACTACCTCGGAGCCGAGGTAGATGTTCTCCGTCACGGACAGCTCGGGGATCAGCGCCAACTCCTGGTGGATGATGACGATTCCCTGCTCCTCGGAGTCCCGGATGGAGGAGAATTTCATCTCCCTACCCTCGAAGAGGATGTGGCCGTCGTAGGTACCGTGCTGGTAGACCCCCGAGAGCACCTTCATGAGGGTGCTCTTGCCTGCGCCGTTTTCCCCGCAGATCGCGTGGATGTCTCCGCGCCGCACCTGCATGGTGACGTCGTCCAGCGCTCGCACGCCTGGGAACTCCTTGGTGATGCTCACCATTTCGAGTAACACATGACCGTTCGTCATTGCGCTCCAGTCCTCTGTGACCTGCCTGGGATCGACCTCGGCCCCATGGCTTCAACTAGTAAAGGCAAAGTTAGTATCCCACTTTGCTTGGCGTCAACTAGTAAAGCCAAGTGTTATCGAACTGTGACGTTTCTCGAGGTGGCGTTCGGTCTGAACTTTGGCCGTGGAGGTCGTAGCTGCGGCTCAGGGGTGCTCTTGTGTTTCTTTGGTGAAGGGAGTGGTCCCTGGCGCAGGCGCATTCACCCGCTGTATCACGCGCGTGGGGTAGCTTTGGGGCGTGATCGAGGTGCCAGGCGCTAGGGGTTCGCAGTCGTCGCTGCGTGAAGCCAATAGTGCTAGCCTCGTCGAGGCTGTCCGGCACTACGGCCAGGTCACCCAGGTCGAATTGGCTGCGCTGACGGGGCTGTCCCAGGCCACCGTTTCGAATCTCGTCAAGAATCTCCAAGCGGCGGGCATCGTGCAGACGAGCGCGACGGTGCGTTCGGGTCGGCGGGCTCAGGCAGTGTCGCTCGTGCGGTCCTCGGACTTGTCTGTCGGCGTCCACATCGGGCGTCGCCGCATGGAGGTCCTGATCGCGGACGCGTCATGGAGCGTGACGGCTCAGCAACGCTTCCCGCTGCCGGTCGAACACCGCTACGACACCACGCTCGATCGCGTCGCCATGTTGCTCGCTGAGCTCACCGATCAGGTGGGGGCTTCGCTCAATGAGGTTGGAACGGTCGGCCTCGCCATTCCCGGGGGCCCAGGCGGGCTCGACGCCTTGACCGGCTGGGATCAGATTGATCCGGCGGAGGTGCTGGGCAAGCGGCTCGGGCGGGAGGTGGTCCTGGTCCGGGAGGCCGAGGCGGTCGCGGTGGCTGAGGCCAGGTTCGGCGCGTTGCGAGGTGTCGGGTCGGCACTCGTGGTGCGTGCATCCTCGGTGACCGAGGCGGCCCTGGTGATCGATGGCAGACTCGCGCAGAGCGTAGGCGGTTGGGCTGGTGCGATGGGTCACATGGTGGCCGATCCCAATGGCCGAATCTGTCGCTGCGGTGCCCGCGGGTGCCTCAACACCGTTGTGTCTCAGGAGGCGTTGGCCGACCTCGTGCGGGTCTCGCACGGCCCATTGTCGCTTTCGGCGATCGTCCAGCGGGCCAACGACGGCGACCTTGGCTGTCGTCAGGTAGTTGCCCATGCGGCGACCGAGGTGGGCGCGAGGATCGCGGACGCGGCGACGCTGTTGGCGCCTCAACGGGTGTGCCTGTCTGGCCCGTTGACGGCGGGTGGGTTGTTCTTGGAGACGGTAGAGCAGGTGCTGAGAACCCGACCGTTGGTGCCCGTAGATTGTCTGATTCATGGCGAGGTGGCGGACGCAGAGGTCCGCGGCGCACTCGCCGTCGCCGGTGACCAGTCTGGTCCGTGGGTGAGCAGAAGGGATGAGCAGGATGGTCAGTGATCGAGTTCCCCTGCTGCGGGTCCGCGGAATCGGGAAGTACTTTGGAGGGGTTCGGGCTGTCGATGACGTCGACCTGAGCGTCGGTCGGGGTGAGGTCGTCGCGCTTGTGGGCGACAACGCCGCAGGTAAGAGCACCCTCGCCCGCCTCATCGCAGGGGTGCTGCAGCCCGATGTGGGTGCCATCGAGTTTGATGGCGCAGCCGTGTCGATTCCGACGGCTCAGGCCGCTATCGGGTTGGGGGTCGCGACCGTGTTCCAGGAGTTTGCCCTCATCGAGAAGCTCGACGTGACCACCAATATCTTCCTTGGCCGCGAGCTGATCAAGGGAGGGCTTCTCGATCGCGGCCGGATGGACGACCTGGCCAGGCAATACCTCGGGCGCCTCAACACGCGCATCGCCGATCTCTACCAGCCGCTCGGGGAACTGTCGGCAGGGCAACGCCAGTGCGTCGCCATTGCCCGCACCCTCGTGGCGCAGCCGAGGCTCGTGGTGCTGGACGAACCGACCGCCTCGCTGTCGGTGAGCCAGACCGCCGAGGTGCTTGGTTACATCGAAGATCTGAAGGATCGTGGGCTCGGTGTGATCCTGATCAGCCACAACCTGACCGATGTGCGTGCGGTCGCCGACCGGGTCGAGGTACTGAGGCACGGTCGCAATAACGGTTCCTTCCCCGCCGCCACCGCCACCTATGAGGAGATCCTGGCCGCCATCACGGGCGCGACTCACTCGCGCCCGTGACGTGAGCCGGCCTACAAAGAAGGCCGCTTGTTACCTGGGTAAGGGTGAAACGCGGGTACCTTCGGCGCCGATGAGTGCATCCGAACGGCGCGCAGGCCGACTCCCACGACGATGACCCCAACAAGCAGTCGGAGCGGATCGACTCGGCGATCGCCAACGGCGCCGTGGCGATCGTCCTCGACAACGCTGGGGCCGACGTCACTGTCGGGGCCGCGAAGAAGGCCGTCGACGTGGGTATCCCCGTGTTCCTGATTGACCGTGAGATGAACGAGACCGGCATCGCCAGGTCGCAGATCGTCGCGAACAACTCTCGCCTCGAACGCGGACAAGTACACGGTCTTCGCGATCGAAGGCTGACCGCGGGGGAGGGACGGTGCCGTGGACCACGCGGCGCCGTCCCTCCTTTTTGTGGGTGGGCACAGGTGGGATCGTTTCGGTCGTGTCACGTCTTGTAAGTTCTGCTTCATCGAATGAGGAGGTCCCCGTGCGTCCCACCTCCAGCCGCGTGAACACAGGCGCATCCTTCGGCGGCGCATCCTTCGGGAACTCCGGCGACCAACTCCGCCGGCGGCTGGATCAACGTCCTTGTCACCGACCTCGAGGAGGCGGAGGCCCTGCTGGAGCGGTGAGCCCAGGTTTCAGGACGTGCGCGTCAACGCGTGGCGGGGCCAGGGCATTTGGACAGGGTGAGGAGGCGACATGACCCAGAGCCCGACGACCGAGGCCGCACCGGTGCAGACCGGTTTCGACAGCTTCGTGACGAGCCGCGGAGGCCGACTGTGGCGCGCCGCGTGGTATCTCACCGGCGACCGGCACAAGGCGGAGGACCTGGTCCAGACCGCTCTGACCAAGGCGTACGGACGCTACGAGGCGCTCGGTGACGACGAGCAGTTCGAGGCCTACGTGCGCACCACCATGTACCGCACCTACGTGAAGTGGTGGCGGCGCAGGTGGAACGGTGAGCTGCCGAGCCACGACGTGCCGGAGGTCGCCGTCGACCCGACGCTGACCCCGGCCAGGATCGATCTGGCGCGCGCCCTGTCGGAGCTGCCGAAGATGCAGCGCGCCGTGCTGGTGCTTCGCTTCTACGAGGACCGCGCGGTGGCCGAGGTGGCCGGACTGCTCGGCATCTCGGAGGGCTCGGTCAAGACGCACTCCTCCCGTGGCTGCGCGAACCTGCGCCGCTCAACGCATCTGACCGAGGAGGCATCATGAGCGACATCCATGACCTGTTCCACGACAACGACACCGCCGACCCCACCACGAATGGCTGGGCGGAGGAGGTCCGCTCGAGGCATCGCCGCAACCGCGTGCTGACCGGCGTCGCCGCCGGCGTACTCGCGGTCGGCCTCGCGGTCCCGGTGGGCGTGACCCTTGTGAACCGTTCCGGCGGCACGCCCGTCGCCTCGCCGGCCACTCAGCCACCGAGCGTCGCGCCCAGTGACCTCGAAGAGAGCGCCGGCCCCGATCCGTCGGATCCGGTCGACCCGCCGATGGGTGCATCCATCTGCCAGTCGGGGGCCGACGAGATGGCCAAGCGGCTCGCCGAGGCGTCGCCGCAGCCGGTAAGGGAGGGCGCGACCACGGCGTGGCTCTGCGGAGACGGCGTCTACCAGGGCCCTCTCGACCCGCTGACCGAGGGGGTCGACGACGCGGTGAGGGCCTTCCTCAGCCAGCCGGAGGCTCCGCAGGACAGGGCGTGCACCATGGAGTACACGATGACCTACACGGTCGTGTTCGAGTACCCCGACTCCACCATCATCCCGGTCACAGGTGAACTGCACGGCTGCCGCACCACCAGCGACGGGGCGACGCAGCGCGAGGGCGGACAGGAGTTCCTCGACACGGTCAAGGGGCTCTGGACGAAACAGCGCGCGTCGAGCGACTTCATCAACGACACGATGACCGCCTGCGCCGAGGCGAGGCAGCCGATCATTCCGGTCGATCTCACCCAGCTGGTCGCGGCCCAGGTCTGCACCCGCAACGGGGAGGCGTGGGACACCGCCGGTCTCGGCGCCGACGAGGAGTTGGCTCGGCAGATCGTCGACTCCGTCGAGCAGGATGTCACCGAGGTCGGCGACACGTGGGAGTTCCGCACGCCGGAGCGCCGGATCGAGCTGGTCGACCGCTTCGGGGGGATCTTCACCCTCACCGAACTCACCGACGGCCGCTACACGTTCAAAGACGGCAAGGGCAACGACACGGCGTGGGAGCCCAGCCCCGAGCTGGCGAAGGCGATCGGGCTGGACTGATCTCGAGGTCGATGCAACCAGATCGGTGACTCAGAGCGTCGAGAGGGTAGGAGGTTGTGCCGATGACGACCCAGAAGCACCGCGCCACGCGTCGCGTCCTGCGGATCGTGCTCGTCGGCGTGCTCCTGATCGTCGGGCTCTGGGCGCTCACCTGGTGGGGCCTTGGGGGACCGACCAGCACGCGCGACCATTGCGCCGCCGCCTCCGCGAGCCAGGGGATCCCCTTTCCCTGACCCCGCGCGCCCGCGAAAACGACCGTGGCCCCGTCGAGAGACGGGGCCACGGTCGTGTCTGCTCACGGGATGCGCTTCGTCCAGGCCTCCGAGGAGAACTTCGTCTCGACCAGCTTCTCCGCCGCTTCCAGTTCCTGCGGGGTGTAGTCGCGCCGGGCGGTCTCGTACATCGAGGTGAAATGCTCCAGGAACGTGGCGATGATCTCGTCCCGGGGGAGCTGCGTCTGGGAGCGGAGCGGGTCGACGCGCTTGTTGGCCGACTTGGTTCCCTTGTCGGAGAGCTTCTCGCGCCCGATCCGCAGCACCTCGAGCATCTTGTCTGCGTCGATGTCGTAGGCCATGGTCACGTGGTGGACGACTACGCCTCCCGTGACACGGCGCTGAGCCGCGCCCGCGATCTTGCCCTTGTCGGAGGCGATGTCGTTGAGGGGGACGTAGCGGGCGTTGATGCCCACCTTCGCCAGCGCGCCCATCACCCACTGGTCCAGGAACTCGTAGCTGCGCTCGAAGCTGAGGCCCTCCACGAGTGATACGGGGACCACGAGCGAATACGTGATGCAGTTGCCGGGCTCCATGAACATGGCACCGCCGCCGGTGATCCTGCGCACGACGTTGATGCCGTGCTTCTCACGGCCCTCGTCGTCGATCTCGTTGCGGTACGACTGGAACGAGCCGATCACGACGAGCGGTTGGTCCCAGTCCCAGATCCGCAGGCTGGGGTTGACCTCGCCGCGCGCGAGCTCACCCGCGATCACCTCGTCGAGCGCGACGTGCATACGCGGGTCCATCGTCACCGGGCCGATCACATCGAAGGTGTGATCCGACCAGTCGGTGGTATGCCCCAACGCCCGCCGCACCGCGATGCCGACCGACTCCGGGGTGAAGCCGATCATCCGCACCTCGGGGGAGAGGCGGGCGTGGATCGCCTCGGCCAGGTCCGCGACCGACGCCGTCGACGGCTGGCCGACGAGCGCCGCGTTGATCACCTCGAGCGCCTCATCGGGCTCCAGGAAGAAGTCACCCGAGACGAACGCCTCGATGATCGTGCCGTCCCGGGTCTCGACATCGACCGCGACCAGCTTGCCGCCTGGAACCTTGAACTCTCCTCGCATGCCTCAGAGCGTAGCGGCCTCTTGGAAGTGGCCGCCCCACCGCGTGGACCATGCCGGGCGCCCCGGGCTTGATAGGGGAGGAAGGAGGATCATGGAAGCGGCGCTGACGGTGCGCGGCACCTGCCTGAGCGGCCCGTCGCCTGGCAGGATGCCAGCGTGAGCACGGACGCGTTCGAGGCCTACGTCCGCACCACGATCTACCGGACGTTCGTGTCCTGGTGGCGTCGCCGCAGTTGGCGAAACGAGCGGCCGGACGAGTGTGTCGGGGAGAGCGCGCAGATGGAGCTCCCGGGGGGCTTCTGCGACGGCTCGCAGCGGGTCGAGCTGCGCGACGCGCTGGCCACCCAGATCGGTGACGCCGCGCTCCTGCATGCCGATAAGGGCAGCGTGCAGGCCGTCGGGCCGGAGTGGATCGTGCTGGAGACCTCGTCCGGGGCGCGCCTCGTGCTCGGCTCCGTCGAGGACGGCTATGCCTTCAGGCAAGGGGATTCGCTGCTGTTCTGGCAGCCGTCGGCCGACTTCGCGGCAGAGCTGGACGCGCTGCTGAGGTGAAATGTAGCCTCCGTGACAACCTGACCTGCAGGTCGGTGCGTCGTGTGGTCGGAGGTGAGGCATGGCAGACATCGAATCGTTCATCGCGGACCGCGGACGCGACCTGTTGCGCGCCGCGTGGATGCTGACGGGCGATGCCCATCATGCCGAGGACCTTCTCCAGACGGCGCTCGCGAAATCTCTCGGCGCCTATCCCAGGCTCGCCAACGACCACAAGTTCGAGGCGTACCTGCGCACCACGATGTACCGCACCTACATCTCGTGGTGGCGCCGCCGCAGCTGGCGCTCCGAAACCCCGTCCGCATATCTGCCAGAGGTGAAAGAGGCGGAGCAGACGGTGGAGCTCCGGCTCGATGTGATGAAGGCGCTCGCCACCCTTCCGCGCATGCAACGCGCGGTGATGACCATGCGTTACGTCGAGGACCGTCCCGTCGCGGAGGTCGCCGAGGCACTCGGCATCAGCGAGGGCACCGTCAAGAAGTACGCACACCGTGGCTGCGCCGCTCTCCGCGAGTCGGCGCTCCTGCAGGAGGTTTGAGCCATGATCCACGAAGACGACCGGGACGTCGCAGAGGCGCTGCGCGCCGTTGCCCCCGACCCCGCCGTACCCGACGGCCTGCTCGCGGGGGCACGGCGCAAGCGGGCCCGCACCCGCGCCCTCGCGGGAACCGTCGGCGGCCTCGGCGTGGCCGCGCTGGCCGTCGGGATCGCCCTTCCTGCCATCCTGAGGCCCACCATGGTGGCCGACAACGCCGCCCAGGAGCCGGCACCCGCCGCGACGACGGCGTCAGAACTCCAGGACACGTCGTCCCTCGCCGCCCCCGCGACCGACCCGAGCGCCGCGACGAACCCGTCCGCTGAGGCCGCGGCGCTCGCCGCGCAGCGACTCGGGTGGGACGTCGTCCTGCGGGGTGAGGACGCCAACCGGGTGGTCTCGCCCAGCTCGCTGTCGCTCTCGCTCGCCATGCTGGCCGAAGGCGCGCGCGGAGACTCCCTCGCAAGCATCGACGAGACCCTCGGCCTCGCCGGCGAGGAGCGGGCGGCAGCGTTCTCGGCGCTGCGCGGTTCGCTTTCCGGCTACGCCACCGCGCCAGGAGACATCGATCTCGAGGAGCCGCCGGCCCAGCCCGCGATCCATCTCGCGAACCGGCTCGTCACCATCGACACCGATGCCCTTCCAGAGTTCGTCTCCCGGCTGGAGAGCGTCTACGACGTGCCGCTCGTCGCCGCCGACCGCGGCTCCGCGCAGGGCGTGCTGGACGCGTGGGTGAACGAGCACACTGCGGGCCTGATCGAGAAGTCGGGCATCGAGGTGACACCGGATACGAAGGTCGTCATCCAGGACTCGCTGCTGTTCGCGGCCGCCTGGCAGACACCCTTCGAGTTCGACGACCTGCCGCTCGACTTCGACGACGCAGGCACCGTCGAGGCGGTCCAGGGCATCGTCACGGCCCGCTACGCCGAGTCGGAGCGGTGGACCGCCGTCAGGCTGCCCTACGACGCTCGACTCTCCGCCGACGTGATCCTGCCCGCCGAAGGCATGGCGCCGACCGAACTCAGCGCCGACGACCTCGTCGCCGCGGATCGGGCGCTCGACGCGGCCCCCGAGGAGGAGATCGACGTCACTATGCCGGAGCTGGACCTGGCAGCGAAGAGCGACCTGATCGAGGCGCTTCCCACGGTCGACCTCACCGACCTCAGCGGCATCATCCCCGACGGGACGATCGAGCAGTGGGTGCAGCAGTCCGTGCTGCAGGTCTCGGCGAAGGGCACCGTCGGCGCGGCGGTGACCGAGGCCGCGGTGGAACAAGCACTTGCGCAGAGCGACCGCCGCGTCGTCGTCGACCGCGGCTACGTGTTCCGGGTCGCCGACACCGAGACCGACTGGCCGCTGTTCCTCGCCTCCGTCACCGACCCGGCAGCGAACTGAGGCCACGATGATCTCCTTCAGGATCCTCGCCGCACCGCTCCTCGCGGCCACGCTGCTCGTCGGCTGTTCCGCCTCGGCAGGGGAGGAGGTGCGGGGCCGGGAGGCCGTGCTCGCCCTCGCCTACGACTCAACGCCGAAGGTGGAAGCGGCGGCTCAGGCGAGCCAGCGCCTCGCCTGGAAGGCGATCGAGGCGACGGACGGGCCGAACCGGCTGACCTCGCCCAGCTCGTTGGCGATGAGCCTCGCCATGGTCGCCGAGGGCGCACGCGGCGACTCGACCTCGAGCATCGAGGCGGAACTCGGCCTCGCAGGCGAGGAGAGGGGGAGTGCCTTCGGCGCGCTGCGCCAGTCCCTCGCAGGCTATGAGAGCCTCCCGGAGAAGGTCTCAGTCGATGACCCGCCCGAGACGCCCATCGTGCACCTCGCCGGCCAGGTGCTGTCGATCGGGGCGACGCCCGAGGCGGACTTCCTGGACGCCCTCGCCCGCTACTACGACACGCCCGCGACCGTCGCCGACCGCGGACGGGCACAGAAGGCGCTGGACGGCTGGGTACGCAGGAACACTGCGGGCCTGATCGAGCGCTCCGGGATCAGGGTGACCGAGGCCACCTCGGTCGTCGTGCAGGACGCAGTGCTGTTCGCGGCCGCCTGGGGCAACGGGGAGATGGACGAGACCAGCCTCGAGTTCGCCACCCCGGCTGGCACACAGCGGGTCGACGCGATCTCCGCAACCGTCCGGGTCAGCTACGCGGAGGACCCCGAGGGTCGGTGGCGGGCCGTCCGGCTGCCGTACGACGATGCGCTCGCTGCCGACGTCATCATCGCCGATTCGCCGACGATCGCCGACCTGGAGGCCGTGTCGGACAGCCTCGACACCGCGGAGCAGGTGGACGTGGTGGTCACGATGCCGAGCTTCGATCTCAGCGGCAGCACCGACCTGCTCGCCGCGCTCCCGGGGTTGGACCTGAGCGATCTGTCCGGCATCACACCCGGGGGGACGGCGGAGCAGTGGACCCAGCAGGTGCGGCTCCAGGTCGGGGCGCGCGGCACCGTCGGTGCAGCCGTCACGGAGTTCGCGGAGGCGGGGTCGGCCCCCGTCGAGCAGGCGCCGATCGAGTTCACGGTCGATCACCCCTACGTCTTCCGGGTCTCCGACACCAGGACGCACTGGCCCCTGTTCCTCGCCGCGATCGCTGATCCGACCGCCGAGTGAACGGCGGGGATCAGTCCTCGGGAAGGGTCCTCGTGCCGTAGACCGACTCCCAGTCCTCGATGAAGACGTCGACGGCGTGCGTGATGTCGGGCACGGACAGCGCCTGGCGCAGCAGCTTCGGTGACAGCGTGACGGCGTCGGCTCCGGCCTCGAGGGCGTGTGAGACCTGCACGATGTTCTTGAAGCTCGCGGCCATGATCTTGCTCGGCGCGTCGAAGCGCTTGATGAACCCGGCCAGCGCGGTGAGCGTGCCCTTCGTGTCGATGTCGAGGGCCTGCATGCGGTTGTAGTACGGCGCGAGGTAGTCGACGCCGGTGGCGATGGCGAGGAAGCCCTGGGTCTTGGAGTAGATCGCCGTCGCCGTGACGTTGACGCCCTCCTCCTTCAGGTGGCGCATGGCTGCGATGCCAGCCTCGGTGGTGGGGATCTTCGGGTAGACCTGATCGTCGATCTTGTCCAGGAGGCGGTGGGCGTCGTCGATCATCCCCTGCGCGTCCTTCGCGAGGACCTGCACGTGCAGCGTCCGCTCCTTGCCGATGATCTCTCGGAGCCGGCGGAAGTGCGGATAGAAGTCGACCTTTCCCTCCTTCTTCAGGATCGACGGGTTGGTCGTGACGCCGGTCACCGGGTAGATGGGGGTCAACCGCTCGATGTCGTCGAGGTTGGCCGTGTCGAACAGGATGTCCACGGGGGTGAGCCTTTCATTGAGCCACACCATTGCACCACCTGGCGGCCCGTTTGTGTGCACGTCGGGCAGGGGTGAGCGGCGGGGAGGGTGGTAGCCGGGGCCTCGCGTCGTGGCCTCGCCGTCATGGATCACGACGTGTGCAGCCGGCTTCGCTGACCCGCCGAAGAGGTCGGCCCCCGGTGAGCTGATGGAGCAGCTCACCGGGGGCCGAGTTCATGCCCGGCCGGGCGTTGGGGGGACACCCGGCCGAGGGCCAGGGAGTCACTGCCGGAACAGGACCAGGTTGTTGAACACCCACTGGGTGGACTGGGTGAAGGTGTATCCGCCGCCCTGCTTCGGGATGGCGCTGAACACGGTCGCCCGCGTGCAGCTGCGGCAGGCGCCACGACCGGTGGCAGCGGTGTCGCACACCGTCTGCCAGTCGCGTCCGTCGGCCGCCTTCCACGTGCCCGCCTGGCCGAGCGGGTTTCCCTTCCACTGGGCGCGGGTCATGTGCGGGAGATAGGTCAGGTTGTTGAAGGCCCATCCCTGGCGGAGGCTGAACCCGCCGGAGGCATCGCGGGTGACGGTGGTCGCCCAGATGTCCGTGCGGCAGCGCGTCGTCTGCGAGTACTTCTCGCAGGTGGTGTTCCACTGGCGGCCGTTGAACACGGGGTGGCCCGGCACCGTGTAGGGCACCGACGGCGCCCACGTCGGCGTCGTGGGCTGGACCGTCGGCTTCACGGTCGGGGTGGGCTTAGCGGTGGGGGAGGCCGAAGGGGTCGGGGAGGGGGTCGGAGCCGGGGCGGCCTCCACCTTGATGATGAAGGTCTGCTCGGCCGTCCGCTCACCCGGGTCGGTCACCGTGACCAGCACCTCGAAGGTGCCTGCAGCGGTGGGCGCACCGGTGATCTCGCCGGTCTCCTCATCGATCACGAGACCGGCGGGCAGGCCCTCGGCCGCGAACCGGAGCGGTCCGGTGCCCGTCGCCTGCGGGGTGACCTCGAGGCTCAAGCCCACCTTCGCGTCGACCGCGGAGATGGCGGCAAGGGTCGGGGCGGGGTCGTCCGCCTGCGCTGCACGCACCGACAGTTCTGCGATCGAGACGAACTTGTCGACGGTGTCGCCGTAGGTGCTGAGCACCCGGAGCCGGACGAACTTCGCGGTCACGTCGAGCCGAGGGCCGCGTGCTGCCGCAGCAGCTCCGGCTGCTGGGAGGCCAACGCCGATCGCGGCCTGGTCGCCCGTTTCGACTGACGGGATGCGATGAGCACTTTTCCGGGTTCGTTGATCCCGAAAAGGTTTGCGGGGCGCCTTAGCTTAGGCGCATCGAGTCCGGAAAGTGCTCATCGCCACACCCGCGCCGAGCGTCGCCCGGTGAGTGGTCGCCTCAGGCGTCGTGGGTCGTCCCTCTGCCCCTGCGGTTGCCGATCCGGGGGCGACGCTGAGCCGGGCCCTGCTGTTCGCCTGGGCCGACGTCGCGGCGCTGTTCCTCGGTGTAGGCGGCCGCCTGCCGGGCGTCGTCCATCGAGGCGCCCGCCGCGCGGGCCGAACGCATCCGCGAGACGCTCGCCGTGTAGGCGCTCATCGCGGGCGCGGCGCGGGCGACGTCGTAGGTCATCGAGTGCTCGCGACGGATGCCGATGGAGGCGCCCACCTCGATGGCGTCCTGGTTGGCGCCGAGGTAGGAGAAGCTCCAGTCGTAGACGTTCTCCTGCTGCTCGATGAGGGCCTTGATCGCGGCATGGGTCCACTCCCTCGACGAGTTCTCCATACCGTCGGTCATGATGCCGACGATGACGGTGCCGGGCCGTTCGTGCTCGGGGAGGGCCGCGAGCCGGGCGCCAGTGTCGGTGATCAGCCGGGCGATCGAGTCGAGCAGCGCGGTCATCCCGCGCGGCTGCAGGTCGAGCTTCGGCACGTCGGCGATCGGCAGGTTCTCGTAGGTGACCTCGTAGTCGGTGTCGAACTGGGCGAGGGTGACGGTGCACTCGCCGGGCTGTTCGCGCTGCTCCGCGATGAACGCGTCGAAGCCGCCCTCGGTGTCGGTCTTGATGGACTGCATCGAGCCTGAGCGGTCGAGCAGGAAGGCGAGATGCGTGCGGTTCGGGTCGGTCATGGTCGTGCTCCTCTGTCGGTTCGTGCGGATGCTGGGGGTCAGTCGCGAGGGGCGCCCCTTCCCCGCCTGCGTGGGACGAAGCGCATGGGTGCCGCGGCTGGATCCTTCTGGTGCAGTTCGTGCTGCGCGATGGTCACGTCCTGCGCGCCCACCCGGCCCTCATCCGAGGCGTACGGGGCGAGCAGCGCGCTCCTCGCCAGCCGGGGGCTCACGCTGTTGGGTGCGACCCCGGCCGCCTGGGCCACCTCCCGGAACGAGTAGCCGGACACGACCGCCTCCGCGAGGGCCTCGTTGTAGGCCTCGTCGAGTCGCTCACGGGCCGCGGCCAGCGCCGTCACCCGTGCCATGGGTTCGTGTTCGTGCTGGGCTGCCGCGAGCGCCTCGCTCGCGGCGACGGTCAGTTCCTCGGACTTGGACATGTCTCCAGTATTGCTCGGAAACTGCGCATGCGCAATAGTTGCACACAGGCAGTGTCTGCACGTATGTCTCGTGTGCTCGTGACGGTGTTCCGACGCGCTGCATCGGGAGCAGGCGTGCCATCTGGGCATCTGCCCAGGTTTCGGATCAAACCCCACCCCGCTCTGGCGAAGGGGTTTCGAAGGCTGTAATCTTTTCAAACGAAAGCACTTCGCAAAGCAATCGAAAGCAGCTCAGCCCGACAATGTCAGTCGCACGCGAAAACGAGATCATGTCGCGCCTCAGCGATGACGGCGCGCTCACGGTCTCCACGCTCGCCACGGAACTCGGCGTCTCCGAGGTCACGATCCGCGGCGACCTGCGCTCCCTCGAGCAGCAGGGGATGCTGGTGCGCACGCGTGGCGGCGCCCGGCCGACCACGTGGAAGCACATCCTGCAGCGCGAGAAGATCAACGTCGAGGTCAAGCAGCGGATCGCCCAGCAGGCGGCGACCATGGTGCGCGACGAGGACACCGTGATGATGGAGGCCGGCACCACGACGGCCCTGATCGCCCGCTACCTGACCGCGCGCCGCGGCGTGCAGATCGTCACCAACTCGGCGCTCGTGTTCAACACCGCGCGCGCCAACCCCGCCCTCAACGTCATCCTCACCGGTGGCGTCTTCCGCCGCGAGTCCGAGTCGTTCGTCGGCCCGACGGCGGAGCGTTCGATCGCCGACTTCAACACCCGCATCGCCTTCCTCGGCACCGACGGCTTCTCCCCGGAGCGCGGGCTCACCACCCGCTTCGTCGAGGGCGCCCAGGTCGCCTCGCTGATGAGCGAGCGAGCCGAGGAGACCTGGCTCGTGGCCGACTCTTCGAAGTTCGGCCAGGCGGGGTTCGTCAGTTTTCTGCCCATCGACAAGATCACCGGCATCATCACCGACTCCGGCCTGTCGAAAGAGGCAGTCGAGGCACTGCAAGAGCACACCCGCGTGTGCATCGTCTAACCAAGGAAGGTCCACAACGATGGCAACCGTCGTAGTCATGCCGCAGCTCGGCAACTCGGTCGAGTCCTGCCTGATCGTGTCCTGGCAGGTCGCCGTCGGCGACGAGATCGCGGAGAACGCGATCGTGTGCGAGGTCGAGACAGACAAGGCATCCATGGAGGTCCCCTCGAGCGCCGCGGGCACCGTGCTCGCGATCCTCTGGGACGAGGGCGACGACGTCCCCGTCAAGGAGCCGCTGCTCGTGGTCGGCGCAGCGGGTGAGGACCCGCAGCCGGCGCTCGACGCCGCAGGCTGGAAGGGCAAGGACGGCGAGGAAGTCACGCAGACGGAGGCCACGCCCACCCGCGCGGCCGAGGAGCCCACCGTCGAGGCGGCGACGCAGCCGGAGCGCACCGAGGCAACCGGAGCCTCCAGCCCCCGCGCCCGCAACCTCGCCGCCGCCAACTCACTCGACATCTCCGAGGTCGCGCAGGGCTCCGGCCCGGGTGGCCGCGTCATCGAGCGCGACGTGAAGGCCACGCTCGCTGACGCCACCCGCGGCGCCGCGCGGGCAGGTGCCCACGGCGCGGGAGTCGAGGGGACCGGCCTCGGCGGTCGGGTCACCACTGGCGACCTCTCCGCTCCCACCGAGGGTGGGGCCCCGCAGGCCGCGACCCCGGCCTTCGTCACCTCGGGCGAGCGCGAGTTCCCCGGAGCAAGCATCGAGACGCCACTCAAGGGCGTGCGCAAGGTGATCGCCGAGCGAATGATGCACTCGCTCGCAAGCTCCGCCCAGCTCACCTACACCTCGACGGCGAACGCCGCCGGCCTGCTCGCGCTGCGCAAGAAGCTCAAGGGCTCGCCCGAGGAACTCGGCCTGAGCGGCGTCACCATCGGCGACCTCGTAGGGTTCGCGGCCGTCAAGACCGCGGCCAAGCACACCAACCACAACGCGCACCTGAGCGACGGAGTGCTCACCACCTTCGAGCAGGTGCACATGGGCTTCGCCTGCGACACCCCGCGCGGACTGCTCGTCCCGACCGTGCGCAACGCCTCCCAGATGAGCCTGCGCGAGTTCTCGGCCGTCAGCAAGGACCTCGCCCAGCAGGCCATCGCGGGCAACATCAGCCCCGATCTGCTCTCGGGGGCGACGTTCACCGTCTCGAACCTTGGCGGCTTCGGGATCGAGTCGTTCACCCCGCTGCTCAACGTTCCCCAGGTGGCGATCCTCGGTGTCGACGCGATCTTCCCGCGCGCGATGGTCAACGCGGACGGCTCCTTCGGGGTCGAGCAGCGGATCGGCTTCTCGCTCACGGCCGACCACCGGGTGATCGACGGCGCCGACGCGGCCCGCTTCCTGCAGGACCTCGTCAGGTACGTCGAGAACATCGACGTCACCGTCCTGGGCTGAGAGAGGAACTGGACATGAGCCACTACGACGTCATCGTGCTCGGCGGCGGTCCGGGCGGCTACATCGCCGCCGAGCGCCTTGGCCACGCGAAGAAGAACGTGCTGCTGATCGAAGCCGGCTCGCTCGGCGGCACCTGCCTCAACGTCGGGTGCATCCCGACGAAGGCCCTGCTCAACGCGGCCAAGACCTACGAACACGCCATCCACGGCAAACAGCTCGGCGTCAACGCCGTCGACGTGTCCGTCGACTGGGCGCAGATGCAGAAGTGGAAGGCCCAGACGGTCTCCACCCTCGTGGGAGGTGTCGGCGCGGCCGAGAAGAAGGCGGGCGTGACCGTCATCAACGGCTACGGCACCTTCGATGGACCGGGCAAGGTCACTGTCGACGCTACGAGCTACACCGCCGATCACGTGATCCTCGCCACCGGCTCCGTGCCGGTCATGCCGCCCATCCCGGGCACCGCGAACAACCCAGCCGTCGTCGACTCGACGGGCATGCTGTCGGTCGCCGAGATCCCCGGCAAGCTCACCGTCATCGGGGGCGGCGTGATCGGCCTGGAGTTCGCAAGCCTCTTCGCGATGCTCGGCTCCGAGGTCACCGTCATCGAGATGCTGCCCGAGATCGCCCCGTTCATGGACGCCGACATCGCGGCCCAGCTCCGCAAGGCGCTCGACGGCGTTACGTTCCAGCTGAACTCCAAGGTCACCGCGATCGACGGTGGCACCGTCAACTTCACGGCAGCCGACGGATCGGAGCAGTCGGTCGACTCCGACGTCGTGCTGATGGCCGTCGGACGTCGTCCCGCCGTCCAGGGCTGGGGCGCCGAGTCGAGCGGCCTCGAGTTCTCGGGCAAGGGCATCGTCGTCGACGACCGGATGCGCACCAACCTGCCAAACGTCTGGGCTGTCGGTGACGTCACCGGCCGTTCGCTGCTCGCGCACGCCGCCTACCGCATGGGGGAGATCGCGGTGGCCAACATCCTCGACGACCAGGCCTTCCGGCGGGGCGAGCTCATGCGCTGGAACGCCATCCCGTGGGCCGTCTACGCCAACCCGGAGTCGGCAGGCATCGGCCACACCGAGGCGAGCGCAAAGGCCGCCGGCCTCAATGCCAAGTCGGTCACCGTCCCGGGCTACATGTCCGGCCGCTTCGTCGCCGAGAACGGCGTCAAGGCGCCGGGGGCCGCGAAGCTCGTCTACGACGCGGACAGCCTGCAGGTGCTCGGCCTGACCGTCCTCGGCAGCTACGCCTCCGAGATGATCTGGGGCGCCTGCGTCGTCCTCGAGACCGAACTCAGCGTCAACGATCTGCGCCAGATCGTCTTGCCTCACCCCACCGTCAGCGAACTCATCCGAGAGGCCGCCTGGGCCGTCAACGCCTGAGCAGCCAAGCACTAGGAGAATCACAGAAATGCCACGCAATCTCATCGTCGACCCGAGCAACGTCCGCTCCCGTTCGGTCATCACGGCACCCGAGATTCCTGTCAACGCCTACGAGCCGAACTTCGAGCGCGAGCTCGAGACCTACGGCAAGGAGGGGCTCATCGACATCCTGCACGACATGATCGCCGTGCGGCAGTTCGAGACGATGCTCAACTCCATCAAGACCACGGGCGCCTGGAACGGGGTCGAGTACAACCACCGCGGCCCCGCCCACCTGTCGATCGGGCAGGAGTCGGCCGTCGTCGGCCAGGCCTCGCAGTTGGCCCCCGACGACTTCCTGTTCGGCTCGCACCGCAGTCACGGCGAGATCCTCGCCAAGTGCTACTCGGCCTCGCGCAAGCTCGACAACGCGCAGCTCGAGGAGATCATGAAGACCTTCCTCGACGGCGAGACCCTCGGGTTCGCCGAGCAGGTCGGCTACGACAACCTCACCGAGCTCGCCGAGAACTTCATCCTTTACGGCACCGTCGCCGAGACCTTCGCCCGCAAGGCAGGCTTCAACCGCGGCCTCGGCGGCTCGATGCACGCCTTCTTTGCGCCGTTCGGCTCCATGCCCAACAACGCCATCGTCGGCGGCTCCGCTGACATCGCGCTCGGCTCCGCCCTGTTCAAGCGGATCAACCGCCAGGACGGCATCGTCATCGCCAACATCGGCGATGCCTCCATGGGCTGTGGCCCCGTCTGGGAGGCCATGGGCTTTGCCGCGATGGACCAGTTCCGCACCCTCTGGAAGGACGGCGTGCAGGGCAACCCGCCGATCTGGTTCAACTTCTTCAACAACTTCTACGGCATGGGCGGCCAGACCGCAGGCGAGACCATGGGCTACGACATCCTCGCCCGCGTCGGCCTCGGCGTGAACCCTGAGGGCATGCACGCGGAGCGCGTCGACGGACTGAACCCGCTCGCCGTCGCCGACGCCGTCAACCGCAAGCGTGAGATCCTCGCCGCGGGCAAGGGCCCCGTCCTCACCGACACCATCACCTACCGCTTCTCCGGCCACTCGCCCTCCGACGCGTCGTCCTACCGCACCCGCGACGAGGTCGAGCTGTGGGAGCAGCACGACGGCCTGAAGAACTACGCCAGGTACCTGGTCGACAACGGCGTCCTCTCGCAGGGCGAGGTCGACGACATCCAGGCCAAGTTCGACGACCGCCTCACCAAGGTGATCGCGCTGGCGACCAAGGACGAGGAGTCCAGCCCCCGCGTCGGGATCGACTTCATCGAGTCGGTCATCTACTCCAACGGCAACGAGGAGAAGCTCTCCGACGCCGGGGTCGAACTGCTCGAGCCGCTCGAGGAGAACGCCCGCGTCAAGTCGCTCAAGTCGAAGATCCGCACCGCGAAGGACGAGAACGGCAAGCCGGTCTCGAAGGTCAAGGCCTATTCCTACCGGGACGCCCTCTTCGAGGCGATCGCCCACCGCTTCGCCACCGATCCGACGATGGCCGCATGGGGCGAGGAGAACCGCGACTGGGGCGGCGCCTTCGCCGTCTACCGCGGCCTGACCGAGATGCTGCCGTACCACCGCCTGTTCAACTCGCCCATCTCCGAGGCGGCCATCATCGGCGCTGGCGTCGGCTATGCCCTGTCCGGCGGTCGCGCGCTGGTCGAGCTCATGTACTGCGACTTCCTTGGCCGGGCCGGAGACGAGATCTTCAACCAGGCGGCCAAGTGGCAGGCCATGTCCGCCGGCCTGCTGAAGATGCCGCTCGTGATGCGCGTGTCCGTCGGCTCGAAGTACGGCGCCCAGCACTCGCAGGACTGGGCCGCGCTCGTGGCGCACATGCCCGGGCTGAAGGTCTACTACCCGGCCACCCCGTACGACGCGAAGGGCATGATGAACCTCGCCCTGCGCGGCACCGATCCGGTGGTCTTCTTCGAGTCCCAGCTGCTGTACGACGTGGCTGAGCAGTTCGAAGAGGGCGGCGTCCCGGAGGGCTACTACGAGGTGCCGGAAGGCGAGCCCGTGGTGCGCCGCGAGGGCACCGACCTGACGATCGCCGTGATCGGCCCCACGCTCTACCGCGTGATGGAGGCGGCCGACCTGCTCGAGGAGAAGTACGGCGTCTCCACGGAGGTGATCGACCTGCGCTTCGTCGCTCCGCTCAACCTGGATCCGATCGTCGAGTCGGTGAAGAAGACCGGCCGGCTGGTGCTGACCTCCGACGCTGTCGACCGCGGCTCGTTCCTGCACACAGTCGCCTCCCAGGTGCAGACCCTCGCGTTCGACCACCTCGACGCGCCGGTCACGGTGGTGGGGTCGCGCAACGTGATCACCCCCGCCGCCGAGCTCGAGAAGATCTTCTTCCCGCAGCCTGAGTGGCTGATCGACGCGATCCACGAGCGGGTGCTCCCGCTCACGGGCCACGTCCCCTCGTCGAACCAGACCGACGCCGAACTCGCCCGCCGGTCCCGCGAAGGCCTCTGAGAGGAATCCGACCATGCGTGACGCGATCAACGACCCGTCGATCTCGCCCGCGGAACGTCTGGCGGCCCTGCAGGACTACCTGCAGGGCTCGCCCGCCTTTCCGCCGTTCGTGACCGAGTCAAACAACCACGTCCACACCATCTACAGCTTCAGCCCCTACACCCCGGCAGCCGCGGCGCTCAGGGCGCGGGAGGCCGGCCTGATGGTCGTCGGCTCCGTCGACCACGACTCCGCAGCGGGGGCGGGGGAGATGGCCGAGGCGGCCCGGCTGCTCGGCATGGGTGCGGTCACCGGCTTCGAGTGCCGGGTGTACGT
Organism: Tessaracoccus flavescens; assembly: GCF_001998865.1. Lineage (NCBI taxonomy): Bacteria > Bacillati > Actinomycetota > Actinomycetes > Propionibacteriales > Propionibacteriaceae > Tessaracoccus > Tessaracoccus flavescens. Next base: position 2,255,710 of record NZ_CP019607.1, read on the forward strand.
GCACACCGCAGACGAGGTCGCCTCCGGCGCCGCGCCCCTGCACGACCGTAAGCTCAACAACCCGGACACCGAGGGCATCGCCTACATGACGGTGCAGGGCATCCCGGCCCACAAGCGCGACCTCGTCGCGGCCTATCTGCTGCCGATCCGGGAGGCGCGGCTGCGCCGAACCGGCGAGATGGTCGAGCGCGCCAACGTGATCCTCACCGGGCTCGGTGCCGAACCGATCGACCTGGAACGCGACATCGTCGAGCGCTCGCAGTTCGCCTTCGGGGGCACCGTCACCGAACGGCACCTGCTCGCCGCCATGGCCGAGAAGCTGATCGGCCGCTTCGGCCGCGGCCAGGGTCTCGTGGACGGGCTCGCCGAGCTCGGGCTGAACCTGTCGGAGAAGGTCAGGGCTCAGTTGGCCGACGTCGAGAACCCGCACCTGGTCTTCGACCTGCTCGGCGTGATGAAGGCCGAGTTCCTCGGCGAGATCTACGTCGTGCCGTCGCGCACCGAGGACGGCGGCGAGTGCCCGTCCATGGCGGAGGTGATCGACTTCGCCAAGGGCATCGGGGCGATCCCGTGCTACGCCTACCTCGGCGACGTCACCGCCTCGCCGACGGGGGACAAGAAGGCCGAGAAGTTCGAGGACGACTTCCTCGAGGAACTCTTCGGCGAGCTGCGTCGCCTCGGCATGCCGGCGATCACCTACATGCCGCCTCGCAACACCGCGGAGCAGATGGCCAGGATCGCGGCGCTCGCCGCCGAGTACGGCCTGCTGGAGGTCTCCGGCGTGGACATCAACACGCCGCGCCAGGTGTTCAACTGTGAGGAGTTGCAGCGCCCCGAACTGTCGCACCTGAACGTCGCGACGTGGGCGATGGTCGCGCACGAACAGCTGGCCGATGTCGATCCGTCGCTCGGGCTGTTCGCCGTCGACGGTCCCCTGATCAGCCTGCCTCTCGTCGACCGGGTGGCCCGCTACGGGGCGCTCGGGCAGGCCCTCGTCGACGGTGAACTGACCCTCGACCAGGCCGTCGTCGCATTGAAGGAGGACACATGAGCATCCTGGAGATCGCGCCGCTCGTTCGCGGTGCCTACCTGGCACGGCACTCGATCCCCGTGTTCGTGACGGCGGCAGAGGGTGGCACCGCCACCGCAAGCGTCGCCGTCGAGGCCCTCGACGAGCTGCCCGCGGCGCTCGCCTCCGCCGATCTGGCGCTGCCAGGGACGCTGGCCGTCACGGTGGGCGAGGAGACGCTCGCCTTCACCGCGGGCACCGTCGGAGACCCCGCCCCGCTTCCGCACGGCAAGGAGGCCGACGCCTCCGCAGCGGCGGCACGGGCACGTGTGGTGGAGGGCAAGGTCGCGGTCGTCACCGGCGGCGCCCAGGGCTTCGGCGCCGAGATCGTCCGGGGACTCGTGTCGTCCGGCGCGTTCGTCTACATCGCCGACCTGAACGGCGAGGGCGCGGCGTCGCTCGCGGCAGAGCTCGGCCCGACGACGGCCGCGATCACCGTCAACGTGGCGGACGAGGACTCCGTCGCGGCGATGGCCGCGACGATCGCGGCCACGACAGGTGGCCTCGACCTCGTCGTGTCCAACGCGGGCATCGTCCGCGCGGGCAGCGTGCTCGAGCAGGAGGCCGCCGACTTCCGGCTGACCACCGAGATCAACTACACGGCGTTCTTCCTGATCACCAAGCACCTCGGTCGGCTCCTCGCGGCGCAGCGTCGCACGGCCCCGGTCTGGGCCACCGACATCATCCAGATCAACTCGAAGTCTGGGCTTGTCGGGTCGAACAAGAACGGCGCCTACGCAGGCTCCAAGTTCGGCGGCATCGGTCTGGTGCAGAGCTTCGCGCTGGAACTGGTCGAGCACGGGATCAAGGTCAACGCCATCTGCCCGGGCAACTTCTACGACGGCCCGCTGTGGTCCGATCCTGATCGGGGCCTGTTCGTGCAGTACCTCCGGTCGGGCAAGGTGCCGGGAGCGACCACCGTCGACGAGGTGCGCGAGTTCTACGAGGCGAAGGTGCCGCTGCGTCGCGGCACCTACGGCTCCGACGTGATGCGCGCGATCTACTACCTCGTCGAGCAGGAATACGAGACCGGCCAGGCGGTCCCCGTGACCGGCGGCCAGGTGATGCTCAGCAGCTAGGTGCCTGCCAGGCATGGCGACGTGGCACGCCGGAACACCGGCGCGCCACCCCTGTCTCGGGGCACCCAGCCCGCCGACGGTTCCTGCTGGTGAGGACAGGCCCCGCGTCCGCCCGCCGGTATCGACTCGACCAACGACCCCACGGGGCGTCGAAGTCTGGTTGGATCGCCAGCATGTGGAATCCCTTCAAGAAGCACAACGCCCCCTCTGCAGTGTTCGCCCCGGTCGAGGGGGAGATCATCGAGCTTTCCTCCGTGCCCGACCCGGTCTTCTCCGGCGGGATGATGGGTCAGGGTTTCGCCGTCCAGCCGACCTCGGGTGAGTTCCGCTCGCCCGTTGAAGGGGAGATCATCATGGTCGCGCGGACGCTGCACGCGTTCGGCGTGCGCACCGACGAGGGCGCCGAGGTGCTCGTCCACATCGGCATCGACACGGTCAACCTGAAGGGCGAGGGCTTCACCGCGCACCGCCGCAAGGGGGATCGGGTCAGGCCCGGAGACGTCGTCGTGTCGCTCGACCTGGCATCGGTCAGCGGGAGGGTGCCCTCGATGGCCACCCCGGTGATCGTCACGAACGGGGACAGGTTCGACGTCTCGGCCCCTGATCTCGGAGGGTCCACGACGGTGAAGGTGGCAGAGCTCTCCCCGAAGGGGTGAGTCGCCGGGCAGAGGGTACCGGGTCGGCCCGGCCACCTGTGTCGGGGACGGTGGAGCGGGTCGCCGCTGGATAGAGTCGTCCCATGACCAGCGTTGTGATCCTGCCGAGCCCGCTCCTTCCGGCGATGGCCTACCGGCCACTCGCCGACGCGCTGCGGTCCGCGGGACACACGGCGGAGGTAGCCGACGTGGGCAAGGCGACCGACGCGCCGACGATCATCGACGGCTGGCGCGCGAAGGCCGCCGGCGCCGACGTCGTCGTGGCGCACAGCAACGCGGGGTTGATGGCGCCGCTCGTCGCCGGAGACCGGGCGCTCGTGTTCGTCGACGCTGCCCTCCCGCCCACGCAGGGATCCTTCCCCCTCGCCAACGCGAGGCATCGGGCGATGCTCGACGAACTCGTCGACAAGAAGGGGCGCCTGCCGCAGTGGACACGGTGGTGGCCGAGGTCGGCCTTCGAGGAGATCGTGCCGGACAAGCTGTTCGGGAAGCTCGACCGCGCCTGCCCCCAGCTGCCGCTCAGCTACTTCGACCAGAGCCTCACCGTCCCGGACGGCTGGGTGGAGGGACGCGACGCCTATCTGGCGTTCGGCGTCGCCTACATCGACGAGTTCCAGGCGGCGGGCGAGTGGGGCTGGCCGCGCAAGGCGATGCAGGGCGCGCACCTGCACCTGATGGTGCGCCCCGGTGACGTCGCCCGCGAGATCATCGCCCTCGCGGACGCGCTCGGCTGAGATCAGCCGCGCCCACGCCTGGCCTCGAGGGCCCGCAGGGCGACGTCGACCAGCCGCACACACGGCCCCGAAGCGTCCACCTCGTCGATGGGAATCCACGCGGCCCGCTCCGTAGAGCCGTCGATCTCGACCGTGCCGAGCGTGCCGCCGATGATCGTGGCCGTGTAGACCACCCGCACGCCCATGTAGGGCCGCTGACCCGGTTCCGGCTGCGGCGCGAAGGTGTCCGACGCCAGGTAGCCGGTCAATGCGACGTGGTAGCCCGTCTCCTCGTACACCTCCCGGACGGCCGCCTCCTCGAGGTCCTCGCCGTACTCGACCCCTCCGCCGGGCAGGGTCCACGCGGCAAGGTCGGGACGGTCCGAGGTTCCCCTCCACCACGACAAGAGAATGCGCCCCGCGTCGTCGATGATCAGGGCATAGGAGGCGACCCGTGTGTGGAAGTCGGAGAGGTCCATCCGACGAGACTAGCCCCGGCGCTGCCCGTCGACCTGGGCTCGGGCGTAGGCGGCGGGCGGGACGCCAAGCGCGGCGGTGAAGTCCCGGGTCAGGTGGGCCTGGTCGCTGTAGCCGAGCTCGGCCGCGACGTCGGCCCAGGCGACGGGCTGTCCGGCCTTGACCAGTTCGGCTGCGTCGATCAGCCGGAACCGTCGGATCACCGCGGTGGGGGAGATCCCGACGAACGAGGAGTACATGCGCTGAAGGGTCCTGACCGTCACCCCCGCCAGAGCGGCAAGGTCGCCCGCCGTGCGTACGGAGCGGTCCCTTTCGGCGGCGCGGGCACTCGACGCGACGGCGCGGGCATCGGCGACCCGCCTCGCGGGGCGTCGCTCCACCGCACGCACGAGCGCCTCGGCGAGCCGCGCGACGGCGTCCCGGTCGGTGAGCGCAGCGACGCGGACGGCCAGGTCATCGTCTATCCCCGCGATCACGTCGGCGGCGGGGACGGCGAGGTCGGTCAGTCCTGCGACGTCGTCGACCCAGGCTCCGAAGCCGCCTATGGTCGTCTTCGCCGCCAGGTTCCATCCGGCACCGGTGAGCACCCTTGTGGACCTGCCGGTCGGCACCCCGTTCACGACGGCGCGCGTCGCGTACGGCGAAGGAGGAGGGTTCTCGCCCGGAGGGGGAGGGTTGCCGAGGCTGACGTTGACGCAGGGATGGGAGAGCACGTGCTGCGAGTGGGACTGCCCTTCCCCAAGGCGCCATCGCGCGCACCAGAACCAGTCCACGAGGCCGGCGAGGGCCGGCGGTGCGGGGAAGCGGTCGAAGTGGACGGTGCGCAGCATCGCCGAAGGGTCGATGATGCCCCTCGTGTCGCGCACAGCCATGGCGCGAGGCTACAGGTTGTCGCAGATCTTCAAGTCCTGACGCGGACGACGGGACTAGCGTCGAGACCATGACCACGACTCAGAACCAGCTCAACTCAGTCCTCACCGACCTTGCCGATCTGCTCGAGCAGATCCCGTCCGGCGCCGCCGGGCCCACCCCGTGCACCGACTACGACCAGGCGACGCTGCGCCAGCACGTGATCGGCTGGTTGACCGCGTTCACAGAGGGGTTCGAGGACCCCGAAGGCAACTGCGGCGACCCCGAGAGCGTCGTGGTCGACGGCAATGGTGCGACGCAGGTCCGCGGCCTCCGCGACCGGCTCGACGCCGCGCTCTCCGACGGCGCTGGCGAGCGTCCGCTGTCGATCGGCGGCGCGGCCATGCCGGGTGCGATGGCGCTCGAGATGATCCTCTGGGAGTACCAGATGCATGGATGGGACCTCGCCCGTTCGGCCGGGCTCGACTGGTCGCCGGAGGTGAACGGTCTCGAGGCCTCCCTCGCGTTCGCCCCAGCCATGCTCACCCCGGACTTCCAGGGCGTTGGCAAGTCGTTCGCCCCGCAGGTGGCCGTACCGGCGGACGCCCCTGCCTTGGACAGGCTGGCCGGGCTCTCGGGCCGCGATCCCCGCTGGAGCCACGCCTGAGCGGAACCCGCAACACACACAGGGGAGGGCCCGAGCAAGTATGAGTTGCTCGGGCCCCCGCAAGGTTGACCGGCGGCGGCAGCGCGCCAATCTGGATGAACGTCCCGGTATTCCTCGCCCTCCCTGCCGGGAGGACTCCATGGGCCGCAGCCCACGGGATGAGGAAGAAGGACCCTTCCATCCGTGACCTCCGAGGGACGACCCCGCAGGTCTGGTGGGAGATTCGGCTCCACCGTCTCGTCTCGACGGTCCCGCGGATCTCTCCGCCGGGGAGGGAGCTTCCTCGTTCCCATCATCGGTGATGAGGAGCAGCGACTCCTACATCGAGGACTGTTCCATCCGTAACGTCCGCTCGCCGCCTGCGAGCCCCTTGCGGGTGAAGGACTTCGGTGTGGTTGTCCTCCGCTCTCCGTTGAAGCGGAGTGCGTATGCATTTTCTACTCCTGGTCGCCGACGGCCGCAAGGAGTTTGTGGAAAGTTCTGCAAAATGCCTTGTCGCAGTGGCGTGTCGGGTTTGACAGGAAGAAAGCTGTCTCTGCGGGCGTGTCGCGAGCGTCGCGCGTGGCGCGTAGCGATACATATCGGGTGTACGTCCGGGCCGAGTATGAGTCGGCCCGGACGCATTGCGTTGTGTGGCTCAGCCGGCGGTCCAGGCGGGGTCACGCCCGATCAGCGCGGCCAGCCGCTCCTCTGGGCTGTGGGACTCGTCGAGGACGACCGGCGTGCCGAACTGGCCGGACTCGGCGAGCATGTCGCGCATGGGCGTCATGCCCTCCACGATGCTGGTCGCGACCTCGGGATTCCAACCGACCGACTGGCCGGACGCCTTCGCCAGATCCCACTGGTGCATGAAGATGTCGGCGAGGTAGAAGTTGTCGAGCACCTGCGCGATCGTCTGATCGCCCGCTGAAGTCTGCACGACCCGGTTCGTGACGGCGTCGTCCTCGAGCAGGGCCTGCACATTGGCGCTGTGCTCCCGCCACACCTGAACGGGGTCGTCCCCGGTGACCTTCGGCAGGTCGATGCCGTACCCGGCCGCCATCTCCGGCAGCCAGGTGGTCAGGTGACCGACGATGTCGCGGGCCTTCCACTCGGCGACGGGTGTCGGCGCGTCCCAATCCTGCACCGCCTCGGCGAGGGCCTGGAAGCGGGAGGCAAGCGCGGCGTGTTTCGTGGCGAGTTCGTTCATGGTCGCGACTCTACGTGTGGCGGGGCGAGCCGGCCACCGGAACCCGGCTGAAAATGCCGTCTCCCAACCCGGCCGAAGTGGCCCTGACGAGGTGTTGAATTCAGGTGCATTCAGCTGCTTCCTACTGAGGGGACCTCCATGAAACTCAAGAGACTGGGAGGCGCGCTGTTCGCCGCCGCCCTGCTGGCCACCGCGGGTGTCGTCACCTCCGCGCCTCTGGCCTCCGCCGACGGGCTCGCCGAAGTGCCCGTCGCGCCCGTCGAGGACGTCGCAAGCGACCTCGCCGCCACCGTCGCCCCGCTCGAGACGACCGCCGGCTGGTCGGGACAGAGCGCAACGCTCTGCAGCAACACCTCCAAGTGCGGCATCTCGATCGGCGCACAGACCCTGCTCAACGGGATGCGTGAGAACACGCCGTTCAACGTCATCGTCGACGGACAGCCGGACAAGAGCGTCCAGATCCGCGTCTTCACGGTCCAGTACGCCAAGGACGGCAAGGCCTGGAACTTCGTGCCCATCTCGAAGGCCGTGTCCGTGACGCCCAGGAAGGGGAGCGCCGGGTCGACCTACGGCACCGCGACCGTGTCCATGACGGTCCCCACCCCTCCGGAGGGCGTGGATGCCGGGCAGATCTACATCCAGACCGCCGACTTCACCAAGGGTGCCTCGATGATCGGCACGCGGGTCGACTCCAGCGGCAGCACACCGCAGAAGAACTGGCAGGTCTACACGTCGCGGGCTCGAGACAAGGGATTCAACCCCACCACGATCAACAGCGACGGCGTGATGTACCGCGCCTTCGACGCCGCGGTCCCTGGCCACAAGTACGCCGTCCAGATGCTGCGCGGCAGCAAGTGGGTCAACATCACCTACCAGGGCAACGCGACCGCAGGAAAGATGGGAACCGGGGTCGTCTCCGGCAGGATCCCTTCCGACGTCACCTCGGGCAAGTACCGCACCCGCCTGTTCAACGTGACGAAGAACATCCCGGTCAGCCCGGACGTGCCGTGGACCTACTTCACCTGGTCGAAGACCCCCGGGCCGAATGATCCCGGGTTCAACGTCTACACCACGCCCGGAACCTGGAACTACAACGGGCGGCTCTGGAAGACGTCCTGCGAGCCCTACTCGGCCACCACGCGCTGCCGCACGGAGATCTGGGCCACGCAGATCACCTACAAGGCAGGCCAGTACTACCGCACCGACGGCTTCGTGTTCAACAACCTGACCTACAAGCCGTCGCCGCGCTCCATCTGGCGCAACAACCCCCTCGGCGGCAACGGCCAGGTCGGCTTCAACAAGCAGTGGACGGGCCAGGACGGCCGCAAGTGGCGCACCGAGTGCGACACCGCCGTCTCCGGGCGCAACGGCTGCCGCTCCTACATCTGGGCCACCGTGGCCGAGGCATACAAGACCCGTTCGGGCGCCACGTCCTACCGCGTGACGAACAAGTGGCTGTTCAACAACATCGTCCAGTTCTCCTGACGGAGCTGACCCACGGCGGGCGGAGGCGGGTTTCACCCGTTTCCGCCCGCCCCTTGAAACGGGGAGTTAGAGTGGGAAACGACCTGACCAACCAACATCGGGAGGCAACATATGGGCTTGGGTGACAAGATTCAGGAAACCGTAGGCAAGGCCAAGGAGGGCCTCGGCGACGCTCTCGACAACGAGAAGCTTCGCCGCGACGGTCAGAAGGACCGCCTCGAAGCCAACGCCAAGGAAGCCGGCGAGCACGTCAACGAGAAGGTTGGCGATGCGACCGGAAGCCTGGCCGACAAGGTTGAGGACGCCACCGACCGCTTCACCCGCGACGACAACAAGTAACGTCCCGGGCCTCCGCGGCCACTAGACAGGCGAGGCCGTCACCCAACAGGGTGGCGGCCTCGTTTCTGCTCGCAGTCCGGCCGAACGACACCGTCGTCGTCGGCCCGCCCCAGATCAGCCGATCCTGCGGGCGTTGACCACCTCTGGCGGGATGCTCCCGTCCCAGTTGCGGGGCGTCCACGCCTTCGCCGACGTCCATTCCGACCCGCAGCCGGTGCAGCGGAACAGTCGGCGGTCATAGACCTCCTCGTCCGTCGCCTCCCAGGCGCACCTGCCCTGACACTCACGGGCTATGAGTTCACGCTCCATCGCAGCTCCTCCATTGGCTGGACACACCTTAACCAGCCCCCTTCGGGCTCGTGCAGTGGGGTCGGCTACGCGCCCAGTCGGCCGCGGCAAGGCGAAATGAGACGAAGCGGACCCCGAATTTCCAAGGGTTTGAAGGCTCTTCACAGAAGTGAGTGGATCAGGGGTCTGAACCCGCCAGCGTCGAGTAGGCATCTGGCGACGGTATGTCGACCTCGGGGTTATGTTGACCGACGTCGTGGGGTGCCTGTTCCAGTGCGGGTTGGGGCCTGATCCGGTCAACATAACGATGAATGCTCGGGTCGGGGTTCGCTTGATCTGACCGGGCGATCGTTGGGATCGCCTGGCTTCGGGTCAGGAGGACCAAGATGGTGATTCATCGTGATCAGTGCCGCGCTGACGCGCGGGACGTGCTGGACGAGTTCGAAGCGTGGCTGCTGCGGGAACGGTCCACGCAAGAGGGCACCGCTGCTGCCTACGCCGACACGTTCCGGCTCCTGCTGACCTACGCCCAGCAGGCCACCGGGATCGCCCCGTCGGCGTTGACCCTGGCCGATCTGGACGCGGACCTGATCGGCGGATTCCTCCAGCATCTGGAAACCGAGCGCGGCAACTCCGCCGCGACCCGCAACGCCCGCCGGGCCGCGCTGCGGTCGTTCTTCAGCTACGCCAGCTACCGGGCACCCGACGCGATCGCAACGATCAGCCAAGTCCTCGCGATCCCCGCGAAACGCACCAAGACCACCCTCGTGTCGTTCCTGACCGCTGCCGAAGCCGAAGCCCTCATCGCAGCCCCGGACACCGGCACCTGGCTCGGGCGCCGTGACCGGCTCCTGCTGCACCTGGGCATCCAAACCGGACTCCGCGTCAGCGAGCTGACCAGCCTGCGCGTCGACAGCATCCAGATCGGCCCGCACAGCCAGCTCGAATGCATCGGCAAGGGCCGCAAGCAACGCGTGATCCCACTCCAGAAGAACACCGTCCAACTCCTCAACGCCTGGTTCGGCGAGCTTCCACCCGTACCGGACGGGCCACTGTTCCCGACCCACGCCGGGACGCCACTGACCAGGGCTGCGGTCGGCAAGCTCATCGCCCGTCATACCGCTGCCGCGGTCGGACGGTGTTCTTCCTTGGCCGAGAAGAACGTCACGCCCCACACGCTGCGGCACACTTGCGCAATGAGCCTGCTGCACGCCGGGATCGACACCGCGAGCATCGCGCTCTGGCTCGGGCACTCGAACATCCAGACCACGCAGATCTACCTCCACGCCGACCTCGAACTCAAACGCCGAACCCTGGAACGCGTCCCCGCCGTCGATGAGCGGCCACCGGCCCGCTACCAAGCCTCGGACGCTCTCATCGCGTTCCTCAAGAACCGCTGAACCCCGCACGGTTATGTTGATCGGCTCAGGCCCCAACCCGCACTGGAACAGGCACCCCACGAGAGGAATGATCAAATCCTGTGGATGGTCCCCGGGGGCTGGGGTGCGAGGGACGCACCTTCTCGGGGATGATCTTTCAGTAACAGAGATTCTGATCATGGGCCGACGTTGGAAGCGTTGGTCCGGGAAGGTGCGTCCATGTCCAATGTAGTTCCCGAGGGCTGGGAGGCCAACCAGGGGCAGCCGACCGAGGCTCGAGAGGGAGACGGGCCGGTGCTTGATGAGATCGTGCGTGATGGTGCCCGGCGGATGCTGGCTGCGGCGTTGCAGGCCGAGGTCGACGCTTACATCGAGCAGTTCCAGGCGGAGGTGGACGAGCAGGGCCGCCGGCTGGTGGTGCGCAACGGCTACCACGCCCAGCGGCTGGTGACCACCGCCGCTGGCGCGGTCGAGGTCCGCCAGCCCAGGGTCAACGATAAGCGCGTCGATGAGGCCACCGGTAAGCGGGCAAGGTTCGCTTCGGCGATCCTGCCCAGGTGGGCGCGCAAATCGGCCCAGGTCGCCGAGGTGCTGCCGCTGTTGTATCTGCACGGCCTGTCGAGCAATGACTTCGCCCCCGCGTTGGAGCAGTTCCTGGGCACCGGCAAGGGCCTCTCGCCGGCGGTGATCACCCGGTTGACCAGGCAGTGGCAAGACGAGGCCCGGGCCTTCAACGAACGGTCCCTGGCGGGGTCGGACTACGTCTACATGTGGGTCGATGGGATCCACCTGAAGGTCCGTCTGGACCAGGACAAGGTCTGCCTGCTCGTCATGATCGGCGTCCGCTCTGATGGCCGCAAGGAGCTGATCGCCCTGGCCGACGGGTTCCGGGAATCCTCGGAGTCGTGGGCGGACCTGCTGCGGGACTGCAAACGCCGCGGCATGACCGCCCCCACCCTGGCCATCGGTGACGGGGCGCTCGGGTTCTGGAAGGCCGTCAGGGACGTGTTCCCGGCCACGAAGGAGCAACGGTGCTGGTGGCACAAGACCGGCAACGTGCTGGCCGCGCTGCCGAAGTCTGCCCAGCCGGGTGCGTTGGCCGCGATCCGGGAGATATGGCAGGCCGAAGACAAGCCCCACGCCAAGGCCGCTGTGAAGGCGTTCGCCGCCGCTTACGGCACCAAGTGGCCCAAGGCGGCTGCCAAGATCGTCGACGACACCGACGTGCTGCTGGCGTTCTTCGACTACCCCGCCGAGCACTGGGTCCATCTACGTACCACGAACCCGATCGAGTCGACATTCGCGACCGTCAGGCTCCGTCAGCGGGTCACGAAAGGCCCAGGCAGCCGGGCCGCTGGGATCGCGATGGCGTTCAAGCTGATGCAATCCGCGCAGAACAGGTGGCGAGCGATCCGGGCACCCCACCTCGTAGCCAAAGTCCGAGCAGGCGCCACCTTCAAAGACGGCAAACTCGTCGAACCAGACCCCTCCGACCAAGCCATCCAGCAGGCTGCCTGAGAAGGCTCATCCACAGGATTTGACAATACCTCACCCCACGACGTCGGTCAACATAACGAGTTGACTCACGCTAGATGCCCGCGTAGGTCGATTCGTTGACTCATCTCAACATGCCCGCGTAGCGGCACGCTACGAGGATGGAGTTGACGATGGCCCAGCGCAAAGCGATCACCACGGCCCAGGCGAAGGCATGGACGAAGGCGACCAAGGCGGAGAAGGCCGCGATTCTGGACGCGGTGGTCCAGGTCACCGGCTGGCATCGCGATCATGCCCGCAAGATGCTGCGCCGCGCCGCGACCGGTCAGATGCCCGGGCCCCGCAAACCCCGAGAGGCGATCAGGCGCTACGACACACACGTCACCGAAGCATTGGTGCGGTGCTGGGCCATGCTCGACGGGATCGCCTCGAAACGTCTCGCAGCCGCCTTGCCACGGTTGCTGGCCGCGCTGGAACGCCTCGACCGACTCGACATGAGCGTCGAGGTCCGTGACCAGCTCCTGGCCATGTCACCGGCCACCATGGACCGGCACCTGCAGCCCTACCGCACCGGACTGATCGCTGCCAAAGGCATCGCCCACACCAAACCCGGCTCGTTGTTGAAGTCCTCGATTCCGCTCAAGACCTGGGCCGAGTGGAACGACACCGAACCCGGGTTCATCGAGATCGACCTGGTCGGCCACGAAGGCGGCGACAACAACGGCACCTTCCACTACAGCCTCAACGCCACCGACATCGCCACCGGCTGGACCGAAACCTGCACCGTGCGCTCCAAAGGCGAACGCATCGTCGCCGCTGGCCTCGACCAACTCATCGGCCGGTTCCCGTTCCTGATCCTGGGAATCCACTCCGACAACGGATCCGAGTTCATCAACCACCACCTCTCCCGCTACTGCAACCTGCGCCAGATCACCTTCACCCGCGGCCGGCCCTCCCACTCCAACGACCAAGCCCACATCGAGCAAAAGAACTGGTCGATCGTGCGCCGCGCCGTCGGCTACTGGCGCTACGACACCGCCCGCGAACTTGACCTCCTCAACCACCTCTGGCCCGCCTGGAACACCCGAAACAACCTGCTGATGCCCAGCCAGAAACTGATCTCGAAAACCCGCACCGGCGCGAAAGTCACCAAACGCCACGACACCGCCACCACACCAGCCGACCGGCTCCTTCGCGACCACCCCGACACGCTCACCCCAGCCGAGCACGCTGCCCTCCACGACCGCCTCGACACCGTCGACCCCATCGAACTCGGCGACCAGATCGCTGTGATCCAAGGCAACCTGCTCGACCTCGCCAAACGCCGCGGAGCCGTCCAGCGACGCGCGAAACGCAACCACGTCTACCTCTCCCGCACCAAAATCACGCGGGCATCTTCAGATGAGGCAACGACTCAAACCAAGCGGGCATCTTGACATGAGGCAACGGGCATAACCCCGAGGTCGACATACCGTCGCTTATGCGGAATTCCGCATAAAGCCGGTAGTTGACGAGGTTGCGGAAGCCGAGCGCGATGCCGCGGAGGTGTTCGAGCCGGCCGTTGATGGCTTCGGTGGGTCCGTTGCTGGAGCCGGGGTGGTCGAACCACGCCAGGATGTCGTCTCGTCGCTTTTCGAGTGTCCTGCCGAGTTGGGCGAGCTCTTCCAGCCCGGCCGGGACAGCGGTCTTGATCCGGTCGATCACCGAGGTGAGCAGCTTCTTCCCGACGTCGGCGTCGGGGTGTCGGTAGGCGTCGATGATGTCTTGGTAGGTCAGCCAGGTGACCTCGAGGGGGACTGCTTCATCGATGGCCCACAGTGCTGACAGGCGGGCCTTCTGCTTGTCGGTGAGTAGCGCCCGGCCGGTGCGCAGGGTACGTCGGGCCTTGTAGAGCGGATCATCGGCTCGGCCGCGGCCCCCGGTGAGTTCACGTTGGATGCGTTGCCGGGTGGCGTTCAGCTTGTCGCCGGCCAACGCGACCACGTGGAAGGGGTTATGCCGAGGTCGGCATAACGCGTTTTATGCCGAGGTCCTGGTTATGACGATGTGAGGGGGACGAGGCGGTTGTGGGGTGGGCTGAGGTGGCGTGGATGTCGGCATAATCAGAGGCCGTCGAGGAAGGCCAGGAGGGTGTCGTCGGTGACGGTGTAGCGTCCGGGGCTGGCGCCGGTGGGTCGAGTTCGTGCGAGGGCATCTTCTTTGGTCTTGATGTTGGCGTGGAGGTAGACCTGGGTGGTCTCGATGCTCTCGTGGCCGAGCCAGAGCGCGATGACGGTGCTGTCGATGCCCGCGGTGAGTAGCCTCATCGCTGCGGTGTGGCGCAGGACGTGCGCGGTGACTGTCTTCCCGGTGAGGGTGGGGCAGGCTGCGGTCGCGGTCGCCGTGTGGAGCGCGAGGCGTGCGGTGACAGCGTCGTGACTCATCCTTGTTCCATCGCGGGTCGGGAACACGAACGCGTCAGGCGCGGTGTGGGAGATCAGGTCGCGCAGGACGCGGACGGTTTGACGGTCCAGTGGTGTGATGCGCTCCTTGCGTCCTTTGCCGTGACAGACGACATGGGCGCCGGTCCCGAGGTGGGTGTCGGCGACGCGGAGTGCGGTGAACTCCGCGACCCGCATGCCGGTGGTGACCGCGACCTGGATCATGGCGTGGTCGCGGCGTCCTGTGCTGGTTGAGGGGTCGGGTGCGTTGAGCAGTGCTGTGACCTCTGGTGGGGTGAGGTAGGTGATTTCGGTGCGCGGGGCTCGTTTGGCGGGGATCGCGAGGACCCGGCCGATGAGGTCGGCGTGCTCGGGGTGCTGGTAGGCGGCGTAGGTGAACAGGGAGTGGACAGCGGCCAGTCTGGCGTTGCGGGTGCTGATCGTGTTCCCGCGATCGGTTTCGAGGTAGGTGAGGAATCCGCTGATCAGGTCGCTGTTGACCTGCGTCAGGTCGAGGGCTGCAGGCGCGGTCCCGGTTGTTGTAGCGGCGTAGCGCAGTAGCAGCCGCCAGGTGTCGCGGTAAGCGGCGATGGTGTGGACGCTGGCGCCGTATTGCCCGGTCAGTCGGGTGGTGAAGAATGCTTGCAGGAGAGGGGCGAGTCCGGTCATGTCAGGGCTCGTTCCTCGTCGGTGGTGTCGAGCCGTGTGGCGGCGGCTTCGAGGAGTTCCGCTGTGCCGGTGAGATACCAGTAGGTGTCGCGGGGTTCCGTGTGACCGAGCCAGGTCGACAGGACCGGCAGTACCACGGCGGGGTCGTCCCCGCGTCGGTATGCGTCAAGCATCGTGGAGACTGCAAACGTGTGACGCAGGTCATGCAACCGGTGCCTGCAAGCCGATGACGCGGTTCCCAACCCGGCTTCGGCGGTGAGCGGCCGGAACGTGGCGTGGACAGTGGAGAGGTGCAGCCGTGTGCCCCGGGTGGAGACAAGCAGTGCATGGTCGCTGTGGGCGCCAGGGAGGTGGCGTCGCTGTTTGAGGTAGCCGGTCAGCGCGTCGGCGACGGTGCTGTGCAGGGGAAGCATCCGGCGCTTGCCGTACTTGCCGGTGACGGTGAGGATCCCGGCATGTGGGTCGAAGCTGCTGGTGTCCAGCCCGATCGCCTCGCCGGTGCGGATCCCTGTGGCGGCCATCAGCCCGATCAGAGTCTGGTAGGTCGCGGCTCGTTCCGGTGGCTGCAGCCTCCCGGTGGCCTCCAGCAGCGCATCGAGCTGCTCGGCGGTGTAGATGTAGGGGGCGACCCTGGAGGGGCGTGCGGGGAGAAGCCTCGCTGGTGGGACTTCGATGCTGGGGTCTTGGCAGTGTGCCCAGCGGGTGAAGCAGCGGACCGCTGACAGCCGCAGCGCCTGGGTGCGAGCGGTCCGAGCAGGGGGCGCGGTCGCGAACCCGACAGCATCGGCGACGCTCACGCGGTCGGCGTCGCGAACCTCCAGGTAGGCGACGAACCGGTTGAGGATGTCCTCGGCGTTGTTGAGCTTGTATCCCAACGCGCGCCTGACCCGCAGATACTGGCCGACCAGATCAGACATAGCGTCCAGCGACGTGTTCATGACAGACTCCCCGAGGCCGGCCAGGGCCGGCTGATCGTCGCCAGCCGGGTCAGATCGGTCTTGGCGTAGATCGCCGTGGTGGCTGGGCTCGCATGTCGCAGCAGATGGGAGACCTCCTCAAGGCTGGCCCCGGCGTTGAGGACCCGACTGGCTGTGGTGTGACGCAATCGGTGCGCGTGGACCGTGCCCAGCCCAGCGCGTTCCGCCGTCCGCGCGACGATGCAACTCAGACTCGCGTAGGCCAGCGGCGTGAAGGGGGCCACGGCTCTGACGAAAACGGTCCGGGCAGGGGTGTCCGGCCGGCCGTCCCGCAGGTAGGAGATGATCGCCTCACCGACGTCGACCGGTATCGGCAGGCGGTCGACGCGGCCGCCCTTCCCGTGGATCGTCACAACCCCAGCGCGCCAGTCCAGATCCGCCAGCAGCAACCCGGACACCTCGCCGCAGCGTAACCCGAGCCGATACAGCAGCGTGATCACCGCGAAGTCCCGTCGCCCAACCCGAGTTGTCCGATCGCAGACACTGAGCAGCGCGGTCACCTGCTCCTGACCCAATGGCTCCGGCAACCCAGACAGTCGACGGTGCGCGACCGGGGGAATCGCGTCCGCGAGCATCACCGCGGTGAGTCTCTCGGCTTGCGCGAACCGGAAGAAGGACCGCAGCGAGCACGCGGTCATCTGCGCCGTCTTCCGCGTCATCGACGGCAACCGGGAAGCGAGGAACCCGGCGACATCGGCCCCTGTCACCGCAGCAACCCTGGCCGAGGGATCCGTGCCGCCCAGGACCTCGGTGACGAAGGGTGTCACCCAACGCGAGTACGCGACCGCGACCGGACCACTCAACCCACGGTCAATGACCAGGTAACGACGGTACCGAGCCAGCAACACCTCAGACCCGGAGGCAGGCACCGGCCCCGCCTCGGGCGGCACCAGGCCCTCACGGCGCAGATACGCCAGCACCGGCCGCAGAGCCCGCCGTGAATAGTGACTGGTGTACTCGACGCGGCGGACAGCCAAGAAACGATCGATCACCGCGTCAGTCACCGCGCTCAACTCAATCTCTTCAGAGGCGAGCCAGCGCGACAGATGCGCCGCGAACCGCACCACAATCACCGCCGACGTCACCGAGTAGCCCAGCCGTGAGAACTCGTGAGCAAGCTCCGCCGCATACGGTGCCAGCGGACCCACGAACCGAACACGGAACGGATTACAAGCAGTAGAACCCATCACTCGTCCTTCCAATCAGGGAAGAACCAGCATCCAGCCAGCCACCGAATTATGCCGAGGTCACCAGCGCCTAGACCCCCTCACATCGTCATAACCAGGACCTCGGCATAAAAGGGGTCCATCACGGCGGTGGCGTCGGGGACGGCTTCGGCGGCGGCGGTCTTGAAGCCGGTGAAGCCGTCCATGGCCACGATGGCGACCCGGGCCCGGAACTGGTCGGTCTGAGCCTCCAGCCAGGTCTTGAACGCCTTCTTCGAGCGACCCTCGACCAGGTCCAGCAGCCGGGCGGGGCCGGTGTCGTCCCGGATCGGGGTGAGGTCGATGATCACGGTCACGTACTTGTCGCCCTTGCGGGTGTGTCGCCAAGCGTGCTCGTCGACGCCGACGACCTCGACGCCGTCGAGCCGTCCCGGGTGGTCGATGAGGAGCTGGGTCCCGACGTCGGTCACGGCCGTGTGGGCGGTGTCCCAGCTGACGTCCAGCACGGCGGCGACACCGCTGATCGGGGTGTGGTCGAGCACGACTTGGCACAGGGCCCACCAGTCCGCGGCCCTGGTCAGCTTCGACCGCGGTCGGGCCACCGTCTTCAGCGAATGCCGCCACACCCGCCCACACCCATCGCAGCGGAACCGGGGCACCCGGACCGACAGCCACGTCGGCCGTCGGCCCACGGGCAGGTGGGTGAACCGGCGTAGCACCTGGTCGTGCACCCGGCCCCCAGCGCCGCAGCGGGGACATCGGTCATCGACGGTGAGGAGCGAGCAGAACAGGATTGCCTTGTCCGGCCAGATCTGCTGGGCGTCGACCCGCAGCCCGAGGGCGTCAACCCGAGCGAAGGTGGTCAGATCCGGGCTGGTGACCGGCGGGCAGGCGGGCGTCGTTGAGGTAGCGTCAGACATGGGCCTTGTTGTTGCTGGATGGGATTCGACACCCACATCCTCGCGGCGACAAGGCTCCTCAACGCTCAGCCCGCGCCGTCACCCACCCACCCTCGATTGGGAAGAGCCACTTACACGCCTTGGTCTTGCGCCGATCGATCACCGCGACCGTCGCGGTGGCCCGTCCCGGGGCCTGTTTCAACCGGGCCACCAACTGCTGGCGGGCATGGTCACGGTTCCAGCCGGTGATCTCGACCACGTGGTCGAGGATCTGTGACTTGCCCTTCTTCGGGGCCGCGGCATAGGCCTTGGCGTACTTCTTCGTGATCTCGACTCGGGCTGCCATCGACAGCTTCTCTCCAACCTCCACACCCCATCGTGGCCGGTCACTGTTTCCCGGGGAAAAGTATGTGAGGTACGGCCCCTTCGTTCGCGGGGACTATGTATGAGTGTCGTCGACAACTTGACAAGCTCCAGTGCGGCGCTAGCATCTTGCCATGAACACAGATGCCCGTCGCATCGGACCCCTCCTATCCCTGCTTCTCGCCCTCGCCATCCTCGTGCCAGCAGCCACACAGCCTGCCGCGGCCGCGCCCCCCCAATAAACTGGGAATCCGGCCAGTCTGGGGGGCTTGCGGCGCCTTCTCCGAGGAGACCAAATTGGTCTTCGACTACGGTTTCCTCAAGCTTCGCTGTGGCTCTGTCACAACAAGGGCAGACGGCTACAATCACATCAAGGACAGGCACAAGACTCAGTTCGCAATGCTGGCCGCGCCAGCAGGACGCACATGGGAGGACTTGGTCCACTTTGCCCTCCTATGGAATCAATATGACCCAGACAAGTTCCTGGTCAACAAGGCCAGAAACAAGGCGTGCAGAAGCCGCCTGCTGTATCTCCGCAACCAACACGGGCGGACCGTCTCAAGCAAGGTGTACAAGGTTATCTACGTTTACACGACAGGCAAGGTCATCACCGTCTTCCCTGACAGCACTCAGTGCACAAACGCCAACGTAGGACTGACCGGCCCCCAACCCCTGAGCCAACCCGGCGAAACCTCATGAATGCTGTGAAACCTTCACTGAGGAGCCTCGCCGAACAGTTCAACGCTCTGGGCCTCCCCACCACAGAAACCCCAACCGGACTTCTCGTTCAACACGGAAAAGAACTGGTTCCCATCCACCTCTCCAAACGCGACCTCAATGTCCTGCATGGGCAGTTCATCGAAGACGGCCATCCCAATGATGAGTTCGCCATTGACGCACTGATTGCCGAGCTCATCGAACTGGTCGCTACGTGTCCCCCCTCGGGCCACATCGCCGTTCAACGGCGTCGAGGTAGATGGGAATTCCAGCGGCATGGCGATTGGAGAACCCCAGAGCACTGGCCAAGCGAAGGTGCCAGCTGGTCGGCGCAAGGAGAGGAAGACCAGTAGCCCGGACGCCTTCATGAACTCATGAACGCACACACGGCGTCCCGCCAAAGCGGCTCTTCACAGAAGGCAGTGGAGCCAAGGGCGGCATCTGAGCGACCCGGCTCGGTGGCGCTCCGGAGGGTCGGGCTGGTAGTGGGGGCCCTCGGGTTGGCAGGATGAAGGTGTCTAAGCCACATCTGAAAACCCAAGGGCCCTTGTGCGAAACGCTACCCCACCCTGCCTCGATACGTTCTGCCGGCTGGACCGTCTCGGGCTGTCCGTGACCGCCCAGCGCGTCGAACCCGACCACACAGTGCTGCGCTGCCGCCCCACCACACCGCCATCGCCGTGTCCGGGCTGCGCCGGGCCGGGCGTCCGGCACGATGCGGTGCTGCGCAGGTTGGCGCATGTGCCGTTCGGGTGGAAGCCCACGATCCTGGAGGTGGTCGTCCCTCGCTACCGGTGCGTACCGTGTCGACGGATCTGGCGTCACAGCATCACGGCGGCGGCGCCGTCGAAGGGGAAGCTGTCGCGTGACGCGATCATGTTGGCGGTCAAGTCGATCGTGGTCGACCGGATGTCGATCGCCCGGGTCGCGGCCAACCTCGGCGTCGCCTGGAACACCGCCTCGGACGCGATCCTGGCCGCCGGCACCGAACTGCTCATCGACACCCCAGACCGGCTTGATGGGGTCACCATTGTCGGCGTCGATGAGCACGCGTGGCGACACACACGACACGGCGACAAGTACGTCACCGTCATCATCGACCTGACCCCGACAAGGACCAGAACCGGTCCCTCACGCCTGCTGGCCGTGGTCGAGGGCCGCTCGAAGCAGGCGTTCAAGACCTGGCTCGAAGCCCAGACCGACTCGTTTCGGAACCGAGTGGAGATCGTCGCGATGGACGGATTCACCGGCTACAAGAGCGCCGCCGTCGAAGCCATCGACACCGTCACCACCGTAATGGATCCGTATCATGTCGTGGCCCTGGTCGGTGACAAGCTCGACCGCTGCAGGCAACGCATCCAGCAAGAGACACTGGGGCATCGGGGCCGCTCCGGTGACCCGCTCTACGGCATCCGACGCGTCGCCCGCACCCGCGCTTCGCTGCTCACAGAGAAGCAGCAGCACCGGCTCGCGAAGGTCCTCGCCGACGAGCGGCATGTCGCGTTCGAGGTCACCTGGAGCATCTACCAGGACGTGATCGACGCCTACCAGGCCCCCGACCCAGCCGAGGGGAAGAAGATCATGACTCGGGTGATCGACGCCATCAAGGCCGGGGTTCCCGCCGGCCTCGACGAGCTCCGCTTGCTCGGGCAGACGATGAAACGGCGCCGCGATGACATCCTCGCGTTCTTCGACCACCCCGGCACCTCGAACGGCCCCACCGAAGCGATCAACGGATTGCTCGAACACCTCCGCGGCACAGCCCGAGGCTTCCGCAGCATCGTCAACTACGTCGCTTATGCGGAATTCCGCATAAGCTATGGTATGTCGACCTCGGGGTTATGTTGACCGACGTCGTGGGGTGCCTGTTCCAGTGCGGGTTGGGGCCTGATCCGGTCAACATAACGATGAATGCTCGGGTCGGGGTTCGCTTGATCTGACCGGGCGATCGTTGGGATCGCCTGGCTTCGGGTCAGGAGGACCAAGATGGTGATTCATCGTGATCAGTGCCGCGCTGACGCGCGGGACGTGCTGGACGAGTTCGAAGCGTGGCTGCTGCGGGAACGGTCCACGCAAGAGGGCACCGCTGCTGCCTACACCGCCCGCGTCGCGGGGTTCGTGGAGTGGCTTCCCGCGCCGGTCGATCAGTCGCTGAAGACGCTGACTGCGGCGATGCTGACGCAGTGGGTGAACCTGGAAGCGGCACGCGGGCTGAAGGCATCGACCCTGAGCAAGCAGCTGGTGATGCTGCGCTCGTTCCTGCAGTTCTGCCACCGGTCAGGGCGGACCGGGCAGGACTTCTCCGGGGTCGTGCCTCACGCGGCGGCATGGCGGCTCTCGTCGATCCCTGACCCGGTCCCGTCCGGGACGATCGAGGCGTTGTTCGGCACTCTCGATCTGCGGTCGGCGAAGGGGATGCGCGACCGGGCGATCCTGATGTTGTTGACCGGTCTGGGCCTGCGGGCCTGCGAGATCGCCGGCCTGCGGCTGGGCGACATCGGTTGGCGCACCGGAACCCTGCGCATCCGTGGGAAGGGCGACAGGGTTGACGAGTTGCCGCTGCCCGAGGATGTCGGGCAGGCGTTGGAGGACTACGTGCTCCACGGCCGCGGAGGCCGGACTGCTGGCGAGGAAGTGTTCTGGACTGTGATCGACCCGGTCCAGCCGCTGACCGCGAACGGTGTCTGCGGGACAGTCCGGCAGATCTGCGTCAAGGCCGGGGTGGAGAAGTTCGGCCCGCACCGGCTGCGGCACACGTTCGCGACCGGGATGCTCGCCTCCGGGGCGACCCTGCAAGAGGTTCAAGGGCTGCTACGCCACGCTCACCTGCGCACGACCGCGATCTACACCAAGGTCGACAAGAACCGGCTGAGCGCACTGGTCACCGAGTGGCCGGCAACGGCATCGGGCAGGTGGTCACGATGAACGGCCTACGCGACCTCCTGGACGACTACCTGGCGACCCGGCGGGCACTCGGGTTCAAGCTGACCGCGCCGGGCAAGGCGCTGGACGGGTTCGTGGGCTGGATGGAAGAGGCTGGCGAGCCCACGATCCGTCGCGACCTGGTGATCGCCTGGGCGGCGCAGTTCTCTCGCGGCACGGTGCTGGAGCGGTTGAACTACGTCCGCCAGTTCGCCGAGCACGTCGCCTGGTTCGACCCCGCGACCGAGGTCCCGATCCTCGACGGGCGCCCCTATGGCGCTCATCGCCCTCGCCCGCTGATCTTCACCAGCGACCAGATCGACACGCTGCTCGCCGCGGCGGGGAGGCTGACCCCGCAGGTCCGGGCCGCGTCCTGGCAAACACTGCTCGGGCTGCTGACGGTGACCGGGATGCGGATCAGCGAGGCCCGGAACCTCAACGACGACGACATCACCACCGACGAGGACGCCGGTGATGGCAGCGGCTGGGCCAAGGTGACCGACACGAAGTTCGGCAAGTCCAGGCTCGTCCCGCTACACAAGTCCACGATGGACGCGATCCGCCGATACCAGCGGCTCCGGGATCGGACGTTCCCTACCCGGGCCACGACAGCGGTGTTCGTCGCCAGGCGGGGCACCCGGATCGCCCGCTCGACCGCGGGGAACACGTTCCGTGAGATCCGCGAGGCAGCCGGGCTGGCCGGCGGTCCGACCGGACCGGCGGCGAGGTTGCACGACTTCCGGCACACGTTCGCCACGACCACTCTGATCGAGCACATCCGTGTTGGTGGTGATGTCGATCAGATGATGCCGGTCCTGTCGGCGTTCCTCGGACACGTCGGCCCGGAAGCGACCTACTGGTATCTGTCGAACACCCCGGAACTGGCAGCGGCCCTCGTCGAGCGCATCCAAGCGAACGGGGCCGGCGATGAGTGACCTCGCGCCGCTGCTGCAACGGTTCTTCACCGACAAGCTCGACCGGCACCTGAACGCCAGCCCGCACACGAAAGCCGCCTACGCCGACACGTTCCGGCTCCTGCTGACCTACGCCCAGCAGGCCACCGGGATCGCCCCGTCGGCGTTGACCCTGGCCGATCTGGACGCGGACCTGATCGGCGGATTCCTCCAGCATCTGGAAACCGAGCGCGGGAACTCCGCCGCGACCCGCAACGCCCGCCGGGCCGCGCTGCGGTCGTTCTTCAGCTACGCCAGCTACCGGGCACCCGACGCGATCGCGACGATCAGCCAAGTCCTCGCGATCCCCGCGAAACGCACCAAGACCACCCTCGTGTCGTTCCTGACCGCTGCCGAGGCCGAAGCCCTCATCGCAGCCCCGGACACCGGCACCTGGTTGGGGCGCCGTGACCGGCTCCTGCTGCACCTGGGCATCCAAACCGGACTCCGCGTCAGCGAGCTGACCAGCCTGCGCGTCGACAGCATCCAGATCGGCCCGCACAGCCAGCTCGAATGCATCGGCAAGGGCCGCAAGCAACGCGTGATCCCACTCCAGAAGAACACCGTCCAACTCCTCAACGCCTGGTTCGGCGAGCTTCCACCCGTACCGGACGGGCCACTGTTCCCGACCCACGCCGGGACACCCCTGACCAGGGCCGCCGTTGGGAAGCTCGTTACCCGCCACGCCGCGACCGCGGCCGAGAGGTGTCCTTCGTTGACAGACAAGAACGTCACGCCGCACACGCTGCGGCACACTTGCGCAATGAGCCTGCTGCACGCCGGGATCGACACCGCGAGCATCGCGCTCTGGCTCGGGCACGCGAACATCCAGACCACGCAGATCTACCTCCACGCCGACCTCGAACTCAAACGACGAACCCTCGAACGCGTCCCCGCGCTCGACGAGCGGCCACCAGCCCGATACAAGGCATCCGACGCTCTCATCGCGTTCCTCAAGAACCGCTGACACTGCGATGGTTATGTTGACCGGCTCAGCCGTTCACGCCCGCCTGGCCACGGCGCTCACCGAGCCGGTCAACATAACCCACAGGCCGACATACCATAGCCAGAAGCCTACTCGACGCTGGCGGGTTCAGACCCCTGATCCACTCACTTCTGTGAAGAGCCGGTAAACCGAACGTTGTCTACTACTCGGGTCAAGTCCCTGGAGGTGGTGTAACGGCTGATCCTTCGTTTGGGGCGGTCAGAAGGGTGGTTGGCCGGGTTCGAGGGTGACGGGCAGGCCGGTGCCTGGGCGCCAGCCGTTGTTGGGATCGAGGAGGTCCTCGGGCCAGGGGGCGGGGACGCCGTGTTCGTCCCACCAGCCGGTTTCGTGGCCGGCGGCGAGGGCGGCCTGGGAGTGGCCGGGTCCGTAGATGTCGGTGAGTCGGGTCATGCTGCGGGCTCCAGTTCGGGCAGGGCCGTGGCGGCGGCCTGCGGGTCGGCGGGGGTCTTGGTGCGGGCTCGGGTGAGGACGTCGAGGGCGAGGTAGCGGCGGCCTTCGGCCCATTCGTCGTGTTGTTCGGCGAGGACGGCGCCGACGAGGCGGAGGATGGCGTCGCGGTCGGGGAAGATGCCGACGACGTCGGTGCGGCGGCGGATCTCCCGGTTGAGGCGTTCGTTGGGGTTGTTGGACCAGATCTGGCGCCAGACCTCCTTGGGGAAGCTGGTGAACGCGAGGACGTCGGTGCGGGCGGCGTCGAGGTGGGCGACGACGGCGGGGAGCTTGCCGGTGAGGGTGTCGAGCATCTTGTCGTACTGGGCGTGGACGGCCTTGGCGTCGGGTTGGTCGTACACGCTGTGCAGCAGGGCCTTGACGGCCCCCCAGGCGCTCTTGGGGCACACGTCCATCAAGTTGGCGGCGTAGTGCGTTCTGCAGCGTTGCCAGGTGGCGCCGGGCAGGTTCGCTGCGATGGCGTCGACCAGGCCGGCGTGGGCGTCCGAGGTGACGAGCATCACCCCTTGTAGACCACGGGCGACCAGGTCAGCGAAGAACGTGTTCCACGCCTGCCGGGTCTCGCTGGTGGCGACCTTGATCCCGAGGACCTCCCGGTGGCCGTCGGCGTTCACGCCGGTGGCGACCAGCACGGCGGCGTTCACCACGCGGCCGTCCTCGCGGACCTTCATCGTCAACGCGTCCGCGGCCACGAACGTGAACGGCCCCGAATCCGCGAGTGGCCGGGTGCGGAACGCGGTCACCTGGGTGTCGAGGTCGGCGGCCATCAGCGACACCTGCGACTTCGACAACGAGGTGATCCCCAACGTCTGGACCAGCTTGTCCATCCGGCGGGTCGACACCCCCAACAGGTAACAGGTCGCGACCACACTGATCAGCGCCGACTCGGCCCGCTTACGGCGCTCGAGCAGCCACTCGGGGAAGTAGGACCCCGAGCGCAGCTTCGGGATCGCGACGTCGACGGTGCCGACCCGGGTGTCCAGCTCGCGGTGCCGGTACCCGTTGCGTTGGGTCACCCGGTCCGCCGACTGCTGGCCCCACTCGGCGCCGCACACGGCGTCGGCCTCCGCGGACAACAAGGCGTTGATCACCGTAGCGAGCAGGTGACGCATCAGATCGGGCGACGCGTCGCCCAACGCTTGGCCCAACAGGCGCGCGGGATCGACAATATGAGGAGCGGTCATCGTGATGGTTCCTTTCGAGAGTGCTGTGACAGGTTCACCCGAAGGATCACGCGGTGGCCGCGCTCACGTCCCCACGACATGCCGGGGGACGATCACACGAACCGCGTTACACCACTATCAGGGACGCAACTACTACTCGGACCTGATCGGAGTCTCGCTGGACGTCGGCGATTATCAGCCGACCGCGGACGCGCCGCTGATCGTCAAGGTGCCCGAGGGAACACAGAAGCTCGGGAGCCTGGACGTCCGCGGATGGGACCCCTCGGGCGGCGCGCAGCAGGCGTTCGCCCGCTACATCCTGCTCGACCTGTCCGAGGCCACCAACGAGGTCCTCATCGACGGGCTCACCATGGGGGCCGTGTGGTCGCCGTCGGCCGACCTCGTCTACAACAGCAACATCACCACCAACGGTCAGTGGCTCTCGCGCGACTTCACGGCCGGGCCGGGCGCGGGAGAGCTTCACCACCACGCGTTCTCCGCTTCGATCCCGTGCCCCATGACCGAGGTCGATCCCGAGCCGTCGACCACTCCTGATCCTTCGGTGACTCCTGATCCGTCGACGACTCCTGATCCGTCGGTGACGCCTGATCCGTCGACGACCCCGACCCCCGCGCCGTCGACGACGCCGGGCGATGGCGCCAGTGCCACGCCCACCGCGTCTGGAGAGCCGACGGCGACGACAACGCCGAGCAGGCCGTCGGTGACGCAGCCAGGGCTGCCCGCGACGGGTGGTGAGGGCGTGGAGTCGACGATCGGTCTGGTCATCGCGGTCGGCGGCATCGCCGTGCTCGCGGTCCTGGCGGTGAGCGTGCTGCGCGGCGACGCATAGACTTCAGCTCTCCCTCTGAGGAAAAGGGCGGGTGGAACGATGATCCGGTTCCACCCGCCCACATTTTCGTCTTCGGAGCAGCCAGGACGCCGTTGGCCGATCTCGACCCATGCTACCGAAACAGGTCAGACCCATTGACTCGGGGGTCCCTCCTCGCGGGGCGAGGCGGCATGATTGGATAGTCCCATGACTGCGCGAAAGATCGGCGTGACGGAGCTCGTCCTCCGCGACGCACATCAGAGTTTGATGGCGACCCGCATGGCCATGGAGGACATGGTCGATGCGTGTGAAGATATCGACAAGGCCGGCTTCTGGTCCGTCGAGTGCTGGGGCGGTGCGACGTTTGACGCCTGCATCCGGTTCCTCAACGAAGACCCCTGGAAGCGACTGCGGACCTTCCGTGAGCTGATGCCCAACTCCCGGCTGCAGATGCTGCTGCGCGGGCAGAACCTGCTCGGATACCGCCACTACGAGGACATGGTCGTCGACAAGTTCGTGGAGAAGTCCGCCGAGAACGGCATGGACGTCTACCGGGTCTTCGACGCCCTCAACGACCCCCGCAACATGGCCCGCGCCATGGCGGCCGTCAAGTCCGTGGGCAAGCACGCCCAGGGCACGATCTGCTACACCGTCTCGCCGGTGCACACCGTCGATGGCTACATCAAGCTCGCCGGCCAGCTGATCGACATGGGCGCCGAGTCGATCGCCCTGAAGGACATGGCCGCGCTGCTCCAGCCGCAGCCCGCCTACGACATCGTCAAGGGCATCAAGGACACCTACGGCGACATCCAGATCAACGTCCACTGCCACTCGACCACCGGCGTCACCCTCGTGTCGCTGATGAAGGCCATCGAGGCCGGGGCCGACGTCGTCGACACCGCGATCTCTTCGATGTCGCTCGGCCCGGGCCACAACCCGACCGAGTCGCTCGTCGCGATGCTCGAGGGGACCGAGTACACCACCGATCTCGACATGGAGCGTCTGCTGCGCATCCGTGACCACTTCGCAGGCGTCCGCCCGAAGTACAAGGAGTTCGAGTCGGCCACCCTCGTCGACACCGACATCTTCTCCTCCCAGATCCCCGGCGGGATGCTCTCCAACATGGAGTCCCAGCTCAAGGCCCAGGGCGCGGGCGACCGCATCCGCGAGGTCATGGAGGAGGTGCCGCGGGTCAAGGCCGACGCCGGATATCCGCCGCTTGTCACCCCCTCCTCGCAGATCGTCGGCACCCAGGCCGTCTTCAACGTCCTGATGGGCCGCTACAAGGTCATGACCGGCGAGTTTGCCGACCTCATGCTCGGCTACTACGGCGAATGCCTCGCTCCCCGTAACGAGGAGGTCGTCGAGCTGGCGAAGGCCCAGACGAAGAAGGAAGCCATCACGGTGCGCCCCGCCGACCTGCTCACCCCGGAGTGGGACGAGCTCGTCACGACGGCATCCAAGCTCGAAGGCTTCGACGGCTCCGAGGAGGATGTGCTGACCAACGCCATGTTCCCGGGTGTCGCGCCCAAGTTCTTCCAGCAGCGGGCCGAGGGCCCCAAGTCCGTGGCCAAGACGCCGGAGCAGGTCGCAGCCGAGAATGCCCAGGCCGCCGGCCCCGCGAAGGGCATCACCGGCCCAGTCAAGTACAACGTCACCATCGCCGGTCGCTCGCACAGCGTCGCGGTCGAACCGGCTTAAGGAGATCTGATCCATGGCTAAGCAGCACACGATGCAGGAGCGTCTCGCACAGCTCGACGAGCGTCGCGCCACCGTCGAGGCCGGCGGCGGCGAGAAGCGCATCGAGAAGCAGCACGCCCAGGGCAAGCTGTCCGCGCGTGAGCGTCTCGCGGCACTTCTCGACGACGGCTCCTTCCAGGAGGACGGCGCCTTCCGTCGCAACCGCACCACCACCTTCGGGATGGACAAGGCCGACATGCCCGCAGACGGTGTCGTCACCGGCTCCGGCTCGGTCCTCGGCCGGCCCGTCCACGTCGCCTCGCAGGACTTCACCGTCATGGGTGGTTCCGCGGGCGAGGCCCACTCGATCAAGGTCACCGAGGCGCTGAAGGCTTCCCTGAAGACCGGTACGCCGTTCGTGTTCATCAACGACTCGGGCGGCGCCCGGGTCCAGGAGGGCATCGACTCGCTCTCCGGCTACGGCAAGGTCTTCTACGCCAACGTGCTCCTCTCCGGTGCCGTGCCGCAGATCTCGATCATCGCCGGCCCCTGCGCCGGCGGTGCGGCCTACTCCCCGGCCCTGACCGACTTCATCATCCAGACCCGCAAGGCCCACATGTTCATCACGGGCCCGAGCGTGATCAAGCAGGTCACCGGTGAAGAGGTGTCCCAGGACGAACTCGGCGGCGCGGACGCGCACATGGGTCGTTCCGGTGTCGTCCACTTCGTGGCCGACGATGATGAGCAGGCCATCCTGATCGCCAAGAAGCTGCTCAGCTTCCTGCCGCAGAACAACAGCGAGGACGCACCGATCGTCGATCCCGACTACGTCGTGGAGCCGAATGAGAAGCTGCGCGAGATCCTCCCGGTCGAGGGCAACAAGGGCTACGACATCCGCGACGTGATCCGCGAGATCGTCGATCACGCCGACTTCCTCGAGGTCCAGGCGGGCTGGGCGCAGAACATCGTCGTCGGCTTCGGCCGCATCGTCGGGCGCACCGTCGGCATCATCGCGAACCAGCCGAGCGTCATGTCGGGCGTGCTCGACATCGACTCCTCCGACAAGGCGAGCAAGTTCGTCCGCTTCTGCAACGCGTTCAACATCCCAGTGGTGAACCTCGTCGACGTGCCTGGCTTCCTGCCGGGTGTGGCGCAGGAGCACAACGGCATCATCCGCCACGGCGCGAAGATGCTCTACGCCTACTCCGCGGCGACGGTTCCGAAGATCACCGTCGTCCTGCGCAAGGCCTACGGTGGCGCCTACCTGGCCATGTGCTCGAAGGACCTGGGGGCAGACAAGGTGTTCGCCTGGCCGACCGCCGAGATTGCCGTCATGGGTGCCGAGGGCGCGGCCAATGTGGTGTTCCGCAAGGAGATCGACGCGGCCGAGGACAAGGACGCCAAGCGCGCCGAGCTGGTCGAGGAGTACCGCGAGACCTTCTCGACGCCGTACATGGCCGCCAGCCGGGGACTCGTCGACGACATCATCGATCCGGCCGACACCCGTCGTCAGATCGCGATGGCGCTCGAGTTGCTCTCCGCGAAGCGCGAGCTGCGTCCCGCCAAGAAGCACGGGCTCGGCCCGGCCTGATCGGACAGACGATGGAAGACAACACGCTGCAGGAGCTCCGCGACGCTGTCGCGGCGCTCACCGAGCAGGTCGCAGACCTGCAGGAGAAGGTCGCCAAGCTGGAAGCCCAGCAGGAGATCCCCGAAGCGGACCTCATCGCCATCGGCGCTGCGGTCGCCGCGTTCTTCGGCCACAAGGCCAAGATCCGGGCGATCCGCTACGGCACGCAGAACCGCTGGGCGGCGGCATCGCGCGCCCGTGTCCATGACCGCTCCGTCCCGCACGTTCGCTAAGGAGAAAAGATGAAGCTGAAGGTGACCGTCAACCAGACGGAGTACGAGATCGACGTCGAGGTCGAAGAGGAACAGCCCCAGGGCCTCGGACCGATCGTGATCGGCGTCAACGGTGGATCGAACCCGATCCCGACCAAGGCATCGATGACCGCCGCCTCCTCCAACGCCGTGCTCGCCCCGCTCGCCGGGTCGGTCGCGCGGATCCTCGTCCAGGAGGGCGACGAGATCCAGGCCGACCAGGTGCTGCTGATCCTCGAGGCCATGAAGATGGAGACCGAGATCAAGGCCCCGGCCGCAGGCACCGTCTCCGCCATTCTCGTCGCCCCCGGCGACGCGGTGCAGGGAGGCCAGGCTCTGATCGAGCTCTGATCCCACGCAGACCAACGGCCCCGGGCAGGTTCCCCGGGGCCGTTCGTCGTTCCCGGTGACACTCCGAGGCGCGATCAGCGACGCACCCGTCCACATCGACCAGCCAATCCAGAGCATCAGTAGCATGGGCGGGTCACCAAGGAGGGTCACATTGAACGACGATCATGAATTCACGACCAAGCCAGACGAGCCGGAGGAGACGCAGGAGGCGCGCCTCACCGACGAGGAACTGGGCGCGCTCCCGACGGCCGATCCGGCAAACCCGGTGGACCGTGCAGACGTCATCGGTGAGGCCGGAAGGTGGTTGGCAGCCTGGTCTGGCCGCCTGCTGCTGATCATCGCAGGGCTCGTCGTGCTCGGGATCGGCCTGAAGTACATCTCGGGCGCCATCATGCCGGTCCTGCTAGGCCTGCTCCTCGCCTCCGTGCTCTACCCGATCACCGCGCGACTGCGGAAGTGGGGCGCGCCGTACGGTGTCGGCGCCATCGCGGCCCTCCTGCTCGGCGTGGGCGTGATCGCAGGCCTGATCGGGCTCATCGCGCCGTCTGTGGCCAACCAGTGGGACGATCTGCGCAACCAGACCCTGGACGGCATCCGCCGGGTCCAGACCTGGATGTCGGGGCCTCCGCTGAACATCAACGACCAGGAGATCCAGGAGTACATCTCCCAGGCCGTCGCGTGGCTGCAAGAGCGCAGCGGCGACATCGCGACGTCCGTGGTCAACATCGGTGGCTCGGTCGGCAGCGCGCTCGTCACCCTCTTCACCACGCTCATCATCACCTTCTTCATGCTCAAGGACGGGCACAAGTTCGTCGGCTGGATGCGCGGCATCGTCGGCCGTCGGGCAGGGTTTCACGTTTCCGAACTGCTGACCCGCATGTGGAACACGCTGTCGGGCTACATCCGCACCCAGGCGATCGTGAGCTTCGTCGACGCCTTCTTCATCGGTCTCGGCGCGTTCCTGCTCGGGGTGCCGCTCGCCTTCCCGATCGCCGTCCTGACGTTCTTGGCCGGCTTCATCCCGATCGTGGGTGCCGTCACCGCCGGCGCGGTCGCCGTCCTCGTGGCGCTCGTCTCGAACGGCGTGACCACCGCGCTGCTCGTGCTCGCGGTCGTGCTGGGCGTCCAGCAGTTGGAGGGCCACATCCTCCAGCCGCTGCTCCAGTCGCGCGTGATGCAGCTCCATCCCGTGATCGTCCTGCTCGCCGTCATCCTCGGCAGCTCGTGGGCCGGCATCATCGGTGCCTTCCTCGCGGTCCCCGTCGCCGCCGTCGGCGCGGTGCTGCTGCGTTACCTCGGCGACCTGACCGACCTACGCACGGGGGAGCGAACGGCAGACGACATCAAATGGGCCACGGACGACGGGCAGACGGTCGCGTCCCAGTCCGAGCGCTCCGCCGCCTTCTTCAGGGCCCTCGTGAGGCGACGCAGGGACGCCGATCCCGTCCACCAGGCAGAGGGCGATGACATCGAGGAGCAGGGCTCCCGCGCATGGGCACGTCGACTGCTGGGACGCAGGCCCGATCGGACGCCACCTGACCACCCGAAGTGAGCGTTTGCATGCAAGTGAACATATGCCGGTGAGTGAAACTCCGGACCCGGCAGGCAACGACACCGAGGTGTCGTTCCGGATCAAGGTCGAGCGGCGCCGAGCCCCACGCCCACGCCGTCGGTGACCCCGACGCCAGGCCGACCCCGACGGGGAAGCCGAGTCCGACGCCGACCCCGAAGCCCGGCTGGCAGCCGAGCATGCCCTACACCGTTCCGGGCACGCACACCTTCAACGGGCGGCCAGTGGAACACCACCTGCCAGGTCTACTCGCAGACCACCCGATGCCGCACCGACATCCGGGCCACCACCGTGGTCAACACGGCATTCGGGTTCCAGGTGAAGCAGGGCTGCTCCTTCAACAACCTGACGTACCTGCCGTACATGTCGCGTGAGCAGTGGGAGGACAAACCCCCTGGGTCACGCGAACAGGTGGACGGCCGCCGATGGCCGCCAGTGGGCCACCGAGTGCCTCACGGCGGCGGCCGGTAGGGGTGCCTGCCGCAGCTACACGCTGACGACGGTGTACTCCGCGAAGCCGAAGGCCGGCGGTGGCTACACCTTCACCCAGTCGCAGCAGTGGGTGTTCAACAACATCGTGCTGTTCAGGCAGTGACGATCTGCTGACCGACGAAACCGGCCCCCGTCTCCTCAAGGAGACGGGGGCCGGTCGGCGTCGTGGGCCTCAGCCGCGGAAGACCTTGTGCTGCGCCGCCTGGGCACGCGGGCGGATCGTCATCCGGTCGATGTTGACGTGACCTGGGCGGGTCGCCATCCAGACGATGGCCTCGGCGACGTCGGTCGCGGTCAGCGGCTCCGCGACCCCGTCGTAGACCTTGTCGGCCTTCTCCTGATCGCCACCGAAACGGGTCAGCGAGAACTCCTCGGTGTGCACCATGCCAGGGCTGATCTCGGTGATCCGGACCGGCTTGTCGTACAGCTCGAGCCGCATCGACTCGACCATCGAGCGCTCGCCGGCCTTGGCGGCGCAGTAGCCTGCCCCGCCCTCGTAGCCGCCGTCTGCCGCGACTGAGGTGACGAAGACGATGACTCCCTCGGCGGCGAGGAGGGCGGGAAGGAGCGCCTTCGTCACCCGGGCGGTGCCGATCAGGTTGGTCTGCAGCATCCTCTGCCAGGCATCGAGGTCGGCCTCGGCGACCGGTTCGAGCCCGATCGCCCCTCCCGCGTTGTTGACCAGCACGTCGAGGCTTCCCCCGGCGGCCTCGGCGAGCAGGTCGACCTGGCGCTGGTCGGTGATGTCGCATTCGAGGGCCTCGCCACCGATCTCCTCCGCGAACGCGGTGATCCGGTCGAGCCGACGGGCGGCGCAGATGACGCGGTACCCCTCCTCCGCCAGTAGCCGCGCGGTCGCCGCGCCGATCCCCGAGCTTGCCCCTGTCACCACCGCAGTCTTCATGCCGCCACCCTAATCCACCCCAGACGGCGACCGCCGTCCGGCCCCGCGCGGAAGGGGCCGACCGGTGATCCGGTCGGCCCCTTCAAACGTCGGGTGGGCTACTTCTTGCCCTGGTTCTTCACAGCCTCGATCGAGGCCTTGGCGGCCTCCGGGTCGAGGTAGCGACCGCCGGGCGTGACGGGCTTGAACTCGTCGTTCAGCTCGTAGTACAGCGGTATGCCCGTCGGGATGTTCAGGCCGGCGATGTCGTCGTCGGAGATGCCGTCGAGGTGCTTGACCAGGGCGCGCAGCGAGTTGCCGTGCGCCGTGACCAGGACGGTCTTGCCGGCGGCGAGGTCGGGGACGATGTGCGCCTCCCAGTAGGGGAGCATCCGGGCGACGACGTCCTTGAGGCACTCGGTCAGCGGGCGCTCATCGGCCGGGATGTCGGCGTAGCGCGCGTCGTGGTACTGCGAGAACTCGTTGTCCTTGTCGATCGGCGGCGGCGGCACGTCGTAGCTGCGGCGCCACTGCATGAACTGCTCTTCGCCGAACTGGTCGCGGATCTCGGTCTTGTTCAGGCCTTGGAGCTTGCCGTAGTGGCGCTCGTTGAGTCGCCAGCTGCGCTTGACCGGGATCCAGTGACGGTCGCAGCCGTCGAGGGCCAGGTTCGCGGTGTGGATCGCGCGACGCAGCAGCGAGGTGTGCAGGACGTCGGGGAGCAGGTCCTCGGACTGCAGCAGCTTGGCCGCGGCCTTTGCCTCCTCGACACCCTTCTCGTTGATGTCGACATCCACCCAGCCGGTGAACAGGTTCTTGGCGTTCCATTCGCTCTCGCCGTGGCGGAGCAGGATCAACTTCGAAGTCATGGGATCAGCTTATCGTCAGACGACGATGGCGCTCGCGTCGGCCCAGGCAAGCGGCGGCCCGCCGGGGGTCAGGAGATGACGCCGAACTTGAAGCCTGCCTCCTTGTAGGCGGCGATGATCGCCGGGACGGACTTGGCCGTGAGCGTCTTGTCAGGCGTGTCGTGGCCGAGGATGACAGCCACGTGGAAGCCCGCGCGGATCGGCTCGGTGGCGTTCTGAACCATCTCGTCGACGCTCGAGGGCCGCGAACTCTTCGGCGCGGAGTCCCGGGTGTCGGCATTCCAGTCCACCCAGTGCACGCCGTGCGAGGCGAGCGCCTCATCCGCACCCGCCATGTTCTTCCACGACATGTGGCCGCCGGGGTAGCGCCAGCCCTCCGTGTTGAACTCGGGGCCGAGGATCGACTGGACGGCCTCGAGCGTCTTGACGTACTCGCTCTCTACGCGCTCGGCGTTGGCCTTCCTGCCCGGGTACAACTTCTTGTAGTCGTGCGACCAGCTGTGCAGGTTGATCGCGTGCCCCTCGGCAAGCTCCTGCTTCAGCAGGTCGGGATTGTCGCCGACGTTGGAGCCGATCACGTAGAAGGTCGCGTGGACACCGGCCTCCTTCAGGGCGTCGAGGATGATCGGCGTCGTGGTCTGGTTCGGCCCGTCGTCGAAGGTCAGGAAGACGATCTTCTCGGTCGGCTTCACCTCTCCCTCCAGCCACTGCTGGACGAGTTGCGCGGGGTAGACGTAGGCCTCGGCCGAGCCGATGTGGTTGCTGCCCTTGACGATCGCGTTCGGATCGCCGGTGTAGGAGGGGCGCGACGAGGGCGTCGCCGTCGGCGTGGCGGAGGCGGACGCGGGGACGCTCGGGGTGGGGCTGGCCGTCGGGCTGGGCGCCGCGGTCGGGGTCGGTGACGCGAGGGCGCTGGGGGAGGCGACGGCGGTCGGGCTCGCGGCGGTCGGCGCGGTCTGTGAGCCCGCCGGCGCGGGTGAGCTCTCGAGTCCTGCCGGCGCGCAGCCGGCTGCTGTGAGAGCGACGGCGCTGAGCGTGGCGACCGCCAGGCGGCGGGCACGGAGTGTGAACATGAATCTGGCCTTCCCAAGTGGGTCGTGGCCGACTCTACGCCCGGAAGGGAGCAGGCCCGAATCGCTCAGACCGTAGTCAGATCAGATGCGACCACGGTCTGACGGATCTGGCTCGAGCGCCGATCAGGCGTTGGGCCAGTCCTCGCCCTCCGGCACCTCGCCGGTGATGATGTAGATGACCCGTCGACCCACCGCGACGGCGTGATCGGCGAAGCGCTCGAAGTAGCGGCCGAGCAGCGCCACGTCGACGGCGCCCTCGATCGAGATGGTGGAATCCTCGGCGAGCATCCGGGTGAACTGGTCGCGGCGCAGCACGTCCATCCGCGAGTCGATCTCGGCGAGGCGCTCGGCGCCCTTGGCGTCGCGCTGGGCGAGCGAGACGCGAGCCTGGTCGATGATCTCGATGGCGATGTCTGCCATCTCGCGGAAGCTGGCCTCGAACTCCTCCGGCACGGCGCGCTCCGGGTATCGGAGACGGGCGATCTTCGCGACGTGGGCCGCGAGGTCACCCATCCGGGCGAGCTCGAACACCACGCGGATCGCGGAGACGATCGTACGCAGCTCACCGGCGACAGGAGCCTGAAGGGCGAGGATGGAGAGGCACTTGTACTCCATCTCCTCGTGCATCCGGTCGAGTTCGGCGTCGTTGGTGATGACGGACTCGGCGCGTCCGAGGTCAGCGGTCAGCAGCGACTCGGAGGCGTCCTTGATCGCCACCTCGACGAGTTCGGCCATGTGGACGAGGCTGTCGAGGATGGAATCGAGTTCCTCGTGGTAGCTGGTGCGCATCGCTGCTCCTTATACACAGGGGTCGCGTCGAGTCTAGCCGGGCTCGACGTCCTCCAAGAGGCTAGGCGACCCAGGTACACACACGTGCATTCCACGTGAACCGTCGGTGAACTCACGGTGAAGGTTCGGGGCCCCGCGCCACAGCGGCCCGTCGGCCCGCCTCACGCCCCGCCCGGCTCGACCTATGATGGCGGCATGAACCCAGCCCTCGCCGGACTGATCGGGGCCGGAGTGGCTCTTGTGGGCTGTCTGTTCTTCTACCTG
Source organism: Tessaracoccus flavescens (assembly GCF_001998865.1). Taxonomy (NCBI): domain Bacteria; kingdom Bacillati; phylum Actinomycetota; class Actinomycetes; order Propionibacteriales; family Propionibacteriaceae; genus Tessaracoccus; species Tessaracoccus flavescens. The sequence continues at coordinate 2,291,780 of NZ_CP019607.1, forward strand.
ATCCACCGCGGACGGGAGGGCTGGCGCCAGCTCGAGGCCCAGCGCAACGCGGACAAGGTGTCCCAGGAACTGCGCGACGTGCTCACCCTCATCCCCTCCGGGGTGGTCATGGTGGGGCCCCACGACGAGATCCTCGTGGCGAACGAACAGGCCCTCACGCTGAACCTGGCGCGCGGCAACCGCCTCGGGTTCCCGGAACTCCTCGAGCTCGTCCGCACCGTGCGCGCCAGCGGTGAACCGTACCGCGGCCCCGTCACCCGGGCCATGCTTCCCGGCTCCGATCCGGTCGAGATCCAGGCCCGCCTCGCACCCTTCGACGACGACCGTGTCCTCGTGCTGGCAGACGACGAGTCGTCCCAGCGGAGGGTGGACGCAGTCAGGCGCGACTTCGTGGCCAACATCTCGCACGAGCTCAAGACGCCGATAGGCGCGGTCAGCGTGCTCTCCGAGGCCGTCGAGGCCGCCTACGACGATCCCGAGGCCGTCAAGAAGTTCGCCACCCGGCTCCAGATGGAGACCGCCCGGCTCGCCGAACTGATCAACCAGATCATCGACCTCTCCAGGCTCCAGTCGGAGGACCCGATGCTGGCCAGCGAGGTCGTCGACATCAACGATGTCGTCACCGAGGCGGTCTCGCGTTCGCGCGAACGGGCGAACCAGCGCGAGGTGAGCCTCATCGTGGCACGTACCGGGGAGGCGTTCGTGCTCGGCGACCAGTGGCAGCTCACCGACGCCGTCACCAACCTGGTGCAGAACGCCATCAGCTACTCGGGCGAGCGGGCCCGTGTCACGATCAGCGTCATGTGCGTCGGCACCGACTCCGACCCGCAGGTCGAGATCAAGGTCTCCGACAACGGCATCGGGATCAGGCCGGAGGACCAGGAGCGCGTCTTCGAGCGCTTCTACCGGGTCGACTACGGCCGCTCCCGCGAGTCGGGCGGCACCGGCCTCGGCCTGTCCATCGTGCGCCACATCGCAGGCGCCCACGGCGGCTCCATCCGGCTCTGGTCCCGCCCCGGCCAGGGTTCCACGTTCACGCTCTCACTTCCCACCTACCTCGGCCCGAGGCCCGACGCAGAATCCGACGAGGAATGAAGATGACCCGCATCCTGATCATCGAGGACGAAGAGTCCTACCGCGAGGCGACCAGCTTCATGCTGGCGAAGGAGGGCTTCGAGGTGCTCACCGCAGCCGACGGCACCGAGGGGCTGGCGCTCTTCGACAAACAGGGCGCCGACCTGGTCCTGCTCGACCTGATGATGCCGGGCATCCCCGGGGTGGAGGTCTGCAGGCAGCTGCGCAACCGGGGCAATGTGGCGATCGTGATGGTGACCGCCCGCGACTCCGAGGTGGACAAGGTGGTCGGCCTCGAACTCGGTGCCGACGACTACGTCACCAAGCCGTTCAGCCACCGCGAGCTCGTCGCCCGCATCCGCGCCGTGCTGCGCCGCGGCCAGGACCAGGTCGTCCTCCTCCCCGAGGTCGTCGAGGTCTCCGGGGTGCGCCTCGACGTGGAACGCCACCAGGTCTACGTGGACGGCGAGGAGGTGCGGTTGGCGCTGCGCGAGTTCGAGCTGCTCGAACTGCTGCTGCGCAATGCGGGCCGGGTGATGACCCGCGGCCAGTTGATCGACCGCATCTGGGGGAGCAACTACGTCGGCGACACCAAGACGCTCGACGTCCACATCAAGCGCCTGCGCTCCAAGCTCGAACGCGACCCGTCGAACCCAAAACGACTGATCACCGTGCGCGGCCTCGGCTACAAGTTCGAGGGCTGAGGGAACAGACGACGCCCACCCCGGCCGGGGTGGGCGTCGCGAAGTTGTGGGCGGCTCAGGCCGCGTACTTGTCCCACCACTCCTGGTAGTCGGGGTGGTCGGAAGGCATCACGGGCACGTCGAGATTGACGACCGTTCCGTCGGCGAACGTGACGTCGACGTCTGCGAGCATCCCGGGCGTGAGATCGGGGCTGGAGAACTGGGTGTTCTCGCCGTCGATGTAGATGGTGGCGCCCTTGCGGACCTCCTCGGAGAAGTCCACTGTGACGGGCTTGCCGTAGCTGCCGTCGTAGAGGCCGGGGGCCACCGTGAAGCCTTCGATCGCGATGTCGGCATCGCGGGTGGCGACCGCCCCGAGCAGCATTCCCTTGCCCTCGGCGTCGGCGATGATCAGGAAGTTGCGCAGCTTCACGCCGCCGACGTCTGCCTGCACACCGGCTGCCGGAGGCGCCGAGTACACCCAGTGCCCCTGCGTGCAGGCACTCAGCGCGACTGACATTGCGGCGGTCGCGACGATCGCCGCGATGCGGCGCATGGGCTTGGTCATTGGTCCTCCGTGGGCGCGTAGGGTCACCACATCCTAACCAGATCGGGCCGCCCGGCGCGACGATTGCGCCTGCGGTGAGCCTCTACCCCGGAATGAGGGTCTGGGCCGATTGGGGTCCGCCTGCTAGAATTAGCCCTGGAAAGGGGTCTTCAGGTATGACTTTTTCGATCGGTGAGACGGTTGTTTACCCTAATCATGGGACAGCCGTCATCGAAGACATCGAAAACCGGACCATCAAGGGGGAAGACAAGCTCTTCCTCGTTTTGCGGGTCATTGGCCAAAACGATCTGGTGATCAAGGTGCCGGCCTGCAACCTGGATCTTGTCGGGGTGCGCGACGTTGTCGACGCCGACGGTCTGGAGCGGGTCTTCTCGGTTCTTCGTGCGGAGCACACGGAGGAGCCGGCCAACTGGTCTCGCCGGTTCAAGGCGAACATGGAGAAGCTCCACTCCGGCAATGTGATCAAGGTCTCGGAGGTCGTGCGCGACCTGTGGCGCCGCGATCGTGACAAGGGTCTGTCCGCAGGCGAGAAGCGGATGCTGGCAAAGGCCCGCGCCATTCTCGTCGCAGAGCTCGCGCTCGCGGAGCAGGTTGAAGAGGACAAGGCTGAGATCATGCTGGACGAGGTCCTTGCCTCCTGACCAGCAACCGAACTCTCCAGAACCGGTCGTCGCCGTCGTGGTGGCGGCCGGTTCTGGTTCCCGGCTGGGCGCCGCCCTGCCGAAGGCCCTCGTGGAACTCGAGGGTGTCGCCCTCATCAGGCGCTCGGTAGAGGCGCTGCGCGAGGCGGGGGTGGCTGACATCGTCGTCACCATTCCGGTCGGCTTCCTCCCGCTCTTCGAGGCGGCCCTGCAGGGGCTGTCCGTCACCTTCGTTCCCGGCGGCGCCACGCGCCAGGACTCCGTCCGGGCCGGGCTCGCCGCCCTCACCGCACCCGACGATGCCGTCGTCCTCGTGCACGACGCAGCCCGCGCGCTCGTTCCCGCAGCCGTCGTCCGCGCCGTCGCCGACGCCGTCCTGGCCGGAGCAGATGCCGTGATCCCGGTCGTCCCGGTCATCGACTCGATCCGGAGGGTTGAAGGCGAAGACTCCCACATCGTCGACCGTTCGCCGCTGCGCGCCGTCCAGACCCCGCAGGGCGCCCGGCTCGCCACCCTGCGGACCGCCCACGACCGGATCGCGGAGGAGGGCGTCCAGGTCACCGACGACGCCGCCGTCTGCGAACACCTCGGGATGCACGTGGTCCTCGTCAACGGACACCGAGACTCCCTGAAGATCACCGAACCCGTCGACCTCATCCTCGCCAGCGCCCTGCTGCGGGAAAGGACACCGTGATGCGCGTCGGCATCGGCACAGACGTCCACAAGCTCACCCAAGGCGTCCCGATGTGGCTCGCCGGGCTCAACTTCCCGGACGAGCCCGCGGGGCTCGCCGGTCATTCCGACGGAGACGTCGCGGCCCACGCCGTGTGCGACGCCCTGCTCAGCGCGGCCGGCCTCGGAGACCTCGGGTCGAACTACGGCACGTCCGAACCGGAATGGGCAGGCGCCAGCGGCGTCGCCTTCATCCGGGAGACCGCCCGCCGGGTCCGCGCCGCCGGGTTCCAGGTCGGCAACGCCTCGGTGCAGATCATCGGGAACCGCCCGCACCTCGCCGCCCGCCGCACCGAGGCTGAGGCCCTCCTCTCCGAGGTGCTCGGTGCCCCGCTCAGCATCAGCGCGACAACCACCGACTCCCTCGGCCTCACCGGAAGGGGAGAGGGCGTCGCAGCCATGGCGGTGGCCCTGGTCCAGCAGCCGTTAGGCTGACCCGCGTGAAGAGTCTGCGTCTCAGCTGCCTGCTCGTCCTGGCGACCCTGCTGCTCGTCCTCGGAAGTCCGGCCGCCCGTGCCGACACCTCGGCCGACCGGCTCGATGTCGCGATCACCGTCAACGCGGACGGCTCGATCGACGTCACGGAGGAACTCGAGTTCGGCACCGCGCCGGGGGAGATCCGCCGCGAACTCCCCCTCACCTGGGACATCGACAGTGGCGCCTACTACCGCTACAGCGTCAGCGACGCGTCCGCCACCCTGCCGGGCGGTGAGACCGTCGGCTTCCAGGAGTCCGGAGACGCCCTCACCCTCAACGCCACCCTCGACCAGCCGGGCACGCTGCAGAGCAGCTACCGGGTCGTCGGGGCCACCTCCGCCCAGACCGGGCAGGACGGCGCGTTGTCCGGCATGACCTGGCCTGCGCTGTACGGGCTCTCGGTCGGGGTGAAGCAGGTGCAGGTCACCGTCACCGGGCCGGCACCCCAGATGATGGACTGCGTTGCCGGACCGCTCGCGAGCATCGGCAACTGCGCTGCCATCAGCGGCGGAACCGTCGAGACGCCCAACCCGGTCTTCCAGGACGGCCCGCGCGAGGCGCTCGACGAGGTCGTCGTCACCGTCGGGTACGACCCGGCCGAGGTATCGGCCGACGCCGACCTGCAGCACCGCTGGAGCCTCGACCGCGCCTTCGAGGTGAGCTGGCCCACCGTCGCCTGGGCTCTGGCCGCTGCGCTGATCGGGGCGGCCCTGCTCTACGCGCTGTTCCGGCGCACCGGACGCGACCTGGCAGGCAACGAACCCACCCTCGTGGCCGGGTTCACGCCGATCGGCGACGGTGAGGCGACCTTCGAGGTGCGCGACGCCATCCGTCCCGGTCACGTCGGAACGGTGGCCGACGAGCGCGTCGACCCGCTCGACATCACGGCAACGCTGCTCGATCTCGCGGTGCGCGGTCATCTGCTGATCACCGAACTTCCCCGCGCCCAGCACGGGCTGCTCGACTGGACCCTGCAGCGCCGCGAGGGCCGCGACGAGCTCGCCCGGTTCGAGCAGGAACTGCTCGACGTCGTCACCCCGGCGGGTGAACCCACCCTGGTCTCGCAGCTCCCGGCGAGCCTGTCCGCGGGCATCGGAAGGGTGCAGGACGCGCTGTACGAGGACGTGGTCACCCGAGGCTGGTTCGAGTCGCGGCCCGACTCGACCCGGTCCTCCTGGCGCGTCCGTGGCTGGATCGCGCTCGGGGTGGCAGTCGTCGCTGCCGTGCTGCTTGTCGCGTTCACCAACCTCGGCCTCCTCGCCCTCGTCCTGCTCGCCATCGCGGCAGGTCTCGTGTGGATCGCCGACCGGATGCCGCGCCGCACGGCCGCGGGCTCCGCCCTCCTGCGGGGGCTCCAGGCCCTGTCGGCGGTGCTGGCGACCCAGCCGACCGACCACCTGCCGAAGGGGCGCGAGCTGCCCGAGGCGTCCAGGCTGCTCGGCTACACCGTCGTGCTCGGAAGCAAGGAGCGCTGGATCGAGGCGCTCGTCGCGGCAGACGACGACGTCGAGGCTCCCGACCCCGACGCGCTCGACTGGTACCACGCCCCCGACACCTGGCACCTGCAGGACCTGCCCGCCTCGCTGACCCAGTTCGTGCACACCGTGCAGGGTGAGCTCTTCGGCAGGTGAGCCACCACGAAGCAGAAGTGAAGAGGGCGGGGCGACCGATCGGTCACCCCGCCCTCTTCGCGTGCGTCAGCTGATCAGAGCTCGAGGCCCGGGTACAGCGGGTGCAGGTCGAGCAGACGCTGCGCCTCGGTGAGCGACGCGTCGCGCGCGTCGTCGGTGAGGTCGAACTTCGCCTTGCTCGGTGCACCGGCCGACGTGGTCGTCGGGGTGGTCGACTTCAGCACCGAGACGATCATGTCGGCGACGGCGTCCATGTCGGAGGTGGTGAAGCCGCGGGTGGTCAGCGCCGGGGTTCCGAGGCGGACACCGGTGGTGTACCAGGCGCCGTTGGGATCGTTGGGGACCGCGTTGCGGTTGGTGACGATGCCTGCGTCGAGCAGCGCCGCCTCGGCCTGGCGGCCGGTCAGCCCGAAGTTGCGCACGTCCAGCAGGACAAGGTGATTGTCCGTGCCCCCGGTGACCAGTTGAGCGTCGCGCGACAGCAGGCCCTCTGCGAGTGCCTTGGCGTTGTCGGCCACGTTCTGGGCGTAGGTCTGGAACTCGGCGGTGCGGGCCTCCGCGAGCGCGACGGCCTTTGCTGCCATCACGTGCCCGAGGGGGCCACCGAGCACGAGCGGGCAGCCACGGTCGATGGAGGGCGCGTACTCCTCGGTCGACAGGATCATGCCGCCTCGAGGTCCGCGCAGCGACTTGTGCGTCGTGGTGGTGACCACGTCGGCGAAGGGCACCGGATCCTCGTCACCGGTGAACACCTTGCCTGCGACCAGGCCGGCGAAGTGGGCCATGTCGACCATCAGCACGGCGCCGACCTCGTCGGCGATCTCGCGCATCTTCGCGAAGTTGATCCGGCGCGGGTAGGCCGAGTAGCCGGCCACGAGGATCAGCGGCCTGAACTCGCGCGCCTGGGCGGCAAGCGCGTCGTAGTCCAGCAGCTGGGTCTCAGGGTTGGTCCCGTAGGAGCGCTGGTGGAACATCTTGCCCGAGACGTTCGGGCGGAAGCCGTGGGTGAGGTGACCACCCGCATCGAGCGACATGCCGAGGAGGCGCTGGTCGCCGAAGCGACGGCGAAGGGTCTCCCAGTCGGCCTCGCTCAGCTCCGCGACGCCCTTCGCGCCGAACTCGGCGAGGGCGGGCGACTCGATCTTGTGGGCCAGGATCGCCCAGTAGGCGGTCAGGTTGGCGTCGATGCCGGAGTGGGGCTGCGCGTAGGCGTACTTCGCGCCGAACAGCTCGCGGGCGTGCTCGGCCGCGACCGATTCGACCGTGTCGACGTTCTGGCAGCCGGCGTAGAAGCGGTGGCCGATGGTGCCCTCGGCGTACTTGTCACTGAACCAGGTGCCCATGGTGGCGAGCACGGGGAGGCTTGCGTAGTTCTCGGACGCGATCAGCTTCAGCGAGTTGCGCTGATCGGTGAGCTCCTGGCGGGTGGCCTCCGCGACGCGCGGCTCCACGGCCTCAATCATGCTGAACAGGGTGCGGTAGGCCGCTGAGATCGATTCGAGATCGCTCACAGTTCTCCTCAAGGTAAGTGGGATGTGGCCTACTTTAGCCCCGCGGCCCCCGCCGCGCCCCTCGCCGGCGCGGGGGTGGGCACCCCATGAACTACCCTGACCCCGTGCCACTGACTAGACGATCTGCGCTCGCCCTGCTTGCCGTGGGCGGACTGACCGGCTGCGCCTTCAAGCCCATCTCCTGGGGAGAGCCCACCGGCTCGCCGGTGCCGACGGCGTCGGCCGACGACGCGCTCGAAGTCGCCGAGGACTACTTCAACCAGTCACCCGATTCGGGGGCCAAGATGCTCAACGAGGGCATCACCACCATGCAGCGGATCTCGACTCCGCACTTCGACGCCCGGCTCGACCGCCGCTTCGCCGGGGAGACGCTGAGCGCCCAGACCGTCGCCCAGGTCTTCGAACAGGGCGCCATCCGCGCCCCGCAGGGGTTCGAACTGGTGGCCTTCACCCTCCAGGCCGGGCACCCGTACTACGGAGAGACGGACACGGCACGGGCCGCAGCCGAGATCCTCGTCGCAGAGAGCACCGTCATCCCCCTGACCGCACCGTTCGGTGTGTTCAACGACACCACCCGCCGCTTCGCCCGCGAATGGGTGCTCGTCATCCTGGCCGTTCCCGCCGGCGCGCCGGTGATGCTCCAGATCCGCGATGAGGGCCTCACCGTCGCGGTCGACCTGCGCAGCGGAGCCCCCGTCGTTGACGAGGCCTGGGCCGCAAACACAGGCTTCCGGGAGCGCGTCGGGATCAAGGTCATCGGCGACGACCAGGTGTTCCACCGCACGCTCGCGACCCTGCCGACGGGAGCCCTCCAGAAGCAGACCTCGCGGTTCAGCTTCGGCATCAAGCCGCAGGCGAGCTGGGGCCTCGTCCCATGGAACTCCGAGGACGGCTGGGCGGAGAAGGGCAAGCAGTGGCTGCGGGTCTCGACGGGCGCGCGGGTCGCCTTCGAACCCCCGGGCAACCCGGCGGTGATCATGGACATCGACGTGGTCAACTCGTTCCAGTACGTCGAAGGAACGGCAGCGCCGATCCCCGCCCACCGGCCGAAGACGATCACCACCGAGGCCATCTACAACGGTGAGGCCGTGCTCGATGTCACCTGGCTGGTTCCTGGGATGGAGTCGCGGGCGACCATCACCTGCAACCCCGTCGGGGAGCTGCGGGCCAGGTACTCCGACCACCCGGATGTGAGCGCGGAGTTCACAGGCGCGGCATCACCGATCTCGTTCACCCTCGCCTTCAGCCCCCTCGAAGAGGAGTGGTGAGGGTTCCGGCTGATCAGTCGGCAGACGCCGAGCGCTGCTGCGAGACCTCATAGAGCGCGATCGCTGCGGCGACCGAGGCGTTGAGCGACTCGACGGCGCTGGCGATCGGGATCGAGATCAGCGAGTCGCAGTGCTCGCGCACCAGTCGGGCGAGGCCCTCGTCCTCCGACCCGACGACGATCACGAGCGGCCCGTCGATGCCGGGGGCCCCTGAGACGGGAACCTCGCCCTCGCCTGCGAGGCCGACGATGGTGAAGCCCATCTTCGACGCCTGCTCCAGCGCGCGGTTCAGGTTGGTGGCCATGGCGATCGGCAGCCGCGCCGCCGCCCCGGCCGAGGTCTTCCAGGCTGCGGCCGTCATCGAAGCCGAGCGGCGCGAGGGGATGACGACGCCGGTCGCGCCGAACGCGGCAGCGGAGCGGATGATCGCGCCGAGGTTACGCGGGTCGGTGACCCCGTCGAGCGCCACCACGATGCCGTCGACCTCGAGCGCGTCGGCAAGCACGTCCTCGACGTCTGCGTACTCGTAGGCGGGCAGCTGCAGCGCTACGCCCTGATGGACGAGGCCGCCGGTCACGCGGTCCAGCTCGCCGCGGGTGACCTGCAGCAGCGGCACGCCGTTCTCGGCAGAGAACTTGAGGATGTCCCGGAGCCGGTCGTCGCGCTCGGCGCCCTCTGCGACGTAGGCCTGCTTCACGGGAAGCCCGGCGGTCAGGGCCTCGAAGACGGGGTTGCGCCCGACGACCCAGTCGGCGCCGACCGCGGTGCGGGTCGAGCGGCCCTTCTGCTGGGTTCCGCCGCGGCGCTGTGCGGCCTGCTTCGCCTTGTAGGCCTTGTGGTAGACGCGGTCCTCGGCCTTCGGCGTCGGCCCACGACCCTCCAGCGACTTCCGGATCCGGCCGCCGGAACCGGCCGCCTTCCCCTTACCCTTGCTTGTCGCTCCGCGACGCGATGAGTTACCGGCCATCAGTTCTCGAGGCTCCATTTCGCCCCATCAGGGGTGTCGGTGATCTTCAGGCCGAGACCGGCCAAGGTGTCGCGGATCGCGTCCGCTGCCGCCCAGTCCTTCGCCGCGCGGGCTGCGGAGCGCTGCTCGAGCAGCGCCCCGACGAGCCCGTCGACGACCGGGGTGAGGTCATCGCCCGAGGCGCCGTGCGCCCATTCGGGGGCGCCCGGGTCGAGCCCGAGCACGTCGAGCATCGAGCTGACGGCGAGGAACTGGGAGAGGGTCGCCTTCCGATCGCCGGACGCGAGCGCCTGGTTGCCTGCGCGGATCGCCTCGAACAGGGCGGCTACCGCGGCCGGGGTGCCGAGGTCGTCGTCCATCGCGGCGGCGAAGGCCGCGTAGTGTGGGTTATCCGTGGGTACGGCGGCGGCCCGGCCTGCGTCGGTGAACTCGGCTGCGCGCCGCACGAACGTGTCGATGCGGGTGATCGCCTTCTCTGCCTCGGCGAGCGAGCCGCGGGTCTCCTCGTCGGCGGGGGAGAACTCGATGGTCGAGCGGTAGTGGGGGCTGAGCAGGAAGAACCGGACCGCGCGCGGGTCGTATGCCTTCGTGACCTCGGAGACGAGTGCGGTGTTGCCGAGCGACTTGCTCATCTTCTCGCCCGCCATGGTGACCCAGGCGTTGTGCATCCAGTAGCGGGCGAAGCCGCGACCGGCCGCCGCCGACTGGGCCAGCTCGTTCTCGTGGTGCGGGAACCTGAGGTCGATGCCGCCTCCGTGGATGTCGAAGGTGTCGCCGAGGTACTTGCCAGCCATGGCGGAGCACTCGAGGTGCCAGCCCGGGCGGCCGCGCCCCCAGGGGGAGGGCCAGGACGCCGTCTCCGGCTCGCCCTGCTTGTGTCCCTTCCAGAGGGCGAAGTCACGCGGGTCGCGCTTGCCGCGCGGATCGGCGTCGGCGGCAGGCTCCATCTCGTCGACCTTCATGCCGCTGAGCTCCCCGTAGCGGGGCCAGCTCATCACGTCGAAGTAGACGTCGCCCGAACCGTCGGGGGCGACATAGGCGTGCCCGGCGTCGATCAGCTGCTGCGTGAGCTCGAGCATCTCGGGCACGTGGCCCGTCGCGCGCGGCTCGTAGGTGGGCGGGATGCAGCCCAGCGAGGCGTAGGCGTCGTGGAGTTCCCGCTCGAACCGGTACGCGAGCGCGAACCAGTCCTCACCGTTCTCGGCCGACTTCTGCAGGATCTTGTCGTCGATGTCGGTGACATTGGCGACGACCTTCACCGTGAAGCCCTTGTGCTGCAGCCAGCGGCGCAGGACGTCGAAGACGACCTCCTTGCGGATGTGGCCGAGATGCGGCGAGGCCTGCACGGTGAGCCCGCAGTGGTAGATCGACACCTCGTCCTCGCGCAGGGGGACGAACTCGCGCACGGAGCGCGTGGCGGTGTCATAGAGCCTCACGGGGAGGAAGTTTACCGTGACGGCGCCGCCGCTCCGACCGGCCGGAGAAGACCGGAGCGGGCGGACGCCTCAGTCCTCGGGCTTCTGCGCGACGAGGAGCACGTTGGTCCACGACCATTCGTCCTCGACGAGTTCCCCGTCGTCGCCCTGGACGTACACCGTCGCAGCGCGGGAGAAGCGGTTCTCGATCAGCCACGGGTTCTGGATGGGGCGGGTGTCGCGCGTCATCACGAAGCCGTTTGACTCGAGCAGCGCGACCCACTCGTCGGGGGAGAAGAAGCAGAACGCCTCGTGCGCCTCCGAGTACCAGGAGTCGATGTAGTCCTTCTTGGCGAGGAACTCGTAGAGCTCCCCGCGGGTGAGCTGGACGAGCTCGCGCCCCTCGATCTCGACCGCCTCGTAGGAGATGCCGTCTCCCTCCTCCGCCCGGAAGTCGCGGGCGAACTTCTCGAACCGGGCCCGGGTCGAGAGGTCGGCGAGGTCGCCGTCTGCGACGCCGTCGGTGGCGCTCAGGTCGGCCAGCACCAGGTCCTCGCGGCCGTCGGGGCCGACGACGTCGTAGTTGATCCACACCCCGCCGGGCCGCAGCATCTGGAAGACGCGGCCGCAGAACTCGAGCAGGTCCTCGCGGCCGAGGTAGGACTCGATCTCGTGGGTCAGTGCCATGGAGATGACCGTGTCGAGGGAGTCGTCCTCGAACAGTTGGGTCTGCATGATGTTGCGCTGGTGAAAGAAGACGTTCGCGTCTCCGAACTCGCCGTTCGACTTGCGCTGCTGACAGATCTCGTAGAGCGGCCGGGCGACCTCGACGCCGTAGAAGTCGGACTCGAACAGCTCCGGTCGCTCGCTCAGCAGCTTGATCGTCTGCCCCGTCGCGCAGCCGACGTCAACGATCCGGCCGGGACGCACCGCGGCCTCGAACTCGCTGACCTTGCGCCAGGCGTTGTCCTCGAACGCCGCCCGGTAGGTGGCGTAGTCGCGGGTGACGGTGATGTCGCCGTCATCGCTGTCGATCAGCGGGTCGGAGTAGATCGACTGCACGGCCTCGGCCAGCCCGTAGCGTCGGTAGTACTCGACGGCGGCGGGCGCCATCACCCCTTCGACGCGCGCCTCCCACTCGGGGCCCGCGTCGATGATCGCCTCGACGACCTGCCAGGGCCGCGTCTCCTGCGTGCCGAGTTCGACCGGGTCGATCGCGTACCCGAGCCGCTCGTAGTCGGCGATGACCTCGGGGGTGGAGCACGCGACAAGCGTGTTAGAGGGGGACATCGAGACGGTTGCGCCGGTCTGCGTGCGGATCTCCTCGATCACGTAGTGCGCGAAGTCGGGCTTGGGTCGTCGGTTGGCGATCAGGAAGGTCAGCGATGGAAGGGCCGTCTCCGCGGCGACCGACTCGATCAGGCCAAGCCTGCGCGGACCGGGGACCGGGTTGCGCTGGGTGCCGCCGTGGTCGGCGCTGGTCACGGCCCAGACGACCTCCGCATCCGGATGCCGCTCGACGAGGGAGCGCAGGTGGCGAACCTGGAAGGAGGTGACGAGGTGGTGTCGGCCGGGGAACAGGATGTAGCGCACCGCACGATTCTCGCACTGCCACGGGGTCGGTTTGGTAGTTCATGGTTCAATCAAAGTGTGAGCATTGACATCCAGATCTGGTCCGACGTCGCCTGCCCCTGGTGTTTCATCGGAAAGCGGCGCTTCGAGAAGGCCCTCGCCCAGTTCCCGGAACGCGACCAGGTCAACGTGACCTGGCGCAGCTTCCAGCTCGACCCGACGCTGCCCGAGCACAGCGACCGCGACGAGATCGACTACCTCGTCGAGACGAAGGGGATGCCCCGCGCCGCCGTCGAGCAGATGATCGGCCAGGTGAAGGTGCAGGCCGCCGGAGAGGGGCTCGACTACGACTTCGACTCGCTCATCGTGGCCAACTCGCGCCGGGCGCACCGCGTCCTCCAGGCCGCGAAGAAGGCCGACGCCGTCGACGGGGGCGACCGCGCCGACGCGCTGAAGGAGGCCCTGCTGTCTGCCCACTTCGAGAAGGGCGGCGACATCGGTGATGCCGATCAGCTCGTCGCGCTGGGGATCGCCGCCGGGCTGGACGAGCAGACGGCGCGAGCCGCGCTCGACTCGACCGAGCTAGACGAGGCGATCGAGGCGGACATCCGTGAGGCCGCCGCCATCGGTGTGCGCGGCGTCCCGTTCTTCGTCATCGACAACAAGTACGGCGTCTCCGGTGCGCAGCCCCCTGAGCTGTTCCTGCAGGCGCTCAACACCGCGCTCGCCGAGCAGAAGCCGTCCCTGATCACCCTCGACGGGGCGGGAGAGGCCTGCGGGCCCGACGGCTGCTAGCCACGCCCCGACTCACACTGCGGGGTCGATCAGGTGGTCGATCCGGTTGATCCAGCCGACGGTGACCTCGCCGCTCTCCCGGTCGAGCTCGAGCAGGGTCACTGACGCGGTGTCGAGCCGGTACCAGAATCCGATGTCGTAGGAGCTGGGGTTCTCGCGCTCCAGGGTGGCCTGGATCGCGCCCGGCTGCAGTAGCGCGCTCAGCAGCATCGATCCGAACGCGCCGTGGATCACCAACCCGACGACGTCGTCGTCCATCGTCCACAGCCACTGCGCGACCCGCTGCGCTCGGCGAAGGCTGTCCGCGACCCGTTCCGGCGGGCCGGGCCACCAGCCCTGCTCTGTCGCGGAGTCGGGGAGCACGACCCGGTCGCTGAACCCCTGCAGCACCGACCTCGCCGAGCCTGGATGCGGCTGCAGGTCGGCGTGGTCGCCGAGATACGGCCCGGCGCTCTCGTGCAGGTCGGCCCTTGCCTCGCTGACGTCGAGCGCGTGGGCCCACGGGTGGGCCGTCTGGATGGTTCGGCGCATCAGGGAACAGAAGATGCGCCCGGGGCGAGGACCATTGGCCGCCATCCACGTGCCCAGCGCCGCGGACTGCTGAAGGCCGAGGTCGGTCAGGTCGGGATCGCTGGTGCGCTGCGCAACCCCAGGGTTCGCATGGACGACGTTCTTGGTCGACTGGCCGTGCCCGGACTATCAGGAGTTGCACCCGCTCAGCCTAGTCAGCCGCGAGGGCCGGGTCAGCAGGCCGCCAGCGCAACGATGACCTCCGTGACGTGCTCGCTCCCGGCTCCGGGATCGCTCAGGTAGCGGTTGCGGTTGCGCTGCTCGACCGGTGCGTCGGGGCCGCCTGCCGCGAGGGTCAGGCCTTCGGCGCGGGCGAACTCGGCGATCCGCCCGTGCGCCTCCGTGATCAGCGCGTACGGCCCGACGACCCGTGCCACCACCGCTTCCTGCGCGGGGAGGTGGAACACTTCCAACGGGGCCGACGCGGTGCTTCCCGCGACGACCGGCACCCAGACGGAGATGTCGACCTCCGACTCGCGGTACTCCCCGTCGTGCTCGATCGCCCCTCCGGGGCCGGCGGGCGTGAGGTTCTGCCGTGCCACCTCGGGCATGAACTGCTGCCAGAGCAGCCCCTCGCGGTCGTAGGCGGGGATGGTTCCACGCAGCGACACGACGGTCGAGGCGGGAAGCGTGGCGCGGGAGACGGTGATGGCGTCCATGGTGGAGCCTTTCGAGTTGAGCAGCTGGTGCAGGAGGGCGATCCGTTCCTCGGTCGCGCGCAGTTCGTGCTGGAGCGCCTCGTGCTGGAGGATCAGCGCCCGCCGGTACGAGTCCTCCTCGTCGGTTGCGGTGACTGCGCCGATGGCCGAGACGGAGAACCCGACGTCGCGGAGCCTGCGGATCCGCAGCGCGTCGGCCAGTTGGGCGTCGCTGTAGCGGCGGTAGCCGGTGTCGGGATCGACGGAGGCTGGCTTCAGCAGGCCGTGCTCGTCATAGTGGCGCAGCATCCGGATGCTGATCCGCGAGAGCGCCGAGAACGCTCCGATCGAGTGGTCGGTCATGACACAACTGTGGCCCCTCACACCGTGTCAGGGTCAAGCCCGGCATCAGTGATCGCGATGAGCAATTTTTCTGGTTCGTTCGCCGTTGTGACCCGCCGCCCCGGCGTGTCGCGCAACGAGTCCGGAAAAGTGGCTCTATTCATGGATGTGTGGGTCGTGGGCGGCCTGGGAGGCTGGGTTTGGGGCCTGCGAGGTTCAGCATCGCGAGGGCGATGAGGGGTTCGGGTCCGTGGAAGCCGAACGCGATTCGGGTGATCAGTCGGATCTTGGTGTTGACTGATTCGATCAGTCCGTTGGATAGACCGTGGGTGATCGAGGCGAGGATCTCGTCGCGGTGTTTCATGATCCGGCGTTGTAGGTCGACGAACGCGGGGATGCGTGAGCGGCGGGCCCAACTGATCCAGTGATCGAACGCTGCCGGGGCTTCCTGGGGGGAGAGTTTGAACAAGGTGCGCATGGCTTCTTTCAGCAGGTAGGCCCGAAACAGGGTGGGGTGAGACGTTCGTATCCAGTCGAGTTGGACCTGCTGGTTAGCAGTGAGGTTCTCCGGGTTCTTCCAGATCGAGAACCGGGAATGCTGAAGGCGTTGAGCCTGCCCGACAGAGCGGGGCTGCTGCCCTGTTTCAGGGTCGTGACGGCGGCGTCCGGTCGCTGCGCTCCAGGCCTGTCTGCGGACCGTGTCGAGGGCCTCGGTGACCCATTTCACGACATGGAACGGGTCAGCACACAGCACCGCCCTGGGGCAGCGGTTCCGGATCACTGATTTGATCCAGTTCGCCCCGTCAGCGCTCACGTGGCTGATCATCGCGACCCGGTCCTGGCCAGCAGCGTCTCCGGACGCGGCGAGCTCGTCGAAGAACTGGTTCAGCGTCGCTTTGTCACGTCCAGGAGCGGCCCAGACCAGGCGCCCGGTGTCGTGGTTGACCACCACGGTGAGGTACTTGTGGCCGCGTTTGTAGCTGATCTCATCGACACCGATCCTGGTCAGGTCAGCGAACCGGTCAAACGTTGACGCGGTGTCTTCCCAGACCCTCTCAATGATCGCTCCAACCGAGTGCCAGGCAATCCGCATCAACTCACTGACACCACGTTTCGAGCACTGCGTGACCAGCCAGGCGACCTGCGCGTCGAACTCGCAGGTGTGACCGGCTCCATGACGAGCCCACGGAACCTGCGCGACGACCACCCCGTGGGCTGGACACGACACCCGCGGAGCGTCGGCCTCAAGGAACACCCGAGTAGTTCCCGCGTCCAGGCTGCGCCACCGACGACGTCCCCGGCCCCTGTCGAACCGAGGGCTCCGGCTCCCGCATATCCCGCACCGGTTCATGCACCGCTTGAACGGCCTGACCCGCACCACCAGATCTCCCGATACCTCATCGAAGTCCATCGCTTCGACGACCGTGTTCTCGACACCAACCAGCCGGGCACATACCCTGGAACCAAGCACGCCGCTTCTCGCTTTCAGGTCCTGTTCTTAGACAAACAAGAACCTAGCCAGAAGCGGCGTGTCCCTCACCCCCGACCCACACATCGGTAACAAGAGCCGGAAAAGTGCTCAAGTTCGTGACCCGGGACCGGCGTCAGCCCTTCTTCTTCGCCGCGGCCTTCGCGCGCAGCGCGTTGATGTCGAAGCCCTGCATGACGGGGATGTCCGGGTCGTTGGCCTCGTCCTCCCACGGGTCGTAGGGCTTGTCGTCCTCCTCGCCGTCGGCATAGCCCTTCGACGGGTCGTACTTGTCGAGGAGTTCACCCCCGACGGGTTGCAGGTCGCCGAGTTGCTCGTCGGGAAGTGTGGTCAGGATCTCGTTGATGTAGCCCGTCGCCGCCTCGGGGACGGGGACCTCACGGTTCTCGCGCTGCGACTGGTACCAGCGGTAGTCGAGCATCTCGTGGAAGAACTGCGCCGCGTCGCGCTTGCCTCGAAGGTGCGCCGGGATCCGGCTGACGGCGGGCTCGAACACCTCGACCAGCCACTTGTGCGCCGCCACCGACTCGGGGGCGTTGGGGGCATACTCCGCTCGGAAGGTGTCCATGTCGTTGAGCAGGCGGCGGGCCTGGTGTTCCTCGGCGTCGAGGCCGGTCAACCGCATGAGCCGCCTGGTGTGGTGGCCCGCGTCGACGACCTTCGGGCGCATCCGGATGGTGCGACCGTCGGGGGAGGCGTCGACGTCGATCTCGGCGACGTCGAAGCCGAGCGCGTTGAGCCTGCGGACCCGGCCCTCGAGCCGGTACAACTCCGACCCGTCGAACTCCTCGACGCCGGTCAGCTCGGCCCACAGTTGGTGGTAGCGGTCCTCGATGGTGTTGACCAGCCATTCGGGGTCGAGCGACGGGTCGAGGATGCCGCCGGCCTCGAGGTCGAGGAACTCCCCGTAGAGGTTGGTGCGCGCGATCTGCAGGTCGTGTTCGCGCTGCCCGTCGGTGAGTTGGTCGTGCAGTTCGCCGGTCTCCGCATCGACGAGGTAGGCGGCGAACTCGCCCGCGTCGCGGCGGAAGAGGATGTTCGACAGCGACACGTCTCCCCAGTAGAAGCCCGTCAGGTGCAGCCGGGCGAGGAGGACGACCATCGCGTCGAGGAGCCTGTTGACCGTCTCGTGCTTCACGCCGGGATAGAACAGCGAGCGGTAGGGCAGCGAGAACGGCAGGTGCCTGGTCAGCAGGACGGGATCGAGCGGGTTGCCGTCCGCGTCCACCCGCCCGAGCACCACGCCGACCGGCTCGACCGACGGCACGCCCAGCCGCTTCAGCTCGGTCAGCAGGCGGTACTCCTGCACCGCCACCTCCTCGAGGATCTCCTTCGCGGCGAGGATGTCGTCGCCGACCTGCAGGAAGCGCACGACGTGACGCGAGATGCCTCGCGGCAGCGCGACCAGGTGCTGGGTCGGCCAGTCGGCCAACGGCAGATGCCAGGGAAGCCGGATCAGGTCGGCGTCTGGTTTGGCGGCGAGGAATCTTGGCACCGGGCCAGCCTACTGCCCTACCTCCTGCGACGGAGCGCCGAGCACGGCCAACACCGCGGAGCCGTAGGCGTTCTCGACGTCCGGATCGTGGAAGCGTGCACCGTCGGTGAGCGTGACGACGAACCCGTCCGCATCGCGGTTCAGCCCGGCGAACCGGGCGCCGAGCGCCTCGCGCAGCTGCCCCTCGGACGGGATCCAGACCGTGTGCTCCTGGGCGACGGAGTCGAGGGCCCACTCGGTGGTGCCGTTGAACGCGAAGATCGTCCCCGTCTCGAGATGGCGCGCCTCGATCACCATGTCGGCGAGGTAGAAGGTGTCGTCGAGCATCTCGGTGCGGGTGACCGCGAACCGGTCGCCGGGGCGGGTCCTCCAGGCAAGTCCCGCATCCTTGAGTCGCAGCGCGAGTGACAGGTCGAGCATGTCTGAGAGCCTAGGCGTTTCCGGAGCGTTCGAGGGCCTCGGTGACGACGTGCACCAGGTCCTCGGATGCCTCGACGCCCACGCTCAGCCGCAGCAGGGAATCGCCGATGCCCGCGGCGGCGCGCGCCTCGTCGGTCATCCCGGCGTGGGTCATCGACGCCGGATGACAGATCAGCGACTCCACCCCGCCAAGCGACTCCGCCAGGTGGAAGATCTGCAGCCCGTCGAGGAAGGACTGGGCGGCGGCGCGACCGCCGTGCAGCTCGAGGCCGAGCAGCGAGCCCATGCCCGTCTGCTGCCGGAGTGCGACGTCATGGCCGGGGTGGCCGACGAGCCCGGGGTAGTACAGCTTCGCCACGGCGGGGTGCCCGTCGAGCAGCGCGACGAGCGCCTCCGTGTTCTCGGTGTGCACCCGCATGCGGGCGTCGAGCGTGCGCAGCCCGCGCAGCGTCAGGTAGGCGTCGAAGGCGCTCCCGGTCAGGCCGAGCGCGTTGGCCCAGAGCCGCAGCCGGTCGTGGTGCTCCTGTTCGGCGGCGACTGCCACGCCTCCGACGACATCGGAGTGACCGTTGATGAACTTCGTGGTCGAGTGCACGACGATGTCTGCCCCGTGCTCCAGCGGGCGCTGGTAGAGAGGGGAGAGGAACGTGTTGTCGGCGGCCACCAGCGCGCCGACCGCGTGTGCGGCGTCGGAGACGGCGCGGATGTCGGTGATCCGCAGCAGCGGGTTCGACGGCGTCTCGATCCAGACCAGGTCGGTGTCGGTGGTCAGCGCCGTGCCGAGTGCCTCGGCGTCGTTGAAGTCGACGAAGTCCACGACGAGGCGGCCCTGTTCGGCGAGGAAGCTGAACAGGCGCCAGGTGCCTCCGTAGGCGTCGTGCTGCACGACGACGCGGCCGCCGGCAGGCACGAAGGCCTCTGCGACCAGCGTGATCGCCGCGAGCCCGGTCGCGACGCAGGTGGCGCCCACGCCGCCCTCGAGCGTCGCGATGGCGTCGTTGAGCTGGTCTCGGGTGGGGTTGCCGGAGCGGGAGTAGTCGTAGCCGCGCGGC
This sequence comes from Tessaracoccus flavescens, assembly GCF_001998865.1. Taxonomy (NCBI): domain Bacteria; kingdom Bacillati; phylum Actinomycetota; class Actinomycetes; order Propionibacteriales; family Propionibacteriaceae; genus Tessaracoccus; species Tessaracoccus flavescens. The sequence goes on from NZ_CP019607.1 coordinate 2,311,120, forward strand.
TGGCCGAGGCCCTCGAAGGTGTAGTTGGTGCTCAGGTAGATGGGCGGAACGACCGCGCCGTGGGTCGGATCCTCCCCGAGCCCCGTCCGCATGCCGCGGGTCCACCGTCCGAGTTCCGCCATCAGCAGCTCCTTGTCTTCGACTCGAGCATAGGGCCAACTCCGTCCCCCGGTCCTCCCCGTTCGCGGCCAGCGATGCCGCGTTCTCCCACGTGGAGGGGGCCTGTGTGCGGACATGGAAAGGGCCCGGAAAGACCCGGGCCCCTTCGCGAAAAACGTCAGGCGATCAGGAGATGCGCTCTTCGGTCTTGGTGCTGAACACGTGCACCTGGTCGGGTGCGGCGGTCAGACGAACGACGCTGCCCTTCTCGGGGGCGGTGCGGGCGCCGACACGTGCGACGAACTGCTGGGCGTTGACGACTTCCTCGTCCGACAGGCCCGCGAGGGTGCCGTAGAGGTAGGAGTCGGCGCCGAGCTCCTCGACGACCGCGACGTCGAGGGCGATGCCCTGATCCGCGATCTGGAAGGCCTCGGGACGGATGCCGACGGTGAGAGTGTCGTCATCGGTCTTTGCCAGGATGTCGCGGGAGACGGGAACGGTGTAGTCACCGATCTGAACGCCGCCCTCGACGCGCTTGCCCGTCATCAGGTTCATGGCCGGGGAGCCGATGAAGCCGGCCACGAAGAGGTTCTTCGGGGCGTCGTACAGGGCCAGCGGGGTGTCGGCCTGCTGGAGGATGCCGTCCTTCATGACCGCGACGCGGTCACCCATCGTCATGGCCTCGGTCTGGTCGTGCGTGACGTAGACCGTGGTGACGCCGAGACGCTGCTGCAGAGCGGCGATCTGGGTGCGGGTGGAGACGCGCAGCTTTGCGTCGAGGTTCGACAGCGGCTCGTCCATGAGGAACACCTGCGGCTGACGGACGATGGCGCGGCCCATGGCGACGCGCTGACGCTGGCCACCCGAGAGGGCCTTCGGCTTGCGGTTGAGGAAGTCCTCGAGGCCGAGCAGCTTCGCGGCCTCCTGGACGCGCTGCTGACGCTCAGCCTTGGGGACGTTCTGCATCTTGAGTGCGAAGCCCATGTTGTCGCCCACGGTCATGTGGGGGTACAGGGCGTAGTTCTGGAAGACCATTGCGATGTCGCGGTCCTTCGGAGGAAGGTCGGTCACGTCGCGGTCGCCGATGAAGATCGAGCCCGAGTTGACCTCTTCCAGCCCGGCGAGCATACGCAGCGAGGTGGACTTGCCACAGCCCGAAGGGCCGACGAGGACCATGAACTCGCCGTCCTCGATCTCGAGGTTCAGCTTGTTGACCGCAGCGCGGTCGGAGCCGGGGTAGACGCGCGAAGCGTCACGGTAGCTAACAGTGGCCATGCCACATTTCCTTTCCACGGGCAGGTACGTGCCCGACGATCCGTAGTGGATAGGAACCTATTCAGTTAGGTGTTCCTAGCAGGGGACTTTACACCGCTGCCGTCCATAGTCCAGAGGGGGTTTGCGTTTGAACGCTCAAGCTCGATCTCGAGCGTCCCGGCGTCGCGTTCACCGTCGTCGAGGACCGTCGGAGGCACTGGGCCCGGTCACGTAGCATTCAGCGCGTGACTGAGGAACGACCAGGCAGCGCCGACGACCGTCCCGCGCCCGAGCCGACGGCCGAAGAGCAGGCCACCGGGGAGCCGACGGGCCCCCGGGAAGCCGTGTCCGGCGAGGAGGAGCCGGAGCGCGAGTGGTGGGAAGACGAGGGCATGCCCTGGAAGAAGAAGCCGGGAAGGGCCGACTACGCCTGCCTCGCCTGGTTCGGCGTGATCGCCGTGTTCAGCCTCATCCTCATCCCGACGCGCGCCTGGCTGCTCGGCGTCGCCCCCGACTGGCTGGCGATGATCACCGGCGGTCGCACCGCTGTCGCCGCGAGCGGGGCGATCGCCTCGACGGGTGAGATGCCGCACTGGCCGATCGTGCTGATCGTCGCCTCCGTCCTGAGCCTCAAGTTCGACTGGATCTACTGGTGGGCGGGCAAGCTGTGGGGTCGCGGCATGATCGAGGTCTGGGCGGGCCAGTCCAAGCGGGCCGCACGCAACTACGACCGCGCAGAGCGCTGGGCCGAGAAGCTGGGCCCGATCGGCTTCCTGATCGCCTACATCCCCATGCCGCTGCCGCTGATGCAGGTCGTCTTCGTCCTCTCGGGAGCCTCGGGGATGAGCCTGAAGCGCTTCCTGATCTACGACTACATCGCCTCCACGCTGTGGCTGATCGGCTACTTCGCCCTCGGGTGGCAGCTCGGCGAGGGCGCCGTCGCAGTCCTCGACTGGTACGCCAAGATCGCAGGCTGGGTCGCCATCGGGCTCATCGTCGTGGTGTTCGTCACCTCCTATCTCGCCCAGGCCAGGAAGGCCCGCGAGAAGGCAGAGAAGCAGGGCTGATGCCGCTCGTCGAGAACGAGGGGTTCCACTGGATCACCCTCACAAGCGAGGCCCAGCCCGGCGTCAACCCGTGCTGTCCCAGCCTGAGCCTGGCCGCTCGGAGGAGGACGCCCGCGCCCTGTCGGAGCTGCTGGCCAAGGGCGGGCTGACGCCCGTGCACATGCGCACCGACGACCTCGGCGGACTGTTCGCGAGGCTCGCCGACGTGGAGGGAGTCAGCGTCGTCCAGGAACCGACCGACCAGTTCTGGGGTGTCCGCGACGGCGCCCTGCACGACCCTGCAGGTAACTTCCCGCGGATCGAACAGGCCTGAAAAAGCAGCGACGGCGCCGGAAAAGTCCGGTGCCGTCGTTTCGCCTCAGGCTTAGCGGAGGATGGCGACCAGGAAGTCCGAGTCGGCCTTGAACGGGTGCAGATTCCAGGTGGAGAGCGCCAGGTCCAGCTCGAGGCCTGCCTCCCCGGCATCGGCGAAGAATTCCGCGAACTCGTAGCCGCGACCGGCGCCGAAGCCGACGATGACGCGACCGTTCGGGGCAAGGTGGGCCGCGAAGCGGCGCAGGACCTCGCCGCGCGTCGAGGGGGCGAGGAATCCCATCACGTTGCCCGCCGACACGATCACGTCGAAGCCCTCGCTGATCCCCTTGGCGGGCAGGTCCAGTTCGGCCAGGTCGCCGACCAGCCACAGCGGGCCCGGATGGTCCTCCTCCGCCGCGGCGATCAGGGCGGGGTCGACGTCGATGCCGACGACACGGTGGCCGAGCTCGAACAGCCTCCCACCGAGCCGGCCGGGGCCGCAGCCCGCGTCGAGGATCCGGGAGTTCCGCTCGACCATGGCGTCGACCGTGCGTGCCTCGCCGTACAGGTCGTGCCCGGCGGCCTCCATCATCTTGAACCGCTCGATGTAGCGACGGGAATGATCGGGATCGGCGGCGATGATGCGCGACCACTTGCTTGGTTCGGTCATGGCCCCATTGTGTCCTTCCCGGATCGGAGCCTCCAACCGGGATCGACGAGCGGGGCCGACCTGGAACTGCCGAAGGCCTTATAGGAAGGGGGCCTGCGCCGCACGTACGGGCTGACCGAGCGGGGAGGCGGTATCGCCCACCCGGAAAATGGAGCCTCCTGAGGGAGTCGAACCCTCGACCACTCGCTTACAAGGCGAGCGCTCTGGCCGCTGAGCTAAGGAGGCGTGCTGGCCCATTGTGCCAACGGTTGGTGGCAGAGGGAAGTCAGGCGCCCGAAGCCGCCACGAACAGCTGCCCTTCGCCGCGCAGGCTCACCGGCTCGTGCGCAGGCACGAACACGGCCTGCCCCGAGAGCAGCTCGACCACATCCCCGTCGCCGTCGAGCTCGAACCGGCCGGAGGTGACGAGCGCGATCCGTCCGCTGTCGGTGCGCGGCAGATCGAGGGACGTGCAGTCGACCGGCGAGACGAGCCACAGCTCAAACTCCGGGAACGAGGTGGGGAACACGTAGACACCGTCGGTTCCCTCGGGAACGAGGATCTGGGGGACGGTGGGCTCGAACGCGACGACCTGCAGCAGTCCGTCGACGTCGATGTGTTTCTTGGTGAGCCCGCCGCGCATGACGTTGTCGGAGTTGGCCATCACCTCGACCCCTGTGCCGCGCAGGTAGGCGTGCAGCACACCTGCGCCCAGCGCCACGGCCTCGCCTGGCTGCAGCGAGAAGCGGTTGAGCAGGAGGGCGGCGATGATGCCCGGATCGCCCGGGAAGTGTTCATCGAGCTCGACGGCGGTGCGCGCGAAGATGCCGAGCGCTCCCGGGGCCTCGAGGTGGTTCACCGCTGCCGCGACGACGACGTCGACCAGGTGCGCCCGCTCGGCCAGGGACAGCACGTCGAGGAAGACCTCCTGGAGGGCGGGGGCGGCGCGTCGGTCGCGCAGCGGGCCGATCACGGAGGCGAGTTGCTGGGCCACGCCGAGCGCCTCGAACAGGCCAGCCGTCTCGTGGGGGTCGCGGAACCCGAGCAGTCCCTCGAACGGGGTCAGCGCCACGATGGCCTCCGGCTTCGGCCAGTCGTCCTTGTAGGAGCGCGTCGGGTCGGAGGTCGGGAGGCCGAGCAGCGACTCGCGGGCGTACCCGGAGACGGCCTGCTCGCGCGAGGGGTGGGCCTGCAGGCTCAGCGGGCTGCCTGCGGAGAGGAGCTTCAGGAGGTAGGGGAGCCGGGTGCCGAACTCGGAGCGGCTGGCCTCGCCGAGGACCTGCGGGTCTGCGTGGATGAGGTCAGAGAGGGTGGCCCCGTCCTCAAGGGTCGACGGGCCGTTCGGATGGGTGCCGAGCCAGTACTCGGCCCACGGCAGACCATCAGGCTCCCGCCGCAGAATGCCCGGAATGTCGGCGACGCTGCCCCAGGTAAAATGCTGAACCTGACCATTGAGTCGGCGCATGGCGTAGTCAGTCCTCTGGTTGTCCTTCGCAGTCACCCTGACTGTAGCGCGCCCCGTCTGCGTAGTGCCCCTCAGGTCGGCGCGACAGGCCGAAGGATAATGACACTGTTGTGATTAGCACCTAGAATGAGCCCCATGTCTGAGGCCACTCCGCTGAGTTCCCCGCTCGAACTCTCCGAGCGCGACGCGGCGATTCTCGACTTCGAGGACAGTTGGTTCACCTCGGCCGTTCCGAAGGAACAGGCCATCATGGAGCACTTCTCGCTCTCCTCGGCCCGCTACTACCAGCAGCTGAACCAGCTCATTGACAGCTCAGAGGCGCTCGCCTACAAGCCTCTGCTCGTCAAGCGACTGCGCCGCATGCGCAGGCAGCGTCAGGCCGCCCGCTCGGCGCGTCGCCTCCAGCGCTGAGCGTTCACTTCCCTCCGGCCCGGGTCAACAGCGTCGCCAGCGGCCGCTTCGGACGCTCGGGATAGCCGCCCCGTCGCAGTCCCGCCTGGCGTTCGAACAGGTTCGCCGACGCGCGGTCGCCGCAGCGCAGCAACGACCAGCCGGCAGCGGCGAAGTAGAGCGGGATGAACGGCAGGCCGAGGCACACGGCCCACTGCCAGGCGTGCTCCTCCTCGTGGCCGACGAGATCGGGCAGGATCGTCTCCACCTCCTCCAGCGTCCGGCCGGGGATGAGCACGACCGAGCCGACCGTCATGGCGCTGGCGTTGAGGAACGGCAGCCGCGCCGACTCGGCCACGATCAACGTCCCGACGCGACGCAGGCGCCCGCGGCCGAGCGCGGCAAGAGCGATCCCGAGGGGCGTCGAGAATTGACCACGTTGGCGAGGTTGCGCATACGGGCACGTTGATCCATGGTGCTGGGCCTTTTTGAGCGTCGGTACCTAGTCGCCCTGACCCTATCTGTTGGAAGAGTTGGCACCACACCAGATGGAGGACTCAATGGACGAAACCGCCCCTCAGGTCATGGAGGCCCAGTTCGACGAACTCATCCGCACGATGCTGCGGATGCAGCCTCGCCACCGCGAGGTCAGCGTGCGCGATCCCGAGGGCCAGGTCGAGGCGACCTGCGGCCCCGACGGTCGACTTGCGAAGGTCACCGTCGAACCGCGTTGGCAGGACAAGATCGAGCCGGGCGACCTGTCGACCGTGCTGCTGACCACGATCGCGGAGGCGCAGTTAGAGGCGTCCGGTCTCAACGACGATGACCGTCCCGAGCCGACCGAGGAGGAGGTGGCGGCCAAGCGCGAGGAGATGATGCGCATGGGCGAGCAGGCCCTCGAGGCGCCGTCCAGCGATGCGACCCTCCAGGCGAAGGTCGACAACCTGCCAAACCTCTTCGACCAGCTCGACCTGGCGCTGGCCCAGCTCAACGACTCCCTGACGAACCTCGAGGTGCCGATCGCCGTCGAGGAGGCTGAGCAGCTGAACCTCAAGCCGGCAGGCGGGGTCGAGGTCCGCTCCGAGAACTCCATGGTCACGGTGACGGTCAACCACGGCTATGTGGTCGACGTCGCCATCCATCAGAGTTGGCTGCCCGGGAAGTCCGGTCACGTGCTCACCGAGTGCTTCGACCAGATCATCGATCAGCTCAACGAACCCCTGAACAGCTGAGGAGAGTTACATGTCCGAGACGACATCTTCATCCGGAGGCTCCTTCGAGTGGCCCGCGCAGGGCGACCACATCGGTGCCATGCGCGGAGCGTCGCAGTCGACGACGCCCCAGACCACGACGAATGCCACCCCCGGTGATGCCACGGCAGACGCCCCGGCGGAGGAGTACGTGATCGGCGAGGCCGTCACAGCGGTGCCCGAGGACGCCATCGAGATCACCGCGGACTCGACGGTCGCCGACGAGGCGGTCGCGGTCGCGCCCGACGGAACCGTGGTCGACACCAGCGGCGACGCAACGCTCATCTCGACCTCCGACGGCGTCGAGGTCAAGATCGGCGTCGACGGCGAGATCACCATCGACGCCGACTTCACCGACAACGACTCCGCCGACATCTCGACGCTCGCTGCGGGCGGTTCCTTCGAGACCGAGTCCGGAACGATCATCACCCGCAACGAGGACGGCTCGATCACCATCGAGCAGCCAAACGGGCAGACCATGACGGTGCACGAGGACGGAACGGTCGACGTCGACCTGCCTTCCGAATACGAAGCCATGGGCGGAGGCGCAGGGGCGGGAGCCGGTGACGGCGGGACCCCGACCGAAGAGCCCCCGGCAGGCGACGAGGAGGCGGGAGCGCCCGAGGAGGCCGGCGGCGATCTCGGTGGCGGCGGCTCCGGCGGCGGGGGAGACCTCGGTGGCGGTGGCGGAGGCGACCTGGGTGGCGGCGGCTCCGGCGGTGGCGGCTCAGACCTCGGCGGCCTCGGCGGCGGCGCCGGATCGGGCGGCATCGGGTCGGGCGGAGGGGTCGACGGCCCCGGCGTCAGCGGACTGCCGACCGGCACCGGAGACACCGACGTCTACGACCCGCAGCAGGTCGGCGGCCCCCAACTGCCCGACAACTTCATCACGGAGGTCCCACGCAGGCCCGACGGCGGCCTCGGATCCGAGGCTCCCCAGAACGTGTCAGGCACCGGCTCCGCAGGCATCGGAAGCACCGGCCCGTCGGTTTCGGGCTCCGTGCCCACCACGCCCGGCCCTTCCGGCAACGACGATGGCCTTGTCTGGAACCCGGTCGACACCGACGGTGACGGGACCCCCGACTACCGCGACACCGATTCCGACAACGACGGCATCCCCGACGCGGTCGAGGCCGTGCCGAGCCCCGGTGTCGGCACAGACGGCCCCACAGGCCCGGACATCGACGGACCCGGCTCGGGGACTCCTACTCAGCCGCCGGGCGGCACCCCGACCGAGCACCCGGGCACGCCGCCGGGCGGCACCCCGACCGAGCCCCCGGGCACGCCGCCGGGCGGCACCCCGACCGAGCCCCCGGGCACGCCGCCGGGCACTCCGCCGGGAACGCCGCCGGGAACGCCGCCGGGAACGCCTCCGGATAACAGGCCGACTGACTGCCCGCCTCCCCCGAGCGAGAACGGCGACGACTACACCGTCGACATCTCCGACCTCCGCGACGACGCCAGGTACGTCGAGAGCCTGGTCCCCTCGGCCACCGAGCTGACGAACTGCTGGGAGGCCGTGTCCTCCCTCGTCCAGCACTGGGGCCTGTGGACGCCGGTCTCCGGCACCTACAGGAAGAGCTGCACGCAGTTCGGCACCCTCTATGAGGGGGCCGCGAAGGAGCTCCAGGCCGTCAGTCAGGCCCTGAACGAGACCGCTGAGCGCTACGAGGAGATGGAAGCCAGCGGCGTCCGTCTCGCCGGCCAGATCAACAAGTAAGGAAGACAAGATCATGATGATGCTGGTAGACGGTGGCGGGGGCGGCGGTGGCGCCTGCTCCTTCACGCTCGACGTGCAGTGGATCCTCGACGCGATCGACAAGGTCAAGAACTTCGTCCGCAAGATCGAGAACGCGATGCGCAACGTGGCCAACAAGGCGGCCCGCTTCGTCGAGAAGCTGAGCGGCATCGCCGGCCTGTTCTGTTGGGTTCCCGGCGTGGGCAAGTTCCTGAAGAAGGCGATCCGCAAGGCGGCCGAGATCATCGACCGGACGATCCAGATCGTCTCGCGCGGCCTGCAGGCCCAGCTGGAGATCCTGAAGCACCTGCTCGCCCCCTGGGAGGTGCGTTCCGCAGGTAAGTCGATCGCGGACGAGCTGGCCCCCAAGTGCGACGAGTTCGCGCTGCGGTACCAGAAGGGCCACTTCAAGGCGGTCGAGACCTGGACCGGGGCGGCTTCCGAGGCCTTCTTCAAGGCGATCGACAAGCAGCAGGAGGCGGCCGAGTCCACCGCTGAGGGCGCGAAGAAGTTCGGCGACGCCGTCCATCAGATGGGCGCTAAGGGCGTCGAGATCACGGTGAACTTCATCACGCAGTACATCACCGCTGCTGTGGGGATCATCCAGGCGGCGCTGACCATGGCGGCCATCCCGGTCGGCACCGCGATCGGGGCGGCGGAGATCATCGCCCTGATCGGCGCGATCCTCACCTACATCATGGTGTGGGTCAACGCGATGCTCGGCATGATCACCTCGATGGTCGATATGGAGAGCGCCGCCTACCAGGCGGTCCCCGGCGGCCAGTGGCCGAAGGCGGTCGTCTGATCCACTGACGATGCGACGGCGTTCCCGTGCGGGGCGCCGTCGTTTCGCGTCCGGAGAACGCCGGATCTTTGCACTCCCTTGGGTCGAGTGCTAATAATGGAGTTAGCACTCTCGTATGCTGAGTGCTACCGAATCGTGGATGAGGCTCAGGCCGTCCGTCGCGGGCATCGGCGGTTCGCAACAGACATTTGAAACCACCGGGGCTGAAGCCCCATCGACGGGAGGACTCCCGAACCACCATGGCAAAGCTTATTGAGTTCAATGAGGACGCTCGCCGCGACCTTGAGCGCGGCATGAACACCCTGGCCGACGCGGTCAAGGTGACGCTCGGCCCCAAGGGTCGCAACGTCGTCCTGGAGAAGAAGTGGGGCGCCCCCACGATCACCAACGATGGCGTGTCCATCGCCAAGGAAATCGAGCTGGAGGATCCGTACGAGCGGATCGGCGCCGAGCTCGTCAAGGAAGTCGCCAAGAAGACCGACGATGTCGCTGGCGACGGCACCACCACCGCCACCGTGCTGGCCCAGGCCATGGTCCGCGAGGGCCTGCGCAACGTGTCGGCCGGCGCCAACCCGATGGGCCTGAAGAAGGGCATCGAGACCGCGGTCGCCGCGATCACCGAGAAGCTCTCCGACATGGCCATCGACGTCGAGACCAAGCAGCAGATCGCCGCCACCGCGTCGATCTCCGCCGCTGACTCCACCGTCGGCGAGATCATCGCCGAGGCGATGGACAAGGTCGGCAAGGAAGGCGTCATCACCGTCGAGGAGTCCAACACCTTCGGGCTCGACCTCGAGCTCACCGAGGGCATGCGCTTCGACAAGGGCTACATCTCCCCGTACTTCGTCACCGACGCGGAGCGCATGGAGGCCACCCTCGACGATCCCTACATCCTGATCGCCAACTCCAAGATCTCCTCGCTGAAGGATCTCCTCCCGGTGCTGGAGAAGGTCATGCAGTCGGGCAAGCCCCTGCTGGTCATCGCCGAGGACGTCGACGGTGAGGCCCTCGCCGGCCTGATCGTCAACAAGATCCGTGGCACCTTCAAGTCCGTCGCCGTCAAGGCTCCGGGCTTCGGTGACCGCCGCAAGGCCATGCTCACCGACATCGCCATCCTCACCGGCGGCCAGGTCATCTCGGAGGAGGTCGGCCTCTCGCTCGACACCGTCTCCCTCGACCTGCTCGGCCGTGCGCGCTCGGTCCTCGTCACCAAGGACGAGACCACGATCATCGAGGGCGCGGGCGACCCCGCCCAGATCGAGGGCCGCGTGTCCCAGATCCGTCGCGAGATCGAGAACTCGGACTCCGAGTACGACCGCGAGAAGCTGCAGGAGCGCCTGGCCAAGCTGGCCGGTGGCGTCGCCGTCATCAAGGTCGGCGCGGCAACCGAGGTCGAGCTCAAGGAGCGCAAGCACCGCATTGAGGACGCCGTCCGCAACGCGAAGGCCGCGGTCGAGGAGGGCATTGTCCCCGGCGGTGGCGTCGCGCTGCTGCAGGCGGCCAAGGCCGTCGATCTCTCCAGCCTCTCCGGTGACGAGGCCGTCGGCGCGCGGAGCGTGCTCGCCGCCTCCTCGGCCCCGCTGAAGCAGATCGCCGCGAACGCCGGCCTCGAGGGCGGCGTCGTGGCTGAGAAGGTCGGCAACCTGCCCGCCGGCGAGGGCCTGAACGCCGCGACCGGCGAGTACGTCAACATGGTCGACTCCGGCATCATCGACCCTGCGAAGGTTACCCGTTCGGCGCTGCAGAACGCCGCGTCGATCGCGGCCCTGTTCCTCACCACCGAGGCCGTCATCGCGGACAAGCCTGAGAAGGCCGCCGCGATGCCTGGTGGCGACGACATGGGCGGCATGGGAGGCATGGGCGGCTTCTGATCCGCACCAGCCAGCGAGCTCACGAGAGGGCGGTCCCGGAGGGGGCCGCCCTCTCCTCGTTCTCAAGGGGAGGCTGATCGGGATGATCGCCCTGGCTCCCGGTTCGGAAGATCCAGAATGTAGTTTGGTAGCGAGGTCGGAGAGGCGGTCAGGATCTCTCCGAGGGTTGGGTTCCATGTCGTGGACAGCGCGCTCCGAGGGGCGCGGACGGTCCCCGGAGCGGGAGCATGTCCCAAGAGAGGCTGGTCCAGTGAGTGTTGTAGGGAGGGCGCTCAGCGCGAGGCAGGCCGTTGAGGGGCCCATGCGACTCCTCCGGGCCGATCTCCTTCCCGTCATCGCCGCGATCCTTGCGAGCCGCTTTGAGACGGCCCGAGTTATCGGTTACGCCGAGTTCGTCGAGCAGGTCTCCGATGACCTGGACGATCTGCGTGACAGCGGCTTCCCCCTTCCCCGCCAGGCCCAGGAGTACGTAGGCGACTGGATCAGTAGCGGCTACCTGATCCGCCGCCCGACCGGGGCGGCCCGCGAAGAGACGGTGGAGCTGTCGCGCTCCGCAGCCGACATCGTCCGCTTCGTCGGCGATGTGCAGCAGTCGCGATCCTCGGTCACGTCTTCTCGGCTCAGCAACGTCACAGGGCTGCTGGACGCGTTGGCTCGCGAGTCCGACCCGGATGCCGCCACGCGCGTCAAGGGCCTGATCGAACAGCGCGACCAGATCGACGCCGAGATCGCGCGAATCGAGGAAGGCGAGTACCGACCCCTCGACGACCTGCTGGCCAGGGAGCGGCTCGACGAGATCCTGCGCCTGGCGGGTGAGGTGCCCGGCGACTTCGCGAAGGTCGCCGACGACCTTGAGACGCTCAACTCCCAACTCCGCGAGCAGATCATCAACCACGACGGCTCCCGCGGTGGAGTCCTCGACCAGATCTTCGCGGAGGTCGACCTGATCGAGAACAGCGAGGCGGGCCGCACGTTCAACGCCTTCCACGAACTGCTGCTCGACCGCCTGCTCGCCGACCGGTTCGACACCGCCGTCGATGCCCTTCTTGAGCGAGGCTTCGCCCACGACCTCGACGGCGGCGCGGCCGTCTTCCTGCGCCGCTACCTGAGCGTGCTTCAACGCGAGAGCCATCAGGTTCGCCTGAACCTCACCGAGTTCTCCAAGAGCCTCCGCCGTTTCGTCGAGACCCAGGAGTACCGCGAGCACAAGCGATTGGCCGAGGCCCTTGGTCACGCCGAGCAGGCTGCCCTCGCGGCGCTCAAGCGCCACGCTCCCACCGCGCCGCTTGGTCGGGACCTGGACCTCACCTCGGCGAGGATCGCTTCGGTCGGGTCGTGGTCGTTGCACAACCCTGCCGACCTGCGCACGGTTGACGACGTCGTCGCGAATGCTACCCTTGAGCTCGATCTGGAAGAGCTTAGGCGACAGGTGCGCCTGACCGAGATCGACTTCCCCGAGTTGCAGTCGCAGATCGTCGAGACTCTCGCCGATCGGGCGGGCGCGACGGTGGGCGACGTGTTGGAGCGACACCCCGCGTCCCAGGGCCTTGCCTCGATCATCGGCCTGCTGATCCTGGCCGAGGAGTTCGCCAGCCGGGCCACGGGGGTTGAGCGCTGGTCGTGGACGTCTTCGCGGGGCTCGTCGAGAACTGTCACGGCCCCCAGGTACGTTTTCCTCCAGGTCCCGAGCCATTGGAGTGAGCCGTGAGCATGGAGAGCGCACCGCGTCGCGCGGATGCAGGCGTCGAGGTGGACGAGTTCGACGATGAGGTGGTCGAACTGCCAGATGATCCTGGCGAGCTCGATCCTGGCACAAGGCGTGTGTTGCTCAAGCTGCTCAACGGACCCTATGTCCGCGCCCAGGACCACGCGAAGCTGTGGGCGGCGCTCGAGCGCAACGAGCCGTTGGTGCGCTCCCGCCTCGCCGATCTCTACCTTGAGCTCGTGCTCGACCGAGACTCGGGTGTGGCCTTCGTTCGCAACCTCGCACTCGAGGACGCCCCGAAGGTGGTGCGGCGTCAGCCCCTCACCCTGCTCGACACGGTGTTGGTTCTCTATCTCCGACGCCTCCTATTGACCAGCCAGGGTAGCCGCGTGTTCGTCGGGCGGGAAGAAATCGAAGACCAGTTGCGCGGGTTCCTGCGAGGCGACACGACGGACAAGAAGCAGCAGGAAGACCGGATCCGTCGTTCGCTCGTGAGAATGACCAGCAACTCAATCCTGCTGAAGGCCGAGGTTGAAGACCGTTGGGAGATCTCGCCTGTCCTGCGGCTCGTCTTCGGAGCCGATGAGGTGGCGGCCGTGACGGCAGACCTCGAGAGGATGGCGTCCGAATGAGCCAGCACCGACTCGCGCACGTTCAGTTGATCAACTGGGGTACCTTCGGGGGTGCCTGGAGCTTCGACGTGCCGTGGAAGGGAATGCTGCTCACCGGTCCGTCGGGAGCGGGTAAGTCGTCGGTGCTCGACGCCATGGCCTCCATCCTCGTCGCGCCCGGGAAGGTGCGGTTCAACGCGGCCGCCCAGGGCACCGATACGCGCGATCACGACCGCAGCCTCGTCACCTACGTGCGCGGCGCCCACAAGCGCGAGGCCGACGAGGAGACGGGCGAGGTGGGGGCTGCTTTCCTCCGCAAAGGCCCCACTTGGAGCGCGGTGGGGCTGACCTTCGTCGATGAGTCGGGCAAGGAAACTACGCTGCTGCGGCTGTTCCATATCAGCGGCAGCTCGGTTCAACGCGACGAGCTGCGCTCCATGTACGCGATCGCGCCCGGCCGAGTCGACCTCCTTGAGTTGAAGTCGTTCGTCGCGAACGGCATCGAGTATCGGCAACTCAAGAGTTCCTTTCCCACGTGGAACACCTACCGCGGTGAAGGGTATTCATCCTTCGCAGAGCGGTTTCGTAAGCAGCTCGGGATCGCCTCCGAGCAGGCGCAGGTGCTGCTGCACAAGACGCAGTCCGCGAAGAACCTGACGAACCTGGACGCCCTGTTCCGCGACTTCATGCTTGACGTGCCCGGCACGTTCGAGCTTGCCAATACCACGGTCGAACAGTTCGACGAACTGCGTTCGGCCCACTCCTCGGTGGTCGACGCCCGACGGCAGGTGGAAGCGCTCCTTCCCCTGCGCGCCATCGATGAACAACTCCGTGAGGTCGAGTCACAGCAGAGGGAAGTGCAAGACCAGGTCGCGCACCTCGAGACCTGGCTGAGGCAGCGCAGGAAGGTTGGTCTCGAGGCCGACCTCGTCCGCGAGCGTCCTCTCCTGGCAAGGCTTGAGGCCGAGGTGGCTGAGGCGAAGGGCCATGCCGACCTGGCCGAGGATGAGCGACGGCGGTGCCAGCAGGCCGTCGACGGTGCAGGCGGCGGTGATGTGACCACGCTCGAGGCTCTCCGGGCAGCAAGGCTCGACGCTCGCGACCTGGCGCTTCAACGGCGCTCCCGGTACGCCGGTGCCGCCGAGCGCGTCGCCGTGCGTCTGCCCGATGGCGTCGCTGAGGTCGTCCGCTTCGAGCGAGAGGTCGATGAGGCAAGGGCCGCCCTCGAGGCCAGGCGTGCCGAGTTCAACGCCGCCCAGGGCGAGGCCCTTCGCGATAAGGGGCGCGGGGCGGACGCTCACCGCCGCGCGGTCGATGAGTTGGAGGCATTGCGTCGTCACCGCTCCAACCTCGATGCGCGGTTGCTCGCGGTGCGCGAGTCACTCGCTCAGGCGCTGGGTGTCTCGCCTACGACCCTTCCGTTTGTCGGGGAGCTGCTTCAGGTGAAGCAGGGAGAGAGCGAATGGACGGGAGCCATCGAACGCGTCCTGGCCAGCTTCGCCCGCACCCTCGTGGTTCCCGCGCAGCACTACCTGGCAGCCGCTGAGTTCGTCGATGCCGAGTTTCTGGGTACCCGGCTCGTCTATGAAAGGGTCGAGCCGGTCCGCGAGGAGGCCCTTGATTTCGTGCACGGCACTCTCCCAGGCAAGCTCGACCTGGCTGACGGCGCCTACACAGGGTGGCTCTCCGAACGCCTTGAGCGCCGCTTCGCCTACGCCTGTGTCGACGATGCCCGCAGCCTCGGCGGCGTTCAGCGTGGCGTCACCCGTAACGGCCAGGTGAAACACTCGTCGTTGCTCCACGAGAAGGATGACCGGTTCCGCGTGTCCGACCGGACGCGGTGGGTGCTCGGCTTCTCGACGGAGGCGAAGGAGGCCGAGCTCGAACGAGTCCTTGCCGTCTCGCAGGCCCACCTCGACGAGATCGAGGCGCGGCTGAGGAAGTTGGATGCCGAGCAGGCCGATCTGGCTGTTGCGGCGAGGGCGCTGCAGGACTTGGCCGAGTTCTCGTGGGATCGAGTCGATCTGTCACCACACGAGGCTGGAATCGACGCCGTCGATCGGCAGCTGGAGCGGCTAAGGGCCACCAACATTGATCTTCGGGCGCTCGAGGCCCAACTCGACAGGGCGAGGCGCGCGAAGCAGCAGGCCGACGACAAGCTGGCAGGACTGCGCGCGTCCCTCCTTCAGCGTGAGGAGCATGTCGCCCAGATCCTCCGAGAGGTTGAGACGCTGACGGCCATTCTGAGTGAGGCACCCGACGTGCCGGACGAGGTGGCGCAGCATCTGGACCTGCTCTCGGATGATCTCATGGCCGAGGCGAACGGCCTCGACGCGGCCATGCGTCAGCACCTGCACGAGCGCCACTCAAAGCTGTCGGCGCTCCTTTCTCGCGTGAGCCAACAGGCCGTGCTGAAAATGACGGCGTACAAGAAGGATTGGGAGGCGGCCGCGGCCGACTGGGACGCGGGCCTGCTGTACCTGCCGGAGTACCTCAGGCGGCTCAGCACTCTCGAGGCCGATCGCCTCCCTGAGTTCGAGGAGCGTTTCTTTGAACTGCTCCATCGCCAGGCGCGTAACAACATCAGCGGCCTTGCCCAAGACATCCGTGGTGCGAGACGCGAGATTCGCAGCCGCGTCGACGACGTCAATCGTTCCCTGCTGATGACCAGGTTCAGTCGCGAGGGGCGCCTTCAGATCAAGGTGCTCGACCGAACCCTTGACGATGTGGACCTGTTCCTGAAAACGCTGAACCGCATCACCGAGTCGTCGATGCTCGATGCGGGCGGTGCATCCGACGATGCTGCCCGGCGCGAGGCCGAGGAGCGGTTCGTCCGGATGGAGCAGTTGCTCGACAGGCTCGGCTCGGCCGATCCGGCCGATAAGGCTTGGCGTGAGCGCTGCCTCGACACCCGCCAGCACGTGCAGTTCCAGGCGCGGGTAATCGACGACGACGGCGCGCAGGTGGACGTCTACACCGGGTCGGGTGGACGCTCGGGCGGTGAGCGGCAGAAGCTCGTCACCTTCTGCCTCGCGGCGGCGTTGCGCTTTCAGCTAGCTCCGGAGGGCAAGGCCGATCCGACGTATGCGCTCGTCGTCATCGATGAGGCCTTCGACAAGGCCGATCACACCTTCACCCAGGCTGGGCTCGAGGTCTTCCGCACGTTCGGCTTCCAGCTTCTGCTCGCCACCCCCATGAAGATGCTGCAGACCATCGACGACTACGTGGGCGGTGTCGTAATGGTCGACAACCGGCCGGGGCGCGGGTCGATCCTGCAGGAGTTGCACTACGACTTGGGTCGTCCAGCAGTGGTGGCAGCGGATGCCGACCAGGAGGTGCTCTTGTGAGGACTGTCGAGCAGTTGCGTGCCCTCGCCGTGCGGGTCTGGCCTCGTCGGTTCCCCGGGTGGCTCGCCGAGTCGCTTGATGGAGAGCCGACGCCCTTGTCGTGGCCCTTGCAGCCTCCGTCCGAGCGGGAGGCGCTCGCCGGGCCAGACCGTGTCGCAGCCTGGGCGACGGCGTGGCAACACTTCTCCGAACGCGACGATGTCACTCTCGAGTGGGTAACCCGTCGGTGGCCGTCGATGGGCCGCCAGCGGCTCCCACAACGCGTTTCGGTCGGTCCCCGGGCCGTTGCGGGGCTGTCGGGACAGCGAGCCGGATGGTCGATCGCTTGCGAGGTCGTGGCCATGCTTGCGCATGGCTGGCCGCAGGCGCCCCTCGTCGACGGCGTCAGCGAGGCAGCGCGTGGGCTCGTCAAGCTGAGGGCTGACGATGTCGGCCGTCTCGCGAGCGTGCTCGGCTGGCTGAGCGCCAACCCCGATTCGGGCCTGTTCGAGCGCGAGCTACCGGTGGAGGGCGTCGACACCAAGTGGTTCGAGCGCCACCGCTCGGTCGTCGAGCCGCTGGCCGACGCGATCATCGGGGGCACGGGTCTGCGTAGACACGGCGTGCGGTTCCGTGTGCGCGACCTCGACCCCTCTTCGCCTGGTGCCGCGGACTTCTCAGTGACGCTCGAAGAACTGAAGCTGCTTTCCATGCGACCCGCGAGAGTGCTGATCTCGGAGAATCTGACCACGGTTGCGACGCTTCCGCCGCTCACGGGCACGATCGCCGTTCACGGCATGGGTTTTGCGGCATCGTCCTTGGCGGACGTCGCCTGGATCCGCTCGGCCGATGTCTTCTATTGGGGTGACCTCGACTCGTACGGCTTCCAGATCCTCGGGCAGACGAGGTCGGTGCTGCCGCAGGTCCGGTCGGTCCTGATGGACTCCGATACGCTTGCCTCCGCTCGCGCCCTGGCCGTTGCCGAGCCGCGGACATTCAAGGGCGAGATCGGGCACCTGACGCTGGCTGAGCGCTCGACGCTCGCCCTCATTCGCGCCGAGGGTCTGCGCCTCGAACAGGAACGCATCCCGCGCGCGGCGGCGCATTCAGCCATCCTGGAGGCGCTGGCCTGACAGCCTTCAGGGGCGGAAGTCGTCGTGGAGGCGGATGCTGCTCAGCTCGACGGAGCCATCGTTGCGCTGCCAGTAATGCAGACGGCGGGCGCTCGGCGTTCCCACCTGCAGGCTCACCCGCCAGCAGGTCTCGCCGCCGCGACGGGTGACCGGGGCGTCGTCGCCTCCGGCGCCGGTGCGCAGCTGGTGGAGCTCCCGCGAGGCGAGCTCGGCGTCGCGCCCGGTGAGGACGTGGACGATCACCTCGATGATCTTGTCGCGCTTGATTCCCTGCACGCGCGCGAGGGTGTCGAAGAAGGCAGGGCCGTACGTCCACGGGCGAAGCGGCCTCGTCTGTTTCTCCGACGGCGTCGTCATGAGGGCCCACGCGGTCCTCACCTCGAAGTCGAGCTGATCCTCGTCGGACTCGAACAGGCGGGCGAAGGCCCCACCGCTGTTGACCCGGCGCTCGGCGTCGCGCAGGCGTGCGCGGCCCTTGGCCAGCCGTTCCTCAAGCGTGGCGATCCGTTCGTCGCGCTCGCGGATCGTGCGGCTGAGCTGGGCGGTCTCACGGCGCAGCTCCTGGACGAGGGACAGTGCGTCCTCGTCCGTCACGTCGGGTTCCTCATGTGAGGACACCTGCTCGGCCCGCGGGGGAGCGGGCGGCGTGGCGAGGGCGGGCAGGACCAGCCAGGGCGGACCCCCGCGCAGCAGCGCCGGCGCAGGCACCACCCTCATCCTCGGGAGCCGCCTCGAGCAGGGAGAGGACCCACTCGCCGTCGTAGCGGTCGGCGAACCAGAGCCGCAGCACCTCTCCCTCGACCATCAGCTGCCGCACGTCGGTGTCATCCCTGACCAGGTTGTCGGCCGAGATGTCCCGGGTGACACCGGGAAACAGCTCGACGGTGCAGCCGTCGCGACGCACCGCGGTGACCCTCGTCAGCACCGTGTCGCCGGGCTGGTAGGCGGGCCAACGCCTCCTCAGGGTCGCGGCGCATCCCCGCCACGTCGATGCGTCGCGAGTCCGGATCGAGGACCCCTTCGATGCGCATGCCCTTGTGGAAGACCCGCTCTGCGATGGGACCCGGCACGACGAGCTCGGGCCAGATCACGCCCACTTGTCCGTCGTCGAGCTGGATGAGCGCCCGGCCTGCCACGATGCCGGAGATCTCGCCCGTGACTGGTCGTGGCAGCTCTGCCGCGCCTGGGAGGGACGCCCCGTGGCGAGCGGCCATGGCCATCGCGTCCGAGGTGAGGGCCCGGGCCACGTCCGGGCCTTCGGCGGGGCCGAAGGCGAAACGCAGCGGGGAGCTGTACGGAGGCCTCGCGGTCGGTGAGCGTCTCGCTGAGCGCGTGGGTCGCCGCCTCCGTCGGCAGCGTCACGATGTCGACCTGCCTGCCGAACTCGCGGTCGAGTACGGCCGGATCGACGTGCGGGGCATGGCTGCCGCGGGCAACGGTCAGGATGACGACCGGCCGGGTGCGCGCGGCCGAGCGGAGGTAGCTGACGAGTTGCACCACGTCGAGCCGGTCGAGGGCACGGGCAGGGGCCTCCAGCGGGTACTCCATGTCACCTCCCTCGGGTTCTCCGCGGCGATGCGGGTACCGCTCATCTTGGCAGCAGCCGCCGACGCAACGACAGATGCCGGGCGACTTTGGCGACACGCCGTGACTTTCGGAGGAAATCTCGCCGACCCCCTTGCGGGATTGATCGTTCAAATGGCACAGTGACGCCTGCTGAACGTTCATATTCGACCGCGGGTTCCAGCCGAGTGACGTGATCGGACAAAAGTGTCCGCCACACGCGTAGTTTGGCTGGCCCGTGCATCACTGACGAAGGAGTCACGCCAATGCGCTCGCCCCGTCTCACCTCGGGCCTCGCGATCACCGCACTGATCGCCTCCAGCGCCGTCGTCACGGCCGCCTTACCCACGCCGCAGGCCGCAGCCGCCACCACGGCGGTCACACTGGCCGGCAGCCTCCAGTCGGAGCTCGGCTGCGCCGAGGACTGGATGGCGGAATGCGACTCGACGGCCCTCACCGACGCCGACGGCGACGGCGTCTGGACTGCCGAGCTCACCGTCCCGAAAGGGGAGTGGGAGTTCAAGGTCGCCATCAACAAGTCCTGGGACGAGGCCTACGGGCTCGGGGATGGCAACTTCCCGCTCGTGCTCGGCTCCGACACCGAACTGGCCTTCAGCTTCGACGATGCCACCAACAAGGTGTCGGTCGCAGCGGCCGACCTTCCGGGCGACTACACCGCCTCGGATGATCCGCTCGTGGCCGAGCCCTTCGCCGACCCGGGGCAGGGCAACAACTTCTACTTCGTGATGACCGACCGTTTCGACAACGGGACGCCGGGCAACGATGCCTGCATCGCGACCGGACACGCACCTGAGGGAGGGGTGCTCCCCGTCGACTGCGCGGGCACCGACAAGCTCGCCACCGGTTTCGACCCGGCGGACAAGGCCTTCTTCAACGGGGGCGACATCCAGGGCCTGCGCGACCGCCTCGACTACATCAAGGGCCTAGGCACCACGGCCATCTGGCTGACCCCCTCGTTCGTCAACCGCCCCGTCCAGGGCACCGGCGCCGCAGCCTCGGCGGGCTACCACGGCTACTGGATCACCGACTTCACGCAGATCGATCCCCACCTCGGCACCAACGCCGAACTCAAGGCCCTCATCAACGAGGCGCACGCCAAGGGGATCAAGGTCTACTTCGACATCATCACCAACCACACCGCCGACATCATCGAGTACAAGGGCCACGAGGGAACGGCCCCGGCCTACGTGACGAAGGCGACCACCCCCTACAGGGACACCGCGGGGGCGGAGTTCGACCCGGCCGACTACGCCGAGGGCACCCAGGCGATGCCCAAGCTCAACCCGGACACCTCCTCGTTCCCCTACGACCCGGAGGTCCCGGAGGGCATGGAGCAGGCCAAGTTCCCGCTCTGGCTCAACGACGTGACGCTCTACCACAACCGCGGCTTCGACCCGGGCTGGCCTGCGGGCGAAGCAGCCACCTACATGGACTTCACCAACCTCGACGACCTCATGACCGAGAACCAGGTCGTGGTCGACGGCATGAGCGAGATCTACGAGGCCTGGACCGACCTCGGCATCGACGGCTTCCGCATCGACACCGCCAAGCACGTCGACTTCACGTTCTGGCAGGAGTTCACGCAGCGGATCGCGCAGCACACCGAGACGTCCAACCCCGACTTCTTCATGTTCGGCGAGGTCTATGACGCAGACGCCAAGCTGCTGTCTCCCTATGTCCGCGACACCGACATGAACTCCGTGCTCGACTTCGCCTACCAGTCCTCGGCGCTCAACTACGCCAAGGGCTTCACCGCGAAGGGGCTGTCGGGCCTGTTCGCCGCCGACGACTACTACACGACGGTCGACTCCTCAGCCGCGTCGCTTCCCACCTTCCTCGGCAACCACGACATGGGCCGCATCGGCCACCTGCTCGGTGGGGCGGACAAGCTGCTCGAGCGCAGCACCCTGGCGCACGAGCTGATGTTCCTGACCCGTGGTCAGCCCGTCGTCTACTACGGCGACGAGCAGGGCTTCATCGGCGACGGCAACGACAAGGACGCCCGCGAGTCGATGTTCGCCTCGAAGGTGCCGAGCTACCTCGACAACACCCTCCTCGACGGCAGCGCCTACGGAACCGGCGGCCACTTCTCCACCGATGTGCCCCTCTACCGGACGATCGCCAAGCTCGGCGCGCTCCGCAAGGCCAACCCCGCGCTCTCGACCGGCGCCCAGATCGAGCTGCACGCCGACAACGGCACCGGCGTCTACGCCTTCGCCCGAGTGGAGCGCGCCGAACAGATCGAGCACCTCGTCGCGGTGAACAACGCGACCACCGCGAAGGAGGTCGAGTTCGCGACGCTGACCCCGGGTGCGACCTACGCGCCGCTCTACGGCGCCACCTCGCCCATCACGGCCGCTGCAGACGGCACGGTCAAGCTCACCGTCCCGGCCCTCGGCGCGGTCGCCTTCAAGGCGGGCGCCAAGGTCGCAGACACCGGCGCCGAGCAGAGCGTCGCCGTCTCCTCCGGGGCGCCGACCGACGGGCTGATTCCCGTCACCGCCGACGTCGTGGACGACCGCTGGGCCGAGACCTCCTTCGCCTACCGCGCGCTCGGTGACGCCGATTACACCCCGCTCGGCACCGCAACCGGCGACCGGCCCCGCGTCTTCGCCGATCTCGCGGCTCTGAAGGACGGCACCGTCGTCGAGGTGCGCGCCGTCACGACGGACGCGGACGGCAGCCGCGCCGCCGGGTCGTCCACCGTCGTGGTCGGCACCGACCTTGGCGTCTCGACGCCCACCGTCCCGGACGTCGACGCATCGGAGGCGGTCACTGTCCCCGGCTCGCACAACGCGGCGATGGGTTGCCCCGGTGACTGGCAGCCTGGCTGCGAGCAGGCGAGGCTCACCCTCGACGAGGCCTCCGGCCTCTACACCGGCACCTTCGACCTGCCCGCCGGCAGCTACAGCTACAAGGTCGCGGTCGGCGGCAGCTGGGACGTCAACTACGGCGCGGGCGGCGTGCCGAACGGCGACGACGTCGCCTACACGGTCGCCGCGGCGGGCCCCGTCACCTTCTACTACGACCCGGTCAGCCACGCCTTCTTCAACACCGCACAGTCTCCGGTCGTGACGCTGCCAGGCAGCTTCCAGGCAGCCGTCGGCTGCGACGGCGACTGGCAGCCCGAGTGCCTGAGGTCGCTCATGTTCGACGCGGACGGCGACGGCACCTACACCTGGTCGACCACCGCCATCCCGGCGGGAAGCTACGAGACGAAGGTCGCGCACGGCCTGTCGTGGGCCGAGAACTACGGCGTCGACGGCGTGCCCGGGGGCTCGAACTACACCTTCCAGGTCGCCGCGGGCAAGCGCGTCACCTTCACCTACACGATCGCGGACCACAAGCTGCAGATCGCCGTCGAGGATCCGCCCCTGGCCGGGACCGGCGAAGACCTCGGCCACTGGATCGACGCGTCGACCATCGCGTGGCCGTCAAACCTGGTCTCCGGGGACGTGACCTGGGAGTTGTGGGCCGACGCCGACGGCGGGCTCGCGCTGCAGGACGGCGTGGTCGTCGGCGGTACAGGCGCCGCCCCCGTCAAGGTCGGTGACCTCTCCGAGGCCGACGCGGGCCTCACCGAGGAGCAGCTGAAGTACCGGGGCCACCTGCGCGGGTTCCTGGCGCTGAAACTCGAAGCCGCCCCGGACGCGGTGGCGTCCGCGCTCAAGGGCGACCTCGTCGTGGTGCAGCGCGATGTCAACGGCGCGGCGCAGGTCTTCACCGGCCTGCAGATCCCCGGCGTGCTCGACGACCTGTACGGAGACGACGCTCGGGGCACGGACCTCGGACTCAGTTTCGCCGGCGGTGTGCCGAGCCTGCGCCTCTGGGCGCCGACCGCCACTTCCGTCGATCTGCTCCTGTTCGCCGACGGCACCGGAGCGGGTGACCCGACGAGGGTCGCGATGCAGCCCCAGGCCGACGGGACCTGGACCGTCACGGGTGCCGCCGACTGGAAGAACCGGGCCTACCAGTTCGACGTCAACGTGTTCGTCCCATCCGTCGATGCGGTGACGCACAACATCGTCACCGATCCCTACTCGGAGGCGCTGACCCTGAACTCGACGCACTCCGTCCTCGCCGACCTGGACGATCCGGCCTTCGCCCCGTCGATCTGGACCGACACCGAGGCTCCGCAGATCGACCAGTTCGTCGATCGCGCGATCTATGAGCTCCACATCCGCGACTACTCGATCTCCGACGAGAGCGTCCCGCAGGACAAGCGGGGCACCTACGAGGCATTCGCGCTGAAGGGCACCGACGGTGACCTGCGGATGCGCGAGCTGGCCGAGGCGGGCATGAACACCGTCCACCTCCTGCCGAGCTTCGACATCGCCACCATCGAGGAGGACCGCACCAAGCAGGTCACACCGACCATCCCCGACGCGGGCCCGGCCTCCGAGGAGCAGCAGGCGGCCGTGACAGCGGTAGCCGACAAGGACGCCTTCAACTGGGGCTACGACCCGTACCACTACTCCACCCCTGAGGGCTCCTACGCCGCCGACGCCAACCAGAGCGGAGGCGCCCGGACCAAGGCCTTCCGCGAGATGGTGGGCGGCCTGCACGACAAGGGCTACCAGGTCGTGCTCGACCAGGTGTTCAACCACACCTCCGCCTCCGGGCAGGCCAAGACGTCGGTGCTCGACAAGGTCGTGCCCGGCTACTACCACCGGCTCAACCTGAAGGGCGCGGTCGAGACCTCGACCTGCTGCCAGAACATCGCGACCGAGCACGCCATGGGCGAGCAGCTGATGGTCGACTCGGTCGTCACCTGGGCCGCCGACTACCACGTCGACGGATTCCGGTTCGACCTGATGGGCCACCACTCGGCGGACAACATGGTCGCCGTCCGCAAGGCGCTCGACGAGCTCACCCTCGACGAGGACGGCGTCGACGGCAGGTCCATGTACATCTACGGCGAAGGCTGGAACTTCGGCGAGGTCGCGGACAACGCCCGGTTCACCCAGGCCACCCAGGGGCAGCTGAACGGCACCCGGATGGGGGCCTTCAACGACCGGCTCCGTGACGCCGTGCACGGCGGCGGCCCCTTCGACGAGAACAAGTCGCAGAACCAGGGCTACGGCACCGGCCTCTACACCGACCCCAACGGGGACTCGACGGCCACCACCCAGCAGCAGCTCGCCGATCTGCGTCACCGGCAGGATCTGATCCGCATCGGCCTGGCGGGCAACCTCAAGGAGTTCTCGTTCGAGACCTCCGCGGGTCGGGAGCAGAAGGGAAGCGAGCTCGACTACAACGGCCAGCCCGCGGGCTACGCCTCCGAGCCGGACGAGTCGGTCAACTACGTCGACGCCCATGACAACGAGACGCTCTACGACATCGGGATGTGGAAGCTGCCCGCCGACACGAAGATGACCGACCGGGTGCGGATGAACACGCTCTCGCTCGCCACGGCGACGCTCGGCCAGTCGCCCTCGTTCTGGCATGCGGGAACCGACCTGCTGCGCTCGAAGTCGATGGACCGCAACTCGTACAACTCCGGAGACCACTTCAACACGCTCGACTGGTCCATGCAGGACAACAACTTCGCGGTGGGGCTTCCTCCCGCGGCGGACAACTCGACGAAGTGGCCCGCGATGAAGCCCTACCTGGAGAACCCGGCGAACAAGCCGTCCGTGGCAGACATCGCCGCCTCGCACGACCAGGCACTCGAGCTGATGCAGCTGCGCTCGACGCACCCGCTGCTGACGCTCGGCTCGGCCGCCCTGATCGACGAGAAGGTCACGTTCCCCAACGCCGGTGCCGACCAGACGGCCGGCCTGATCCTGATGCGGGTCGACGACACCGTCGGCGAGGACGTCGACAAGGACCTCGACGGGGTGCTCGTGGCGTTCAATGCGTCACCCGAGCCGATCACCGAGGCGGTCGACGGCATGGCCGGGCTCGACCTTGCCCTCTCGCCGGTGCTCACCGACGGGAACCATGACGACCCGGTGCTGGCCGGGGCCGCATGGGACAAGGCGAGCGGCACGCTCACCGTCCCCGCGCGCTCCGCGGTCGTGTTCGTGCAGGAGCAGGCCGACGTCACCCCGTCGCCCTCGCCCAGCCCGAGCCCGTCGGTGACTCCGTCGCCGAGCCCGTCCGCGACCCCGACCGGGAAGCCAACGGGCAAGCCCACCGGCAAGCCGACGAACAAGCCGACCGGCAAGCCGACGAAGCCGAACAAGCCGAAGGACGTCTACACCACGCCCGGGACGCACTTCGTCAACGGTCGCTGGTGGCAGACCTCGTGTGAACCGTACTCGGCGACGAAGCGGTGCCGCACCGAGATCTGGGCGACCACGATCCGCTACGAGGGTGGCCGCTACATCAAGACGACGGGGTGGGTCTTCAACAACCTGACCTACCTCCCGTCGCCCAGGTCGCTGTGGAAGGGCAACCCACTCGGCAACACCGGCTCCTGGACGGCGGCGGACGGTCGGCAGTGGCGCACCGAGTGCGACACCGCGACCACCGGCCGCAACGGCTGCCGCAGCTACCTGAAGGCCGATGTGCTGACCGAACGGAAGGTCGATGGGCGGAGCACGTTCGTCTGGCTGCGTGGCCAGTGGGTGTTCAACAACATCGTGTTGTTCAACCGCTCCTGAGTCACCGCTGCGATGCCCCCGTCGCTCCCGCGGCGGGGGCATCCGCGTCCCCGAGGGCGCTCCAGCTCAGCCGTTCGCGAGCCTCGCCATGCGGTGCATGCCGATGTTGCCCCAACTGTCTCCGGCCTGGAAGTTCTCGGCGAGGTCGACGAAGCCACGACTGCGGTAGAACCGGTGCGCGCGCTCGTTGCCGTCGATCAGCCACAGGTAGAGGTCGGTCCCGTCGTCGAGTCGGTCGAAGAGTTCCGCCGCGAGTCCCGTCCCGTGGAACTCGGGCGCGACGTACAGCCGGCTCAACTCTCTTGGCGCCGGCGAGGGGACGTAGCCGAGCGAGACCTCCCAGTCCGCAGGGCCGTCGACGACCGACGCGACGCCGACGAGGCGGCCCTCCGACTCGGCGACCAGGCGGCGGGCCGTCCCCGGAGCCGAGAACTTCAGCTCGAGGCCCTTCAACCAGTCGGCCCGCTCTGCCTGCTGGCGCTCGATGAAGTCGTCCGGGACGATCCCGGCATAGGCGATCGCCTGCTGGGCGATGAGGAAGTCGAACCAGGCGCCTGCGTCGTCGGGCGTGGGTGGGCGGAGATCGGGCACCGCGTCACTCTACCCGCGGAGTTCCTCCCGTGGACGCGCGCGGGGTGCGGATGCCGCCGCGGATGAAGGTGACAGCCATGCCGATGGGTGCCATCCAGGCGGCGAACCAGAGCGTGCCGAGCAGCAGGGCAACCAGGATGCAGCCGACCAACGCGGCGAGTCCCGGCGCCACGTCCGTTCCGCTCAGCGTGGAGGGCACCGTCACCGCGAGGCTGACGAGGCACGTGGATGCCCATTGCACGAGTGGAATCTCCGCGGTGAACGGGCGCGAGGCGTAGACGAGTCCCCAGCCGATCGAGACGCCTGCCACGAGCCGGAGATCGGCAAGGCCGAGCGACGCTATGAGTCCGGCGGGGAACCCTGCAACCGCGACCAGGAGGGCGGCGAACCGGCGGGTGTGAAGCGGCATGTGAGCCTCCTCGAAGGGCTTGTCACCCCAGTATGCTCCTCGTCGCCCCGGGTGGACAGCCGGTGGGCGGAGCGGGCGGACCCGGTGCAACCCTCATGCGGTGGGGCGGGTCGCGCGCCGACCGGGGTGCCGACCCGGCACAATGTCGGCATGAGTCTGCTTGAGGTGATCGCGCTCCATGCCGCCGACGCCGAGCGCGCCGAGGCGGGAGGCGCCGACCGGGTGGAACTGCTCGGGACGATGGACGACGACGGGCTCTCGCCCGAGCCGCGCGTCGTCGACAAGGTTCGCCGCGCGACGTCGATCCAGATCCGGCCGATGGTCAGGCTCCGCGCCGGGTTCTCCACCGACGGCGGCGAGGTGACGCGGCTGCGCGGGCTGATCTCGTCGTACTTCGACGCGGGCGCCGACGGTGTCGTTCTCGGCTTCCTGAACGGGGCGAACCGGATCGACCGTGAGGTCGTCGGCGAACTCGTCGGCGACGGGTCGTTCCCGTGGACGTTCCACCGGGCCATCGACCACTGCCTCGACCTCGACCGCGCCTGGCGCGACGTCGTGACGCTGCCCGGGATCACCCAGGTGCTGACCGCAGGATCGGCCCGCGGGGTCGAGCAGGGCCTCGATGACCTCGTCTCGCGCGCCAAGGCCGACCCGACGATCGCGCGCCTGATCATGGCGGGCGGCGGCCTCGCCCCCGAGCACGTGCCGTGGCTGATCCGGGCCGGCGTGCGAGCCTTCCATATCGGCTCTCCCGCGCGCCCGGGCCGCTCGTTCAAGGCTTATGTCGACGCCGAGCTGGTCGCGAGCTGGCGAGATCTCATCGACGACGAGATCGCCCATGTCCGACACCCCGACTGAGCGCCCCGTCAAGCGCCGCAGCGGTGCCCGCGTCATCGTCATGGCCGGACACGAGGTGCTGCTCCAAGGCGACACCGATCCCGGGCTGCCGGGCTCCCGCTTCTGGCAGGTGCCGGGCGGCGGGATCGACCCTGGAGAGTCGGCAGGCCAGGCGGCCGCCCGCGAACTGCTGGAGGAGACCGGACTGCGGGTCGAGCCGGAGGACCTGATCGGGCCGGTGGCCCGGCGCCGGGTCTGTCACGGCTACTCGGACCGGGTGCTGATTCAGGACGAGACGTTCTTCCTCCTCCGCACCCCGCGCTTCGAGCCGATCCATCTCGCGCTCACCGAGGCAGAGCGGCGACGCCGGGTCGAGACGGCCTGGTTCGACCTCGACGCGCTTCCCGAGCAGGTGTGGCCAGGTGAGCTCGCCACCCTTGTCGCGTGGGACGGCGGCGGCGCGGTCGACCTCGGCGACGTGGAGGAGTCGACGGTTCCTGTCAGATCGTGAGGCTCAGCGGCCGGGGGAGCGCAGCATCGCGATGCTGAACCCGAGGCAGCACAGGAGCGAGAGCACGCCGAGCAGGGGGTTGGGCGAACCGAGCTCGCCGAGGCCCAACTGGACGAGCAGTCCGAACAGGCCGATGCCGAGGGCAGTGGGACCCACCCACGTCGTGAGCTTCCTGATCCGGAGTCCGAGCACCCCGGCGATGATCAGCACGAACGGCGCGGAGCCGCTGAGCAGCAGACCGAAGAAGGACAGTACGGCGGCGGTCCAGCCCATGACGCGCTGGCTCTGCAGCGTCGGGTCGTACTGCTGGGGGGCGCCGTTGAGCGCCTGAGGGCTCGGCGGGGCCCACTGCTGCGGAGGGAGCTGGGTCGGCCGGGTGCCGACGCCGGGTGCGGGCGGGCGTGCGCCACCGTACTGACCGGTGTACTGCGGAAGCGGAGGAGGTCCGGGGACGGCGAGCGGCTGACCCGTGGGTGGCGGGGGATCGTCGCTGGTGACGACCGTCGCGGATGAGGCGAACGGCTGCCTCGGGTCCCGTGCCGACGACTTCCCTGGCCCGGCGGTCATGGCGAGCGACGCGACGGCGAAGGAGTCCTTCGGGTTGCGCTGCATGGAGATGCTGACTCCGAGCTGGTCGAGCGGACGCTGCTGAGCGGAGTCGAACCCGCCCGGATGGTGCATCGGCCCAGGGGTGGCTGCGCGGTACGGCTCGGCCACCGGCAGCGGGTCGGCCACGGGCGTGGCGAACCCGTCGGGTCGCTCTACCGGCGCGTAGGCGGCGCCGTCCTTCCAGGTGGCCATGGCCCCATCCTAGACGGGTGCTGTCGCACCGGCTCCGATCCAGCCTGCCGTACCCCGACCGTCCCCCACGAGGGTGGTACCGGGCTCCACACCAGCGCCGGTCACCATGAATGATCATTTGAACAAAAAACATGCGCACTTCCATTGCAAAATGGGCACAATCTGTGCAAGTACCGCCCCGCCGGACCTAGGCTTTACCGGTACAGATCTGCCGGGAAGGGCCGGCGCACGAGTGAAGGTAACGAGCCATGGAAATTGTCATCTGCAAGGACCCGCAGGATGTGGGGAAGGTTGCCGCTGATCGGGTGATCTCCTACCTCGAAGGGCTTCCGACGCCGGTGATCGGCCTCGCGACGGGCAGTTCCCCCCTCGCGCTGTACGAGGAGCTGGCGCGTCGCGTCGAGGCGGGCACCTTCGACTTCTCCCACGGCCTCGGCTTCGCGCTCGACGAGTACGTCGGCATCCCGCGCTCGCACGCCGAGAGCTACCACTCCGTGATCACCCGTACGGTCGTCGAGCCCCTCCGCATGGATCCCGCCCGCGTGCGCGTTCCGGACGGCCTCGCCTCCGACCTGCAGGCCGCAGCCGACGAGTACGACGAGGCCATCGAACTGGCCGGCGGCGTCGACGTCCAGATCCTCGGCATCGGCTCGAACGGGCACATCGGCTTCAACGAGCCCTTCTCGTCCTTCTCCTCCCGCACCCGGGTCAAGACCCTTACGCCCGAGACCCGCGAGGACAACGCGCGGTTCTTCGACTCGATCGAGCAGGTTCCCACGCACTGCGTCACCCAGGGACTCGGCACGATCATGGACTCCCGCGTCGCCGTGCTCGTCGCCTCGGGGGAGCGAAAGGCCGAGGCCGTCGCCGCCATGGTCGAGGGCCCGGTCGCGGCCCGCTTCCCCGCGTCGATCCTCCAGTTCCACCCCCGCGCGATCGTGATCGTCGACGAGGCAGCCGCCTCGAAGCTCGAGCACATCGACTACTTCCGCCACGTGCAGGAGCAGGTGGAGGCGGGCGGCTACCCGGCCGACTGAGCCGGTGTTTCAGTCCCTGTGTGCTACCGGATAGACTGAGCGTTCCACTGGCTTCATCAACAAAGTGAGGGCGACGTGCCTACCGGTAAAGTGCGGTTCTTCGACGCCGAGAAGGGCTTTGGTTTCATCACCAAGGACGACGGCGGTGACGTCTACGTGCGCTCGAACGCGCTTCCCGAAGGGGTCACGGCGCTGAAGCCCGGGCAGCGCGTCGAGTTCGGTGTGATCGAGGGGCGTAAGGGCGAGCAGGCGTTGAGCCTGCATGTGCTCGAGACCCCGCCGTCGCTCTCCAAGGCCCAGCGCCGCAAGCCCGAGGACATGGCAGTGCTGATGGAGGATCTGATCAAGATGCTCGACGGCCTCTCGAACGGGTACCGGCACCGCCGTCACCCCGACAGCAGGCAGGCTGCAAAGGTGGCGCAGGTGCTGCGCCGCGTCGCCGACGAACTGGAGCTGTAGATGGCAAAGCCTAAGCTGGACGCCGCGACCGCCGAGGCGGTCGATCTGGCGTGCGCTGCCGCGGTCGAGACCGGGGGAGCAGACGCCGTCGGCGACCACAAGGCTGCGCTCGTGGAGGAGGGTGACCGGATCGTCACCCACATCTTCGAGTGCCTCCTGCCGGGCTATGCCGACTGGCACTGGGCGGTCACGCTGGTGCGCGCCGCGCGGGCCAAGACGCCGACGGTCAACGAGGTCGTCCTGCTTCCCGGAGCCGCGGCGCTGCTCGCCCCGGCCTGGGTGCCGTGGGAGGAGCGCATCGGCGCCGGCGACATCGGCCCCGGGATGCTGATGGCCACGCCCGACAACGATCCGCGCCTCGAGCCCGGTTTCGCAGCGACCGACCTGCCCGTCGACGCCGACAACGCCGACTGGGTCCAGCTGCGCAGCACCGTTGCGGAGCTCGGTCTCGGCCGCGCCCGGGTGCTGAGCCGCTACGGGCGCGACGAGGCGGCTCAGCGTTGGCTCGCCGGGCCTCCGGGGCCGAACAACGAGGCTTCGCAGGAGGCGCCCGGCCCCTGCGCCACCTGCGGCTACTTCGTCGCCCTGCAGGGATCGCTCGGCACCCTCTTCGGGGCCTGCACGAACCAGTACTCGCCCTTCGACGGCCGCGTCGTCTCGCTCGACCACGGCTGCGGCGGCCACTCCGATGTCGTCGCCGAGCAGCGGGCGAAGGAACTGCCCGCCCCGGTGTTCGACACCATCGGCGTCGACGAGACCCTCTTCGACTGAGTCCGACAATGCGGAAGCGGCGGTCACCCAGCGCGGGTGGCCGCCGCTTCCGCGTCGGTACGAGTCTCAGGCGGCGCAGGTGCCGGTGATCAGGAAGCCGATCTGCTCGGTGCTCTCGGTCTTGCCGGAGCCGAGGTCGAGGAACGTTCCGGTGCCGCTCACGGTGAAGGTCTCGCCCTCCCACCCGATGGTGGCCGTGCCCTCGCCCTCCTTCATGGTGCCGATCTTTCCGTCGGCGAGCACCACGCTGGCCTCGATCACCGTCTGCCTGTCCTGGGAGGTGGTCACCGCGGCCTTCGCGCCGCCCTCGTTGCTTCCGCTGACGGTCCACGTGTCGTTGATCTCGGTACACCCCACGGTTGTGATCGCCTCTTCGGTGTCGCCGAGGCGCACGGCAGCGCCGCCCTCGGGGGCCGGGGTGGACACCTCCGTCGGGGGAGCTGCGGCCTGGGGCTGGGAGGTGTTGGCCGCGCCGGTGCCCTGGCCGACCGGGTCCGGGGCTCCGCCGGCGCCGGAGCAGCCGGAGAGGGCGAGGGCCAGCACAGCCGGTCCGACGAGGAGTGTCGCCTTCACGCGGTTCATGGGGGTTACCTTTCCTTCTGCTCCTTCGGGCGCTGCCAAGCTTAGGGCAGCTTGCGGACAAGGCTGGCACGGGTTGCGGGCACACTGCGCAAAGCGGTCACAGAAGTGGTCATAAGTCGGAACCGGTGGGCCGATCCGCGCCCGGGCGCTCTACGATGTGCACCCGTGGTTACGAATCCTCCCTCGGCCGCTCAGGCCCCCCTCCAGGACCCGGCACCAAAGTCCGGCCTGGACCGCTTCTTCGACATCACCAAGCGCCGCTCGACCGTCGGGCGTGAGGTCCGTGGTGGTCTCGTCACGTTCTTCGCGATGGCCTACATCATCGCCCTGAACCCGCTCATTATCGGCACCGCGCCCGACAAGAACTTCAACCTGATCTCCGGCGCGCCCATGTTCCTCGACGAGGCGCACACACAGGTCGACCCGGTCGCCATCGGCGTGTCCATCGGCATGGTCGCCGCGGCGACGGCGCTGATCGCCGGCGTCATGACCATCCTGATGGGCGTCATCGGCCGGTTCCCGCTCGGCATCGCCTCCGGCCTCGGGCTCAACGCGCTCGTCGCCTTCACCCTCGCGCCGCAGATGACCTGGCCGCAGGCCATGGGCCTCGTGGTCTGGGAGGGCATCATCATCGCCATCCTCGTGCTCACCGGCTTCCGCACGGCTGTCTTCAAGGCCGTCCCCAAGCCGCTGCGCACGGCGATCTCGGTCGGCATCGGCCTCTTCATCGCCTTCGTCGGCCTCGTCAACGCCGGCGTCGTGCGACCCGGCGCCGGCACCCCCGTCGAGCTGGGCGTCCAGGGCAAGCTCATGGGCTGGCCGATCCTGGTGTTCTTCATCGGCATCCTCGTCCTGATCACCCTGCACGTGCTCAAGGTCAAGGGCGCGATGCTGATCTCGATCATCACCGCGACCGTCGCCGCCATCATCATCGAGGCGATCACGCACGTCGGCGGGCAGACCCCAGACGGCACCAACCCGCTCGGCTGGGCGCTCAACACGCCAGCTCTCGGCTCCTTCTCCTGGCCGGACCTCAGCCTGATCGGCCGGGTCGACCTGTTCGGCGCCTTCTTCGTCGACGGCAAGTTCGCCGTCGGTCACTTCATCGCGCTCGTCGTCCTCGTCTTCTCGCTGCTGCTGGCCGACTTCTTCGACACCATGGGCACCGTCGTCGCGGTCGGCTCCGAGGGCGACCTGCTCGACGCCGACGGCCTTCCGCCGCGCACCACCGAGATCCTGCTCGTCGACTCGCTCGGCGCCGCTGCAGGCGGCCTCGGGTCCGTCTCGTCGACGACCGCCTACGTGGAGTCCACCGCAGGCGTCGGGGAGGGTGCCCGCACCGGCCTCGCCTCGGTCGTCACCGGCGCCGCGTTCCTGCTCGCCGTCCTGCTCGCACCGCTGGTCAACATGGTGCCGTTCGAGGCGGCAAGCCCGGTGCTGGTCTTCGTCGGCTTCCTGATGATGATCTCCCAGGTCGTCGACGTCGACTGGAACAAGCCGGAGATCGGCATCCCGGCGTTCCTGACGATCATCCTGATGCCGTTCGCCTACTCGATCACCGTCGGCATCGGCGCAGGCTTCCTCGCCTACGTCTTCATCCGCCTGATCAAGGGTGAGGGCAGGAAAATCCACGTGCTGATGTACGTGGTCGCCGCGCTGTTCGTCATCTACTTCCTGCAGGGAGTGATCCTCTCCGCCGTCGGCGGCTGAGCCTGAGCCTCGACGCCCCCGCCCGCAACGCGCGGACGGGGGCGTCACGCATTGACGGGGTTCGTCAAGGGGCTGCTCACCGCCACGGAACGATAGTTGGGGATGGGAGGCTGGCCGCTAGCATGGCGACCATGTTCCACAAGGTTATGGTTGCCAACAGAGGTGAGATCGCGGTCCGCGCGTTCCGTGCGGCGTATGAGCTCGGCCTCGGCACGGTCGCGGTGTTCGCCTACGAGGATCGCAACGCGGACCATCGCGTCAAGGCGCTCGAGTCGTACCTGATCGGCGAGGAGGGCCACCCGGTCCGCGCGTACCTCGACATCGACGAGATCATCCGCGCGGCCAAGGAGGCGGGCGCGGACGCGATCTACCCCGGCTACGGCTTCCTCTCCGAGAACCCCGACCTTGCGGCAGCGTGCGCGGCCAACGGCATCACCTTCATCGGCCCCTCGGCCTCTGTCCTCGAGATGGCGGGCAACAAGGTCGCCGCGATCGAGCAGGCGCGCAAGGCGGGTGTTCCGACGCTCGCCTCCTGCCCCCCGTCGACCGACCCCGAGCAGCTCAAGACCGCAGCGTCCGAGATCGGGTTCCCCGTCTTCATCAAGGCCGTCGCAGGCGGCGGTGGCCGCGGCATGCGCCGCGTCGACGACCCTGAGCGCTTCGAGTCCGAGCTCGGCGCGGCCATGCGCGAGGCTGAGGGTGCGTTCGGCGACCCGACCGTCTTCATCGAGCAGGCCGTCGCGGCGCCCCGCCACATCGAGGTCCAGATCCTCGCGGACAACGAGGGCAACACCGTCCACCTGTTCGAGCGCGACTGCTCCATCCAGCGCCGCCACCAGAAGGTGATCGAGATCGCCCCGGCTCCGCACATCTCTGATGAGCTGCGCGAGGCCCTCACCTCCGACGCCGTGAAGTTCGCGAAGGCGATCAACTACACCTGCGCGGGCACCGTCGAGTTCCTCGTCGAGACCGAGGGCCCACGGGCGGGTCAGCACGTGTTCATCGAGATGAACCCGCGCATCCAGGTGGAGCACACCGTCACCGAGGAGATCACCGACGTCGACCTCGTCCAGGCCCAGATGCGCATCGCCAACGGCGAGACCCTCGCAGACATCGGCATCAGCCAGGACGCCCTCCAGATCCGTGGCGCCGCGCTGCAGTGCCGGATCACCACCGAGGACCCGCTCAACGCCTTCCGGCCCGACACCGGTCTGATCACTGCCTACCGTTCCGCCTCGGGCGCGGGCATCCGCCTCGACGGTGGCACCACGGGAACCGGTGTCGAGATCAGCCCCCACTTCGACTCGCTGCTCGTGAAGCTCACCGCCCGCGGCCGCGACCTCGACATGGCGATCGCCCGCGCCCGTCGCGCGCTCGCCGAGTTCCGCGTCCGCGGCGTGGCGACCAACATCCCGTTCCTGCGCGCCGTCCTCGACGACCCGGACTTCGAGAAGGGCGGGGTGACCACCTCGTTCATCGACGAGCGGCCCTACCTCGTCTCCGCCCGCACCCCCGCCGACCGCGCGACCAAGCTTCTGCGCCACCTGGCAGAGGTCACCGTCAACAAGCCCCACGGGGAGACCCCGACCCAGCTCGACCCGCGCACCAAGCTGCCGAAGGTCGACCTGACGACCCCCGTCCCCGACGGGCCGAAGCAGCTGCTCGACGCGCTCGGCGCCGAGGGCTTCGCCCGCGCGCTGCGCGAGCAGACGGCGGTGGCCGTCACCGACACCACGTACCGCGACGCCCACCAGTCGCTGCTCGCGACCCGGGTGCGCACCCGCGACCTGCTCGCCATCGCGCCCGTCCAGGCGAGGCTGCTTCCCGGGATGTTCTCGGTGGAGTGCTGGGGCGGGGCGACCTACGACGTGGCGCTGCGCTTCCTCGGCGAGGATCCCTGGGAGCGGCTCGCGAAGCTCCGCGAGGCGATGCCCAACCAGAACCTCCAGATGCTGCTGCGCGGCCGCAACACCGTCGGCTACACCCCGTACCCGACGCAGGTGACCGAGGCGTTCGTCGCCGAGGCGGCCGCCACCGGCGTCGACATCTTCCGGATCTTCGACGCCCTCAACGACGTCGACCAGATGCGTCCCGCCATCGACGCCGTCCGCACCACCTCGTCGGTGGCCGAGGTGGCGCTCTGCTACACCTCGAACCTGCTCGATCCGAAGGAGAGCGTCTACACGCTCGACTACTACCTTCGCCTCGCGGAGAGGATCGTCGAGTCGGGAGCGCACATCCTCGCCATCAAGGACATGGCCGGCCTGCTGCGACCGGAGGCGGCACGCCGTCTCGTCGGCGCCCTGCGCGAACGCTTCGAGCTGCCCGTCCACCTGCACACCCACGACACGACCGGCGGTCAGATCGCGACGCTCATGGCGGCGATCGAGGCGGGCGTGGACGCCGTCGACGTCGCCAACTCGGCGATGAGCTCGACCACCTCGCAGCCGCCCATGTCGGCGCTCCTGATGGCGCTCGACCAGACCGAGCGGATGCCCGACCTCGATCCCGAGGCCGTGCTGAACCTCGAGCCCTACTGGGAGGCGGTGCGCAAGCTGTACGCCCCCTTCGAGTCGGGCCTCCCCGCACCGACGGGGCGCGTCTACTCGCACGAGATCCCGGGCGGCCAGCTCTCGAACCTGCGCCAGCAGGCCATCGCGCTCGGCCTCGGAGAGAAGTTCGAGGCCATCGAGGACATGTACGAGGCCGCAGACAAGATCCTTGGCCGCCCGACGAAGGTCACCCCCTCGTCGAAGGTGGTCGGCGATCTCGCCCTCCACCTCGTCGCCGTAGGTGCCGACCCGGCCGAGTTCGAAGCCGACCCGCAGCGCTTCGACATCCCCGACTCGGTGATCGGCTTCCTCAACGGCGAGCTCGGCGAGCCAGCCGGAGGCTGGCCTGAGCCGTTCCGCAGCAGGGCCATGGAGGGTCGTCGCACCCCGGTGCGCGTCACCGAGGTGGCCGCCGAGGACCTCGCCCTCCTGGAGAA
Source organism: Tessaracoccus flavescens (assembly GCF_001998865.1). Taxonomy (NCBI): domain Bacteria; kingdom Bacillati; phylum Actinomycetota; class Actinomycetes; order Propionibacteriales; family Propionibacteriaceae; genus Tessaracoccus; species Tessaracoccus flavescens. Next base: position 2,347,666 of record NZ_CP019607.1, read on the forward strand.
CGAGGGACGTGAACGCCAGGAGACCCTCAACCGGCTCCTGTTCCCCGGCCCGACCCGCGACTTCGAGCAGCAGCGTGAGGACTTCGGCGACATCTCCGTGCTGCCGACCCTTCCCTACCTGTACGGCATGGAGCGTGGCAAGGAGTACGCCATCACGCTGGAGAAGGGCGTCACCCTGCTCGCGGGCCTTGAGGCGATCTCGGAGCCGGACAAGCGCGGCAAGCGCACCGTCATGACCCTGCTCAACGGGCAGATCCGCCCGGTCCGGGTGCGCGACCTGTCGATCAAGTCCGAGGTCGCCGCGGCGGAAAAGGCCGATGCCGGGAACAAGGGCCACGTCGCCGCACCGTTCTCCGGTGCCGTCACCACGACGATTGAGGAGGGGGCACAGGTCAACGCGGGCGACCCGGTCGCCACGATCGAGGCCATGAAGATGGAGGCCGCGATCAACGCGCCGATCTCCGGAACGGTCAAGCGGGTCGTCCTGACCGGCACCACGCAGCTGGAAGGCGGCGACCTCGTCCTTGTGATCGAGTGAGCCCCCGCTGAACAACGGCGCCTTCCCGGGACCACCGGGGGGGCGCCGCTCAGTTCACGGAGCCGATCACGACGACGTCGAGTCCGTTGGCGACGGACACGCCGAGCACCCCGAGGATCGCTTCGATGAAGTCGCGGGTCTCGGCGGTCATCTCGGTGCTCTGCATGGCGAGCTCCAACGCCTCGGCGGTCTCGGCCACATGGACCGACTTCGCATAGCCCGCCACCTGGTCCGGAAGCGGGCGCAGCGGTGTGCCGAGCTGGCGGTCGGCCAGCCTGCGCAGGGAGTAGTCGCTGTTGAGGCCGCTGCGGGCGAGATCCCACTCGATCCGCTCGAAGAGCGCTGGATCGTAGGGCACCTCCTGGTGGGCGGAGGAGAGCTCTTCGAGCCACACGGTGAACACCTGCCAGCAGGCCTGCGCGCGGTCGGGGGCGATGTAACCGCCGCTCAGCAGCGCGTCGACGTCGCCGCGCAGCGGGCGGTCGGTGCGGACCTCCGTGTCCGGGTCGCGGCGCAGCATCGGTTTGAACCAGGAACGCTTCGAGGGCGTCGGCCCCGAGAAGTGGGCCGCGACGACGCAACGCAGCCGCTCCGCGAGGGCCGGATCGGCCCCGAAGATGTCACGCACGTCATCGATGTCGATGGCGAAGATGACCAGCCGGTTCATGCTCCAACGGTAGCTGGGGCGTAGCATTGGCAGGGTGTTTCCGAGAAGTCGTCGCCTGATCGTCACCGGTGTCCTGGTGGCCCTCATCCTCCTCGCCGTCATCGGCGGGGTCTGGACGGCCGTCGGCGCGTGAGCCACGGTGCCACGCCTGATCGGCCCGTGGGCTGACGCGGATCCACGTCGACCTTGACTATGCTGGGTGAGCGATGAAGACCTTCCTCCGCGGCTGTGCCGCCACAGCCGCCGCCGCGCTCGCCTTGTCCCTCGCGGCGCTGCCTGCTGCCGCGGACGACCTCACGCCGCCCGAGGGATCGACGCCGGTGGTGGGAATGGCCGTCGAGCCGGGCACCTCGCAGCTCTGGCTTGCGGGGCCGGCCGCCGACTCGGGAACCTTCGTCAACGCCGAGACAGGCGACACCTGGTCCTTCGGCGGCGACCCGGATAACGTGCAGGCCCTCGCGTGGAGCGAGGGAAGGCTGTGGGTCGGCGACATCGGCGACCCGGAGGCCGGCCGCGACTTCGTCGTCATCTTCCGTCTCGGCCCGCCAGAGGGTGACCGGTCGACCTACCACGCGTTCGACTTCGAGTACGAGGACGGCGCGCGCGACGCGCGGGCGATGCTGATCTCGGGCCGCGGCAACATCTACATCGTGACCACCGGCGAGGACCCGGGCATCTACCGAGCTCCGTCCGAGCCGTCCCGGCAGTCCATGAACACCCTCACACGCGTGGCAGACGCTCCCGAGGGGGTCAGCGACGGAGTCTTCCTCACCGACGGGGCGACGATGGCGCTGCGCACCGCCACAGGCATCGAGTACGTCGACGCCTTCAGCTGGGAGACGCTGGTCACCGACACGATCACGGGCGCCCCGGAGGGCGAGTCGATCACCGTCGACCAGGACGACCAGGTCTTCGTCGGCGGCAACCCGACCATCCGCACCGAGGAGGTCCCCGCCTCCGACACCACGACGGCCGTGACCCCCGCGCCCACCGCCTCACCGAGCCCGACGGCACCGGCCACCGCCGCGCCGTCGGCCACACCGTCGGCTGAGGCAGAGGCAGAGCACTCGAAGCAGCCGACACGGACCGGCACCTGGTTCGCGCTCGGCATGGCAGCGCTGCTCGCCGTCGCGGCCGGAGCCGTGACGTTCATCGTCAGGAAGTGACCCTGCGGTTCAGAGCCGCTCGATGACGTAGTCGAGGCACTGGGTCAGCGCCTCGACGTCGACCGGATCGACAGCCGCGTAGCAGCCCACGCGCAGCTGGTTGCGCTGCAGCGCCCGGTAGGGGTCGATGTCGACGATCCCGTTCGCCCGCAGCGCCGCGATCACCTGCTTCGCGTCGATGGCCTCGTCGAGGTCGATCGTCGCGACGACCGGGGACCGGTCGGTGGCCTTCGCGACGAACGGAGAAGCGAAGTCGCGCTCCTGCGCCCAGCGGTACAGCGTCGACGTGGAGCGACGGCAGCGCTCGGCCACCGCATCGATCCCGCCCAGTTCGAGCATCCAGCCGAGCTGGTCCTCCAGCAGCAGCAGCGTCGCGAGCGCCGGGGTGTTGAGCGTCTGATGCTGGCGCGAGTTCTTCACCGCGACGGTGAAGTCGAGGCTCTCAGGGATCCAACGGCCCGACGCCTTGATCCGCTCCGCCCGCTCGATCGCGGCCGGGGAGGCGAAGGCCAGCCAGAGCCCTCCGTCTGACGAGAAGTTCTTCTGCGGTGCGAAGTAGTACACGTCGGTCTCCGAGATGGGGGCGTCCATCCCGCCTGCAGCCGACGTCGCGTCGATCAGGACGAGGCCCTCGCCGATCCGGGAGACCGGAGCGGCCGCCCCCGTGGAGGTCTCGTTCTGGGCCCAGGCGTACGCGTCGGCGTCACCGGCGACGGGCAGCGCGACCGAGCCGGGAGCTGCCTCGGACACGAGGGGCGCTTCGAGATGCGGCGCCCTTTCGGCCGCTTTGGCGAACTTGCGCGAGAACTCGCCGAAGACGCCGTGCGCCGATCGTCGCTCGATCAGGGACGAGACCGCGAGGTCCCAGAAGAGCGTCGAGCCGCCGTTGCCGAGCACGACCTCGTAACCGTCGGGGATCCGGTACAGCTCGTTAAGGGACTCCTGGACCACGCGCACCAGGTCCCGCACCGGGGCCTGACGGTGCGACGTGCCCATGATGTCGCTGCGCATGGCCAGGTAGTCGAGCGCCTCGGGGCGCACCTTCGCCGGTCCCGAGCCGAAGCGGCCGTCGGCGGGCAGGATTTCTTCAGGGATCTGGATCTGCACCCGGCCAGCTTAGGACCGGCCGGCGGGTCACCACGTCCGCGCCCGTCATGGTGAAACGCGCACCAAGGTTCGCGCTCGCGGCGCGCCCAGGGAGGGATACGTTTGGCCCATGCCCGACACGTCGCTCCAGTTCGCCCACGCCGTCACTCCCGAAGGGGTCGTCGACGGTGCAGTCATCACGATCGCCGACGGGCGGATCGTGTCGGTCGAGCCGGGGGAGGGCGGCGGATCGCTCTGGGCGGTGCCCGGTTTCGTCGACACCCACTGCCACGGCGCCGTCGGGATCTCCTTCGGCAACCCGGACCGCGAGGAGAACAAGGCGGCGATCGACTACCACCGCACGCAGGGCACGACGACGCTGTTCGCGAGCACCGTGACCGAGCCGGTGGAGAAGTTGGAGGACCAGCTCACCGTCCTGCGCGACCTCGTCTCCGACGGTGAACTCGGCGGCATCCACCTCGAAGGGCCGTACCTCTCCCCGGCGAAGAAGGGCGCCCACGACGCCGCCCTCCTGCGCGACCCGGACGCGGAGTCGGTCGAGAGGCTGATCGCCGCCGGGGGCCCCGCCCTGAAGATGATCACCATGGCCCCCGAACGCGACCACGCGCAGGCCGCCATCGCCCGCTTCGTCGAGGCCGGGGTCGCCGTCGCCTTCGGCCACTCTGACGCCGACGAGGTGGTCACCACCGAGTCCATCGACTGGGGAGCGAGCGTCGCCACCCACCTCTTCAGCGCCATGCGCTCCATCCACCACCGCGAGGCCGGTCCGGTGCCGGTGCTGCTCGTCGACGAGCGGGTGATGGTCGAGCTGATCTGCGACGGCGTGCACCACCAGCCGGTGATCGCGGCCATGGCCATCGACGCCGCCGGTCCGGGGCGGGTGGCGCTGGTCACCGATGCGATGAGCGCGACCGGCAAGGGCGACGGGCGCTACATCCTCGGCGAGCTCGAGGTCGACGTGCTCGACGGCACCGCGCGCCTCGTCACGGCAGACGGTTCACAGGGCGCTATCGCGGGATCGACCCTGACCATGGCGAAGGCGTTCCAGTTCGTTGTCGAGCAGGTCGGCGTCAGCATCCCCGACGCCGCGCTGATGGCCGCGACCACGCCCGCACGCTGGCACGGCCTCGACGAGGTCGGAGAGCTGGCCCCCGGGTGCTGGGCCGACCTGTGTCTCGTCGACGACGACGGCGTGCTGCAGGGCGTGATGCGTCGCGGCGAGTGGATCGTGGAGCCGACCGGTCTCTGAGCAGGCTCAGGCAAGGACGAGGTCAGCGACTCTCGAGCAGGTCCCGCAGCCGGCCGAGATCGGCGGCGACCGCTGCGATGTCGCGCTCGAACTCGTCGTCGCTCAGGTCCCGCTGACGCACAGTGAACAGCACCTCCGCTCCTTCGGGATGGTTCAGGACCTGCAGCGGGTTGTAGACCGACTCGCCTGACGGCAGCCCGACGTCGTGGTCGAGCACCCCGAACGGGTTGCGCGGGGCGAACGTGACCCGGACCCGGCCCATCGGCGAGTCGACGACAACGGCCGAACCATCGGGCGTTGCCTAGCCCTCGGCCAGCCCAGCGGCCCAGGTGGGCAGGTTCGCCGGGTCGGCCGCGTACTCGTAGACCTCGACGGCGGGCCGCGCGATGACGATGCTCACGTGTCTGCTCTGCATCCGCCCAGACTAGTTGCCCGCCGGAGGCCGGTGGCTGTCTCAGCCGAACGGTAGGGCGCTGGCGTTGCGTTCCCGCCTAGGATGGTGGGGGGAGAGGGAGGTCGGCTGTGAGCGATCTGATCGACACGACGGAGATGTACCTGCGCACCGTCTACGAGCTGCTCGAGGAGGGGGTCCAGCCCCTGCGGGCGCGCATCGCCGAGCGGCTGCACCAGTCCGGCCCCACCGTGTCCCAGACCGTCGCCCGCATGGAGCGCGACGGCCTGCTCGTCGTCGAGACCGACCGGACCATCAAGCTCACCCCGACCGGGGCGAAGCTCGCGCGCGACGTGATGCGCAAGCACCGCCTGGCGGAGTGCCTGCTCACCGAGGTGATCGGGCTCGACTGGGACAAGGTGCACGACGAGGCCTGCCGGTGGGAGCACGTGATCTCGGTCGACGTCGAGAAGCGGCTGGTCGAGATCCTCGACAGCCCGACGTTCTCGCCCTACGGCAACCCGATCCCGGGCCTCAAGGAACTCGGCGTGCAGACCGACCACCACCCGTTCCGGCAGGGCGCCGAACCGCTCGCCGATGTCGTGGCCGCCGACGTGCGCCCCTTTATGCTGCGCAGGATGAGCGAGAACATCCAGGCCGACGCCGAGATCCTCAGCGAGCTGGCCGCGGCAGGCCTGCGGCCCGGCGTCCGCTTCGAGGCGGCCCGCAACACCGAGGGGGTGCAGGTCACCATCGGCGAGAGGGTGCTCGACCTCACGCCTTTCGCGGCGGAACTGCTCTTCGTGGAAGCGGTCGCCTGACGTGGACGGCACGCTGAAGTGGTTCGGCGGCCGCACCCCGGGCGCCATGGAGGTGGTCCTCTCACGCTCCTACGGTGGTGGCCGCACCGCCTACGAATGGCTCGCACGGGCGGTGTCGTCTTCGGCAGAGCTCGTGCTCGACCTGGCCTGCGGCGCAGGCGCGATGATCGAGCGGCTCGAGAAGCCGGGGCGCACCGTGATCGGCCTCGACCGCTCCGAGTCCGAGCTCGCCGCCGCCGCGGCCCGTGGTCGCGGACCCCTCGTGCTCGGCCACGCCTCCTACCTGCCGTTCGCCGACAACTCCTTCGACGCGGTGGTCACCTCGCTCGGCATCGGCGTCGTCGCTGACCGGTCACGGTTCCTCTCCGAGGCGGCCCGCGTGCTGCGCCCCGGCGGGATCTTCGCGGCGCTGACTCCGTCGCTGAGGCCCGCGAACCTCGACGACCTGCGGCTGATCTCCCGGCTTGCCAGCTACCTGCGCGTCCCACCCCATCTGCCCGGCACCACCGAGTTCAAGGCGAAGGAGGCGCTCGCGGCGGTCGGGCTCACCAAGGCCGAGGACGCCCGCGCGAAGTACTACTTCGAGGTGACGGACGAGAAGGACGCTGAAGCGCTCCTCGCAGGCCTCCGCGCCCCCGTCGAGGTCGAACGGGCGGGCACCGCCATCGACTTCCTGCGGCAGCGGCTCGTCAACGAACCGGTCAGGATCCCCCTGCCGATGCGGCGCATCATCGCCATCAAGTGAGCCTCTGGTTCACCCTGCGCGCCGCCGACCTCCGCGACGCCGAGGGCGTCGCCCGCCTGTGTGAACGGGCGGACCGGGCGCCCTGGCCTGCCGCCGTGCTCGCGCCTCACCCCGACCGCTGCAGCCTCGTCGCGATCGAGGGCGACGGTGCCCTGATCGGGGTCGCCAAGACGCACCTCCACGTCGACGACGACCCACCCGCACCCGCGGGACACTACCTTGGCGGCATCGTCGTGGACCCGGCGTGGCGGCGCAGGGGCGTCGGCACCGCGCTGACGCTCGCGCGGCTCGACTGGGTCTCGCAGCGCGCAGCGGCGGTGTACTACTTCACCAACGTCCGCAACGCCGCCTCGCTCGCGCTGCACGCCCGGCTCGCTTCGACCAGGTGGCCAGGGCGCACACCATCCGCGGCGTCAGCGCGGACGAGCCCGAAGGTGAACTGGTTCTGCACCGGCTCGCCACAGGCCTTGAAGTGCCCCCTACTGTGGAGGCGTAAGGAATAGCGCGAGCGCGCCGGGCGTTGTACCCGATGACGCACCGAGACCTGACGACGAAAGGGGCCGCACATGGCGACCACCGCACTGACCACCGAGAACTTCGAGAGCACCGTCAACGACAACGACATCGTCCTTGTCGACTTCTGGGCCGACTGGTGCCAGCCATGCAAGCGCTTCTCGCCGATCTACGAGGACGCCTCCGGACGCTATGAGGACGTCGTCTTCGCGAAGGTCGACACCGAGGACGCCCGCGACCTGACCGCCGCCCTCGAAATCCAGTCCATCCCGACCATCATGGCCTTCAAGAAGGGCCAGCTGGTGTTCCGCCAGGCCGGGATCCTGAGCGGCAAGCAGCTCGACTCGCTCGTCGAGCAGGTCAAGGAGCTCGACGTCGACGCCGCCATCGCGGAGGCGAATAGGCAGGCCTGAGCCGGCTCTCCGACGCACGGCCCACCCCGTAACGGGGTGGGCCTTCTTCATGCCCACGGCAGGTGCTCCTGCCCGGCCAAGGGTGGGCGTGAGGCTGGTCGGGAGGGCGTCGGTGTGCAGGCTTGTCCGTCCCACTGGACCGCGGACCGATGCGCCGTTCTACTATGACCTGTAGTAGATCCACTCAGGAGGGGACAGGCAATGGCGCCGGAACGAAAGGACATGACGGTCCAACCGGACCTCATCAACACAGCGGGCCGCGTGGCCCCCGTCCGATCGCGCAAACCCATCTATCTCGACCTGCTCCCGCCGTGCAACGCGGGCTGCCCGGCCGGCGAGAACATCCAGGAGTGGCTGCGCCTGATCAAGGCGGGCCAGGCCGAGGCGGCCTGGCGCCAACTCGTCACCGACAACCCCTTTCCCGCGATCCACGGCCGCGTCTGCTACCACCCGTGCGAGACGGCGTGCAACCGCAGGGATCTCGACTCGGCGGTGTCCATCCACTCGGTCGAGCGGTACCTCGGCGATCTCGCGATCACCAACGGCTGGCAGTTCCCGAAGCCGCGCCGGGTCTCGGGCAGGCGGGTCATGGTCGTCGGCGCGGGCCCGTCCGGGCTTTCAGCCGCCTATCACCTGACCCGGCTCGGCCACCACGTCGAGATCTTCGACGCGGGCGACCTCCCCGGCGGCATGATGCGTTACGGCATCCCCGAGTACAGGCTGCCGCGTGACGTCCTCGACGCCGAGATCGACCGGCTGCGCAACCTGGGCGTCGTGTTCCGGCAGAACACGCCCATCAAGGACCTGCTCTCTATGCAGGCCGAGGGCAACTTCGACGCCGTCTTCGTCGCCGTCGGAGCCCACATCTCCAAGCGGGTCGACATCCCGTCGGCCGACGCATCCCGCGTGGTCGACGCCGTCAGCTTCCTGCGCGACGTCGCCTCCGGGGAGCGCCCGGTGATCGGCAGGAAGGTCGCGGTCTACGGTGGCGGCAACACCGCAATGGACGCCGCCCGCGTGGCCCGGCGCCTCGGCGCCGAGGAGTCCGTGGTCGTCTACCGGCGCACCGAGGCCCAGATGCCAGCCCACGAGGACGAGCGCGAGGGTGCCCAGACCGAGGGCGTCAAGATGAACTGGCTGCGCACCATCACCTCGATGGACGAGGCCGACCTGACCGTCGAGATCATGGAACTCGATGAGGACGGCAAGGCGGTCGGGACAGGTCGCTACGAGAAGCTCGCCGCCGACACCGTGATCCTCGCGCTCGGCCAGCGGGCAGACACCGACTTCCTGCACGCCATCCCCGGCATGAGCTTCCACGACGATGTCGTCGACGTCGATCCGCACTCCCTGATGACGGCGGTGCCCGGCATCTTCGCGGGCGGCGACGCCGTCCCCTCCGACCGCACGGTCACCATCGGGGTGGGGCACGGCAAGAAGGCGGCGAAGCGGATCGACGCCTGGCTCAACACCGAGGATTGGGTCGAGCCAACCAAGCACCCCGTCGTCGGCATCGACCAGATGAACGTGTGGTACTTCGGCGACCACGCCCGCAGGCAGCAGCTCGAGGCGGCCATCGATGAGCGGATGGAGGGCTTCGGTGAGGTGCTCGCCGGCCTGACCGCCGCGGAGGCCGAGTTCGAGGCGCGCCGCTGCCTCAGCTGCGGCAACTGCTTCGAGTGTGACGGGTGCTTCGGCGCCTGTCCCGAGGACGCGGTGATCAAGCTCGGAAAGGGCAACCGGTACCGCTTCGACTATGAGCGGTGCACCGGATGCGCCACATGCTACGAGCAGTGCCCCGTGCACGCCATCGAGATGATCCAGGAGAACAGCCGATGAAGGCCATCATCGACGGCAACGAGGCCGCGGCCGATGTCGCATACCGGGTGAGCGAGCTGTGCTCGATCTACCCGATCACCCCGAGCTCGACCATGGCAGAACTGGCAGACGAATGGTCGGCCCATCGCAGGGCCAACGTCTGGGGTCAGGTCCCCACCGTCATCGAGATGCAGTCCGAGGCAGGAGCGGCGGGGGCCATGCATGGCGCGCTGCAGGGCGGCGCCCTGTCGACGACCTTCACCGCGTCCCAGGGACTGCTCCTGATGATCCCGAACATGTACCGGATCGCGGGCGAGCTCACCTCGACGGTGTTCCACGTCGCCGCGCGCTCGCTCGCCACGCAGGGGCTCTCCATCTTCGGCGACCACCAGGACGTGATGGCGGTGCGCCAGACCGGTGTGTGCCTGCTCAGCTCGGCCTCCGTCCAGGAGGCGCACGACATGGCAGCCATCGCCCACCGGGCGACCCTGCTCAGCCGGCTGCCGTTCGTGCATTTCTTCGACGGCTTCCGCACCTCTCACGAGCTCAACACCATGACCAAGCTCAGCGACGACCAGCTGCGCGAGTTCATCCCGCGCGAGTTGGTGCTGGAGCACCGGGCCCGCGCCCTCAGCCCCGCGAACCCGTTCATCCGGGGAACGGCCCAGAACCCCGACACCTACTTCCAGTCCCGCGAGACGTCCAACCCGTTCTACGCGCGGGTGCCGGGGATCGTCGCCGAGACGATGGAACGCTTCGCCGAGCTGAGCGGCAGGCGATACCGGCTGGTCGAGTACCACGGGGCGCCCGACGCGGAACGGGTCGTGGTCGTGATGGGCTCCGGCGTCGAGGCGATCACGCCCGTCATCGACCGGCTCAACGCCGACGGTGGCAGGGTAGGGGTGTTGCAGATCCGGCTCTACCGTCCGTTCCCCGCCGAGACCTTCCTCGAGGCGCTTCCCGCGAGCGTGCGCCGGATCGCCGTGCTCGACCGCACCAAGGAGCCGGGCGCCTCGGGCGAGCCCCTGTTCCTCGACGTGACGAGCGTGCTGTCCGAGGCCGTCGCCTCCGGCCGACGCGAGGCGCTCCCGATCACCATCGGCGGACGCTACGGACTGTCGTCGAAGGAGTTCACGCCCGCGATGGTGGCCGCGGTCTTCGACGAGCTTGCCCTCGAGGCTCCCCGGCCGAGGTTCACCGTCGGCATCCACGACGACGTCACCCACCTCTCGCTCGACTACGACCCCACCCTCGACCTCGAGGACCCGGAGACGCTGCGCGCCGTGTTCTACGGCCTCGGCTCGGACGGGACCGTCGGCGCGAACAAGAACACGATCAAGATCCTCGGCTCCGAGGACGAGACGTTCGCCCAGGGCTACTTCGTCTATGACTCGAAGAAGTCGGGCTCGCGCACCGTCTCGCACCTGCGCTTCGGGCCGAACCCGATCCGGGCGCCGTACCTCGTCAGCAAGGCGGGCTTCGTCGGCTGCCACCACTGGTCGATCCTTGAGCGCGTCGACGTGCTCGAGTTCGCCCGCCCCGGCACGACACTGCTGATCAACTCGCCACACGGGGCCGACACCTGGCGCCACCTGCCGAATCAGATGCAGGCGAAGATCCTCGAGCTCGGGATCAAAGTCCACGTGATCGACGCGGGGAAGGTCGCCCGGGCGGCCGGCCTCGGGTCGCGCGCCAACACGATCCTGCAGACCTGCTTCTTCGCGATCTCCGGAGTCATGGAGCGCGAGGCGGCCATCGCGAAGATCAAGCAGGCGATCAGCAAGACCTACGCCCGCAAGTCCGAGGAGGTGGTCCGCAAGAACCACCTCGCCGTCGACTCGGCGCTCGCGGAACTGCACCGCCTTGAACCGGCGGACGAGCTGTCGAGCCACGGCTTCATCCCACCCGTGCCCAGCGACGCACCTGACTTCGTGCGCACCGTCACCGCCACGATGCTCGAGGGTCGCGGCGACGACCTGCCCGTGTCCGCGCTGCCCGCCGACGGCACCTACCCGTCGGGAACCACGAGGTTCGAGAAGCGCAACATCTCGGAGATCGTCGCGGAATGGGACGCGGACAACTGCATCCAGTGCGGTAACTGCGCCTTCGTCTGCCCGCACGCCGTGCTGCGCGCCAAGTCGTACCCGGACGCCCAGCTCGACGGCGCGCCCGACGGCTTCCTCAGCGCCCCACTGAACGCTGCCGGCCTACCCTCGACCAGGTACACCCTGCAGGTCTACGTCGAGGACTGCACCGGCTGTGGGCTCTGCGTCGAGGCCTGCCCGGTCAAGCCGATCGACCAGCCCTCCCGGCGCGCCATCAACCTCGAGCCGAAGCTCGAGCGTGAGGTCGATCGACGCGCAGTCGAGTTCTTCGAGTCGATCCCCGAGAACGACCGCTCGAGGGTCGACTTCGGCACCGTCCGGGGAACCCAGTTCCTCGAGCCGCTGTTCGAGTTCTCCGGCGCCTGCTCCGGCTGCGGGGAGACGCCCTACCTGAAGTTGCTCAGCCAGCTCTTCGGCGACCGGGCGACCATCGCCAACGCCACCGGCTGCTCCTCGATCTACGGCGGCAACCTGCCGACCACGCCGTGGGCAAAGAACGCCATGGGCCGGGGACCTGCCTGGTCGAACTCGCTGTTCGAGGACAACGCCGAGTTCGGCCTGGGCATGCGGCTGGCCGCAGACCTGCACGCCGACCTCGCCCGGGCACGCCTGGCCGAGGTGCGCGACCTGGTCGACGACGACGAACTGGTCGACGCGATCCTCGGCTCCGAGCAGCTGCAGGGTTCGGAGCTCGCGGCCCAGCTCGAGCGGATAGACCGGCTCAAGGCCAGGCTCGGCGAGCTCGACGGCCCCCTGATCGCGGACCTGCGCAGCGTCGCCGACACCCTCGTGCGGCGCTCGGTGTGGATCGTCGGAGGCGACGGTTGGGCCTACGACATCGGCAGCTCCGGCGTCGACCACGTGCTCGCCTCGGGCCGCGACGTCAACGTCCTCGTGCTCGACACCGAGGTGTACTCCAACACGGGCGGCCAGGCCTCCAAGTCGACGCCGTTGGGTGCGGTGGCGAAGTTCGCCTCCGGAGGCAAGCAGAGCAACAAGAAGGACCTGGCCATGCAGGCCATGGCCTACGGCTCGGTCTACGTGGCCCGCGTGGCGATGGGCGCCGACCCCCAGCAGACACTCAAGGCGTTCCGTGAGGCGGAGGCCTACGACGGCCCGAGCCTGATCATCGCCTACAGCCACTGCATCGCGCACGGCTACGACATCCGCAAGGGCCTCGACCAGCAGTACAAGGCCGTCAACTCCGGCCACTGGCCGCTGATGCGCTACAACCCGGTGATCCGTGACGCGGGAGGAAACCCCTTCCTGCTCGACTCGCCGCGGCCGCGCATGTCGTTGGAGAAGTACCGCTCGGCGGAGCTGCGCTACAAGGTGCTCAAGGCCGCCGACCCGGATGAGGCGGCCCGCCTGATCGATCTCGCCCAGGCGCAGGTCGACCGGCGGTGGGAAGAGTACGAAGAGCTCGCGTTGCGCGGCGCCGACCGGTTCGCAGCCGACCCCAGGAGGGACTGATCATGGATCTGAGCACCACCTACATGGGGCTGCAGCTGCGCAACCCCGTCGTCGCCTCGGCCGGCCCGCTGTCGCAGTCGGTCGAAGGCGTCCGGGCACTGGCGGACGGGGGAGTCGGGGCCGTCGTCATGTACTCCCTCTTCGAGGAGCAGCTGCGCAGGGAGGCCGAGCAGACCGCGATCCTTGAGGACCTGTACGACGATGCCAATGCCGAGGCGATGAGCTACTTCCCGACGGTGCCGCAGTCGAACCGCGACGCCAGCTCGGCGTATCTGCGGCTCGTCGAGGAGGGGGCGCGAGCCATCGACGTCCCCCTGATCGCCTCGCTGAACGGGGCGAGCGTCGGCAACTGGACGCAGACCGCGCGCAGGCTCCAGGACGCCGGAGCCGCCGGCGTGGAGCTGAACATCTACTTCGTCCCCGGTGACATCACGATGTCGGGGGCCGACGTCGAGGAGCGGCACCTGGAGATCCTCAGCGCCGTCACGTCGGCGGTCGAGATCCCCGTCGCGGTGAAGCTCAGCCCGTACTTCTCGTCGGTGGGCAACATGGCGCTCCGGCTGGACGCCGCCGGCGCCGACGCGCTGGTCCTGTTCAACCGGTTCCTCCAGCCAGACATCGACATCGAGCGCGTCTCGGTCGAGTCGGGGGTCTCGCTCTCGACCCCGATCGAGGGCAGGCTTCCGCGGACCTGGATCGCGGTGCTGCACGACCGGCTCTCGGCGTCACTGGCGGCCACGACCGGCGTCGACACGGCAGACGACGTCGTGCGCTACATCCTGGCCGGTGCCGACGTCGTGATGACCACCTCGTCGCTCGTGCGACGCGGACCCGCCTACGCACAGGTTCTCGTCGAGGGGCTCGACCGCTGGCTGAACTCGCACGAGATCCCCCTGGACAAGGCCCGCGGGCTGCTCGCGGTTCCCCGGGACGCTCCGGCCGACGCCTACGAGCGGGAGGGCTACGTCTCGGCACTCGAGAAGGCCAAGTCGACCTACGGGTCGCTGCGCTGAGCGTCGCCCTGCGATCCCAGGGACTGTTAGCGTCTCCCGCATGTCGGGAGCGCACGGTCACCTGGGTGTCGTCAGCGTCTCCACGGCCACCCCTGCCTCCCACCGTCGCGGACCTGCCCGCGCCGGACGGTGCAGGAGGCGCCCTCCACCCTGTTCGACTCGTACGGCATCGTCTCGCAGGTCGGCGGGATCTTCGCGGCCCCTGACCTGGCGATCGGCTACGCCGTGTACGCGATGGCCGGTTACCACCTCAGCGAAGGTGACCGCGACACCGCCCTCGACCTGGTCTTCGAGACCCAGGACCTGTTCGGGAGGTAGGCCGACGACATCGATCCCGTGCTGCTCGGCCTGTTCGCCGACTCCTTCGCCATCTTCGCCGAGTCGGTGTTCTCCTCGCCTGCGTACCCGCTGGAGCGGATCCACGGGCTGCTGGACGCGCACGAGCGCTTCGTGAGGGACAACGGGTTCACCCTCCAGCCCGTGGTCAACTCCCGTGCCCTGCTCGCCGCCCGGGTGGGGGACCTGGCCAGCCTGGAGTCGCTCCTCGCCGACTCCCTCGAGCTGCTCCCGCCCGAAGGCGCCCGCGTCGGCCTCCCCGAGCTGCGTGCGGTGTTGGCGGTCGGCAGGTCGGACGAAACCACGGCGAAGGCACTGCTCGAAGCGCTGCCCGAGTCGGTGACCCACGCCGGCGATGACATCGGCCGCAACGTGGACATCTTCCGCGCGCCCCTGCTGCGGCGCGAGGGCCGCGGCGCGGACGCTGCGGCGATTGCCGAGCGGGTCTTCGAGGAGGTGGAGCGCGACCCCGAGGAGGTCGCCTACTACACCCCGCTCGCCTACTTCGTCTCCGCGATGGACGCATCCGATCAGTTCGATGCGCTGCTCGAACCCCTCGAGGAGGCGGTGCGCGATGGAATGCCGATCACCTGGGAGAGCCTCGCCGCCATCGCGGGGGTCCTCCTGCGGCGCGACCCCTCGGGCCGGCACGGCAAGGCGCTGCTCGCGGAGGCCACGGCGCACGCCGAGGCGTTGGACCGACGCAACGGCAACACCGCCGCGAGTGATCAGATGCGCGAACTCTGGCTGTAGCCCTCAGGCGTCCACGTCGACCATGACGAGCTGCATGTGGCAGGCCGAGGTGGCGCGCAGCGCGTGTGACGCGCCCGGCGCCATGTAGATCACATCGCCTGCGGTGAGGCTGTGGGTGTTGCCGTCGAGGTCGAAGTCCATGCTGCCGTCGAGCAGCGTGACGGTCACGGCGCGGGGACTGGTGTGCTCGGTCAGCAACTGTCCCTCGTCGAAGGCGAAGTCGACGACCCGCAGCAGCGGGTTGTTCACCAGCACCCGCGAGGTCGTCGCCTCGCGGGTGACGGGCAGGTCGGCGAGGACGCCGGTGTGGACGACGGACTGGTCACGCTCGGTTGCGGGCATCTCGGGCCTCCCGGATCGATGACGGATGCCAGCCCAATTTAACCCAATTGCATAGAGAAACAGGTCTGAGGTGCGCCCCGATCAGTCAAGACCCGCGAGGTGAGCGTGCACGAGTGAGACGGCCGTCGCGCCCTCCCCGGTCGCCGAGGCCACCCGTTTCATTGAGCCGGAGCGGATGTCACCGTTCGCGAAGACGCCAGGCACCGATGTCTCCAGGTCGGCGGGTGGCCGGTCCCCGTGCCACGCCTCCGCGGGCAGGTCGCGCCCGGTCAGGATGAAGCCCCGGTCCTCGCGCAGCACCTCGGAGGGGAGCCAGCCCGACTGCGGTTCTGCGCCGATCAGCAGGCACAGCGCCCGCACCTCCCGGCGCTCCGGCTCACCCGTGTCCAGGTGGCGCAGCTCGACCCACGCGAGGTGCGCGTCCTCGCCCGCCCCGCCGTCGACCACTTCGCAGTCGCCGCACACGGTGATCCGAGGGTTGTACTCGATCTCGTTGATCAGGTACGTCGACATGGTCGCGGTCAGATCGGGTCGTCGGATCACGATCATCACCGAGCGGGCATACCTGGCCAGATGCACCGCGGCCTGGCCTGCGGAGTTACCTCCACCGACGACGATCACGTCCTGGCCCACCAGCTCCGGGGCGACGGACATGGCGGCGCCGTAGTGGACGCCGTTGCCGACGAGCTCCTCGAGCGAGGCAACGCCGAGCCTCCGGTAGGTGACCCCGGTGCCGACCACGACGCAGCGGGCGAGGACGTCGCCGCCGTCTGTGTGCAGGCGATGCGGCCCGCCGTCGGTACCTGCCGTGATCCCGGTCGCCGGCCAGCCGGTGAAGAACCTGGTGCCGAAGCGGATCGCCTGGCTCCGCGCGCGCTGGGTCAGACGCATGCCCGAGATGCCGCGCGGGAAGCCGAGGTAGTTGCGGATCATCGAACTGGCGCCCGCCTGACCGCCGATGGCGTCGGACTCGATGGCGACGGTGCTGAGCCCCTCGCTCGACGCGTACACGGCCGCAGCGAGCCCAGCGGGCCCGGCGCCGACGATCGCGAGGTCGACGACGCCTTCCAGCTCGATCTCGTCAGGTCGGCCGTAGAGCCGGGTGGCCAACTGCGAACCGAGGTGCAGTGCTCGACGATGTCGGCGGCGGCGACGAGCGGCCAGCGGTCCGGCTCGCCCGTGTAGCGGGCGAGCACCGCGCGACCCTGCTCCGAGTCCGGATGGTGGATCCCGTGCGGGGTGCCGGAGCGCAGCAGGAACTCCGAGATCTGCCTGGTCAGCGGCGTCCTTGCCGGTGAGATCACCTGGATCGACACGACCTGGGGCGCAGCCGTCGCACCCCAGTCGTTGAGCAGTTCGCCGATGGCGACATGGAACTCCTCGTCGCGCACCCCACGCGGAAGCAGGAGGTGCGCGTCGATCTTCCCTGCGGCCTGGGCGTGCCAGAACGTGGCCGTGCCCTCCGCGACGAAGCGCTCCCACGGGGTGACGACCACGCGCCGCGCGGTCGGCACCGCCGTGCGCATCATGGAGACCGCCTCGTACCAGGTGGCGTCGGGCAGGGCGCTGTCCATCACACAGAGCGCGACGGTGCTGCCGTCCTCGAGGAGTGCCTTCGTGGTGTGCTTTCCCTCGAGGGCGCTGTGCACGACGTGTACGTCGTAGTCGAAACCTTAGCGGCGGAACTGCGAGGCGAGGGTTTCCGCGTTGTCAGCCGAGATGCAGACGATGGCAGGGGTCTTCGTGGGATCGATCACGTTGCCTCCTCAGGAGGTCTTCAGATGGACATAGCACCAGCGCCAGTTCTCGCCGGGTTCCGCGGACTCCGTGACCGGGTGGCCCGTCTCGTGGAAGTGGGCGGTGGCGTGCTGGCCGGGGGAGGAGTCGCAGCAGGCGACGTTGCCGCAGACCAGGCACTGGCGCAGCGCGACGGTGTGCAGGCCCTCGTCCACGCAGCGCTGGCACAACGGGTCCTCGGCGGTCTCCACCGCCGGATACTCCTCGAGGTCGGGGCAGTCTCCGCCGTCCTCGCCCAGCGGTGCGGTCCGCACGAACTCGCGGCTCTCGGCGCTGACGTCGATCATCGACTCCTCGAGGTCGAGCATGCCGAGGACCTCGCGGACCACGTCGGAGGGGACCCGACCCTCGCTGCGGATCTCGAGCACCCTCGCCCGCTCGGCCTCGATCATCTCGAGCCGGATCCGGGCATACAGGTCGGAAGGGGACTCCTCGCCGGAGGCCGTCGACAGTCGCTCCCAGGCGGCGAAGGTCCGCTGGTCGAGCCTGGAGCGGATCAGGTCGCACACACCGGTATGGTCGTCGTAGTCGAGTTCGGCCATGCGCTTCATGCCCGCGTCGGCAGCCTGCTGCAGGACGGTGGCGCGGGCGAGGGCGTCGCTTGCCGGATCCGGGGCCCGCACCTTGAGAGCCCGGGTCAGGGCGGGAAGCGAAAGGCCCTGGCCGAAGAGGGTGCCGACCACGACCGTCAGCGCGATCAGCATCACCACCTCGTGGTGAGGCACCTCGGACGGGATGATCAGGGCCGCCGCGAGCGTGACAACGCCACGCATGAGCCGATGACGAACGAACTGCGCGGGATCCGCTGTTGCTCCGGGTGGAAGGCGTCGCGGACGGCCTGGGTTCCCATCACGAAGACGAGCCGCACGACGATCACGCAGCCGAGCACCGCGAGGCAGATCGCGACCACGGGTCCGAGGCTGAGGTGGCTCTCGGCCACCTCGGTGAGGATGTGGCGGGTCTGGAGCCCGATCAGCAGGAACACGGAGTTCTCGAGCAGGAAGGCGACGGTGCGCCACGTCGTCGTCTCCGTCAGGCGCGATCGCGCGGTCTGGATGATGGGCGCCTTGTGGCCGAGCAGGATGCCTGCCACCACGACGGCGATGACGCCCGAGGAGTGGATCCGCTCAGCCGTCAGGTACGCGGCGAACGGGGTCACGAAGGAAACCGCCGTGTCGAGGAGGGGATCGGTGATGCGTCTGCGGACCCAGGCCACGACGAAGAACGCGAGCAGCCCGACGACGAGTCCGCCACCCGCTGCGCGCAGGAAGTCGAGCCCGACCTCACCCACGGAAACGGTCGCGGCGATCGCCGCGATGGCGGTGCGGAGGGCGACCAGCGCCGTCGCATCGTTGAGCAGCGACTCGGCCTCGAGGATGGTGACCACCTGGCGGGGCAGGCCGATCCGGCGCGCCACCGCCGTCGCGGCCACTGCGTCCGGAGGGGCGACGACGGCGCCGATCGCGATGGCCACCGGCCAGCCGACCGAGGGGAGGAGTGCCATCACGACCGCGGCCACGGCGAAGGTGGTCACGACCACGAGCACGACCGAGAGTTGGAGCACCTTCCAGACGTTCTCGCGGACGTCGAGCAGCGACGTCTGGATGGCGGTGGAGTACAGCAGGGGAGGCAGGAGACCGAGCAGCACGACCTCCGGCTCCAGGTGGATCTCTGGCACGAAGGGGAGATAGGACCCGACGATGCCGACGGCGATCAGGAGCATCGGGGCGGCGATCCGTAGACGCTCGCTGAGCGCCGTGCCCGCGATGACCGTGATGGCGATCGCGACCAGGGTGGACACTGTTTCCACCCGCCAATTGTGCGACTGGCGCCAAGCCGGTGCGGCGCTTACGCCGTCAGCGTGATCATGGCCGCGTCGTGCCCCTGCTGATGCCAGACTTGGCAAGGAACCTGAGGAGGCGCGATGGTGTTCGTCGAACCCGTGACCCTGACCGGCCGTGGCATCCGGCTCGAGCCGCTGGAGCGCGCCCACCACGACGCGTTGGAGGAGGCTGCGGCCGACGGGGAACTCTGGCGGATCCGCGTGAGCTCCGTCCCCGAGCCGGGAGGCATGGCCGGCTACATCGAACAGGCCCTCGCGTCCCGGGCGGCCGGCGACCGGTTCCCGTTCGCGGTGATCGAGGAGGCAACGGGCAGGGTGCTCGGTTCGACGAGCTTCCATGACATCGCGCCCGCGGTGCGCAGGGTCGAGATCGGCTACACCTGGTACGCCAGATCCGTGCAGCGCACGCACGTCAACACCGCGGCGAAGCGGCTGCTTCTCGCGCACGCCTTCGAGACCCTCGGATGCGGGGTGGTCGGCTGGCGCACCGACAACCTCAACCTCGCCGGCCAACGTGCCATCGAGCGGCTCGGCGCGAAGAAGGACGGCGTGATCCGCGGGCATGCGCTGCGTCGCGATGGCACCGTCCGCGACACCGTGATGTACTCCGTCACCGCGGGCGAATGGCCCGAGATCCGCGCCCACCTCGACCACCTGCTCGACAGGTAACGCGGAAAGGCCCCGCCTCTGACGCGGGGCCTTCTGGTCTCTGCGTCAGGAGGGTCAGTTCACGTCGTTCGGGTGCGAGCCGACGCGGCCGGAGCCGTCACCCGTGTCAAGCGAGTTGATCGCGTCCATCTCGTCGTCGGTCAGGGTGAAGTCGAAGACCTCGAAGTTCTCGATCAGGCGCTCGCGGCGCACCGACTTCGGGAAGACGATCCGGCCGGACTGCAGGTGCCAGCGCAGGACGACCTGGGCTGCCGACTTCTCGTGCACCTGTGCGGCCTCGATGATCGGGGCGAGCGCGTTGATGTCGTACTTGCCCTGACCGAGTGGCCCCCATGCCTCGATCTTGATGTCGTGGTCCGCGCACCACTGGGTCACGTCGCGCTGCTGGTAGCGCGGGTGGAGCTCGATCTGGTTCACGGCGGGGACGGCGCCGCCCGCGGTGATCTTCTCCAGGTGCGGGACGAGGAAGTTGGAGACGCCCGCGCTGGTGGTGAGGCCGCGCTCGCGGATCTCGACGACCTTCTCCCAGGCGTTGAGGTAGTTGTCGCGCTCCGGGGTCGGCCAGTGCACCAGGTAGAGGTTGACGTGGTCGAGGCCGAGCTTCGTCAGGGACTCCTCGATCGCGCGGAACGGCTCGTCGCCGTCGTGGCGGTCGTTCCAGAGCTTCGTGGTGATGTAGAGCTCCTCGCGCGGGATTCCGCTCGCCTTGATAGCGGCGCCGACGCCCTCCTCGTTGCCGTAGATGGCGGCGGTGTCGATGTGCCGGTAGCCGATCTCGAGGGCCTCGGAGACCGCCTTCTCGGTCTCGTCTGCGGGAACCTTGAAGACCCCGTAGCCGAGCTGGGGGATCGACGTGGAGTCGTTGAGCTGAATCTGTGGAACGGTCATGGATCCCATGCAAGCACAGCCGATCAAGTGGCGTGCGTAGCGCCCGACCATCTCGCTGGCCGGGACTGACTGGCGACCCCGGTTGGATTCGAACCAACGACACCCGCTTTAGGAGAGCGGTGCTCTATCCCCTGAGCTACGGGGCCAACCAGGCAAGGATAGCCGTCGTGGGGGCGTCCTCGCATCGTGGCGACGACACTCATACATAGTCCCCGCGAACGAAGGGGCCGTACCTCACATACTTTTCCCCGGGAAACAGTGACCGGCCACGATGGGGTGTGGAGGTTGGAGAGAAGCTGTCGATGGCAGCCCGAGTCGAGATCACGAAGAAGTACGCCAAGGCCTATGCCGCGGCCCCGAAGAAGGGCAAGTCCCAGATCCTCGACCACGTGGTCGAGATCACCGGCTGGAACCGTGACCATGCCCGCCAGCAGTTGGTGGCCCGGTTGAAACAGGCCCCGGGACGGGCCACCGCGACGGTCGCGGTGATCGATCGGCGCAAGACCAAGGCGTGTAAGTACTCCTACGACGCCAGGCTGATCCTGCAGCGGGTATGGGCGGCCTCGGGAGGCAGCTGCGGGCAGTACCTCGCCGCATCCATGAGCGATCTGATCGATGCGATGGAAGCCGAAGGCGAACTGGTGCCTAGCCAGGACCGTTACAGCGCCGAGGTCAGGGCCGAGCTGGAATCGATGTCGGCGGCCACGATCGACCGGTACCTCGCACCGGCGCGGGCGAAGGACCCGATCCGAGGAAAGACCGCCACCAAGCCCGGCAGCCTGCTACGAAACTCGATCACCGTGCGTAAAGCCGGTGACGAGGTCGAAGCCGAACCCGGGTTCTTCGAAGTCGACACCGTGGCCCACTGCGGCCCCACGCTGAAGGGCGAGTTCGCCCGCAGCGTGAACTTCACCGACATGCACACCGGCTGGAGCTTCACCTACTCCATCCGCAACAACGCCCACCTCCACATCCGGACCGCGTTCGACCACTTCATCGCCCAGGTCCCGTTCGCGGTCACCGGGATCGATTGTGACAACGGCTCGGAGTTCATCAACCACGACCTGATCGGCTGGGCCGGCCAACGAGAGGTGTTCTTCACCCGGTCGCGGCCTTACAAGAAAAACGATCAAGCCACCATCGAATCGAAGAACAACCACCTCGTGCGCCGCTACGGCTTCTACCACCGCTACGACACCGCCACCGAACTCGCGTTACTCAACCAGCTATGGCCGCTGGTCAACGACCGGCTCAACTTCTTCACCCCCACGAAGAAACCCGAAGGCTGGGCCACCGACACCGTAGGGCGCCGCAAACGCCTCTACGACAAGCCACGCTCCCCCTACCAGAGGCTCCTGGCCGCCGGGGTCCTCAACCCCGCCCAGGAAACAGAACTAGCCGCCTACAAGGCCACCCTCAAACCCGTCGCAATGCAACGACGCATCACCGAGATCCAACAGGAGCTCACCCGACTCGCAGGCCGAAAGACAGCCCGTCTCGAACAACACATCGCATGGAAGGCACCCGACCCCGCCGGCCTCAAAACCCGGGCCAGCTAACCCTTGTTTTCGCGGGGAAAAATATCTGAGGTAAGGCCTACCATTTCGCGGGGACTTGACAGTGAGGTACCACGCGTGGCGCCCGGGCGCCGGGTCATCGGAGCCTTTCGTCCTCGGGATCTACGCGGGCGGCCAGCGCGTCGACGGCGGCTCGACGGTCGGGCCCAGCTCGACCCTGCGTGCCCGTCGAGTCCCGTGAGGGCCGCGAGCACGTCTCCCGGGTTCAGGTCGCCCTCTGCAAGTGGATCGTCGTCGAGCCGGATGAGGGCCTCGTCGATCACCCGCGGCAGCCCGACCCGTTGCACAAGCTGCAGGCGCACCTGTACGAGGGTCAGGTCCCGGACGGGGACCTCGCGGGCGGTGTGCACCGCGCGGATGAGCCGGGTGGTGTCCGCGCCTGGTTCGCCCCACCGTCCGCCCTCTCAGGTGTCGATGCTCAACCGTCTGTCCATGCGCAGAGGCTACGTGGCGGGCGGTTCCATGACCCCGGGTATTAAACCAAGTTATTTATAAGTAATATGCGTGCTGTGACTGAACTTAACCTCACCCCCAAGTCCGCCTGCGGTTGCGGCGCCGCCCACGACCAGCTGCCGGAACTCGACGCGACGGCCATCCCGCACGCCGTTCGCCACGCGGCGATCCACGGCGTCGTCGACTCGCTCCAGCCTGGAGCGGCCTTCGTCCTCGTCGCCCCGCACGACCCGGTGCCGCTGCTTGCCCAGATCGCCGAACGACACGGCGACGACATCGCCGTCGACTACGTCCAGCGCGGTCCCGAGGCCTGGAAGCTCAAGCTGACCCGCGCCTGATTCCACCCGCCCTGCCGCGCCGTACACGTCGGCGCGGCGGGCACCCACCAGCACGAAGGCCGAGATGAGCACCGTCACCATCGCCGCGACAGGGGAGCGGACCCGCCCGCTGCGCGTCGCGTTGATCGCACTGGCGGGAGTGTCCCTGCTCACCGGGCTCAACGCCGGGCTGCTTCGCCTCGGCGTGTGGGCCCCGGTCGCGTCCGACCGGATCGCCGACCTGCACGGGCCGGTCATGGTGCTCGGCTTCATGGGCACCCTCATCTCGCTGGAGCGCGCCCAGGCGCTGCGCAACCCGCTCGCCTACCTCGCCCCGGGGCTGCTCGGCGTCGGCTCGCTCGCCCTGCTGTCCGGCGCACCCGTCGCGCTCGGCAAGCTGCTGCTGCTCGACGGAACCGTCGCCTTCGTCGTCCTCGCGCTCGCGCTGTGGCGTCGGGCCCCGCTCGGGCTGGTCGCCGCCCAGGCGCTCGCTGCGACCTTCGCCGCCCTCGCGGCCGCGCTCTGGCTTGTCGCCGAGATCCCCGCCGTGATCCCGCTGCTGGCGGCCTTCCTGATCATCACCATCGCCTCCGAACGGGCAGAACTGGCGCAGTTGACGATGGGAAGGCGGGCGGTCCCGACGCTGCTGAGTCTCGGCTCGCTGATCGGGGCCTCCTCTGCCCTCGCGCTCGTGGTCCCAGCTGTGGGATCGCGACTGCTGGGGGTGGGCTGCCTGCTCACCGCGGCCTGGCTCCTGCGTGACGATGTCGGAAGGCGGATGGTCCGCACCTCGGGGCTGCGCCGCTTCAACGCGGCCGCCCTGCTCGGGGGCAACGCCTGGCTCGCCGTCGCGGGAGCCGTGTGGCTCATCGTCGGTCAGCCCACCTCGACGGGCACCTATGACGCGGTGGTCCACGGCGTCTTCCTCGGCTTCGGCATGTCGATGATCATGGCCCACGCCCCGATCATCTTCCCTGCCGTCATCGGCCGACCCCTGCCGTACCGGCCCGTCATGTGGATCCCGCTCGGCCTGCTCAACCTCGGCATGCTCGTCCGCGTCGTCGGCGGCCTGTCGCAGATCACCCCGCTCCATCAACTGGGAGGCTCGCTCACCGTGGCTGCCGTGCTGTTGTTCGCCGTCACCGTCATCATCTCGGTGGTGAAGGGATGAGGAGGAAGCGCTCGCTGCGCGATTACGCCGTCGTCGGCTGGTTCGTCGCCGCGATCATCGTGTCCATCGCACACCGGTGGATCCCCGAAGCCACCTGGTTGATGATCCACCTCATCGCGCTCGGCGCCGTCACGCACGCCATCATGGTGTGGAGCGCCCACTTCACCTCGGCGCTGCTCAAGACCCGCGAGGACGAGCGGGGACGACGGCTCACCAACCTTCGCCTCGGCGGACTCGCTGCCGGTTCCCTGCTCGTGTTCATCGGCGTGCCGACAGCCCTGTGGTGGCTCGTGGTGGTCGGCGCCACGATCGTCTCGGCCGCGGTCGGCTGGCACGCCGTCGTGCTGGTGCGCGACCTGCGCCGCGCGCTGCCCGGCCGCTTCCGGATCTGCATCCGCTACTACATCGCGGCCGCCTGTTGGGTTCCCGTCGGCGCAGGGCTCGGGGCGGCGCTCGCCTTCGGCCTGGACGACCGCTGGCACGCGAACCTCCTGGTGGCCCACTCCATGACCATGCTGCTCGGCTGGGTGGGACTGACCGTTGTCGGGACGCTCGTCACGTTCTGGCCGACCGTGCTGCGCACGCGCATGGACGACCGCGCCGAGCGGCTCGCGAAGGAGGCCCTTCCGATCCTGATCGTCGCCCTGGTCGTGGTCATCGTCGGGGCCGCCCTCGGCGTCCGCGCCGTTTCGGCCGTCGGCATCCTCGGCTACGCGGTGGGCCTGGTGTGGTTCGGGCGCTGCCTCGTGGCCCCCGCCCGCAGACGCCCCCCACGCGAGTTCGCCCCCGCCTCCATCCTCGCCGCAGCGCTATGGTCCTGCGTCGCGCTGATCCTCACCTCCGTGCACGTAGCGTTCGCAGACGACATCGAGCTGGCCACCGACTATCCGATGCTCGCCAGCATCTGGGTGGTCGGCTTCCTGCTGCAGCTCGTCACCGGCGCGCTGTCCTACCTGATCCCCTCGGTGCTCGGGGGCGGCCCCCGGGTCGTGCGCGCAGGAGGGGCCTGGTTCAACAAGGGGGCCGCGCTGCGCCTCGTGATCATCAACGGCGGTCTCGTCGTCTGGCTGTTCCCCCTGCCCAGCTGGGCGAAGGTCACCGTCTCACTGGTTGTCCTCGCGGCGTTGGCCGCCTTCGTGCCCATCCTGATCGGAGGGATCCGCGCCTCGGTGAAGGAGAAGCGCCTCGCCATGCAGGGGGAGCCTGCCAGTACCCCGGTCGAGCGAGAAAACGCCCTGACCGGCAACGGGCTCATGGCAGGGATCGCCGCGCTCGCGGTCGCGCTCAGCCTGGGCCTCGGCATGGATCCGGGCGCAGCGGGCCTCGCCAGCACCGACACGGCCTCAGGGGTCGCGGCCACCGGGCGAACGGTGCGCGTGGAGGTGAAGGCCCACGACATGGTCTTCGAACCGGCGAGCGTCGAAGTGGATCCCGGTGACCACGTGATCATCGAGCTGACCAACGAGGACCCGACCAACCTGCACGACCTCATGATCGGCGGGGCACGGACCCCACGGCTCGGCGTGGGGGAGACGGCACAACTCGACCTCGGCGTCGTCGGGACGGGGCTCCAGGGCTGGTGCACCGTCGTCGGCCACCGACAGATGGGCATGACCTTCGACGTGATCGTCCGGGGCGGGCCGGCGACGGAGGCGAGCGACGAACCCACAGCGGACCATTCCGGCCACGGGGCGACGGCCGACCCCGACGCGACGCTCGGCACCGTCGTCGACCCGGTCGCCCCTGCCGCGACCGAGGCGCGGGTCCACCGCCACGAGTTCCGGGCGAGCGAGGTTCCGCTCGAGGTCGCGCCCGGCGTGTGGCAGCGACGCTGGACCTTCAACGGCGGCTCCGTCGGCCCGACGCTGCGTGGAAGGGTCGGCGACGTCTTCGAGATCACGCTGATCAACGACGGAACCATGGGCCACTCCATCGACTTCCACGCCGGCGCCGTCGCGCCCGACGAGCCCATGCGCACCATCGCGCCTGGGGAGAGCCTCGTCTACCGCTTCACCGCGGAACGGGCGGGGGTGTGGATGTATCACTGCTCGACCATGCCGATGAGCGCCCACATCGCGGCGGGCATGCACGGAGCGGTGATCATCGAACCCGAGGAGGGGCTGCCCGAGGTGGACCGCGAGTACGTGCTCGTCCAGTCCGAGGTCTACACCAGCGACGCCGGTTCGGCCGAGCAGGCCACCGACGTCGAGGCCGAACGGATCGCCACCGGAGATCCCGACTTCGTGGTGTTCAACGGCATCGCCAACCAGTACGACCAGGAGATGTTCGAAGCGTTGGTCGGCGAGAAGATCCGCTTCTTCGTCCTCGCCGCCGGGCCGAACCGGCCCTCGAGCTTCCACATCGTCGGTGGCCAGTTCGACACCCTCTACCGGGAGGGCGGCTACCTGCTGAAGGACAGGGTCGACCCGTTCGGCATGAAGGGCGGAGGCGCCCAGGCGCTCGCGCTGCAGCCGGCGGAGGGCGGTTTCGTGGAACTCACCTTCACCGAGCCGGGCCACTACGCGACGGTGAGCCACATCATGAGCGACGCGGAGCGCGGCGCCCACGGTTTCGTGCACGTCTCCTGACGTCGACGACCTCCACGGTCAGTACATCGTCGTGCCGGACACGGTGGAGGTCACCGGCTGACGTTCACGCCGCGGAGAGGTCTGCCTGCGGCCAGCCTGCGGTGTAGCGGGTGGTCCCGGTGCGACGCTCGAGCCGGGCCGTCACGCCGTGGTTGGTGAGCCAGGCGGGTGCCAGTTCGCCCTTCGTCTGGGACGCGGCGGCCCACGCGCGCGCCTCCAGCGCGGTCGGTGCCGCGACGGTCACCTGGGTCCAGATCGGATGGGGCTGGTCGGCGCGCAGGTCGTCCTCAGCCTTGGAGACCGCGGCGAACCTCGTCGAGACGACCTGCAGCGTCCGTCCTCCAGGGGCGGTGACCGGGATCTCCCAGCCGCCCTCGGGGCTGTCACCGGCCACGGCGACGGCGTCGCCGATGCGGACCAGGAAGCCGCCGCCCGAGTCCGCGTGGAGCCGGCGCGCCAGCAGATCAGCGGCGTGCGAGGGGGCCGTCTCGGACAGGTCGAGGATCGTGCCTCGAGGCAGCTTCACGGTCCCGTCACCGAGCTCGATGCCCCTCCAGACGCCGTCGCTCGGGCTGACGAGGCCCTCGGTCAGGTCGGCCGCCCACAGCGCGGCACCGAGGTAGTCGAGCAGGAGGGCGCTCGCCGGAGCGGTGACCTCGGCGAAGGAGGCGAGCCGGGAGAGGCGCGACACCTCTGAGCGTCGGTCGTCGAAGGAGATGACGGCCGCGAGTCGACTCAGTTCCTCGAGCGCCTCGTCGACCGCTGCAAGCAGGTCCTGCGGCCGGGTCGTGATGATCTGGCACTGCATCCCGAGTGCGGTGAACGTCGCCTCGTGCGGGTAGCTCGTCATTTCTGGTCTCCTGCTCCTGGTGCGCCGTTGAAGTCGATGTGTTCAGACAACAGGCGCAACCTGTGCGCAAGCTGTGCATGTAGTGAGCGCCTCGTGTGAGTCGCGCTGCCGTGACGAGCGCATTCCGGGGCCAGTTCGCGTGTGAGCGAGTCGCCGTTAGGATCGGACGGTCCGCTCATGAAGGGAAACGTCGTGTCCGAAGCCGGCCTTGAAGCCGCTCGCCAGAAGATGACCGACGCTGGGGTCTCCGCCCCGGCGATCGAGGTCTTCTCGCGCTTCTACGAAATGCTGGAGTCCGGGGAGACCGGGGTGATCCGAGAGGACACCATCGAGCCCCTGCTCGACCCTCCGATGCTCACCGACGTCGACATCACCGACCTCGAGGCCCGTGATGCGATCGGCAAGACGGTCATCATCAAGCTCAACGGCGGCCTCGGAACCTCGATGGGCCTCGACAAGGCCAAGACGCTGTTGAAGGTGCGCGACGGGCAGAACTTCCTCGACCTGATCGTGCGCCAGGTGCTCGCGGCACGCGAGCGCTACGACGCCCGCCTTCCGCTGCTGCTGATGAACTCGTTCCGAACCGAGGACGACACGCTGTCCTACCTTGCGAAGTACCCGGAGCTCCGGGTCGAGGGCCTTCCCCTCAGCTTCATGCAGAACCAGGAGCCCAAGCTCCGCGCCGACGACCTCACTCCGGTCGAGTGGCCCGACGACCCGACGCTGGAATGGTGTCCCCCCGGTCACGGCGACCTCTATCCGGCGCTCGAGGGCTCGGGTGTGCTCGACCAACTGCTGGAGCAGGGCTTCCGCTACGCCTGCGTCTCCAACGGAGACAACCTCGGCGCGGCGCCGAACGCGACGATCGCCGGCTGGTTCGCCAAGTCCGGCGCCCCGTACGCCGCCGAGCTCTGCCGCCGCACCGTCAACGACAAGAAGGGCGGACACCTCGCGATCCGCAAGGCCGACGGCCAGCTGATCCTGCGTGACACCGCCCAGACGGCACCGGAGGAGATGGACTTCTTCACCGACGAACACCGCCACCCGTTCTTCCACACCAACAACCTGTGGTTCGACCTCGTGGCGCTGCGCAAGGCCCTGACCGAGCGCAACTCGGTGCTCGGCCTGCCGCTGATCCGCAACGAGAAGACCGTCGACCCGGCCGACTCCGGATCGACCGAGGTCGTCCAGATCGAGTCCGCCATGGGCGCTGCGATCGAGGTGTTCGAGGGCGCCACCGCGATCTGCGTCGGCCGCGACCGCTTCCTCCCGGTGAAGACGACCAACGAGCTGCTGCTGCTGCGCTCCGACGTCTACTCCCTGACCGGTGAGGGCAAGCTCGTCGCCACGACGGAGAACTCACCCGAGATCAGCCTCGACCCCAAGTTCTACAAGCTGGTCGACGAGTTCAGCAGGCGCATCCCGTCGGCCCCCTCGCTCCGGAAGGCGAACTCCCTGAAGGTGAAGGGCGACTGGACCTTCGAACCGGGCGTCGTCGTGTTCGGCGATGTCGAGCTGACCGATGAGGACACACCTGCCACGATTCCCGCCGGCACCCACCTTGGCGACTGACGGGGCTCTCGCCTCGGCCATCGGCCTCGCACTGACCGGTCAGCGGCTGCCGCTGGACGACCCGGCCCGGCTGGGCGCCCAGCTCGAGGCGCTCGGCTTCCCTCCGCGGCGTCTCCGCGAACTGCGTGCCGCACGGCAGGCCGAGCGGGCCGCATGGCCGTTCGCGGTCGCCTTGGAGGAGCGCCGTGGGCTCGGCTTCGCCCGTTTCGACGCTGCGCTGGCCGAGGCGCGACGCGAACTGGGCCTCGATGGCCTGCACCGTGAGCTCATGGCCGAGCGGGGTCTGAACCGCGACGAGCAGCGCCTCGCCGCCGACCGGCCCCCGCACTGGGGCTGATCCGCAGACACGAAACAGGGCGTCCCCGATGGGGGACGCCCTGTTCTGCGTTTGTGCCGAGGTGTTGTCGAGGCCCCGATCCGCCGCGGTCTCAGTGCCAGGAGGCGGGATGCTTTCGGCGGAGCCGGGAGCGTCGACGACGCGTCACTGGCGGCGCTGTGCGCGCAGCTCGTCGCGGATCTCCGCGAGCAGGTCCTCGGAGGTGGCGAAGGCGGGGACCTCCTCCTCCTTCTTCTCGAAGCGCTCCTTGGCCTTGTTGTAGGGGAGCACGACGCCGAAGTAGACCACGGCGGCCATGATGACGAACGCGACCAGAGCGGTCAGGAAGGCGCCGACGCTCACGCCACCCGGCTTGAACGCCGAGAAGTCGGGGGTGCCACCGAGCTTGCCGAGGATGTCCATGAACATCGTGGTGAAGGCGGTCACGACGGTCGCGAAGGCGCCGCCGATGACGAAAGCGACGGCAAGCTCGACGAGGTTGCCGCGCATCAGGAACTCTTTGAAGCCCTTCATAGGAATTCTGACTTTCTGTGTGCCCCTGAGAGGGGTGCTTCCCGGCGCTGCAGGTGGCGCAACTCCGGGTGGGGTTGTTGTGACAACCCGGAAGAGTATAAGCACCGGACTTCGCGTTTCCCGGATTCCGCGGACATCGCCCCGGCCCGACGCATCCGAGGAGAGGTCGACCCACGAGGTTCCTGCCGGCCGGACCGACGACATGACGGTTCCTCCACAGGTGCTCACCGAGCAGCGCGGATGGGGGCCACCAGGTCTTCGGACGGATCACAGGCTGCCGAGCACAACGCTCATCTCTCCGGCCTGGCCGAGGCTCGCGACCTCGCCCGCCTCCGCTTCGGGCACCTCGACGAGGATCAGTTCGCTCTGCCTGCCGGACGCGAGAGCCACCTGCGAGCCAGCCTGCTGCGCCTCCGGAAGGGCGACGACCCGCGCACCCGAGGCAACCACGATCAGGCCCTCCGGCCCGGGGGCGACGAGCGAGACCGTGTCGCCCGGCCTGAGCATGGCCCGCAGGCCTTCGTCGGCGACGAGGATGGGGACCACCGCGGAGCCTTCGGCCGTCGAGTGGTCGCCGCCGAGCAGGCCGGGCTGGAGGATGGTCCCGGCGCTGAGTGGCACCGCCGTCGTGCGACCCTCGAAGTCGGAGGGGGAGAGGACCGCGTCCGCGGGGACAGTGCCCGGGGGCAGTTGGCCGACGGTGAGGTCGGCCGAGGTGAGGGTGTGGCCCGCGGGCAGGTCGGAGGCCGTGACGACCACGGCTGTGGTGGGGGTTGGGGTGCGCAGCGCCGTCGCGAGCAGGAGCACTGCGCCAGCGGCGAGGATTGCGCCGACCGCCCGGCGGTGCCAGGAGACGAACGACGCGATGGAGGTGAGTAGGCGTCTCATGCCCACTTGCTCAGGCGCCCGGGGCCCCCGTTTTCACCTGTCCACAGGTTTTCTGCCGATTAGGCGGACTTCTTCTCCGGAGCAGGTGACGGCTTCGACTCGGCAGGTTTGGCCTCGGCTGGCTTGGACTCGGCGGCCTTCTCGGAGGACTTTGCGCCGGCGGGCGACGTCGAGCTCTTCGAACCGCGCGAGTCGGTGCGGTAGAAGCCCGACCCCTTGAACACGACGCCGACCGCGCTGAAGACCTTGCGCAGTTCGCCCTGGCATTCGGGGCACACGGTCAGCGAGGGATCGCTGAACTTCTGGACGGCTTCGAGTTCGTTGCCGCATTCGGTGCAGCGGTACTGGTACGTGGGCATGCAGCAGGATCCTCGGCTGGGGGTGGACTACCCGCCCATGATAGGTCAGCCAGCAAAGCCGGACGAACCCTGCTCGGTGATGCGAGCGTCCACCGCGACGTCGTGCGCGAGGTGCGGCACCGTGTCGAAGACCTCGGCGGCGCGGGAAAGGGCGATCAGGGGCGCATCCGACCTGCGCCGGGCGAGCGCCCGGTCGTACCAGCCGCCGCCCGTTCCGAGCCTGCTCCCGTCGCGTCCGACCGCGAGGCAGGGGACCAGGATCACGTCGGCCGCGGCCAGCGAAGCCGGGCCGAGGCGCGGGGTCGTCGGCTCCGGGATGTCGCCCCACGACGGTGTCGTCTCCTCCCACGTGCTGAACCGGGCCCAGTCCGGCTCGCGCCTGAGCACTGGCAGCAGGATCTTCCAGCCGCGGGCATGGAGCGCGTCGATCAGGCGACGCGTGCCCGGTTCGCCTGTGCGCGAGACGTACAGGGCCAGCATCGTGGGGGTGCAGGTGCCGAGCCAGTCGAGGACCGCGTCGTCGCGGGCCGTGTCCTCCGCCTCCCAGGTCTGCGGGGAGACGGCCGCGCGGGCAAGCAACACGCTGGCGCGCAGCGAGTCCTTCCGCTGGTCTCGAGGCATTGCCATATCGTAGGCCCCATGGCCTGGTTTGCCCGCAATAAGCAAGAGCCCGTCGTCGAGGAACCGGTCGAGGAGCCCCGCCTGCCGGAGGCGCCCGCGCTCGACGCGGCCGGTCTGCGCAGCGTGGCCGACCACACCAGCTACCTGCTGAGCCTCGTCGAACCGCTGCGTCCCTTCGGCATGTCGCTGCTCGACGCCTGGGACCAGGTGGTGTGCGAGGACATCGACTCGATGATCAACGTCCCACCCAACAGCACCGCGAAGGTGGAGGGCTACGCCGTGCGCGCCGCCGACCTCCTCGACGAGGACGGACACCTCGCAGAGCCGCTCGAGGTGGTCGAGGCGGACGTCGAGCGGCTTCCCTCGGGTGCGGCAGTCGTCGTGGCGCCGGGTGACGTGCTGCCCCGCGGAGCCAACGCGGTGCTTCCTGCCACCTTCGGCTCGCTTGCCGACGGGCGGATCCGGCTGATCGAGAAGGTCGCGGCCGGCGAGTACGTCCGCGCCGCGGGCGAACACCTCAAGGTCGGCACCCGGCTGCTCAGCGAGGGCGAGATCCTGGACGACCGCAGCATCGGGCTGCTCGCCGGCTCCGGCCTCGACAAGGTTATGGTCCGACCCCGCCCGCGTGTGGTGGTGGTCAGCTCCGGAGACAACCTCGTGGATCCGGGGATGGGCGTCGAGCACGGTCAGGCGACCGACGCCAACTCGTTCATGATCGCCGCCGCGGCGAAGGCCGCGGGCGCGACCGTGTTCCGCGTCGCCGTCCACTCCAACGACCGCGCCGAGATCCTGCAGACCATCACCGACCAGTTGATCCGCGCCGACCTGGTCATCTCGACCTCGGGCGGCAAGCGCGAGGACTACGAGACGGTCGCGGACGTGATGCAGGAGATCGGGCTGGTCGACACGGTCAACGTGGCGATGTCGCCCGGCCGCACCCAGACCTTCGGCCTCGTCGGGGAGGACAGGGTGCCGATGCTGATGCTTCCGGGCAACCCGGTCAGCGCCTACGTGTCGTTCCAGGCCTTCGCCCGACCGCTGATCCGTCAGTTGATGGGCGCTCCGACCACGCACCGTGCGGTGCGGGCGATCGCGTCCCACTCGATGCGCTCGATGATCGGACAGCTGCATCTGCTGCGTGGACGCGTCACCTCCGAGGGCAGCGTCCGCCAGGTCGAGGCGGTCTCCATGCCGCACGCGCTCGGCGAACTCGCCGAGTCCAACGCGCTGATCGTCCTCGACGAGCGGGTCGAACAGGTCAGGGCAGGCGAGGCCGTGAAGGTGTGGCTGCTCGACGAGGACTGAGCGCCAGGGCACCGGGTCCCGGATGAACCGGCGACGCGCCCGGAGCGTCGCGAGCAAATTACACCGATGTTGTTTACGGTGGTCGCATGCTCGCCGGAATCCTCATCTCCATCGTTGTCGTCGCCGGTCTTGCGTTCGCCCTTCCGTGGGTGACGTCCCAGCGCACCTCCGATGTCGAGCTTGAGGGTGATCCGACCGAGCGGTTCTCCAACTCGGTGCG
Source organism: Tessaracoccus flavescens (assembly GCF_001998865.1). Taxonomy (NCBI): domain Bacteria; kingdom Bacillati; phylum Actinomycetota; class Actinomycetes; order Propionibacteriales; family Propionibacteriaceae; genus Tessaracoccus; species Tessaracoccus flavescens. The sequence continues at coordinate 2,381,084 of NZ_CP019607.1, forward strand.
CATCCTGCGCCGTGACGTCGTCGACTACCAGGACGAGGACACCTCCGTCGTGTCGACACCGTGCACCCGACGCGCGGAACTCCACGAGTTGAGGATGATCGCGCGCCAGGCGGCCCGCCGCCGCATGGTCATCGTCTGCACCCTGCTCGTCGCCCTCGTCACCCTCACCGTGCTCGGCGCGCTCTCGATCGTGCCCTGGTGGAGCCTCGCGATCCCCGGCGGAATGCTGGTCGCCTTCCTCGCCGTCGCCCGGTTCTCCGTCGTCTCGATGCACCGCAGCCTCGACGCGCGGGCCGCGGCCGTCGCCGTCGGCTTCGGCGATGAGGAGGACACCGAGACGATCGACCTCACCGACTTCGAGGGCACCGAGAGCATCGAGATCTCGGTCGACCTGTCGATGCCGACCACGACGGGGGCGCTGTGGGAGCCGATCCCGGTCACGCCGGCGACCTACGTCTCGCGGCCGCTGCTCCCGCGGACCGTCCGCACCATCGACCTCTCGGCCCCGGTCGCTGCCTCCGCGCCGGTCGTCCCGACGGCGGACAACCCGGCCGAGGCCGTCCAGGAGAAGGACGCCTCGGACGAGCACACCGCAGACAACATCGCCGAGTTCCGCCCCCGCGCCATCGGCGAGTAGGGCGAGTTGGAGCAGATCGCTTCACGCTGCTAAGCTTTCCGATGCTGAAAAGCATGGGGCTATGGCGCAGTTGGTAGCGCGTCTCGTTCGCAATGAGAAGGCCGGGGGTTCGAATCCCCCTAGCTCCACATCACGCACAAGGCTCGAACCCTTGCCAACGGAAACGTTGGTCGAGGTTCGGGCCTTGTGTTCGTCTGCGGCCCAGGTCAGGGCGTTCGCGTTGACCTGCGGATCGAGGAGCATCTCGAACGGCTGGTTGTGCTCGACGCGCAGCTCGTTGTCCTCATCGATGAAGACCTTGGTGAAGAACGCCTGGTTGCACAGCCGCCGGTTGGTGTCGTCGCAGCGGGTGTAGATGTCAGCGCAGTTGGCGAGCAGTCCGAGGGCGTCGTCGAGGTGGGCGCGGGCGTCGGCGTAGTCGCCGTGGTGGGCGTCGATGCGACGGGTCACCTGGTCGAGTTCGGCGACGATGCGGTCCTGCTCACGCTTGAGCACTGAGAGCGGGATCGCGTCGGCATAGTGCGCCTGCATGAGCCGGTCCTGCTCGCCTTCGAGCCGGTCGCGGTTGGTGGTGAGGCGTTCCAGTTCCTCGGTTTCAGCGGCCATGAGCCGGTCGAACTCGTGGTGGAGCATCCCCGCGAGCGCGTCCTGCTGGGCGGGCGTGATCTGGACGCGGGTGTAGTAGTCCTCGACGAGCTTCTCGACATCCTCGATGAGCATCGCCTGGCGTGTGCAATCGGTGCGCTTGGAGAGCCGACCCGAGCACACGAAGTAGCAGTAGACGTTGCCGTGGCGATTCTTCGCGTTCCGCGAGCCGGTCGTACGCCCGGTCGACGAGGTTCGCGGCCTGACGAAGGTCCTCCGCAGTGGCGAGCGCGTCCAGCGCCCCGGCCTCGTGGCTCCCGGCGTCGTTGAACGCGTGCGCGGCCTTGCGCTCGTGAACATCAGCGATCTGGTCGAGCGCCTGCCGCAGCGAGCGCATGCCCGAGGACAGATCACCGATCACCCCGTACATCTCGGCGGGCTGATCGAAGCCCCGGCTCGCGTGCGCGAGGCCGCGCAAGGCTTCGGACGCCTCGGCAGCGTCGGCAGTCGAATCGAAGAACGTAGGCATGGTGACGACGAAGCCATCGAATACGCCATCAGGCGAGGAGCCCAACAGATCGTGCTCTTCGGCTGGTCAATGGGTGCCGCGATCACCCTCCAAATCGCCGCCCGACCTCGACACCAGGGCCTGATCGCCGCGCAAGTACTCGACTCACCAGTCCTCAACTGGACCGAAGTCATCAAGACCAACTGCGCCCGCAGCGGGCTGCCCGCCGCAGCCGGCTACCTCGCAATCCCGTGGCTCACCATGACCCGCTCGCTCGCACCTTCGGCCTACCGGGGCGCATCCCGCTCCGACCCTTCGACTGGACGGCACGAGCCGCAGAACTCACCACGCCGACCCTGATCCTCCACGGCACCAGAGACGACTCCGTGCCGATCCGGCTCTCACAAACCCTCAGAGACGCCCGACCGGACCTTGTCGACCTGGAGACGTTTGACGCTGGGCACACCCTTTCCTGGAACTCCGACCCCAGCCGATGGCAGACCACCGTCACCGCCTGGCTTCAGGAGCATGCCGAGCGCTGACAGCCCCGCAGCGAGTTCGCGCGTGGCCCCCAATCTTGTACGGCCACCACCGGAGAAACCCAACTCAAGCAGTACAACCGCCGATATCATCCGAATGTTGGTCTGCCAGGACTATAGAGCCAGGGAGGGCCAACGCGTCGACAAGCGCCTCACGTTCGAAAACGCCGAGGTCGACGAGCCGGTCCACCTCAAGGACGTCCACTAGGACCACATCTTCCCCCTGTCTCGATTTACGATGAGAATGCTCCTCGACGCCGGTGTCCCGCTCGACAAGGTCGACAACTAAACGGTTGCCGTGAACCTCCTGCCGAACCTCCAGTTGTTCGCTGGGACAGCCAACATCGAGGAAACGACGGACTGCCGCCGGAGTAGAGATCAACACTGCCTTCGCGAGTGCGTACAAGCGAGCCACCTACTTTGCCGAGAACGACTCCTACGGCCTTCCGCTCGCAGTGCAGGCAGTCGCACTACGAGAATGATGCGGCCCACTCCGCGACACGGCGCGAACTCTCTTCCTCGGACAGGTCTTCGACGCGGGTCATCACCGTCCAGCGCACACCGAACGGGTCGCGGATGCTGGCGTAGCGGTCGCCCGAGACGAAGGTAGCCGGTTCTTCGCGAACGATTGCCCCAGCGGCGACCGCGTGCGTGACGACGGCATCGACGTCGGGAACGTAGAGTCCGAGTGAGTAGCAGGCCTTGTCGTCGTCCGGTGGCGGCACAAGCTGGTAGTCCGGGCTGGGAACCCCGACTTGCAGTTGGCCGAGTTCGAAGTTGAGGTCGGCGTGAACCAACTGACCATTCATCTCAGTGACGTCGATGACACGGGCACCGAACACGTCGCGGTAGAACTCGATCGCGCCCGCAGCATCCGTCAGCGCGAGGAAGGGAGTCAGTGAGGTCATGCCGTGAGGCCTGCCCTCCGTGGTGAATGTGCCGGTGACACCCCGGCTCGGTGTTTCTTTATCTGTCATACAGCCACCGTAAGGTCGTCACGGAGCTGGCCGCTTGTACATGCGCGTCACGTTGTCCGCGCATCTACTCTGGATCTATGTTCGATCAGTCGCGAGGGGTGCTGTTTCCCTCGCGACTGCCTGCCTTCCACCGACTCGCGCCCCCTCATGCTGCGGAGGATCTGGTTCAGTGGTTCTGGATACCGGAGTGGAACCTCGATCCGGGTGTCGTTTCACGTCAGACGGTCGTCGGCTATCCAGCCCTGAATCTCGTCGTCGAGCCGCAGGGTGTATCGCTCGTGGGCGCGACGACGCGCATGAGCGAACGGATACTGCGGGGTAGCGGCTGGGCAGTGGGTGCACTTCTGCGACCCGCAGCCGTGCGCACGTTGACAGCCGATGCGAGTTCGCTTGTCGATACCGAGCAACCCTTGAGCGCTCCCGCCCTTCACGACCAGGTTGGCGCGGCGATGGGTAGTGCAAGCAATTGGCGTGAGGAGGCAGTAGACGTGTTCGCGCGATGGTTCAGCGCCCGTGTCGGCGAGGTCTCGTCCGTCGCGCGTCACGCGAATATGATGTCGGAAGTGTTGATCGGTGAGGGCGGCGCGAATACCCCCGCCGAGGCTGCCGCCCGGCTCGCGGTATCGCTGCGCACGCTGCAACGCATGACCCACCGATACATCGGCCTGCCACCGGCTGCCATCATCCGACGTCGGCGACTACAGGACGCCGCTCAACTGGTGCGTGAGCAACCCGAGATCTCTCTCGCGACGATCGCTGCTGATCTCGGCTACACCGACCACGCGCACCTCACCGGCGATTTCCGCAGTGTGCTTGGGTTTACCCCCAGCGGCTACCGGTCTGAGTCATCATGAGGTACTCGGGGGTGGCCTTCGCCTCGTCCAGCGCGGCCTGGGCGCGGTAGATCCAGAACCACTGAGCCAGTTCCGCTGTGCTGGGCGGAGGGGCGAATCGCTGGAACGTTGGCAGGTGGGAGGGGAATAGCACTCCTCGGGTCTGATCCATCAATGGTTTCAGCGTAAGCGTGGCCGTGATGGCGCGCATCTCCAAGCGTCTGCATCGCTGGCACCCATACGGTGAACGCATGACTGATACCGCACACAACGGAGGAGTCCGCATGATCCGTCACACAACCGGCCGCCTACGCGGCGACAACGAGATCGCCGTCGCTCGCACATTCCGGGGCACGGCCGACGACGTCTGGCAGTCGTTCACTGACCCGACCCGGCTGAGCCGCTGGTACGGCACCTACACCGGGGACTGTGCCGACGGCCGGGTCACGGTGGTCATGACGGCCGAGGAGGGCCATGAGGGCACGCCGTTCCACATCGTCCGTTGCGAACGGCCGCACGTGCTTGAGGCGCGGGCCGAGGAGGCGGGCGTCGAGTGGCGTCTGACACTGGAGGTGACCGAGCACGACGGGATTTCGACGCTCACCCTGGTGCAGGCCTTCGACAGTCCCGATGAGGTCGGCTCGGTCGGCCCGGGGTGGGAGTACTACCTTGACCGGCTGGTGGCCGCCGAGACCGGCCAGGACGTCGAGGCGATCTCCTGGGACGAGTACTACCCGGTCCAGCAGGCCTACTACACACAGCTGGCCACCCAGATGCGCTTCTGATCGACGCCGCCGCTTTGCGAATCGCTCAATGCCGGATGTGGCGTTCGCCGGTAAAGATCATGGCCGGGCCGGCTTCGTCGGTCCTGTCGATGACCTTCTGGTCTCCCGTCGAGCCGCCTGGCTGGATGACCGTGGTGGCCCCGGCCGAGATGACACCGTCGAGGCCGTCGGAGAAGGGGAAGAAGGCGTCACCCGCATACACGCCGCCGGCGGCTCGACCCGCGGCCTTTTCACCCGCCAGCCGGCCGGAGTCACGGCGGTTCTGCTGGCCGGCACCGATGTCCCACGTCACGCCGTCCTTCACCAGGATGACGGCGTTGGACTTTGCGTAGGCGCACACCGTCCAGACCATGTCGATGTCGTCCCACTGGTCACCGGGCGGCTGCGCTTCGGTCACCACTTGCCAGTCGGCGCGCCGGCTCACAAACCGGTCTGGGTTCTGCACCAGCTAGCCGCCGCCCACTTTGCGCAACTCCCATTCCACCGAGGTGAGGTCGGGCGCAGGGGCCGAGATGCTGCACAGGTTCTTCTTCGAGGCGATCAGATCGCAGATTGATCCACCAAGCAAGGGGCTGGGACGGCATCATCCCTGCCAAGCAGTCCACGCCTTTCGGTACCCCCTGCTTTGAGCAACGCCGACAGCCACCAAGCAATGCGTGATTCGCCATGACATCACTTGCCTGGCTGGAACAGCCGTCATCACCCAGCGGGGGGCTGTGACTCTACGACCCTACGGAGGGTTCGTCGGATCAGGTCTTCAACGCGATGCCGTGCGAGAAGGCCGTCTGATGCGGCATCAAGCCCCGTATATACAGTGCTCCAGATCATTCGCTCGATCCAGCCGGCGGGAACGGTCGCATCGAGTATCCCCTCGCGCTGACCTCGTTCGATCTCACCGATGAGCAGCGCGTCGACCGCCTTGGCTATCGGGGCATCCGCGTCGGAGGCGGCGCCTTCCGTGGCGGTGAACAGGAACCGGATGCGGTCGTCCAAGTGGACCATCGCGCTGACGAACCGCTCGATCACCTCCAATGCCGACCCCGTTCCCGGACCGGCCTGCTCGATCGCCTCGCGCAGCGTCGCCCAGGAATCGCTGACAAGCGACTGATGGAGGTGCTCCCTGTCAGGGAAGTAGCGATGGATCGTCGCCCGACCCACGCCAGCAGTTGCAGCGATGCGGGCGAGGCCAACAGTGGGGTCATGCGCCCACTCCTTCGCAGCTCCATCCAGGATCGCCTGACGAGTGCGTACACGCTGTGGCGAGAGACCCATTGCACTATGATACATCTCATCCTAGAATGAGACAATGACGTCTCACTCTCGTACTCTTGATCCCATCGTGGTGACGGGTGCCACCGGTTCGGTAGGCCGTGCCGTCGTGGCTGGGCTCATCCAGGCAGGTCGTCCTGTGCGGGCGGTGTCACGTCGCCCTGATCGTGCCGACTTGCCTCCCGAGGCCCAGGTCGTGGCGGGTGACCTCGCTGAGCCCGCGACACTGGAACCGGCCCTCGCGGGAGCGGCCCAGCTCGTCCTTATTGCGTTGCCAGACACAGTTACCGAAGTGGTCGAGCAGGCCCGAGGTGCCGGTGTCGAGCACATCGTCGTCGTATCGTCGGGGGCGGTGACCGCCGGGTTCGACACGACGTACAACCTCTTGGTCGAACAGGTTGTCACAGCTTCTGGCCTCGATTGGACGATCGTCCGACCCGGTGAGTTCGCCACCAATGCTCTGCTCATGTGGGGACCTTCGATCAGGTCGCATCGCCGTGTGGTCGAGCCATTCCCCGATCAGCCCGGCAGCCCGATCCACGAGGCAGATATCGCCGACGTCATCTTGGCCGACCTTCTCCATCCCCAACGCCGTGGTCGGATCGACACGATCGTCGGGCCCGACAGGTTGACCAAGCGAGAGCAAGTCGCCGCGATCGAGGCCGCAATCGGCGAGGACATCGAGTTGGCCGAGGTGACCGCTGAGGAAGCGCGGACCTTTTATCGCGCCCAAGGCGGGTTTGCCGCCTATAACGCCGACTTCCTCTTCGGCTTCGAGAGCTACGACGGCGTCGCGGGCGCGATTGATGAACCTCGTGACGACCTAACCGACTCCTACCTCACTCTCGCTGAGGTCACCGGAAGCCCAGCACGCTCATTCGCGCAGTGGGCGATCGATCACGCTTCCGACTTCTCGACAAGGTGATTCCCACCGTCCGGTCACGGGTGACATGACCGGCCGCGTCCGGCAAGTGAGCGCCGATTCCCGGGCGGGGAGGTGACCGCTTCTCGGCGGTCGTCGCTCGCACAAGCACCACGCACATGCCCGTGGGCCTGCGGGTGCACGACTGCGTGGAGGTCGCACTAGTCCGTTCGGGTTCAGCGACCCTGTTTGGGGAGTTCGGGCGTCGGCATCTCAGTGTGGGTGGGAGTAGTGCCCCTTAAGGTGGTGTAGCACTCGGTGGCCGGCTCGTCGTTCACGACGTAGGCGCGGTCACCGTGTGATCCTTCGAGAAGTCTCTTACCTCCACTCGAAAGGCATCATCACGATGACCGCACTTAACATTGTCGACAGTGAGAATGGAGTCTGGCAACCCCGGGCTGGGGTCTGACTCGATTGTCGACAGGCGTCTTGGATTGCCTTTGCGTGGGATTTGTCGGCCTCGCTGCCCGGGGATGCCGTGCATGTGACCGGACGAGCAGCGTGACCTCATAGGAGCTTGAGCAGCGCCCCCATCACTGTCTTGTCCGCCCGCTCGCCCGGTCACGTGCCGTCCCAGGCATCTAGCACCAAAGGCGGAAACATGAACAACGACGGCTCCAAGCCACGAGAAGTCTTCGGCGGAGTGGACACTGACTCAAACACCCACCATGCCGCGGTGGTCGACCCACTTGGCCGCGAGCTGGCAGATCGCGAGTTCCCGGCCACACCCTCCGGCTACGAAGCGCTGCGGACATGGCTGGTCGGATACGGCCAGTTGGTGATGGTGGGAGTCGAAGGCACAGGATCCTACGGCGCCGGACTGATGCGTGTGCTCGCCGGCACTGGCATCACCGTCGTCGAGGTCGACCGTCCGGACCGTAGTGCTCGACGTGCGGATGGCAAGTCCGATCCGCTGGATGCGTATGCAGCTGCCCGCGCAGCGGCATCAGGGCGCGCTGCCGGAACGCCGAAGTCGCGAGACGGAATTGTGGAATCCATCCGGTGTCTACGTCTGGTCCAGCGCTCTGCCATCAAGGCGCGGACCCAGTGCATCAACCAGATTCGCGCGCTCTTGGTCAACGGACCCACCGACCTTCGAGAACTCATGAGACCGCTGACCACCGCGAGGATGATCAGAACCCTGGCCAACCTTCGGCCTGGAACCGACCTGGCCGATCCGGGTGTCGCCTGCAGACGTGCTGTGCGATCACTGGCGCGCCGCCATGGCGACCTTGACAGGGAAGTGAAGGAACTCCACCGCAGACTCACCGATCTCACCCGCCAAGCCGTGCCGGAACTACTCGAACGACCCGGTGTCGGCGTCCAAGTCGCGGCGCAGTTGCTGATCACCGCTGGAGATAACCCCAACCGCCTCGTCTCCGAGGCAGCGTTCGCCCACTTGGCCGGCGTCGCACCAGTCCCCGCCTCCTCCGGAAAGCGACAGCACCGACACCGACTCAACCGCGGCGGTGACCGCGCCGCGAACAACGCGCTCTACACCGTCGCGCTGGTCCGTATGCGCTTCCACCAGCCGACTCGCGCCTATGTCGCACGCCGCACCGCTGAAGGTCTCTCGAAGAAAGACATCATCCGCTGCCTCAAGCGCGCCGTTGCCCGTGAGATGTTCCATCTCCTCACCAAGCCTGCAGCCCTCTCGGTGCACGCCCACAAACCACTATCGTCAGCCGCTTGACATCTATAGGAGCATCCCTGCCCGCCTGCTTGGTGAAGCCCTGACCGACGCGTCGCCGGATCTGATGCGGCAGCTGCTGCAGACAATGATCAACGCGCTGCTGTCCGCCGACGCGGACGCCGTCGTCGGCGCGGAATGGGGTCAGGTCTGCCCAGACCGGCTCGCGCAACGAAACGGCTACCTCGCCGGCGTCTCGACCGGCCGGATGGACAAGCTCGTCAAGACACTTGGGATCCACTCACTGTCGAAGTCGCAGGTCTCCCGGATGGCCGCGGACCTCGACGAGCAGGTCGACCAGTTCCGCCACCGGCCGCTCGACGACGCCGGGCCGTTCACGTTCGTCGCCGCCGACGCGCTCACCATGAAGGTCCGCGAAGGCGGCCGCGTCATCAACGCGGTCGTCCTGGTCGCGACCGGCGTCAACGCCGACGGGCGCCGCGAGGTCCTCGGCCTGCGGGTCGCGACTAGCGAGACCGGCGCGGCCTGGAACTCGTTCTTCGCTGACCTCGTCGCCCGCGGCCTGTCCGGCGTCCGCCTGGTCACCTCCGACGCGCATCCCGGCCTTGTGGAAGCGATCGCGGCGAATCTGCCCGGAGCTTCCTGGCAGCGCTGCCGCACCCACTACGCCGCCAACCTGATGTCCGTGACACCGAAGAACATGTGGCCGGCCGTCAAGGCGATGCTGCACTGCGTCTACGACCAGCCCGACGCGGCATCCGTGAACGCACAGTTCGACCGACTCCTGGACTACGTCGAGGACAAGCTCCCCGACGCGTTCGAGCACCTCGACACCGCCAGGGCGGACATCCTCGCGTTCACCGGATTTCCCCGAAGGGCTCTGGCAGCAGATCTGGTCCAACAACCCGAACGAGCGGCTCAACCGCGAGATCCGCCGCCGCACCGACTCCGTCGGAATCTTCCCGAACCGCGACGCGGTCATCCGCCTCGTCGGCGCCGTCCTCGCCGAGCAGACCGACGAATGGGCCGAAGGGCGCCGTTACCTCGGCCTCGACATCCTCGCCAAGTCCCGCCTCACCCTCATCCCCGACACCGGAACCGAGGAGGTGAGCGACCCCATCCTCGAACTCAGCGCCTAACCGACACCAACAACTGAAGGATCACCAACGGCTACACAGAGATGATGGATTCGGCTCCGGCGCCGGCGTGACCCGAAATTACACGGACGCCGTTCGCGGCTGTCTTTTTGTGGATCTGTCCGTCGACGCCGGGGTCGCTGCGGGCCGGGCGGGCACATGACTTGATAGGAGCCTGACCGGAAAGTCGTCTCACCTTTGTGCTGTCTGCACTCACCCGACCCGCGGTGACGTTCATCACCATTGGAAGGGAATCTCGTCAATGACGAGCATGACACTCGACCCGCCGCTGACCAACCCGTTGCCACCAGGCTCCGAGTTGGTCGCCGGGGTCGACACGCACAAGAACACGCATCACGTCGCGATCCTCGATCTCGTGGGCCGACCTGTCGCGGACCGAGAGTTCCGTGCCGACGGTCGCGGTTACGCGCAGATCGTCGCGTTCCTCCACGCGCACGGTGATGTCGTCCGTATCGGGGTGGAGGGAACGGGGTCGTACGGGGCTGGCCTCGCACGCGCGCTGACCACGGCGGGGCTGACCGTCATCGAAGTCGCGCGACAGGACCGGCAAGCCCGCCGTCGTCGCGGCAAGTCCGACCCCCTCGACGCCCACCAGGCAGCGGTCGCTGTCCTCGCAGGAACGGACACCGCGATCCCAAAGTCTGGTGATGGCGCGGTCGAGTCGATGCGGATCCCCCTCGCAGAGCGGCGCTCGGCGGCCAAGGCCAGAGCGCAAGTGATGAACCAGATCCACGCGCTGCTGATCACCGCACCCGAGCTCGTGCGACAGGCGTTCCGCGCTCTCAGCGGGCAGCGTCTGGTGAACACGCTCGCCAAGACTCGGCCCGGAACAATCACGTCCGCCGATCCAGCGGTCGTCGCCCGGCAGACACTGCGACGGTTCGCGGTCCGACACCTCACGATGCAAGCCGAGATCGACCTGATAGAACAACAGTTGGAGATGCTCGTCCGGCAGGTCAACCCCACGCTGCTGTCCCTGAGCGGAGTCGGTCCTGTCACCGCAGCGACGCTCCTGGTCGCCGCGGGCGACAACCCCGAGCGGCTCGGAAGTGACGCGGACGACATCGCCGCCGTCCTCCACTACCGCGTCGAGCGGGCCACCGCCCGTCCCGCAGGCTCGGGCAGGACTCGCAAACCAGCGCGCCTCATCGCCGGCCTCATCCCATCGGCGCACGGCGTCATCGACGTTGAGATGCGAGCGGCTCTCGACGAGCGAGAGGAACTGATCGAGGCACGCGCCGACGCTGTACTCGAAGCCGCACTCACGGAGAGCACACCGTGGACCAACGCTCTTGGAGTAGCGCCCACCGACCGGCGACGAGCCGCGACCTGGCGCAAGGCCGCCCGCGTGGTTGCCGCCTACCGCGACCGCCACCGCGTCACCGACGAAGCAGCCCTCGGTGCCCCACCCGAGTCAGCCGCCCAGAAGATCGACGCCGCACGGGCAAGGGCCGCGCTCAGACAGGCGACGGACATCGCCACAGCGCCATCGGGCACGCGTCCTCAGGTGCGAGCCGAACTGCAGTCTCGTCGCCTGTAGACCTTGGGCCAGGAGGTCAGACCCACCCAGTAGGATCAGAAGATGAGTTGCTGCGTGCCCGCCGCAAGATCGTGGTCAGCCGGGAACCGAAGGGTGACAACTCGCCGAGGCAGTGAAGGTAGGTGTTGAGTGCGAACGACCGTGCACAAGCCAACAGACTCGCTCCCGGATGAGACGTGCATCGATGGCGCTTCGGGAGGTTCGCGGCCCACAGCAGTCGATCTGTTTGCCGGTGCTGGTGGAGCAACCCAGGGGTTGATCGATGCCGGGTTCGACGTGATCGGCGCTGTTGAGTTTGACACCACCGCTGCCCAGTCCTACCGCCTGAATCACGAACGTACGCGGCTGTGGGAGCGGGACATTCGGCAGGTTAGCGCAGCCGAGGTGAAGCGCGAGCTAGAGCTGAAGACGGGCGAGTTGACGCTGCTGAAGGCGTGCCCGCCTTGTCAAGGATTTTCCTCGCTCGCAGAAGGTCGCATTCAGGGCGACGATCCTCGCAACGATCTAGTGAATCACACGGTCAGATTCGTTCGAGCGCTCAGACCCCGCGCCGTGTTGGTCGAAAACGTGCCCGGGCTGGGGCGTGACAGGCGGTCCACAGAACTACTGACTGCACTGAGCCGGATGGGCTACAACGCGCGTGCCTACCATGTAAATGCGGTCGAGTTCGGCGTACCGCAGCGACGCAAGCGACTCATCATCCTGGCCTTGCGCGGCACGCGCACCCCACTCCCGCAGTCTCTCACTACAACCGATCCCGAGACGCCCGTGACAGTGCGAGACGCCTTCCGTCAACTGGAGGCTGAAGTCCCTGCTGATGATCCGCTCGGCGTGCATCGCACCCTGCCGGACAACGTGCTCAGAAGGGTTCAAGCGATCCCCGTGGGTGGCAATCGCCGCGACCTTCCGGAGCACCTTCAGCTCGAATGCCACAAGAAGTTGGCCAAAGAGAAGAAGAGCGGGGCGTCCGGGTCATACGGACGGCTTCACTGGGATCAGCCTGCGCCGACGATGACGACTCGGTGCACAACCCCGGCTTGTGGGCCTTTTCTGCATCCGGAGGAGCATCGGCCGATCACTTTGCGCGAGGCGGCGGCGATTCAGACGTTTCCGCCGGACTACAAGTTCGCCGGTACGAGAGGTGCCGTTGAACGTCAGATCGGCAATGCCGTCCCCGTACGCATGGCAGCCAGGATCGCAGGTGCGCTGCTCAACTCACTCGAAGGACGGGCTGCGTAGGGACTATTCGGCGTTGTCCTCATCCGGCCCGATGTCCGTGTTCGGTGCGGTCTCCGTAGCGGAGTCGCGTTGGATTGCCTGAATCCGTGGGTCGTCCTGAGGTGCGCGTTCAGCGATCACGTCGAGGTAGTCACGATGAAGACGCTCGGCGGCCTCAAGAAGGTGATCCCAGGGTGAGATTCGGTAGCCGAGGTCTTTCATGCTCTGAATCTCGCTATTGATCCCAGGCTCGTCCTTGAGCCCAGAATGGATCATCACGCCGAGAATCTGGGAACGCTGTGTAGAAAAGTTGCCCGCCTTGTCGTTCCGGTCACGAAGCGTGTTTACGTAACCGCGCAGTTGGCCGAGTTCCTTGAGGCCGATCTTGTCGCCGGGCCGTTTCACCTCGACGACGATCGCGGTGCCGCTGTCTCCGATGCAGAGGAAGTCGAGCCTGCGTTGATCTCCCTCGCTGACCTCCGAGTGGAATGTCTCACGCAAGACCGTTTCGAGGGAACGTTCGTGATGGAGCAGTTGCCACATGGGGTCGATGATCCACGGATGCTCACGCAGAAGGTCCTGCATGGTCGGCTTCTCGGGGGCGCGTTCCTTGATGAGCCGCTTGAGGGTCTGAATCACGACCACCCGGCCGCGTACAAGTTGTGCGGCCTGGACGGCCTCCAGAATGTCCCACTCGCTCATCAAGTCGAGGATGGACTTCTGGTCAGATGCGGTGAGTTCGCTGAGTTCCTTGAGCAGTGCGAAGAACTGCTCGTTCTCGTAGGCGTTCAGAAGGATCTCGACGATCTGATCGAGCCGGTCAGACTCCATCGTCGGAGAATCAGCGAGCGTCTGAATCGCCTTGAGGAGCTCCTTCTGCTGACGTTCCGGGAACTTCTCGATCCGCTTCATGTAGGTCGTGGAGACTCTGAGACGTTCCTTCTGCCTCTTGGCGCGGGCAGCGGCCCACTTGCGCAGGGACTCCCGCAGCATGCCTTGGCCCCATTCCAGGATCGGCTGTGCGATCGGATGCTCCCAGAGGACTGTGGCGCGGTCGGTGGCAATCAAGTCGTCAGAGTAGGAGTCGAGTCCGTCCACGAATACCTCGCCGGTGAGGTACTGAAGCCCCAGCTGGTTCTGCGTTCCACCGCTCATGTCGAAGAAGAACGGGGTCTGGACCAGTTTGCCTCTGGAGAGCACGGAGATGCCTCGGATGTCATCGTTCTTGATCGGCTTCTCGGTGAATCCGACCCACCACTGGACTGTTCCGACGCCTGGCAGGTCAACAGTGTCGAGACCGTTCTCCGGATAGCGGAACTGGAGTTCCGTCTCGTCCGACGCAAGTGCGTCGTTGTTGAGGCTCACCTGGAAGGCATTGCTGAGGATCGAGAATCGTCGTCCCATGCTCCGTCGGAACGATGCAGACGGGATGCGATTCTTCAACTGGAGCTCGGTCAGACGCACCTCGGTCCCGTTGGGGCGCGTCTCATTCGGTAGGAGCACCCTGTCTTCGAGCACGGTAGGACGATACGTGTTGGTGTTGCTACTCACGAGGTCGTCGTAACTCATCTGGAATGAGGTGAGATGGCCGTCGCTGACAGTTGTAATCGTGACGATCTTCGCGATGCCGAAACCGGCGAGCTTTCCGAGGCCCTTGCGCCCGAGAACAAGTCGTCCACCGGGCGAACGATCTGCACCGGAGGCCCGTCGATCCCTCCCGACGAGCAGGTACTTGTCGTTTACGTCCTCGAAGGTCATTCCGAGACCGTCGTCTCGGATCACGATCTCAGAGTTCGAGTCGAGAGCTGTGTCGAGCGGAACCTCGATCTGTACGGAGGTCGCGTCGGCATCGTAGGCATTCGCGACCAGCTCCGCGATGGCTGGCACCGCGCCCGAGTACATCTGCAGCCCGAGGTGGCGAACAAGCGACCCCGCGAAGTCCATCGTCAACTCTCGACCGCTCACAGGACTCCTTCCGCAGGAACGAAGGTTCCGCGAGGAGGCGTCAGAACCGCATGGCTAGAGTCTACTCGCCGCGCTTCACGCACCCGATGGCGTTGCCCGACTGGGCCGCGTGGTGAGTGGCTACAGCACCCGTTGATCCGACCGCGACGTCGCCGTGCGAGCGTGCTCGTACGCATGTCGCTCGCCTGCAGGCGTGGGGTCCTCCGCCTGGCGGACACCGATGATCTGTTCAGAGTGCGTCACGATGCGAGCGATCCCCAGTTCCAGCAACTCGTGCGGTCCATTGCTCGTTGCGCTGGTCACCGGGCCGGGAACAACTCCGACGGTGCGGCCGAGTTCGTACGCACGCCGGGCGACGGTCACCGATCCAGAGCGAACGCCAGCCTCGACCACGACGGTGGTCGCGGACAGCGCGGCCATCAGCCGCGCCCGGGCAATGAAGCGATGGCGCGTCGGCACTGCGCCCGGTGGAACCTCGCTGACCATGAGGCCGAGGTCAGCTACTCGCTCAAGCAGTTCACGGTGGCCCATCGGGTTGGGGCGATCAACGCCGTTCGCCATGACCGCGATCGTGTCGCCACCGGATGCCAGGGCCGCTCGATGGGCCGTTCCTTCGATGCCGTAGGCACCGCCGGCCACGACGAGCCGTTCAGCGTTGGCGAGGTCGGAGGCAAGCTGTGCGGCCACATGCTCGCCGTAGGACGTCGAGGCCCTCGCGCCGGTGATCGTCACGAAATCGCTGAGCGGTCGCGCGAGGAACGATGTCGTGCCACGAGTCCAGAGGACGTATGGCCGTCGGTCGCCAAGATCGTCGAGCGGAAGGCCATTCTTTGTCGCCGGGAATCAGCGTGCCGATACCGGCGCGCTCGGCTCCGACGAGGTTCTGCTCAAGTGTCCGAGTGTCTGAGCGCCGGAACTGGGCACGCCACACCTGAGCGTCAACGGTACTGAGCCCCGGCACAACGTCATCACGTTCGGCGAGTCGGAGCAACTCAAGCGCTCCCAGCTCGCCCAGGAGTCGGCCTGTTACCGCATCGTCTGGTTCAACGAGCATCGACGGCGCCATCCGTGCTGTGCGCTCGTCCTGGACTACGTCGCTCAGGTTCGTCATCGTCGGTTCCTCTCACTCCTACAGAGAGGTGCGCGAGGCGACGCGGGAGCCGGAGGGTTCCGTGAACGCCGACCCCGGCGTACAGTGGATGGTGAGGCAGGCTCTCCTCATATTGCGGGTCCTCCGGGACGGCCTTCGGGCACTCACACACGTTCTGCCTCCTCGACGGAGTAACACGTGTGACGAGAGGCCCGTCATGGTCCGCCTTATCTGGACGCTCAGCGTTCGCACTCGCGACTACCTGCACCGCTACATGCCGAGCAGCCGACTGCTCGCTGCCGTCCGCACACGTCGCGGACTCAAGTGGGGGATACCCGCGATGCTGGTCGCGCTTCCGTACATCCTGATCGCCAGCATCTGCTCTGGCTCGGCAGCCGACGGCGGCCCAGACTGGCTCCACCTCATCGTGCTGTGGGCATGCTGGAACGCGCTCAAGTTCATCATCATGGGACCCGTGAGCGTCGCTCTGCTCATCCGTGCGCGCCTGCGCGAGGCTCCGGTCCGTCGTCACCAGCGCCACGGCGTCGAGGCGAGCCTGCGTGAGCCGGTCCTTCGTGTCTAGGCTCAACCGCCCACGGCAGTGGATGCCGTGATGCGAGAACCACAGCGCCCGCCCGGCCGGATCACGACGCCGTGCGAAGCGAGCGCTCGTCGGACAGCCTGATGCCCCGCCCCAACCTTCACGCCGACCTCCACCAGCGTCAACCCGCTGAGGTAGAGGTCGGCTGCTTCGTGGATGCGGGAGGGATCGAACCGTCCACGGCTGATCGTCACCTCCCGCCGGGTGAGGTGGGTGGCGACCGTGCGGCGGTTCACTCCGAACACGGATGCCAGCTCCACGAGCGTCGCGCCTCTGCCGTACTGCGCCACCAGATCGTCGACCTGCTCGGGGCGCAGCAGGGTTTGAGCCATCCCAAGTGATCGCACCACTCGACCCCTGGAATCGGAAACAGTAGGCTCGGAGGAGTGCTGGTCCTGGTTGTAGAGGCCCCGTGACCTGCGCAAGGACAAGGTTTTAAGGTGTGGGCAGGGGTTCTCAAACTCTCTACGGCGGTCCACAAGATTGACTGCTCCGCCTGATGGCGGGGCAGTTTTGTGTTTCAGCGGCGTCGCGCGACCACGGCGAAGGTCGGGCTGGACGGGTCGAAGGGGGCCTGCCGCGTCGCAGACCAGCTCCTCGACGACGAAGCCCGCGCCCTCCAACTCTCCGGTCACCTGGCTGGGGGTGAGGCACTGCATCCAGTTGTAGAACCGGCGCTGTCCGGAGGCGGCGGTGATCGTGTAGCGGTCGATCAGCCGCGCTCCCGGGGCAAGGCCGAGGGCGCCCGTGAGCCAGTTCGTCGAGGCGTCGATGAAGCTCTTGCGACGCGAGGCGAGGTCATTGCCGGGGTCCAGGTGGCTGCGCAGCAGCTCTTGGAGATGTGCGGGTCATCCCAGAAGCCTGGCGTCGTGAACGAACTGAACGGTTCCGGTTTCTGGTCCATGCTGGCTCTTTCGGCGGATACGGCTGAGCCTACGGTGGGCGAAACATGGAACCGCCCGGTCCCGCTCGGCAGGGTGGTCCGGGCGGCGGCTGTTGCCTCAGGCCGCGTCGAGCGCCTCACTCACGCTCTGCTGAAGTTCGCGCCACGACTTCACGAACTTCTCGACGCCTTCCTCCTCGAGCACCCTCGTCACGTCCGCGAAGTCGACCCCGACCTCGGCGAGCTGGTCCATCACGCGGTGAGCCTCTGCATAGTTGCCGGTGATGGTGTCACCGGTGATGACCCCGTGGTCGAACGTCGCCTCGAGGGTCTTCTCGGGCATGGTGTTGACGGTGCCGGTCGCGACGAGTTCCTCGACGTAGAGGGTGTCAGGCAGGTCCGGGTCCTTCACCCCGGTCGAGGCCCACAGTGGGCGTTGGACGTTCGCGCTCTCCTCGACAAGCGCCATGGCGTCGTCGCGGGAGAAGCGTTCGGTGAACAACTCGTAGGCGAGCCGGGCGTTCGCCACCCCGGCCTTCGACTTGAGAGCCTCCGCCTCCGGAGTGCCGATCTCCGCGAGCCGCTTGTCGACCTCCGTGTCCACGCGCGAGACGAAGAACGACGCGACCGAATGGATGCCTCCGGGATCGATCCCCGCGGCCCTGGCCTTCGCGACGCCTTCCAGGTAGGCGTCCATCACCTCGGCGTACCTGTCCAGGCCGAAGATGAGTGTCACGTTGACGGAGATGCCCGCGCCGATGGTCTCGGTGATCGCAGGCAGTCCGGCCTTCGTCGCGGGGATCTTGATCAGGACGTTGTCCCTGCCGACCGTCTCGTGCAGGGCCTTGGCCTGGGCGACCGTGGCCTCGGTGTCGTGCGCCAGCTCCGGCGACACCTCGATCGAGACCCGCCCATCCACGCCGTGGGTGGCGTCGTAGATGGGACGGAACACGTCGCACGCGTCCCTGACGTCGGTGGTCGTGATCGCGAAGATGGCGTCATCGACGGACGCTCCCGTCGCCTTCTGGGCTGCGATGGCCTCGGCATAGCCCTCGCCGGCAGAGATGGCGCCCTGGAAGATGGTGGGGTTGGTGGTCACTCCCACGACGTTGCGGTCGGTGATCAACTCGATGAGGTTGCCGGAGGTGATCCGGCTGCGAGACAGGTCGTCGAGCCAGATGCTGACGCCGGCGTCGGTGAGCCTGGTGGTGGGTGAGGTCATGTCTGCTCCTTCCGGGGGGTGGGCGATGCGCCGTGGCGGCGCCCGCCGGCCGGGGAACGAACGATCGTCCCTTGTCAACGACGCTACCCGCAGAGGCCCACGGATGACGACCAAACGGCGGGACCGACGGACCTCTCCGCAGGGGCCGGGACCGGGCGCCGCGGCGCGTTCCGAGGATCCCTCCCGCGATTTGACACCCCGCGCGGGGTGCCGGTAAGTTATATCGAGTCGCCTAGCGACGGAACAACTCAACGGCTGGTCCGCCTCAAGCCTCCGGGTTTGACAAGCGAAGGAGCAAGGAGTAGAGTCAGCAGAGCTGCGCAAGCAGCCTGCCGACACGGAAACACCTTATGAATCAGGGTTTCCAATCACTTCTGCGAACTCCGAATCGGTCAAATGCGAATTTGACAGACGGAAGTAACAGCTAGTAGAGTTGGTCGAGTTGCCCCAAACGGAACTTGAGCCTGGATGGCTTGGGTGATGTGCGGGACGCACCCGAAACTTGAGAACTCAACAGCGTGCTTAAAGTCAATGCCAAATATAATGCACAGTGCAATTGACAGATCTTTGTGGTTTGTTAGTTGCGTGCGAACCCGTCTCCAGGGCTTCGGTTCTGGGATGGATTCCTTTGAAAATATTGATTGAAGTCCAGTTTTGGACTTTGTCAGTATCAAACTAGTTGACAGTTATTGGCTGCCCTTTTTTGGGGTGGTTTTGCTGATATTTTTTCAACGGAGAGTTTGATCCTGGCTCAGGACGAACGCTGGCGGCGTGCTTAACACATGCAAGTCGAACGGTAAGGCCCCTTCGGGGGTACACGAGTGGCGAACGGGTGAGTAACACGTGAGTAACCTGCCCTTGACTCTGGGATAACATCTGGAAACAGGTGCTAATACCGGATATTCAGCTTCCTCTGCATGGGGGTTGTTGGAAAGCTCCGGCGGTCAAGGATGGACTCGCGGCCTATCAGCTTGTTGGTGAGGTAATGGCTCACCAAGGCTCCGACGGGTAGCCGGCCTGAGAGGGCGACCGGCCACATTGGGACTGAGATACGGCCCAAACTCCTACGGGAGGCAGCAGTGGGGAATATTGCACAATGGGCGCAAGCCTGATGCAGCAACGCCGCGTGCGGGATGACGGCCTTCGGGTTGTAAACCGCTTTCATCCATGACGAAGCGAGAGTGACGGTAGTGGAAGAAGAAGCACCGGCTAACTACGTGCCAGCAGCCGCGGTGATACGTAGGGTGCGAGCGTTGTCCGGATTTATTGGGCGTAAAGAGCTTGTAGGCGGTTTGTCGCGTCGGGAGTGAAAACTCAGGGCTTAACCCTGAGCCTGCTTCCGATACGGGCAGACTTGAGGAAGGTAGGGGAGATTGGAATTCCTGGTGAAGCGGTGGAATGCGTAGATATCAGGAGGAACACCAGTGGCGAAGGCGGATCTCTGGACCTTTCCTGACGCTGAGAAGCGAAAGCGTGGGGAGCAAACAGGCTTAGATACCCTGGTAGTCCACGCCGTAAACGGTGGGTACTAGGTGTGGGGGACATTCCACGTTCTCCGTGCCGCAGCTAACGCATTAAGTACCCCGCCTGGGGAGTACGGCCGCAAGGCTAAAACTCAAAGGAATTGACGGGGCCCCGCACAAGCGGCGGAGCATGCGGATTAATTCGATGCAACGCGAAGAACCTTACCTGGGTTTGACATATGCCGGAAACATCTAGAGATAGGTGCCCCTTTATGGTCGGTATACAGGTGGTGCATGGCTGTCGTCAGCTCGTGTCGTGAGATGTTGGGTTAAGTCCCGCAACGAGCGCAACCCTCGTCCTATGTTGCCAGCGGGTAATGCCGGGGACTCATAGGAGACCGCCGGGGTCAACTCGGAGGAAGGTGGGGATGACGTCAAGTCATCATGCCCCTTATGTCCAGGGCTTCACGCATGCTACAATGGCCGGTACAAAGAGCTGCGAGCCTGTAAGGGTGAGCGAATCTCAGAAAGCCGGTCTCAGTTCGGATTGGGGTCTGCAACTCGACCCCATGAAGTCGGAGTCGCTAGTAATCGCAGATCAGCAACGCTGCGGTGAATACGTTCCCGGGGCTTGTACACACCGCCCGTCAAGTCATGAAAGTCGGTAACACCCGAAGCCGGTGGCCTAACCCTTGTGGGGGGAGCCGTCGAAGGTGGGACCGGTAATTAGGACTAAGTCGTAACAAGGTAGCCGTACCGGAAGGTGCGGCTGGATCACCTCCTTTCTAAGGAGCTTTTGGCAGTCCCGCTTTTTTGTGGGGTTGTCCATTGCCTGGTTCCGAAGCGAACGTTTTCGGTCAGGCGAGCTACCGGAATGTGGAACATTGACCTGCGGCCATTGTGATGCTTGTTCAGTGAGTACAGCCTGCCCTTTTTGGGTGGGAGTGGAAAGTTGGTGGGTGGATCGTGGTCTGAGCACGCTGTTGGGTCCTGAGGGGTCGGTTGTTTTTTGCAACGCTCTCTTGCGGACCAGTGACTGATGATGCCCGGTTGGGTGTTGGATGTTCTGGGCTCGCCCGTATCTTGAGAACTTCACAGTGGACGCGAGCATCTTTGTAGATTTAACAAGCTACTAAGTGCGATCGGTGGATGCCTTGGCACCAAGAGCCGATGAAGGACGTTGTAACCTGCGATAAGCCATGGGGAGCTGGTAAACGAGCTTTGATCCGTGGATTTCCGAATAGGGAAACCTTGAAATACCGGAGTCATGTCCGGCAACCTCTGCCTGAATATATAGGGCAGTTGGAGGGAACGTGGGGAAGTGAAACATCTCAGTACCCACAGGAAGAGAAAACAATAGTGATTCCGTGAGTAGTGGCGAGCGAAAGCGGAAGAGGCCAAACCTCATTTGTGTGATAGCTGACAGGCGTTGCAGATGGGGTGTTGTGGGGCCGTTCGGACTGCGCTGTCGAGCAGTCAGAGAGTAAGAAATGATCAGTGAAGTCGAAGTTTCTGTGAAAGTTACAGCATAGAAGGTAATACTCCTGTAGATGTAACCTGGTCACTCTCGAGCGTTACCCCAAGTAACACGGAACCCCTGAAATTCCG